>PSLO01000158.1:0-5707 GCA_040289665.1 Leptolyngbya sp. ERB_1_1 | reverse complement strand
CACTGCCAGACCTTTAATTTTTCAAAGCTATTTACCTATGGCTGCTTCTCATAACTGATTTAGGATCGCTATAGTAATACAACTCTGCTTTAAACTCCCGATACGATCCTACCTCCTGACAATGATTGAGAAATCGCCGTGCCACTTCACGGCAAGTATCGTTTCCGTTCACTTTTCCGGTGAATTGGTGCAGCGCTGTAGAGAGCGATCGTTGATCTAACAGCGTCGGATTTTCGACTGGATGAATCAAATGACTGCCAGAAGTGCAGCGCATCTGATAGGTCACGTACTTGGAAAGATCGACTTCAAATTGCTTTTGTCGATCGGCTTGAAGTTGCCGAATGGAGGACTGTTGACTATTTGGCATTCCTTCAGTCACGAGGCAATGTTCGTATAAATAGGGGTAACGGCGGATGAGTGTGCCAAAAGACTCCGTTTCTGTGGGCAACTCCGCAGGTTGTAGAACGGTTGCGAGACGTTTGAGGGAGAGGTACTGCTCGGTCTGCTGAAACTCTTGAATCAGGTGACGCTGCTGCTTAATAATGCGCGATCGAGAAAACTCTGCCGTTACTGGACGAGTCGGAGCAGATTCAAATAAGGCAATGAGTTCTGCGATCGCGCTGTGTTGCTGTGGGCGAGTCTGCCAGCGATTAATCAGAATGTGGCAGCAGCGATTTAGGATAAAGCGAAATTCCTGTGCTGAAGTATTGGACTGCACTAAGCGATCGAGATCCTGTTGAAGGGTAAGGTCTGGATACCCAGTTCCTTCAACAAACAACAGACGAAACCGCTCGGTAAGGGTATGAGGCGATTCAGTTTGGACTAATTTTAGAAGATGGTCATATAGCTGCTGTTCTTCGCGCGTGATTCCACGGCAATGATAAATCGACTCAGCATTCATCGCTTCAGCACTCCTCAACCCCGGACTCCAGGAACGTAGATTTAATTCACTTCGATCGAATTTGACCGGGGCAAGGTCAAAGTATGGCTCATCCTAATAGCATCCGTGAGCGCTACGTGTAATCTGTGTCACTTCATTTGGCTTTGACACCTCTATCCCAGTCATCCTCACGTATCTTTTATTACCACTCTTATTCACTCTTTTCCGTAATCGTAGCTTGCGCTTTGGAGTAATACCGAGAATTTACGTAGACCTCAAGAACATAAATCCATTGAACTTTAATCTACGCCATCACTGGATGAAAATAAAACGCGAGTCCCAAGACAAGATAAGCTGCGAGTAGCAGCGTTCCTTCTAACCAATTCGATCGACCATCAGAACTGATCGAATTGGTAATCAACACCGCAACCGCAACCGCAACCAGTTCAAACGGATTGAAATCGAGATCCATCGGCTGTCCCATAAACCAGCCCGCAATCACCAGCACAGGAGCCACGAATAGCGCGATCTGCAAACTTGATCCCACTGCAACTGAAACCGACAAATCCATTTTGTCTTTCATTGCTACAGTGACAGCAGTCGCATGTTCCGCAGCATTACCTACGATCGGTAATAAAATCACCCCTGTAAACAGCGCAGTCAGTCCTAATCTCGCGGTCGCTTCTTCAAGACTATCGACCAACAGTTCCGATTCGATCGCAACCAGCACCGTACAAACTAAAAGCACGATCGACCACAGCACTAGATTTGGTTTTTCGCCATGTTCTTCACCGACCAAATTTGATTCCGCGAGTGCTTCGGCTTCAATTTCTGCAACCCCCACATCATAAAGATAAGTGTGAGTCTTCATCGAAAATAGCAGCGTCAGCGCGTAAACCGTAATCAGCACGATCGCAACCGCCACCGACAACACTTGTAAGGTGTGGCGATCGATCCCCGTTGAAGTAATATTCATGGCGGTAGGTAGCAACAGCGCGATTACAGCTAAATTCATTGATGACGCATTCACTCGTGCCACGATCGGCTGAAATTCTTGCTCCTTGTAACGCAAGCCGCCGAGCAACATCGCCAATCCCATCACCAGAAGCAAATTGCCAATAATCGAACCTGTGAGACTCGCTTTCACCACATCAATCAGCCCTGCATTCAAAGCGACTAGCGCAATAATCAACTCAGTCGCATTACCGAACGTCGCATTCATCAACCCACCTAAGGTTGGACCTACAACAACCGCGATTTCTTCAGTCGCAGTTCCCATCCAAGCTGCTAGGGGTAGGATTGCCACTGCTGCTGTAGCGAAAATAACGAGTGCTCCCCAGTGGAGATAATGAGCTGCGATCGAGACCGGGATCATGACTAACAGTGCTGTAAAAACCGTGTTCTTGACTGACATTCGCGTTTCTAGAGTGAGAGAATTATCCTCAATAGGATACTCACGATTGATACCTTATGCCGGAATAACTACCGATCATTTGTAAAATTGTTTTCATCACAAAAGATGAACTTTAATGGCGCTATCATAAAATTCCACATAAAAGCTTAAAAAGCTGTGAGTAGGAGTCTAAAGTAGGATTCAATCAAAAGATGATTGCAGAACGATGGAGCATAGCTATTACTACTACTATTCGTCATCCTGCTTTCACATCAGCGTTGTCACAATCTAGCTCCATGAGTCGAGTTCAGTCACAGTAGAAGCGGCTTTGAGTTAGATTGTGGTTTTTTTCGGGCTTGGTAGGGTGACGCAGAGTGCAATCTCGTCTATGCGATCGACAAGTCCACTCCGATTGATCCCACTGCTAAGAAAGCTGTTGCTGTGTGATTCTTTTCGCCTAAATTTTTCTGAGTTTGATACGTTCTGCTTACACTTCGATTCGGTGCTGTCGCGAGTGTAGGTGCATTCTAATGTGGAAATTGACTAATGACTTCACTTTCTGATGCTTCATCTCGTTTGTCTACGGTTGACTTAACTGATCGAAATTCTGATTGCGTCAGCGATCCCCTTAAGACTGCAAGCGGTGTTTATATCGCGGTTCATGGGCATTTCTACCAACCGCCGCGCGAAAATCCGTACCTGGATGCGATCGAGCGCCAACCGAGCGCTTCACCGTTTCACAATTGGAATGAGCGAATTCACCATGAGTGTTACCGCCCGAATGCGTTTGCTAGAGTCCTCAACGAGCAAGGACAACTATTGGGGATCGTCAACAATTTTGAGTATTTGAGCTTCAATATCGGCGCAACGTTGATGAGTTGGATCGAACGGCATGACGTAGAAGTGTATCAGCGTATTGTCGATGCTGATCGTAAAAGCTGCGCTCGGTTAAACGGACATGGAAACGCGATCGCCCAAGTCTACAATCACATCATCATGCCGTTGGCGAATCAGCGAGATAAGCAGACTCAGATTCGATGGGGCAAAGTGGATTTTCGATCGCATTTTGGGCGCGATCCGGAGGGAATGTGGTTAGCTGAAACCGCTATTGACTATGCCACAGTCGAGATTTTGATCGAAGAGGGGATCAAGTTTATCGTGCTGGCTCCGTCTCAGGCACAACGATGCCGCGCATTCAATGATCTCGACTGGCAGGAAGTGGGCGGCGGTCAGATTGATCCGACTCGCCCTTATCGTTGTTATCTGCGATCGAATGATCCCGGTTCTCCCTATCTAGATGTGTTCTTCTACGACGGTCTAATCTCTCGCGATATGGGATTTGATGCAGCTCTGAGTAGTTCCCACCATTTAGCAGGGCGGTTAGGTCAAGCAGTACGCGGGGATCATCGTCCAACTCAGTTAATCTCAGTTGCAACGGATGGTGAAACATTCGGTCATCACAAAGGGGGTACGGAGAAATGTTTGGCGTATGCCTTTACAGAGGAATTCTCCCGACGTGGTTGGACAGTAACGAACTTCGCGCACTATCTCAGCCTAAATTCCCCGACTTGGGAAGTAGAGTTAAAGCCTGTTACGGCTTGGAGTTGTGCTCATGGGGTCGATCGCTGGCAAGAAGATTGTGGCTGCGGGGGCGGTGGTGCTTGGCATCAAAAATGGAGACGACCCCTAAGAGAGGCGTTGGACTGGCTGCGAGACCAGCTAATTCGCGTGTACGAAGAAGAAGGAAAAAATCTCTTTAACGATCCCTGGCTCGCACGCAATGAGTACATTCAAGTCATTCGCGATCGCGCCTCTGTGCAGAAATTCCTCGCTCAGCATCAATCGCATAAGCTGAGTCAGAGCGATCGCTTAGATGCGCTACGTCTTTTAGAAATGCAGCGCCATGCTTTGTTGATGTATACGAGTTGCGGCTGGTTTTTTGAAGAGCTTTCTCGACCAGAAGGCGTTCAAATTCTCCGATATGCATCACGAGCGCTAGAACTGGCTGGAGATGTGGCAGGGATTCAGCTTGAGAAGAATTTCATCAAGCGACTCGCATCGGCTCCAAGTAATGTGGACTGCTTTAAGAATGGGGCAGAGGTTTATCGGCAGTTAGTGATCCCCGCTCAAATCACCTTTGAGCAAGTCGCGGCACACTACGCGATTTCTTCTCTATTCACGTCTTATGCACGAGAACAGCGCGTTTACTGCTATAGCGCAAATCAATTGGACTATCAGATGCAGCGCATGGGATCAGTGGCATTAGCGATCGGGCAATTACAACTCACTTCTGAGATTACTCGCGAGAGTCAGCATTTTGTGTTTGCGGTACTGCATTTGTGTGGCTGGGATTTTCACTGTTGTATCCAACCGTTTGCAGGGCGACGAAATTATACACAGGTGAAAGAGCAGCTTTTTGAAGCACTTGCACAAGGTAGCGCGGCACAAACAATTCTGAAGATGAATCAGGTGTTCGGTGATGTTGCTTATAGCTTGCGCGATTTATTTGCGGAAGAGCGTCATCGGATGATGAGACTGCTCAGCCAAGAGACTTTGACGCGATTGGATCAGCTTTACACGCAGGTGTATCGCGATAACTATGGTGTATTGATGGCATTCCACCGGGATGAGTTGCCTGTGCCACAAGAGTTACAGGTCGCTGCGGAGATTGCATTGGGGCATCGCTTGTTGTTAACACTACGATCGCTTGAACAAGACGCAGATGATCCTGACGCAATCTTGATGCACTTGGGACAGTTTGAAGCGATCGCGACTGAAGCGACTCATCTTCGCTCTCAGCTTCAACAACCAGAGGCGCGGGGGATTTTGCAGCGGTTGATTGAGCGATCGCTCTGGACGCTGTTTAACGAGGATGATTTAGAGGGTGCAGATTCTCAAATTCGCGTTTTAGAGCGACTCATTGTGCTGAGTGAACAAATTGGGCTAGGCGTTTCTTTCGCTAAAAGTCAGGAATTGTTTCATCAGTGGTTGCATCGATCGCCCAGGATGACACCTGCACTTGCAGACCTGGGACATCGGTTAGCGATCGTACTTTAATAAATGTATCCAAATCTTAAGTGTATTTAGAATTGTGGATTAGGCACAAGGGTCTATTCGCCCACGATGCCTAATCCACAATTCAAGTAGCATTGTTAGAGATTTGCCCAAACGCCTGTAACTTCATTCACCAAGCGGAAGCAACCCCGATCAAACTCAAGTCTGCCTGGAACTATGCCCTAGTCCTTAAGACAGATAATCCTAAAACTTTTCTTAACACTCTTTACAAATCTAAATTTTTCCCCTACTATGTAAAATGTGGTTAACACCACTTACATCATTCCTTCAAACAGTAATTATCCAACCATGACAACAACCTTACAGAGACGCGAAAGCGCTAACCTGTGGGCGCAGTTCTGCAACTGGGTCACCTCCAC
>PSLO01000157.1:0-5823 GCA_040289665.1 Leptolyngbya sp. ERB_1_1 | reverse complement strand
ACGCCTGTCATGACTGCGAACAGAATGCAACACTTGAGTTATATCATCTGTAGTCTGGTTTTGGAGATTTGGTATTAGTTGTACTAGTGGGCACGATCGTATTCAAACTACAAGCCTAACGATCACGCCTCTCGGACTCGATCGCTAAAACCAATACTTCGGATAATTTCTTCCAGGTGAGACCTGGTTGAATGCGATCGTACAAAACACAATGATGCACGATCCAGCTAATACTGGGATGAAGAAATAATCCCAAGAAGCGCTATTCATCACTCCCACTAATGCAACCGCGCCCCCTGGCGGATGGAGTGATCGAGTTAATTGCATCAGTTTAATTGCAGTCGCAACTGATAGCGCCATCACCCAAGGATCGGTTCCAAAGCACCTCACGAAAGTGATACACACGATCGCGCCGATACAGTTACCGACAATCACGTTGCGAGGCTGAGCAAGCGGGCTATCGGGCATGGCAGATAAAATCACCGCCGACGCACCGAAGGGAGCGGCAATGAGGGGGTAGGAGGTGTGAACAGAAAGATAAGCCAGCGTTGCAATGCTGAGAAAACTACCGAGCGAGCAAAAAAGCACTTGTCGATAAGAATATCGAGGTTGATCTGCGTTAGACGATCGCCAAAACCAAGACTGGAATCTTTGGAGCGATCAACGGTTGAATTGATGTTGCAGCAGAAACCCTGTGCTGCTTCGAGAGCATAATTTTTTCATGAGAACGAGGCTCAGTTTGGCAATTCACGACACTGATCACAACGCTAGGAAAGGTTTCAAAGAGGGAATTAATGTCAGAATACCTTAACAATCACTTTTGCGGACTAAAAATAGTAGTTTTTGCTACAAATTTTTCTTATTGACTCCATACTGGTTTGTTTATGGAAGTCACAAGAGGTAGACGAAATGCGATCGCAATCATGGATGAACGCTTTTTCGGTATGATCATCACCGCTCCCGATTTTGCATTTTTGGGCTTAACCATGTTGTCGCTTCTTTCCAGTTTGATTGTGTCACAAGCAACCCCCACGCCAACTCCCACCCCCACGCCTCAAACGATCGTGCAACCTCAAGAAATGCGCGTTCTTCCAGGTGGGTTAGACTCGGTTTTAGTCTTTAACAGTAACAGTCCTGAAGTCGTGCAAACTGAGGGGATTTTGCTATCAACCTTTCCGCCTACTGGAAAACAGTTTCCCTCTGCTCATCTCAATCAAACTTTTTCAGGGCGCTTTGATATCTTCGCACATCACATTGCCAAGCCATCCACGCCAACCGATTTGAGAACGCTTTACCTAGGCGTGATTGCGAACAATCCAGGCAAAGAAGCAGTGACGATCGACATTCTCCAAGCAGCGAGCTATCTCAGCCAACCGGATGCTCCTTTTATTCCGCTGCCTGCTGTGGTTGAAAACAATGATGGTAAAACTTTTTCAGGTCCGGGCAGTCGGGCAGTGGGTGAAGTGTTGCGCGGACTGCGACAAGCGATCTTTCCGGCTCAGGTCGTGATACCGCCCGGAGAAAGCCGGATGCTACTCAATGTGCCAGTTCCGGTTAAGACATTAACCCCACCGCTTAATGGTCGATCGACCTTTATGAGACTTCGCAGTACCGGAGCTATCTATCTTGCAAGTTTAGGAATGTTCGCAAAGCAAAATCCTGATGGAACAGAGCGCGAACCGACTGTCGAAGAATGGCAAACGTTGCTGAATACCGCCAATGTTGCAGAACCACGAGATAAAACACCAACACCGATCGAGCAAACGGCAGGTGATGTTGTTTATGGACGAGTTGCTGGAGTTGCAGTTGGTTCTCAATGGAATGGGCGGATTGTGGATCAAAATCGCGATTCTCTCGCGACACCTGAACCCGGGAAAGGCTTCTCATATGGTTTATCAACACTCAATCGCGGCACATTAGGCACGAACCAAAACCAAAGCGCAAAAATGATTCGTCGCTATCCAGACACTGCCTATCAAGCCCATGGCAACTATGCAATTCAGTACAGTCTAACAATGCCGTTGCAGAATACATCGAGTCAACCTCAAACTGTGATTGTGACTGTTGAAACACCACTCAAGCGTGAAGATACACAACAAGGATTACGCTTTTTGCAGCCTCCAGGCTCACAAATGAACTTTCGGGGAACAGTGCGACTACGGTACAACGACGATCGAGGTTTGCCACAAACCCAATATGTTCATTTAGTACAACGGCGAGGTCAACAAGGCGATCCGCTGATCACCTTGCAGATGAAACCGCAAGAACGGCGTTTAGTGCAATTTGATTTTCTCTATCCGCCTGATGCTACACCGCCGCAAGTTCTCACAGTCAAGACTTTGCAGCCATAAGATACCCTTCCACAAAAAAATCGCCCGTCGGATTGTTCCAACTGGGCGATTAACCATGACGTTTGACCTTGTAGAGACGCAAAAGCACTTAGCTTTTACGGTTGCGAGATGCAACGGGGTTAGGCGGCGACTAATGCGTTAAGTTTGCTAAGAATCGCATCAGTGTTCTTCTTCGCATCGCCAAAAAGCATACAAGTATTGTCCTTGTAGAACAAGGGGTTTTCTACGCCCGCATATCCACTTCCAAGACTGCGCTTGAGTACGATCGTCGTTTTCGCCTTCCATACTTCCAGAACAGGCATTCCCGCGATCGAACATTCTGGATCTTCAACAGCGCTAGGATTCACCGTATCATTCGCACCAATCACTAACACAACATCCGTTTCAGGAAAGTCATCATTGATCTCATCCATTTCCAGAACAATGTCATAAGGAACTTTCGCTTCAGCGAGTAATACATTCATATGCCCCGGAAGCCGTCCTGCTACGGGATGAATGCCGAATCGAACATTGATACCACGGCTCCGCAATATTTTTGTGATTTCAGAGATTGGGTGTTGTGCCTGTGCCACTGCCATTCCGTAGCCCGGAACAATGATCACACTGTTCGCATTTTCCAATTGTTCGATCGTTTCTTCGATCGAAATCGATTTCGCTTCTCCAGTAATGGCTTTTGCTTTAGAACTATTCCCGCTGCCAAAGCCACCCAAGATCACACTGATGAACGATCGATTCATCGCTTTACACATGATGTAGCTTAGAATCGCACCGCTACTTCCCACTAATGCACCTGTAATGATCAGAAGATCATTCGATAACATAAATCCAGCAGCAGCAGCAGCCCAACCAGAATAACTATTCAACATCGAAATTACGACGGGCATATCTGCGCCCCCGATCGCCATCACTAGATGAACACCGAGAACGCCAGCGATCGCACTCATGATCAACAATGCCGTCGTTGATTCATGGCTCAAAAATTGCGCTCCTAACCCAACACAAGCCACTAACAATCCAATGTTCAAAAGATGCCGTCCTGGAAGCAACAGCGGCTTACTACTGACCAATCCTCGCAGCTTTCCAAACGCTACGATCGAGCCTGTAAATGTCACCGCTCCAATAAACACACCGATAAAGACTTCAACTTGGTGAATCGTTGCCTCTGCTCCGGTCAGAGTATGCGGTTGTAGATGATTCGCAATCCCTACTAATACCGCAGCCATTCCGACAAAACTATGCAACATGGCTACCAATTCTGGCATCTCTGTCATTGCGACTCGACCTGCCAATGTTGCACCGATAATTGCTCCTGGTAGAATCACCGCTGCCAGAATTCCGTAACCTGTTACATCACTGCGAAGCACAGTCGCAAGAAATGCGATCGTCATTCCCGCAATTCCATACCAATTTCCTTTCTGTGCCGTTTCTTGGTTAGAAAGTCCACTCAAACTCAAAATAAACAGTGCACTGGCGGCAATGTAAGCCACATTAGAAAGACTGTCAAACATTGCACACCTCTATTGTTTTTGAAACATTTTGAGCATTCGCTGAGTCACTAAGAAGCCCCCAGCAATGTTAATCGTGCCGATCAAAATCGCGATCGCGCCTAAAATCGTTGTAGCAGAAGTCGGGATTCCCGAAATCTGAAGCATTCCGCCCAAAATAATGATGCCGCTAATGGCATTGGTCACACTCATCAAAGGGGTATGCAGTGCAGGTTTGACATTCCAAATCACCTGCCATCCGACAAAGCAAGCTAGCACAAACACAGTGAAGTGACTGAGGAAAGAGGCAGGCGCGATCGTACCAACTCCAACCAATCCCGCTCCTAGAAGCACTGTCCAGATCCAAGTGGGTGTCGATCGACGAGCGACAGTCGGAACTTCAACTACGGGCGTTTCGGCTTTTTGTGGTGTGGGAGGTGCAGCAACTTTCGGTAAAGGTGCAACGGTTTCGCCTTGGTGCAGAACTAATGCCCCTCGAATGACTTCATCTTCTAGATCAACGCGATAGTTATCATTTCTCCCCATATCATCGAGCAAGTGACACAGATTCTTGCCGTAAAGCTGGCTTGCCTGCGCTGCCATTCGACTGGGTAAATCAGTCAAACCAATCACTGTTACGCCGTGATGCCGGGAAATCTCACCCGGTTTCGTCACTTCGCAGTTTCCGCCCTGCTCTGCTGCCAAATCAACGACTACAGAGCCTTCTTTCATGCTCTCAACCATTTCTTTTGTGATTAAGGTTGGAGCTTTCTTGCCTGGAATCAGTGCAGTGGTAATGATGATATCCACATCTTTCGCTTGAGCCGCAAACAGTTCCATCTCTGCCTTGATAAACTCAGGACTCATGGTTTTTGCATAGCCACCTTGCCCCGTTCCATCTTCCTCAAATTCTAATTCTAGGAACTCTGCCCCCAAGCTTTGAACTTGCTCTTTTACCACCGGACGAGTATCGAATGCTCGAACGATCGCGCCTAACGATCGCGCCGTTCCCACTGCCGCCAATCCTGCAACTCCAGCTCCAATCACCAGCACTTTCGCAGGTGGAACCTTCCCTGCTGCGGTAATTTGCCCTGTGAAAAATCGTCCAAACTGTTGTGCTGCTTCAATCACCGCTCGATACCCGGCAATATTTGCCATCGAACTGAGTGCATCTAATTTTTGAGCGCGACTGATCCGAGGGACAGCATCCATTGCGATCACGGTTGCCTTTCGAGTCGCTAAACGCTCTACCAATTCCGGCTGCTGTGCTGCCCAAATGAAACTAATTAACGTTGCGCCTTCGTGCAACAGATCTGCTTCATGTTTGTTTAAGCGCGAATTCCAAATTGGCGGTCGAACTTTCAGAATCAAATCTGCATACGACCAGAGCGTTTCAGTATCAGCAATAATTCGACATCCCGCTTCTAAATAAGCTTCGTTTGAAAAGTTCGCGGCTTCTCCGGCACCCGATTCAATGAATACTTCAAAGCCGTATTTCTGCAAAACTTTCGCCGTTTCTGGCGTTGCGGCAACTCGACATTCTCCATCGTAAATTTCTTTTGGAATCCCAATTTTTTTATAAGTAGCGGAATGCTGATCGGGCGAATGTTCTGCCCCCGACTCTTTATCGATCGCGATCGTCATGCTGTCTCCTAAATGATGCGTTTTGTAACAGCGATTGGTTGCCTTCCCAAGCTTTCCTCAGTCATACTCGAAAACACAAGAAGATCAATCCCTTGTGTTTCAAAAAGTAATTCATTCGGCAAACTTTTAGAGATTATAAGATCAGGATATACGCGATGAAATGGAAATCTTTATGAGTTTAGTTTCTTAAAGAAAAGAATAGAAATTAGTATGACAAACTGCATTCATTTCACAACTTGAAATCTAAGTTCAACATATTTAATATTCAGGAAATATAGCGATCCTAAATCAGTTATGAGAAGCAGCCATAGGTAAATAGCTTTGAAAAATTAAAGGTCTGGCAG
>PSLO01000156.1:0-5898 GCA_040289665.1 Leptolyngbya sp. ERB_1_1 | reverse complement strand
AATTTGCTGAACTTTAAATGGATAAAGTCGAGCTTAACTTCAATACATTAAAATTGCACATCACCTTTACAATCTTGATAGTCAACTTGCAATCTAATTTGTAAAAGCTTGAGATTGTATTTAGTTTAGAAGCGAGCTAGTCAAATTTTATTTGCTTCAATCGGTAAAGATCAATTCTCATCTAAGCAGTATAGATTTATTGCAATCGTATTGGTAAAGTTGAGGGAAAGAGAGAAAGAGAATTGAATTATTCTTTTTTATGATAAATCTTTAGAAATTTGCTCAAGAGCCTATAGCAATTTAATATTTATATGTTAGGAATCGCCTTTATAATGTAGCCCCACTCAGTAGAATTTAGCCTTATAAAATGATGCTAGGAGTCGTAATTTAATCCATGACAAGCAGCTTTGCCCAACTTCTCAAGATTCTTGAATATGGGCTGATCGTTTCTTGTCAAGCCCCACCCGAATCTCCTTTGCGGCATCCGATGATCATTGCTGCGATCGCGGAAGCATCGATCGCCCAAAATGCCGTTGCCGTCCGCGTTGATAGTCCTGAACACATTGCCGCTGTTCGTCAACGGATTTCTGCTCCCATTCTCGGACTGTGGAAGCAATCTATTCCAAATTCTGAAATTTATATCACTCCACAGTTTGAATCTGCTGCCGCGATCGCAGAAGCAGGAGCCGATCTGATCGCGATCGATGCTACTCCGCGCGATCGTCCTGAAACGGTTGATATGTTAATTGATCGCATCCACAAGGAGTTAAATAAGCCTGTGGTTGCGGATGTCGATAGTTTAGAAGCGGCGATCGCGGCTGCCGAAGCGGGAGCCGATTTGATTGCAACAACGCTTTACGGCTATACCAGAGACACCCAACAGCACACGCTACCCGGACTGACTCTCGTTAGCCAAATCGCTGAGAAGTTAGACACACCTGTTCTCTGCGAGGGTGGTATTGCAACGCCTCAAATCGCAAGACAAGCGCTCGATCTTGGAGCCTATGCGGTCGTCGTCGGAACCGCAATCACCGGAATCGAAACTCAAGTTCAGGCATTCGATCAAGCCTTGCGGCACAAGCCACCCGCGCTCTTAATCAAACATGACGAGATGTATCATTTTGCGCTGTTTTCTCAAGAGCATCCGTCGTATCGAGGCTATGTTCGATCGAAGCTGCGACAGTACAACACTGAGAGTACGGTGCGAGATGGATTCTTTGAGCAAGGCACACTCCGAGGAACACCGCTTGAAGTTTTTTTGTTGGACGATCGACAAAAAATTAGAGCTGGATTGGTCGGGTTAACTCGTTGGAATTGGCTGCTGATTGAGACACTCTGGGTCGATGAATCGTTGCGGCATCAGGGATTTGGTAGTCGGTTGATGATGTTGGCAGAACAGGAAGCAAAGCAGCGGGGCTGTACAGAGGCAATTTTGGATACGTTTAGCTTTCAAGCGAAGGGATTTTACCAAAAATTGGGATATGAAATGTTTGCCCAAGTCGATGATTATCCGTCGGGCTATAGCTTCTATCAGTTGAAGAAAGAGTTTTAAGTGAGTACAGATTTGCGTTTGAGAATCACCATCGATTCACCGACGATCGGGTTACGAGCCAGCAGCGTTCCTTGGGCATCGGTAATTTCCAATCTTGCCAAATCGAGAGATTGCGATCGCTCCCAAAGTTCGTTGGCAAATTGGTCTTGCTGCTCTGCACTAAAGCGATACCAATCTTCCGAAACACGAACTTTGATGCGTGAACGATCGGTTTGCGGTTCAACATCAGTCACTAAGCCATGCATGAAGCGATCGCTGATTTCCATCACTTGAGATTGAATTGCGGCGATCTGTTTCTGTTCTGGGGTGAGTTCTGGTTCTGGAGGAGGGGCTTCAACTGCTTCTACAACAGGTTCTTCTATCACAGGTTCCGGTTGCGGCGAGGGTTCTTCTACGGGTGTTACTTCTACAGGTGTTGCTTCTACAGGTGTTGCTTCTGCAATTGGTTCGCTCTCAGGTGCAACAGATTCGCTTGTCGATGTTTCAATCTCCGCTGGCGTTTCTACTGGAACTTCTGTAATGCTTGTACTGCGTTGCGGGTTCGGTTCTTCTACAGGTTCAATCACCTCAACCGGAGCCGAGACGATCTCGGGAGCCGCTTCGGGAGCGGACAGATCCGTCGGGAATTGAGTCGGTTGAGCGGGAATCGTTATAGTTGGACGGGTAGCAACCTGAACGGGTTGTGGCGGTTTAGAGGAAAAGAGCGAAGAGGTGAACCAGAATAAAATGACGATCGCGCCTGCCACAATGCCGCTAAGCGTACGATCGCCAAGTTTTCCGTTTAGATCGGCAGGAAGTCGATCGCGAATCAGATTCAGTAATTTCTTCCAAATCGGTAACAATCGCTCTCCGATGATGACCAAGCCATTGACGATTTTTACCAATAGAGGATTGGGTTGCTCAGTCGTGTCTAGGCGATTCGCAGTGCCTTCTAGAAAGCGACTGGTCGATCGCAATGTCCGAACTGTCCCCGTTCTGAGCGTGGTGAGAATTTTTGTGGCAGTTGCTTGGGATTGTGTCACACTGGACTCGGATTCTGGGGGCGAACTTGTAGGGGGATTAGCGTCTGGCTGTGACATTGATGTTATCTCCTCGACAAATGAAATCCGTTTGAGTCCAGTAGAGTCAAAAGCGGTAGAAATTTCAATCTATCATTGTCGATCGCACTGTTGTTTAAGAACTACCCGATATGAGTTTAAAGCGTCGTCAACTTTTGGTATGGGGAGGACTTGGTGGTCTGGGTCTGGTGGTTGCCGGAAAAACCCTGAGCCGTCCATCTGCACCGTCTTCTGGCATGGCTCAAATCGTTTCTGAACTGCCAAAACTCGCCGATAAAGAATTAATGCTGCGGTTTGTTGCTGTGGCAGATACGGGAGCAGGCGATCAGAATCAGTTTGATTCGGCAAATGCAATGGCAGCCTACCACCGTAAAAATCCTTATTCTCTCGTGACCTTAGCGGGTGACAATATCTACAACAGCGGCGAAATGGAACGGATTGGAGTCGCTTTTGAGCAACCGTATGCGCCTTTACTCAAGCAAAACGTTCGCTTTCAGGCTTGTCTCGGAAATCATGACATTCGCACTTTGAACGGCGATCCGCAAGTTCGTTACGCCAATTTCAATATGAAAGGGCGCTACTACACTTACCGCGAAAAGAATGTGCAATTCTTTGTGTTAGACACCAATAGCAATGCGGATTGGCAAGATCAGATGACTTGGCTAAATGCGGAATTGGGACGGAGTTCCGCGCCTTGGAAAGTGGTTTATGGACATCATCCGATTTATTCATCTGGGCATTACGGCACGAATCCCGAAATGATTCGGATGTTTGCACCATTGTTTAAAAAGCATCAAGTTCAGCTTTATATCAATGGGCATGAACATCATTACGAGCGATCGACTTCGATCGATGGCACAACTTATTTAGTCACTGGAATCGGTGGCGCGAGTTTACGTCCGGTGGGTCGATCGAAAACCACAGAATATTCCGTGTCGCGCTATGGATTTAGCGCGATCGAGGTTTATCCCGATCGGTTACAAATCGAGGGCATCGGCACAGATGGAGTTGTGTTCGATCGAGGTGTGATCGCACGACAAGCTAAGGTTGCCGTATGACGGATGCCTTCACACGAACCGTTCAACTCTCAACGGAATTCATCGAAAACGGTGATCCGTTGGGGTGGTTTGAAGCCCTTTATGCGACTGCAAATGGTGATCCGGCTGCCATTCCTTGGGCGCGGTTGACTCCGAATGCACTGCTATTGGAATGGTTGGATCGACGATTGATCTGCGGGAAAACGGCGATCGTCATCGGTTGCGGCTTGGGTGACGATGCGGAAGAACTGGCAAAACGGGGATTTGAGGTGACAGGGTTTGATATTTCAGAAAGCGCGATCGAGTGGTGTCGAAAACGCTTTCCTGATTCGCTTGTAACCTACCAAGTTGCCGATCTTTTTGCGCTGCCGGAGGCTTGGAAGAGTGCATTTGATTTTGTTTTAGAGTCTTACACGATTCAAGCGATGCCGCCGGAAGTGCGATCGCAAGCAATTCCTAAAATTGCGGAATTGGTGGCGGGGTCGGGTCAGTTGTTGGTGATGTGTCGGGGTCGTGAGCCTGAGCAGCTTTTAACAACGGTTCCGTTTCCTTTGACCAAAGCGGAATTGGCGGGATTTGGGCAAGCGGGGCTGTCTGAGGTTGAGTTTGAGGATTTGTCTGAGCCGGAAACGGTGCGGCGATTTCGAGTTTTGTACAAGCGCTGACTGATCAAACATTGTCTATCTCTTCATCGTCCACCTCTTTGATCGAGTCCAAATCCATGCCAAATTCATCGCTTTGCTCTTCGAGATCGATCGAGCGATCATTTTCACCCAAATTGTTAATCCGAATGTGCTCGAAAGCCGATCGCTTAATCCGATTTAAACGAAAAATTTGAGCGTGAATTCCATCTAATAATTCGATCACTTCTGAACCTGGATCGTTCAGCGTAAGATTTTGAATTTGTGAGAGATAGCGATCGTATTTTTCATCTGCACGATCGCACTCGGCTTCCATTATTTCAATCTCGCTTTGCACGAAGTTTAAGCGATCAAATCGCATTTGCCGCGTCAACGTATCACAACTCTCACTTAACAGTGCGATCGTTTCTCGCGTTTGTTCACTTGCATCCTCCAGATCAAGTAAGCGCTCGTTCAAATCACTCTGACATGCTTCGAGTTGAATCGAAGACGGCAATTCATTCGACAAGGGCGACAAGCTAAAATCTGCGCCATTTTGTTGCAGCCATTCGCGTTGAGGACGGAGTAAGCCTTGATTGCCCCCAAAGCGGGTTTGATGCACGATCGCGCTTTTCCAGTTCACACGGATTAAAGTCGATGCAATCAAATTTGCATGGTTCAACATTGCTGCACCGAAGTCAGAATAACTAAGATAGGTTCGATTCAGTTGCGCTTCGTGTAGGCTGGCATTGCTGAAATACGCCCTTAACACCGTTGCCCCACTCAGTCGAACATTCGTCATGATCGCATCTTCAAACGAAACTCCGCTGAGATAGGTTCGATTCAACTTTGCATTGGTTAAATTTGCCTCTCGGAAACTACTATCGCTCAAGTTCGATCGCGTAAAAATTGCCTCAGTCAAGTTGGCATGGTTCAAGCTTGCTCCGATTAGTATTGCACCGCCAATCCGCGATCGACTGAGATTCGCGCCTGTAAGATTTGCATGACTGAGATCCGCACCCCGTAAAACCGTATCGCTCAAATCTGCACCACAGAGCTTGGCTGTGATTAAACTTGCTCGGCTCAAACAAGCACCGGATAAGTTGGCTTTGAATAGATTCGCGCCTTCGATTCCTGCACCTTCTAGCTTTGCATTCCGAAGATCCGCCCGCCTGAATTCTACAAAGCAGAGATCCGCATTTTGTAGAATTGTCTCAACCAGTCGCGCTTGATCAAACGTTGCACCGTAAAGCTTGGCACGGCGGAGATTGGCGCGATCGAGAATTGCTTCGCGCAAATCTGCGGCTTTAAGATAGGCTCCTTGCAACAGTGCACTGGTGAGATCAGCACCGCGCAGACAAGCTTCTTTGAGATCTGCACCTGCTAACATTGAGCAGACTAAATTTGTGCGATACAGGTAAGCTTTTCGCAGATTCGCCTCAAACAGTCGAGCATCGCGCAGGTCTGCGTTTTTCAGATTTGCGGATTCGAGGTCAGCATTTTTTAGCATGGCGCGTTGTAAGTGAGCCGCTTCTAGAATGGCGTAGCTCAGATTGGCGCGTTCGAGATTGGCATCGATTAACTGAATCTTTGGGGTAAGCCACTGGTTCTACCAGTGCGACTCGATGAGC
>PSLO01000155.1:0-5899 GCA_040289665.1 Leptolyngbya sp. ERB_1_1 | reverse complement strand
CCAGAAGAGATCTGCCTCTACTTTATCAGTCCCACATTAATTTGATGCACTACCGCAACTCCTGAGCAATTATCTGAAACAATTGCCCGTCTAAAACATCAAATGTCGTTCTCAGAACTTCGTGACGGCGAACAATCGCTTGGAGACTGTTTTGAAGATGCGATCGCGCTAAAGAACCTGTAAGCCGAAAGACTAAGGGAACGTTGTATAAAGAGGCTTCTGGAAGCAGTTGATCAATAAACCACAAGCGCTGTTGAGCAAATGAGGCTGGAAAAATAAAAATATCTTCTTCAATCTGTCTTTGGTTCGGCTGATCTGAAATCATTCACACTTGTGCCTGTTCAACTTCACTCTGTTGTAAGAGAAGCGACGATCGAAAAATTGTACTCTAAGATAGATTTCAACTGAAAAATGTGTTTTTTTATTGCTTTTTTATGCAGATCGTTGCATCTCAAAACATTCTGCGACCAAATGACTTGATTCTACGAATCCTTGCGATACCAATCCGCAGATATAGGGAAAAAAGCGACTTAGCTCTAAAGCTGGATGTTATTTAGATCTGTTCCGCCCAGAATGATGGCTAAATTATCAAAGGAGTTATTGTTATGAAATCAAATACTGAATCGACCGAAGGCAAGAAGTCCTCAACATTTCTCTTAACGAGCACCTTAATTGGAGCGTTATCGATCGTGCTATTAGCCGCTTTCTATTACTTCAGCACTAACACTCACATCATGAACTAACTATCCTGTTTCGCGCATCATGAACTAACTATCCTGTTTCGGACAAGTAGACGGAACCACCGTCCTTGTCCGAATGGGGCGCACCGTTTTATCGAGCAAGTGTTCCAGAACTGCGGTTAGATCCTCACATAGCCCTGTATGAACCCGTGAAGTCTGAATCATCGTGCTGCGCGGAGCTACCAACCAGTGAAACCGTTCTCGGTGTGGCAGTTGTCCGATCGCGCCAGCTTGCTCACCCCCTGCACAGATCATCGGAATGGCAGCAAGGTGCTGACGTACCATTTCGAGATCCAAGGTGGCATCGATCGCCAACAATCGAGCTTCATCTACCTCAATTCGGGCTTGCAAAAACCTGCGAGTTGGACAAGACACAATTACGCCAACATTCGCAAACTCTTCGCGCTCCACTTTTGGTACAACGCGAATCACCGCATAATCATATGTCAAGCGTTCGGGCACGAGTTGACTCCTCTAAGAAACTACGGGGTCGCTCTAATCGAGTCAGCAGGTACTCAATATACGCCGATCGATGTTGATCGCTCTGCGGAAACGGAGCATTGTCAACGAGCCAAGCCTCCGGAATGAGATTGACGATCGGCTCAATCAATGATGGAGTCAGCCGCTCGGTCAGTTTTGAGTCTACCGCTTCTAGCTGCGTCGCAAATCGTAGCAGCACATGATCTTTAATTCCAGCAAAGCGATCGCGACTGCGCTGGAGATAATTTGTCCAAGTGTGATGGAAATAGAGCGCAGCACCATGATCAATCAGCCAGAGATTGCGGTGCCAAATTAGCAGATTGGCATTCCGAGGAGTGCGATCGACATTTGTAACAAACGCATCAAACCACACAATCATCGAAGCAAGTTCGGCATCGACTTTTCCTGCCACGGGGTCAAATGTGACGGAACCAGGAAGGTAATCAAGAGCAAGATTTAACCCAGCACTCGCGCGAATCAAATCCTGAATTTCGGGATCAGGTTCGGTGCGGGCAAGATCAGGATTGAGGTCTACAAAAACAATTTCGGGTATAGGCAATCCTAAAGCCCGCGCAATTTCACCTGCAATTAGTTCGGCAATCAAGGATTTTGCTCCTTGACCTGCTCCACGAAATTTCAGCACGTACATTCCATCGTCATCGGCTTCGATGATCGCGGGAAGTGAGCCGCCCTCGCGCAGGGGAGTAACATAACGGGTTGCCGTCACAGTTCGCAACTTCATGCTGTTGATACTCCAGAGCGGTTTAAACGGCAGAAATTGCCAGACCGATCATATTGTATTGCGCGGAATTAAGGTTGTGGAGATGGAGAAGCTTCTGGTGAAGTTGACGGAGTGGGAGTTGCGCTGGGATCAGGAGTAGGAGTTGGGCTCTCAGGAGAGGGGGACGGTTCTGGCGAAGGTGTCGGACTGGCTTCAGGTGTCGGTCGAGGTGTCGATCGAGGAGCAGGCGGACGCGGCGGACGCGGTCGATCGGCAACCACCACTTGGATATCAACCGACTGTGTGACCTGTGCGCCCGTCGGATTTCGTGCCGTGAGCGTAATGGTTTTCACGTTACCCGGCGCGATCGGATAGGTGATCGAGCCTTGAGATTTGACCGCACCGGAAAAAGGTAGAAGCTCAACATCTAAGCCTTCTTCGCCTTGAACTTGCCAGGATACGACCACATTTGCAACTTCTCCGCTCCCCACTGAAAACGTATGAGTCAGTTGATTCTGGGCATTTTGTCCGTTGATCGTAAACGAGACAATTTCAGGTCGTCGGTCTTCCGAGGCATCCGACGATCGCGGAACAAACTGCATCGCTTGCTCGGGCGATTGAGAAGAGCCAGTCGATTTCACCGTCACGGTGTCGGTCGTTTGTTCGGCGATCGGAACACGAGTATCAGACTTTGAGAACAATTTCAGCTTATATTTGAACGCGCCGGACTGCGAAGAAACAAAGGGAATTCCTTGGCATTCAACTTTCGTATAGTTTGCAGGCTGTTGCAGCGAGGACAACCACGGCAGCGCAGGAAGCCGCAGTTCCCAGAATACAGGCGCAGATTGACTTGTCGTTTTCGACCGGACACCACGGCAGCCGTTTTCTTCATCGGTTTTGGCTCGCAATTCTTTGGGAATTGAAGTGGAAAAATTGTAAGCTTTGGTCTGAATTTCTGCGCCTTCATTTAACTGAGCAATCACCAGTCGATCCAACGTTTCAGGGTTTCGCACTGTCCAATTCAGGCGGACTGCATTACTCGCGCCTTCGAGGTAAGTTCGTTTTGTCGGACTGAAGTCGATAATTTCGGCAGTCGTCATGGGTTGCCGATTAAATCGGTAAAGCAGACTGAGAAGCAACAGGGCAGTCCCCGCTCCCAGCATCAAGAAGGCGGCTAAAGCCCATTTTGGTTGGGGAAGCCAAATGAGTTTTGCCTGTGGAGGATAAGGCGAGGGTGCTAAAACGGCATCGGTGGGAATCAGATGAACGCTAAGCGAGGAGCGAAGCGGTTTACCCCAGAGCGGACGCTGCCACCGATTGCGCGGAATCGCAGTCAGAGCGATCGAGGCTTCTCGATTTGGTGCGATCGTCACCGTACTGTTGTCGATAACAAAACGGAAGCGCCTTTCTGAGTCTTTGGCATCGAGTTTTAAGGTTCGTTCGACGTTGCCACGATTGCAAATCCGCACAGTAAAGGTGGCAGGATCTCGCGGAATCGATCGCGCTCTAGGTGTAATTTCTGCATTGAGATGCGTATCGGGCAAGACCTGAACATAGATAATATCCAGCGTCAGTAGATCCGGAGAATTCATCGAGATCAGTTGCAGCGTGGGGAAGTAGCTGCCCGCTGATGTCCCCACTGGTGGATGAAAGGTCAATTGGATTTCGCCGCTTTCTTGAGCTTCAAGCCGTAGCCCATTGACTCGTTGAACCACGCCAAGCGGTTCTACATCGCCGTTAATATAGTCGATCGTGAACCATTCAGGTGGCAGTTCTGAACAGTTGAGGTAAATCAAGTCTGAAATCTGAGATTGATTCTTGATCTTGAGCGTGAATACCACTGATTCACCAGGCTGTAAGCGATGGGGTGCTTCAGATGTCGTTTTGGGTTCGAGCGTAAAGTTGAGGGTTTGTTTAAATCGACGGGGCTGAATCGAGGGCACTTCAAGCTGAAGGGGATGACGAATGGTTTTTTCGATATTTTGCTCGGATTTGTAGGCGATCGTGTAATGGTAAACTCCCGGAGCCGCATGAGCCGGAACATCAAAGTTGAGCGTAATCGTTTGGGTTTCGCCTGGATCTAGGTAAGTCGGAGATGCGGGCGAAAAAGAATGCCACTCGATCAGCGAAAAGAAGCTTGGTTCGCTCACTTCTAGCCAGAAATAGACCGCAGAGCGTTTTGCTTCTGTTCCTGTATTTGCAATCGTGAAACTTTGACAGAAGAGCATCCCTCGATCTGTCTGAGTTTGCTGAATCATCGATCGCGCCTCAATCTGCATTGAGTGTTCCTTCATACCTCTTTCCTAGGGCAACCAGTTCCATATTGTGACTTACTCCCCTCGATTCTCAACCTACTTCAAATAAAAAACACAAACCGTCCATTTCAGCAATCATCCACTATTTTGGATCATACCTGGAGAGGGGATATGGAAAATCGGTCTACTTTCCTGTCTACAGAAAAACGGCGTATGATCAGGAAACGATCGCTTTGATACCCAAAAGTTTATTTATCCTCACGGATGTCAAGGAGATTGTGAGAAATAATGATTAAGCAGTGATTGAGATGGAAGACGGAATCTGATGAGTCATGAGAATCGGTTGGCGTTTGAGACTCAGGGACATGCTGCCAAAGTGAGTGCTTCTACCTTGGAAGGCAAGACGCTCAGTGGGCAGCATGGACAGTATGCGATCGCAACTCACACCCATTCTCAGCCTGGAATCCATTTCTATACAGGAACTGAAATCGCCACGGGTGCTCCGGTGCTTATCAAAGAATATTATTCGTTCTGGTGGTCGCCTGCCGATATCCAGCGGATTGAAGCAGCGCTCAAACAGCTAGAAACGATCGATTTTCGCAGCGGTGGCGTGCAAGATTTTCGCTTGTTGATTCCCCAAGATGCGTTTGCTTCGGTGAAAGATCAGCGGTGCTATCTGGTTTCACGTCCGCCTCATCAACCTGGACGATCGCTCAGAAACTATCTTGAAGCGCAAGGCAGTCTTTCTGCTCCAACGATGCGCTATCTACTTTTACAAGTGCTGCAATCGCTGTGGTTTTTGCATGGTCAGATGATTGACTTTGCGGACGGACAAACGCAGAAAGGAACGGCTCACGGCAATCTCAATCTAGAAAGTTTATTAATTGTTCCAGAGTCAACCGCTTGGAATGCTCAGTTTCAAGTGTATTTGCAAGATTTAGAACTTTGGGAAGCGGTGGTTCGACCGATAAAAGCTGAAACCATATCAAAGTCGCTTAACGAACAGAAGCAGCAGGATCTTCAAGCGTTGGGCACGATCGCGGCTCAATTGTTGCTAGGCGAACTTGACCCACCGGAGGATTGGAGTGCGATCGAGCATCCACGCTGGAATGAAATTGCGGATCAGCCATTGAAGCAATTCGTTCAACAACTCATGGGATTGGAAACTCCCACGTTTTCTGGAGCAAAAGCAGCGCGGAATCAGTTACTGTCGCTTCCGGTTGAAGTTTCTCCATCATCTGAACGTGTGAACGAAGATGCAACAGAGTTAGAAGTGCTTGAGTTAGAAAACGTCGATCGACCGCCGCTTTACTTCAAAGTTGCCTTTGTGCTGACGCTTTGTGGAGTGATTGCAAATCTTGGTCTGCTGTGGGCAAATGGTGGGGCGTTGAAGTCTCCAAAATTCAATTTCAACAGCAGCATACACAATAAACGGTAGGTGATGGGGCTTTTGGAAATGGCAGTTCTTTCGATTTATCGGGATTTAGTGGAAGCTATCTGAGCAGTTCTCCAGGCTTGAGGAGGTGTTCCGTGGCGTTGCCGAAACTGGCGACAAAAATGTCCTATGTCTTGATAGCCTACTTCGATCTCAATTTCAGTAAGCTGCCATGCACTGTGATCAGAACACCATAACTGAATCTTTGGGGTAAGCCACTGGTTCTACCAGTGCGACTCGATGAGCTTTGAGCGATACGGCAGTAAAG
>PSLO01000026.1:0-50133 GCA_040289665.1 Leptolyngbya sp. ERB_1_1 | reverse complement strand
TCATTGCTTCTATCACAGGCTATTCCTTCATTCGAGAAGCAGTATCTGCCCTGAACGCTGTTTAATTTGGTATAACAAACAGAAATTGAACCAAATTCAACGTTAACTATGACATGTTCTAGAAAACCGCTGCGAAAAAATCCTAAATCGATGCCAAAAATTCCTCTTGCCGCACTAGCATAGAGGAGTGATTGATTTTTATCCGTTATGAGCGTTATCATTCCTGATCGAGTATTGGAAGCCTCTGGGCTAACGGAAGAGGAATTATTACAAGAAATTGTGTTGATGCTGTTTCAACAGAAGAAAATCAGCATTGGAACAGCCAGCAACCTTCTGAACCTGAACCTGATCGAATTTCAACACTTAATCGATAGTCGGAATATTTGTATTCATTACGATGTCGAAGACCTCCAAGATGATGCGGCGACTTTGCAACGGTTAGAACGGTTATGACAGTAATTAGCAACACATCGCCGATCAGCAACTTGGCTGCGATCGGTAAACTTTCTCTGTTGCAACACGTGTATGGGAGCATCACAATTCCTCAAGCCGTTGCTGATGAGATTGCAAAAGTGGCAACAATTTATTTTCAGGCTGCATCTGTGCCTAGTCAGTCCTGGATTACGATTCAAGCGGTGAAAGATTTGCCAACGGTGCAGAGACTCCAAAGTGAGAAGCTTGATGCAGGAGAATCTGAGGCGATCGCTCTAGCGATTGAAGTCGGTGCAGAACTTCTACTGATTGATGAGCAATTGGGTAGAAAAATTGCAGTCAAAGAAGGATTAGAGATTACCGGGTTAGTTGGTGTCCTTCTGGAAGCCAAAAGTAAAGGCTTTCTTTCTAATATCAAGCCGATTGTTGATGATTTAATGACCCAAGCAAGATTTAGAATCAGTTCACAGCTTTACGCAGAGATTCTACGCCTTGCTGGTAAATCATAAATGCGACTGACCAGCACTATCACTTAGAGACGAGTCAAGACCTAACAATTGAGATGGATTTTTCTGATTGAGTTTTGGCTTGAAGAAACGGTAGGCGAATGCTTCTGCACGATTCAAGTTAGAGGGTGAAATTTCTACCCAATCAATCGTCCATTCCGTACCATATTTGGAGAGAAGTTTAGGAAGAATGTGATGCGTACACCAGCGTTTCTTCAAATTGGTAGTTTGACCTACATATACCACTCGACCCTGATACCATACCCGATAAATCGCGCTAACAGAAGGGAGTTGAGATAAATCAATAGAAATACTGGTTCAATCAATTCTCATAAATCACCCATTGTCTTTAAGAATTGAATAGGTGCCATCGTGTTGCTCGCGATTCACACGATCGATTGATTAGATATGGAACAATTATATTCAACCTTTTCATCTCATTCTGCCTGATGATGTTGCGTCAACAAACTCGTCGATATTGTGGTGCTCGAGCAAAAATTACTCGTCAAAAATTACTCTGTACGCATTAGCATGGAGAAGTGATTGATTTTTATTCGCCCCGACGATCGCTACAACAAGGACACTGGTTCAAACTGATTTGTGGAGCCAGTTTCCAGCATCTACCCGCCATCCGCACCCTTGCACTGGTGTATGCGCTTGCCGGGGCAGATTGTATTGATATCGCCGCAGATCCGGCGATCGTTTCCACGGCACGAGAAGCACTAGCCGTTGCGAATCATTTCTCTGATCAGGCACGCGATCGCGGTTACAGTCCCTCGCTCCCTTGGCTCATGGTTAGTCTGAACGATGGTGAAGATCCACACTTTCGGAAAGCAGAATTTAACCCGGCAATTTGTCCGCCCGACTGCTCAAGACCGTGTGAAACCATTTGTCCCGCTCAAGCGATCGGCGATTCTGGCGTGATCGACGATCGCTGTTATGGATGCGGTCGCTGTGTGCCGATTTGCCCGATCGAGCAAATCAAAACGCGATCATACGTCTATGCCCCCGAAGTGATTTCACCGATGTTGCTCAACGCAGGCATTGATGCGATCGAAATTCACACCCAAGTGGGGCGATTCGAGGACTTTCGACGGTTGTGGAACTCGATCTCGCCTTGGGTCGATCGGTTGAAGTTGATCGCGATTAGCTGCCCGGACGGAGACGATTTGATCGATTACCTTTGGTCACTGTACGAATTGATTCACCCGCTGCCCTGCGAACTGATTTGGCAAACCGATGGAAGACCGATGAGCGGCGACATTGGCGATGGAGCAACCCGTGCCTGTGTCAAATTGGGTCAAAAAGTTCTCACTGCAGAGATACCCGGTTATATACAACTCGCAGGAGGAACAAATCGCCATACTGTCCCAAAGTTAGAAGCAATGGGAATGTTGCACAATAGAGATAGAACATCCGTTTCGAGATGGGTTTCTGGAATTGCTTACGGTAGTTACGCCCGGAGTTTACTGTTACCTGTGCTTAATCAGTTAGAAACGATGGAGATAATCCCCCGCCGATCGACCGTTCCCGGTGCGGTAGAAACCGTTCCTGATCTTCTCTGGCAAGCGGTTGATCTTGCCGCCCCGCTCGTACAGCAAATCAAATCTCCAAATCGTGTCCTACAAGTGATTTAACATACACAAGAGAGAAATCAAGATCCCCTAACCTAATCACAAGACAGGTTCTTCTGTCTTTTTCTCCCAGATTTAGAACACATGGCAGAATACAGTTCCGTTCCTTTTGCTCAACCCGATCCTCGCCCCTCACCCGACCGAGAACTGACCGCTACAAATGAAAACCGGATGCAAATTACTGACGATTTAACCAAACTTCTAGACATTCTCCCGACTCATTTACGCGATCGCTTAGTTCAACACCCCCAACTCGATCGCTTAGTCGAAGTCGTGATGGACTTAGGACGCTTTCCCGAAGCCCGCTTCCCTGGTAAGGCTGAATATCTGTCTGATACGCCAATCACGAAAGAAGATTTGGCAGAAAGCACGAAAAAAGTCGGAGATTTTGGTGGCGATAACCGCGCTGGCATTGAGAAAACGCTGCACCGAATTAGCGCGATTCGGAATCGTCGCGGCGAAGTGATTGGGTTAACCTGTCGCGTCGGACGGGCGATCTTTGGCACGATCGGGATGATTCGCGATTTGGTTGAAAGTGGTCGCTCGATTCTAATGCTTGGTCGCCCGGGAGTCGGCAAAACAACGGCACTGCGAGAAATTGCGCGCGTGTTGGCAGATGAACTCGATAAGCGAGTCGTGATCATCGACACGTCGAATGAAATTGCAGGCGATGGAGACGTGCCGCATCCCGCGATCGGTCGCGCTCGTCGAATGCAAGTCGCTCGTCCTGAACTTCAGCATCAGGTGATGATCGAAGCGGTCGAAAACCATATGCCCGAAGTCATCGTGATCGATGAAATTGGCACCGAGTTAGAAGCACTGGCAGCAAGAACGATCGCGGAACGCGGGGTTCAACTCGTTGGCACGGCTCACGGAAACAAGTTAGAGAATTTGATTAAGAACCCAACCCTTTCGGATCTCATTGGTGGGATTCAATCAGTGACGCTGGGTGATGAAGAAGCGCGTAGACGAGGCACACAGAAGAGTGTGCTGGAACGCAAAGCACCACCGACGTTTGATATCGCGGTTGAAATGACGGAGCGGCAAAAATGGGTCGTGCATGAAGAAGTCTCGGATACGATCGACATTCTCTTGCGCGGCAGACAACCGAATCCGCAGACTCGCCTGACAGATGACGAAGGCAAAGTGACGATCACGCATGAAGCACCTGCGGCTCCCGAACCCCGCAGTCGTCCGCAAGCGATTCCCGAAATTGGCAACTACTTTTCGGGTCAAGCGCGCGGTTGGCGATCGTCGGGACGAATGAAAGCGGTGGCAAACCAGAGTAATGTGCGATCGCTCACCCCCGAACAGCAGTCATTTGAGCGAATGCTCGATGAATCGTTGGGTCGCAGTTTTGATGCGATCGAGTCCGAATCGTTTCCGGGTCCAAATGGTGAAGAATTGCCGCTGCACGTTTATCCGTATGGCGTGAGTCGGCAGCAATTAGATCAGGTGATTCAAACGCTGAATTTACCTGTGCTGTTGACTAAGGATATGGATGGAGCCGATGCGGTGTTGGCACTGCGATCGCACGTGAAAAATCACGCGAAACTCCGCCATCTTGCAAAAACGCGTCAAATTCCGATTCACACAGTCAAATCGAACAGCGTGCCGCAAATTGCGATCGCGCTGAGACGAGTGCTGAATATGGACGAACCAGGCACACCGGGCGAAGCGGAGTTAAGTCTGATTGTGCGCGGGGACAATGAGGACGAAATTGAAGCGCTCGAAGAAGCTCGATTAGCAGTCGAACAGATTGTCATTCCAAAAGGACAGCCTGTGGAATTGCTGCCACGATCGGCAACGGTGCGAAAGATGCAGCACGAATTGGTGGAGCATTACCGTTTGAAGTCGCGCAGTTTTGGCGAAGAGCCGAATCGCCGTTTGCGGATTTATCCTGCTTAGATCTGGATCGTTCTGGGAGTTTGGTAGACTCAGTATCTCTGCCAAACTCGTTTAATTTTGGATCATGCTTGAGTTCATTCGCTCTGATCTGGCTCAATTCGCAGCATACAACACTCAACATACTGACAATTCACACCTTGATCATCCCGATCGCTTAGATGTGAACGAAAATCCGTATGATTTGCCAGAAGAACTTAAGCAAAAACTTGCCTGGAGTTGGCAAACTGAGATCGAATCGAATCGTTATCCCGATGGCGGATATCTGTCGCTGAAAGATGCGATCGCTCAATACGTCAACGAAACCGCACAGACTGAGTTGACGAACGCCAATATCTCGGTTGGTAACGGCTCCGATGAATTAATTCGATCGCTACTGATGGCAACCTGTCTCAATGGAGAGGGTTCGATCTTAGTCGCGAATCCAACGTTCTCGATGTATGGAATTTTGGCGAAAACGTTAGGGATTCCAGTGATCAGTGTCGATCGTTCTCCAAGCAATTTTGAAATCGATCTGACTGCCGCGAAAAGTGCGATCGAAACGCATCCGATCCGCGTGGTTTTTGTCGTACATCCCAATTCACCGACCGGAAACGCGCTGACACAGGCAGAAATTGATTGGTTGCAGAGTTTGCCGCAGAACATTCTAGTTGTAATCGATGAAGCGTATTTCGAGTTCAGTCAGATGACTTTAGCAGGGCAATTATTGCAGCACCCGAACTGGGTGATTTTGCGAACGTTTTCTAAAGCGTTTCGGTTAGCAGCGCATCGAGTCGGATATGCGATCGCACACCCTGAACTAATCGAAGCTTTGGAAAAGATGCGCTTACCGTTTAACCTACCGAGTTTCTCGATCGCAGCCGCACGTTTAGCTTTGTCAGAGCGGCATTCTCTTTTAGCAGTTGTCACGGAATTGCTAAACGAACGATCGCAGTTACAGCAACGATTAAAACAGCTTCCAAATTTACAGACTTGGGACAGTGCCGCAAATTTCATTTATGCACGATCGTCAAAAGATTTAGCTGATTTGTGCGATCGTTTAAGACAGCAAGGCACAATCATTCGACAGACAGGTGGCGGATTGCGAATCACGATCGGAACACCAAACGAAAATCAGCGAATGTTCGATCGGCTCTCTAAGCTCTTGGTTTAAATCTTTCAGTACCAGATTTATATCAAAAAAGAGCTTACAGGGTGTAGGCTCTTTCATCTTTGAGTAAACAATAAAGCCTAACCTAACAAATACGCAGATTTAAGTGCCCATAAAATCAGCACTGCAATACTTCCTAAAATCAGGGTGGCAGAAGTTCCAACGACGATCGGACTATCTGCCCCTTCAAATTTCATAATTCCACGATTCAGGTCTGACATAATTCGCTACACTCCAACAAGCAACTCGGTGATTAATTCAAGGCTAATCAGGAATTTTTGCGACCCCTTCTTTCTCAAGCATTATTTTATCTTTCTTCTCTCATAAGCGTCAGTAATGATTCTGAAATTGTGAGGATTTTTTTATCAATTCAGCAAAGAGCAGCCAAGATGGTAAAGCAAATTACACAGACCCCGGATGAACTGGATCGGCATCGCGATCGCCCTGCTCTCGATCGCGCTCATTTTCTTAGAACTCGCCCTTAGAATTCGCTTCGGATTCGGTGATCCGCTGCTCTACATCGCAGATACTGAAATCGGCTATCTGCTTGCGCCAAATCAATCAGTGCGGCGATTTGGCAATCGGATTGAAATTAATCCGTACTCGATGCGATCGCGCAAATTCGCCCCGAAATCAGAAATCGGAACAAAGCGCGTTTTGATGATCGGAGACTCGATCATTAATGGCGGATGGTGGACGGATCAAAAAGACGTGGTTTCAGAATTGATTGCGCGATCGAGCAAACCGCTAGAAGTTCTCAATGCCTCAGCAAACTCGTGGTCGCCCCGGAACGAACTTGCATATCTCAAGCGATTCGGTACGTTTAATGCAGATGTGATTGTCTTAGTGATTAACACCGATGATCTATTCGGAACGCAACCGACATCACTGGCAGTCGGGCACGATCGCAATTATCCCAACCGAAAACCGATTAGCGCGATCGTCGAAGTCGTCGATCGCTATCTTTTACCTGCACCAGAATTACCTGCTGAACTGAAAAAGATTCAATCGGAAGGGGGCGATCGAGTTGGCATCAATCTAGACGCAATCCGACAAATTCGCGATATTGCGATTCAAAACAAAGCGGAATTCGTCTTAGCGATGACCCCGTTATTCCGAGAACTAACACCCTCTGGCTCACGCGATTACGAAATAACCGCACGTCAGCGATTGACCAAAATGACGCAAATAGAGCAAATTCAATATATTGATTTCTTAGCCATTTTTCAGGCTGAATCGTCCCAAATTCAGGATCTCTATCGGGATCACATCCATCTCAGTTCCAGCGGCAATCGGATTTTGAGCGATCGGATTCGCAACTCAATTTAATCGTATCTGCAGACGATTTCGGGCAAACTTGGGGAATCCTGACACCCGATCGTGAATGTACCCACTACAAGGTTTAGAGGTTTGAATCATGGCTCTCTTAGGCATTGATGTCTCTACTTATCAAGGCGATGTCGATTGGACAACCGTCGCCAGTCAAGGTGTGTTTTATGGATTTGCCAAAGCGACCGAAGGCGCAACTAGCCGAGACGATAAATTTGCCCGCAACTGGTCAGTCATGCGATCAGTCGGCATGGTTCGAGGGGCATATCACTTCTTTCGCCCCGGCAAAGATCCTGCCGTTCAAGCAGATAATTTCTTGAAAACGGTGCAATCGATCGAAGCATTCGATCTGCCTGCTGTTCTTGATTTGGAGATTGATGATGGATTGAGCGCGGCGACGGTGATCGATCGGGCGCTGAAATGGTTAGACATCCTTGAGGCGAAAACAGGACGCAAGCCCATTCTTTATACCTTTCCCGTCTTTTGGGAAGATAAACTCGGCAATCCGAAGCAGTTTTCCAAATATCCGCTGTGGGTCGCAAATTTTGGCACTGGTTCGCCGTATGTTCCTTCGACTTGGAGCCGTTGGACGTTTCATCAATTCTCCGAATCAGGGACACTGCGCGGAATTGCGGGCAATGTTGATTTGAATAATTTCAATGGCGATTTGGATGGATTACAAAAGCTGTTAGCAGGTCGCATTCCGTTGAGACAAGGCACTAGAGGGAATGTCGTTCAAGAGATGCAGACGTTATTGGAAGCCCGGGGGTTTGATGTGGGAACGCCCGATGGGGATTTTGGTCCGAAAACGAAAGCTCAAGTGACCGCGTTTCAGAGATCGAAGAATTTAGCGGCGGATGGTATTGTGGGGGCGGCAACTTGGGCAGCGCTACAAGCAAATAAACCAACGCCAACACCGACTCCTCTTCCGATCGACCTCATTAACGTCGCGAAATCTTATCGTGGTGCAGCGCATCAAGATGCCGCTTTGAAATGGCTACAGAGCCAAATTCCTCAATCGGTTCTCGATGATTTTGCAAAGCGCTGGAGACAGCCATAAATCTAAAAGAAGTCCGACTTTCTCAGAAACCGGACTTCTTACACAATTAAGCTAAGCAATGGAAATTAAGAATTCTTCTCGTCCGTTTCCTGTCGCCAGCAATGCTCTAAAAGGTACACTTCTGATCGCTCCCAACATCGCTCTAGTTTTTGCACACGATGAATGTGCTGAAACTTCTCTAAATTCCAAATAAACGGACGCTCAGAATCGAACAAGTGCTGATTGAGATAGTCCCACCAAGGGAAACGATCGGAGGAATAATTCATGCCAGGGGTGAGTAATCTGTGCTTAGAGTAAACAGGTTTGAGTGCAACTATCTAAAGGATGAGATTTAGCATCACAAAGCTGTCCAAACAGTATCGCATTGAAAAATATAGTTCGATCGAAAGAAAGCCTGAATATGTCAAGGGTTTCTCGTTTCTTTAAGAGATATTTCGATTCTATGAAGTTACTTTAACGATCGGGAACATCAGTTTTCATCGACTTGACTGACCCGCCGCATATTCAGCACGTCCGTCATTTTCTTGATCTGAACAAAGGTACGTTCTAACTGAGCATGATCACAAATATCAATGCCCAGGTCAATCACTGCTGTTTGATCCGGGAAGGTTTTGACTTGAGCATTTCGGACGTTGATATTGTTGTCGGTGAGGCGAGAAAGAATGTCTTTGAGAACTCCCACACGATCGATGACTTCGATTTGAATGTCGATCGGATACGTCTGAGCGCGTCCGGTCACTCGTTCGGTCGGATTCCAACTGAGCGGAACTAAGCGATCGCCCGGAACCGGATCAACATTCGGACAGCCTTGACGATGAATCGAAATGCCACGATTGCTCCGAGTCACGACACCGATAATTGGCTCTCCAGGGAGTGGATGACAACAGCCCGCCATGTAGTGCAGCAAGCCTTCGACTCCTGCGATCGGGTATTTCGTTGCAGGTGCAGCTACGGCTCTCGGTGCAGTTGGCAATAGCGCGATATCGTTTGCCAAGCTGTCAGAAGGCGCAGGATGAGCAGGTAATTGCTGCGCTTTCACCGCATCTCGAATTCGGTTCAGCGCAAGATTTAAGGTAATTTCGCCATATCCCACTGCTGCCACGAAGTCTTCAACACTGTGATAGTTACATCGTTCAGCCGCAGACAACATCGGAGCCGATTTCATCAACGCTTCAAAGCCGTTCCTGCCCAATTCTTTTTCGAGCATTTCACGACCGCGCAGCACATTCTCATCGTGATGCGATCGCTTATATGCCTGCCGAATTCGATTCCTTGCCCCAGTTGTCACGACGAAATTGAGCCAGTCTAAACTCGGACGGGCGTTCTTTTGCGTGATGATTTCGACAATATCGCCCATTCTCAACTGAGTATCGAGCGGAACCATGCGACCATTCACCTTCGCGCCTGCACAGTGATTCCCCACTTCGGTGTGAATTCGATAAGCGTAATCTACCGGAGTCGATCGCGGACTAAGTGCAACGACTTCTCCTTTCGGCGTGAACACATAGACATCACCATCAAACAGATTATCTTTGATGCTTTCGAGGTATTCTTGCGCGTCTTTGAGGTCGTTTTGCCAGTCGAGCAGTTGACGCAACCAGGTGAATTTCTCATCATCGTTCGTAAGCTGAGAGGTAGATCCACCCGTCTCTTTGTATTTCCAGTGCGCTGCAATCCCGTACTCTGCAATGTGATGCATCGCCAGTGTTCGGATCTGAACTTCCAGCGGGCGACCTGAATCACCGATTACTACGGTGTGCAGCGATTGATAACGGTTTGGTTTGGGTAAGCCGATGTAGTCTTTGAAGCGACCGGGGATTGGGCGGAAGGTATCATGCACGATCGCTAAAGCGCGATAACATTCGTCATTGTTTTCGACAATAATTCGGACAGCAGCAACATCATAAATCTGCTCGTAGCCTTTTTGCTGACGCTGCATCTTTTGGTAAATGCCATAGAGATGCTTAGGTCGTCCACTGACTTCGATACAATGCACGCCAACTTGATCGAGGCGGCGTTTGAATGTTGCTGCAACTTCGCTGAGTCTCGCTTCTCGATCGGCGCGTTTTTCTGACACCAATTTCTGAATTTCTCGATAAGCATCAGTTTCAAGATATTTGAAAGCGAGGTCTTCGAGTTCCCATTTGATATTCCCGATCCCTAAACGGTTTGCCAAGGGTGCAAAAATTTCGCGGGTTTCGAGTGAGATGCGCTGTTGCTTTTCCGGCGGAAGATGTTCGAGCGTCCGCATATTATGTAGTCGATCCGCTAGCTTCACTACGATCACGCGAATGTCCTGTGCCATTGCCAGAAACATTCGACGGAAATTTTCTGCTTGTCGCTCGGTTTTGCTCGAAAAATTGAACTTTGAAAGTTTTGTTACGCCATCGACGAGACAGCGAACTTCAGTCCCAAAGCGCTTCTCAATTTCTTCGGGAGTGACATCAGTGTCTTCAACTACATCATGTAAAAATCCAGCGGCGATCATCACGCCACTGCCGCCAAGGTCTCTTAAAATTCCTGCGACTGCGACAGGATGGGCGATGTACGCTTCTCCGGAGGCTCGCTTTTGCCCTTCGTGCAGTTCATAGGCAAATTCAAACGCGCGGCAGATTAAATCTCGATCGAGTTGGGAGTTGTCGGAGCGTTTGAGGAAACACTCGCGCAACCAATCTGGTAAAGCAAAGTCAAGGGTGGGGTGAGATGCCGCTACATTCATGCTGATTCGCGTGACTAGAGTGCAGGTTCAGACGATGAAAGGGTGAATTAGTGTATAGCTGTATACAAAAAATCGAACGAATAGAAAACAAGTCTAGCATAAGGAACTTTCCTAAACGCTAGACGTTGATTTTGAAATTGAGGATGGACAAACTGTGACCGAAGAATTTCAGGAAGCGAGTCCTTGAAATCGTCTCGCAGTTGAGTCAATCCAAGTGAAAATAGAAGGTTTGTCTTAAACTTGTTAAGACAATCGTAGCGCTCATTTTATCAATGGCGATCGGTTTATTGGCTGAAAGGCGATCGGTTTATTGGCTGAAATTCTCGTTCGTTGAGAAACGTTGTGATCGTCTTGATTTCAGTCAAAACCGGGTTCTTGAGTCATTACTGTACAGGATGTCAGCAAATTTAGGTAGAAATTACACCGAGATTTCTAACAGGCTACGGAAACACTCTTCTACGTATCTCTCGCCAGTTGAGCGATCCCCAGCTTTTTACTGAAATGAAGTTGTTTAAATATGTTAACAGAGAACCAGGTACACTGCTTTCAATCGTTTCAAACCGCGATCGCACAACTCGATCAAACAATTAATTCAGACCTATTAGATCGCGTAGAACTTCATCAAAAAATACGATCGCTACAAAATCTCTTTCAAACAGAAATTCAGCCGATCCAAACTGACGATTATCAGACGCATTCGGTTTTAGTGGAAATCAACAAACAAATGCGGTTGCTCAGTATGGATGGAATGTTTTTGCAAACCGCGCGACAGGTAGAAACGATCAGAACCCGCATCGAGCAAATTCGCGATCGCATCAAATTATTAACAAACTATTGCATTGTGATTCTGGAGACTCTGCCTGATTAAATAGAAGCGTTGGGTTGGAGATGAGGCGATGCAGTGTCCGAAAGAGAGAAAAATTACGCTCACCGATGGTACATTAACCGAGGCGTTGGCGGTGAAACAGTGTCCCGATTGTAAAGGCACTTGGATTCCGTCCGAGAACTACAAAACGTGGCAAGCAGAACATTCGCGCCCCGAAACCGTTGCCGCTCTCATTCCCAAAACGCTTGATGTCGAATTTGTACAGTCTCCACTCGATACGAAAGCGGCACTATGTCCTGATTGTGGCAGCTATCTTGCACGAGCCAAAGTTGGCATGAAGATGCCCTTTTACGTAGAGCGCTGTTTAAGCTGTGGGGGGATTTGGTGCGATCGTGGCGAATGGGATGCGCTCGAAACAATGGGACTGCATACTGCGATCGAGCAGTTGTTTTCGAGCGAGTGGCAGACGTTATCGAGAGCGCGAGAACATTTAGCGATGGAGAAACAGGCGACGATCGATCGATTGGGAGTCGAGTTAGCCGATCGAGTGTTTGAACTAGCAGAGGCGCTAGAGAAGCATCCGAGCGGAGATTTTGGCGTGGCGTATTTGATGCGGCGATTTGAGAACTTTGCTCAAGAAGTGAAGCCGCAAAACAGTGATTTATAGAACAGTGATTAAGCGCATCACTTTCTCACGGCTCGAAACATTCCAAACCGACACAATCCCGCACCAAACGCTAAACGCATTAATAGTAAAGTGGGAACTTCTCGCAATGACTTGATCAAGCCAGCCACGCCAAAATGAACCAAGCCTTGAGGACGCGCAACGCCTTGCCAAATTGAATCCAGCCAAGACGGTAACGTTTCCTGTGTCCAATCCGCCGTCTGAACAGTTCCAGCCGTTAAAGTTGTCGCCTGTAATTGTTCAGCAAATCCTTCAATACTGGCAAATTCGGGATGTGCCCACTGATCGAGCAGTTGACGCATCACCCAGCGCTCCCACAAGACAAGCGGCTGTTTCCTTGCATCCCGCTGATTCCAATCTGCAACGACGAGAATTCCACCTGGCTTTAGAACTCGCATTAGTTCTTTCGCAAACACCGCTTTATCAGGCATATGGGGACCTGCTTCAATACACCAGACCACATCAAAGCTGGCCTCTGGAAACGACAAATTCATCGCATCATCTTGCTGAAATCGCGCCGAAATTTCTGGTGGAGTCAATTCTTGTGCCCGCTTGACCTGTCCTGGACTGATAGTAATTCCTGTGACTTGAAATCCATAATCTTTTGCCAAAATGCGACTACTGCCACCAATCCCACAGCCAACATCTAGGACAGTCGTACCTGTTGGAAGTTTGTCTAATCCACCCCAACGCACCATTTCATGCACAAAGTCTGATTTTGCCTTTAGAAAGTCTTTCGATCGAGGCGGAGAGCCATAGTGACCCAGATGAATATGTTCACCCCAGTAAAATTCAAGAATGCCGTCCTCAGTCCATTCATCATACGCCGTCGCAACCGAGTCACTTGATTGATAACGACGAGGACTAAGCAGATAAATCAGCGCCAATACGATCGACACCCCAAACAATAACCAGACGATGTTCATAAAACCTTAGAGCGGGACTTTACTCATCATAAAAGTTTCTCAGCCCATCATGAGGGAATGCTAATTTAGGAGAATCAGCCGAGGATAGCTGTCATGACGCAAGCGAATGAGCCAAACGATCGAGATAGAGAAATCGATCGACAATTCACAAGCTTAAACCGCCGAGTGGATCGGCTAGAGTATTCGCAAATTTCGCCACAGGAATTGTCGAGAGGATTCGATCGCGTTTACGACGAAATTGACTCGCTAGAGAATCACATGAATGCAAGATTTGATCGAGTCAATGAGAGATTCGATCAAATAGATCAAAGATTCGATCGACTCGAAGGCGAAGTCAGAGAATTAAATCGCAAATTTGACATTGTGATGCTGCATATTACCGGACAAGGCGGAACGAGTCGAAACTGCGGTTTCCATCAATCGCTATGCTGAACAATTACTTCTGCCGCTTCTGCTAAATTTGCAGCTCGAAAATGTGGCTCTCGCGCTGCATTCAAAATCCATTCCGTCTCGTTTCCGTTTTCAATCAAAATCGTGCGACATCCCGCGCTTCTCCCCGCTTCAACATCATTCAAAATGTCGCCAATCATCCACGATCGCGCTAAATCAATCTGATGTTCCTGTGCCGCTTTCAATAACATTCCTGCTCTCGGTTTCCGACACTCACAGTCCAGCCGATACTCAGCGATCGTCCCGTGACGATGATGCGGACAGAAATAAAAGCCATCTAGCTCGATCGGGTAAAGCAATTCCTGTAATCGCTGCTCAACCCCCACAAGTGCAGATTCAGAGAAATACCCGCGTGCCACGCCAGATTGGTTCGATACAACGACCAGCTTAAATCCTCGATCGCTCAATGTTCTCAACGCCGATCGCGCAAAATCAGCTAGTTGAATCTTACTCGGCTCGACATTATAAGGAACATCCGGAATCAGCGTTCCGTCCTTATCGAGAAAAACGGCAGGAAACATAGCGATCGACAACTCCAAAAAAATTCTGTGAAACCTACCGATTTGCCCCTGAAGTTTTTAGACTAAAAGAGGCTGCTTGATTTGCATATCTAACGTGGCTCCGACCCTACTTTAAGGGTAATTGCGCCAAACCATATCAAAGTGCTGCAAATTCAGCGGTGTGGGCTAACGTATAAAGCAACGGCAACTGAACTCTAAGAAACGCCAGAAGGAAAGAACTATGGGATTATTTGACCGCATCAGCCGCGTTGTCCGCTCCAACGTGAATGACATGGTGAGCAAGGCAGAAGATCCAGAAAAAATCCTGGAACAAGCTGTGATCGATATGCAGGAAGACCTGGTGCAGCTTCGTCAAGCCGTGGCGCAAGCGATCGCATCACAAAAGCGCACTCAGCAGCAATACAATCAAGCCCAAACCGAGTCCAACAACTGGCAACAACGGGCACAACTCGCTCTGCAAAAAGGCGACGAAAACCTCGCTCGTGAAGCCCTCACTCGCAAGAAAACGCATACTGAAACTGCAACCTCGCTCAAGTCGCAACTCGATACTCAAACGACTCAAGTTGATACGCTCAAACGCAGTCTGATCGCCCTCGAAGGCAAAATTTCCGAAGCCAAGACCAAGAAAGATATGCTCAAAGCCCGCGCGAGTGCCGCGAAAGCACAAGAGCAATTGCAGGGCATGGTCAACAACATGGGAACTAGCTCTGCGATGGCAGCCTTCGAGCGGATGGAAGACAAAGTGCTGCAACTCGAAGCGCGATCGCAAGCCGCAGGCGAACTCGCGGGAGCCGATCTCGAATCGCAATTCCGGGCACTCGAATCGGGCGATGTCGATCTCGAACTCGAAGCGATGAAGCAGCAAATGCTGGCAGGTTCTCCGCAGGCACAGCAATCTCTACCCGGAACGGCAGCACCCGGAACGACAACACCGCAATCTCAAACGACGCAAGCGCCTAAAGATGCTGCGATCGATTCCGAACTCGAAGATCTCAAGAAACAGTTGGATAATCTCTAGGGCACATCCGAAGAGTGCGATCGAGCTAAATTTCTCTGTACGATCGCGGGGGATACGATCGCGCTCTTTACAGTTTGCTTTTTAGGCAGAGACAGACTCGACTTGAGTAGACCGTTGGGGGCGCTTGCGGTCTGACTTTTTGGTATAGCCGACGGCTTCCGCTTCATTGCTGTCGTCGCCATATTGAGCCAGTACCGACTTTTTCATAGCGGGAATGGAGCTCCGGAGGTGCGATCGCATGATGCCTGTACGATCACAAACTAAACGATCGAATTCATCCTGATGCTGTCTACAAGAATCGTTACAATCAGAAAGAGCGTCTAGATTGGAACGAAAAGGTTTTTCATGGCTGACCAGTTAATTCGAGCAACTGCCGCAGAGGGTGGAATCCGGGCAGTCGGTGTGATCACGACCCGCCTCAGCGAAGAAGCAAGACAGCGCCACAAGCTATCTTATGTTACGACCGCTGCGCTCGGTAGAACCATGTCAGCAGGGCTGTTGCTGGCATCGAGTATGAAGCGATCGGAATCACGAGTGAATATCCGCATCCGGGGGAATGGTCCGATGGGCGGATTGATGGTCGATGCCGGAACCGATGGAACCGTTCGCGGCTATGTAGACCATCCAGAAGTCGAACTCCCGCCCAATGCAAAAGGAAAGCTTGATGTCGGGGGCGCAGTGGGCAACGATGGCTACGTTTATGTGATTCGAGATGTCGGCTACGGTTATCCTTACAGCAGCACTGTAGAACTGGTTTCAGGCGAAATTGGTGACGATATTACTCACTATTTGGCGACCTCTGAGCAAACGCCTTCCGCTCTATTTCTCGGCGTATTTGTCGATCAACACGGTGTACAAGCCGCAGGCGGACTGCTGATTCAAATCTTGCCGAAAGCAGCAGAGAACCCTGAACTTGTTGCGCTTTTAGAATCTCGGTTGTCCTCGCTGCAAGGATTTACGCCATTGCTGCAAGCGGGTAAAACGCTGCCGATGATTTTTGAGGAATTGCTGGGCGATATCGGTTTAGAACTCTTTCCAGAAACGCAGCTTGTACGATTTCACTGTGGGTGTTCTTTCGATCGAGTCATGGGCGCACTAAAACTATTGGGTGAAGCTGAACTGCGAGACATGATCGAAACCGATAAAGGCGCGGAAGCCACCTGTCACTTCTGCGGCGAAATCTACAAAGCAAACATCGACCAACTTGAGCAGTTGATCGATGAGTTAAAAGCAGCGAATTAGATTCAGTGAAGGTTAGTGGAAGGTTATTGTGGACGGCTCGAAACGGGCTGTCCGGTGCTTTGTTCGGTATACATTGCCCGAAGTACAAGTGCCGGATCGACCCATTGACTTGCGTATTTGAGTCCCCAATGTAAGTGTGGTCCGGTCGTGCGTCCGGTCATGCCAACCCGCCCAATTCGTCCGCCTGCTGTCACCGTTTGCCCTTCATAAGTTTGGACATCACCCGATCGAACAAACTTCCCTTGAGAGTCGCGACCCGCTGAACCTTGCATATGACAGTAAATATGCTGCCAGTCGCCAGATTGAACCACGACCGAGGTTCCACAGGCGCTATCGTCTGAGACTTCGACGACTCTTCCTGTCCACCAACTGCGAACATAGCTTCCTTCTGGGGCTGCCATGTCTAAGCCGCGATGAAACTCTCGACTGTAGGAACCATCCGGCGACAGGCGATAGCCAAACGGTGAGGTATAGCCTTGGAAGTTCTCCACTGGGAAGGATGCCCCTTGCCAGCTATTTCCTGTAGCTTGTAGGTTCGCTTCTATCGCTAGAAGTCCCTGTTGTCCCCAAGACAGCACTAGCGCACCGATGAATCCCAGACTAATGACGACAAAAAAACGTTTTAGAGTGAAGCGCGATCGGACAATTAATGACCTCCATACTTGCCTCATTCATTTCTCCTTGTGTGTGAAGAGCGTAGGCAGATGCAAACCAGCTAAAATTGCGCCGACTTCCGAAGCCCTAACGGAATGTCGGAAACGGCAAAGCCAGTCAAAGGTCATTTAATCACAAATAATCTTCACAACCCTCGTATTTTCCTGTAAACCTACTTGAAATCTTTCCGTTATCTTGCGGTTGCTTCATCAAAACTTCATACTTCTGCAATTCGTTACGCCTGAGTAAAAGCTCGTAAATACTCTCGTAAATACTACCGTTCTAACGATAGTAGCGAAACGCAGCAGTGGTTTGATTGATTCAGCTCGATCAACTCAATAAAGATTTTGTAAGACTTTCTGAATTTGTACGGATTTGGCAAAGACCAAGCTTGAGGGTTAAATTCGACGATTGTTTGCATTAAAACAGTCAATATGCTATCTTTTATAAAGTACGAATTCAAACTGTTTGAACCTAATCGGAGGCATCAATGCTGACGCTTCGCAAAGCAAACGATCGTGGACACGCAGATCACGGCTGGCTGAACTCATATCACACCTTTTCATTTGCGAACTACTACGATCCAGCACACATGGGATTTCGCAAATTGCGCGTGATTAACGAGGATCGCGTTTCCGGAGGTGGTGGATTTGCACCGCATTCTCACCGGGATATGGAAATTATTTCTTATGTGCTGGAAGGGGCGCTAGAACATCAAGACAGCATGGGGAATCGATCGATTATTCGTCCGGGTGACGTGCAACGGATGACGGCTGGAACAGGCGTGACTCACAGCGAATATAACGCTTCTAAAACAGATACCGTTCATTTTCTGCAAATCTGGGTACTGCCGGAGCAATCAGGCTTATCACCCGGATACGAGCAAAAGTTCTACACGCCCGAAGAGAAGCAGGGACAACTGCGGTTAATTGCCTCACATGATGGGCGCGATGGCTCTGTTACTGTGCATCAAGACCTCAATCTATATGCAACGGTTTTGAAGGACGGTGAGAAAGTGACGCATGAGATCGATCGCGATCGTCATCTTTGGGTGCAAATGGCGCGTGGTTCTGCGATTGTCAATAATGAAGTGTTGACGGCAGGAGATGCGGCAGCGATCGAAGCAGAATCAACGCTGGAGCTGATCGGACAAGATAACGCTGAAGTTCTCGTGTTTGATCTAGCGTAATGCTTAAAAAACGTCAAAAAAGCTGGCAGATTGAGTTTGCCAGCTTTTTTATTCCTTTCGACAATCTTACAGATTGCGCTGGAACTCTTCCAACGTATCGATCAAACTAACCTGACACTGCATCGGCAGCAAATCGAGTAGGGGAACTTCCCGCTTACCGCCTCCCAACTTCACCGGGATACTCTGAACAATTTTGAGCACATCATCTTCCTGAATCGCTGTTCCACCCGAAACCAGCGGAAAAAGCCGCTCTGCTAAAAGGGTATGCAGATGAGCATCATTGAGATAGAGATGCCATTTTGCGACATCAATGTAGACAGATTCACCAATTTCGGCAGCTAATGCCTCGATCGCTTCTGAAGTACTAGAGGTTGCCATAAGTCTATTAAAGGATTCAACGATTAAACCGTACTTACTCTAGGATGACGAAAACTCCTACCTCTTGGTTGATTTTGATGGTTTTTCTTTCGGTTTGAATCCAGAGGCTTTGGTTGTCACTGGGATCGGTTCGGAATAATCTGCGATCGCGAAGACATAAATCGCATGAGCCACCAACACCGCAGACCAACCAGCCGTAACCCAGATCGACCACGACCAATCAGCTTTCTGAAGAATGCGGAAAAACCACATCCCCGAATTACAAGCGGCAAACAAAGCCACATGGGTCGCAAACGTCATGCGATCGTCGAGTTGGCGATAATCTGCATCTTTGCGATCGGGAATCCGAGACCAGCGAGGAGGCATAAGAACAACATCAATAGACGGACTCCTTCATTTTGACACTTCGATCGCCCGAAGCGGGGGTGATTGCTGATGGATTTAAGTTCTGTACCCAAAAAACTGCCCGCTGATCCTAAAAGCAGAATCAGCGGGCAGTTTTTATCAGCAAGACTGCACTAGAACGGATTGACAGCCAGCGACGAATTGAGGCGTAAGTTCAAATCAGACTGGGAATTGACTGAAATGACCTTGTTGGTATTGCGTCCGAAAATCAAGCCGCCCAACGCGCCCGCACCCGTTCCGATCAAGACTTTACCCGCCGTAATGCGACGGTTTCCGGTCACGCCTGAAATAATCGCAGCCGCACCTGAACCGATCGCGGCTCCTTTGAGAATGGCATCCCCATTCACACCACGCCGAACTTCCTCAGTCCGGCTAATCACATCGGTTTGTCCATCCAGTGAGATTTGATTCCCGTTGGTCAAGATCAGCGTATTTGCTACAAAGCGGGTTCCTGTTCCACCGTCGATCGGTTGGAATTCTCCTTTCACTTGGCTACCTGCGGGGATGAGTACCGTGCGATTCGAGGTGATGATGTTGTTTGGAACAGTCAGGGTAATGGGAAGACGCTCATTGGGTGCGACAAGAATTTTTTCGGCATCTCGGTAAGTGAGTCGAAGTCTGGTTCCGGCAGGAATGCGGTATGCACCTGTGGTTTGACCTCCCGGTGGTGGGAAGAGCTGAGCGATTTGCATTGGAGCGGGAGCGGCGACCGCATCTTTAGCAAATACGATCGGAGCGGCTCCGGTAGCAGTCACACCCAAGGTCAAGGCAAGCGCAGTACTGGACTGTAGCTTCTTCAGGTTCAACATAATCTCTGTCCTTCAAATCTGAATCTAGCGGCGATAATTAAACTGACTTCGACAATAGAAATTAGGTTCCTCGTCTTGAATATCCTTGGTTCTGCTCGAAGAAAAACACTACCCAAAGCTAGAGATTTATTAATGGGGTGCTTTTTCGGGGGTTGGGGGAGCATTTCTCAGTGTCCGTATGTTCGAGATGAACACAGTGGAATCTTGCCAGCGATCGTATGTCGAGTTGCTGAAGAGTGCCGTTTACTTCATATTGTTTCTAGATAGCAAAATTTCTTGGAGACTAGTTTGTTCACAATGTTAGGTTTTGCAAAGTAATGTTGTGAATCTTTTAGAGTGAAAGGCGTACCTTCAGTTTGCCGCGCAGTAGGTTAATCTTAGAGGGGCTGAGATACTCTTGCAAACTAGAAATTTCGTTCAATAGTGCAGTCCCCCGAACACACTCTTCTTCTAAAATTGCAAGGTATCGATCGAAGTCTTTATCCGAGATGTCTTGCTTTAGTAGATAAGTTGCGATCGTAATGTTAGAGATTGGATGTCGCAAGCCTTGAGAGAGCTTTTGCAACAGTACGCGATTCATTTCTGCTAGTTCTTGAGTGGTTTGCAATTGTTTCTCTACCGTCTGGGCTTCTAGCGCTTGAGCTTCGTGCTGACGCGATAAACGATCGTACTTATTCAAGCAGCTTTGCACTGCACCAATCAGTTCTTCTTGCGTAAAGGGTTTGGTGAGATAGTCATCTGCGCCTAATTCCATGCCGAGGCGAACATCTGCACGCTCCGATCGACCCGTGAGAAAGATAAAGGGAATGGTTGCAGTTTCAGCTTGTTGGCGTAGTTTACTCAGGACAGCATAGCCATCTAATTCGGGCATGATAACATCGCAAATCACCAAGCTCGGAAGTTCTGCTTTTGCTAGCTCCAATCCTGTAAGACTGCTACTTGTCGCCAAGGTTTGGTAGCTTTGTAGCGCTAGGATTTCTTCTATATTTTCTAAAATATCTGGATCGTCTTCAATGACCAAAACGAGGCTCATTGGCTACTCCGGTGAAGTTGCACTAATCGTTAATTTGCTTTAGTAGATCAACGCGCCTGAGTTCCAAAATGAGCTTACTGAATCTTTTTCAGCAAGCTCACTTCGGCTATAGTACATTTTACAGAACAATACGATCGATTTCAGTATGATTTCGTAAGTAAGTTAAGTTTTTTTCAAAGTAATTCAGAGTGAATACGGAGAGATCGGGTTCAATTCGCGTTTTTGCCTCTTCGCACTCAGTAGCATACGGAAGAGAATAGATTTTCATGCAGGAGACAACATAAATGCCATAGCGAATAGAATTCGCGGCTAAACAGACGAAGTCCACCGACGCGGACTGCCTGAAAACCGACGGCGAGTGTACGAAGGAACACTTAGTCTAGATAGCCCCGAATTCCATTCGCTAGGCGTTTAAGAGTGGTGCAGGAAGTCTAATCAAGTAGACTCTGAGCTAGATTCAGCCGTCTTAGTCCATTTCAATGGACTTGCGCCGACTAGCCCGAAATTTATTTCAGGGCGGAATGAATCGGAGCGAAGAAGCTTTAAAACATTCTCTAGCCTGCTCGCAGCCCAGTCAACAAATTTCGCACTGAAGAATAAATTATCGTCCGTATTCTCACGCCTTGCTGATGACTGAGATAACGCTCTCCCAGTGCAATCGCGCAAGTTACTTCCACAACACTGATCACCGCTCCCGTCGCCTGGAAGAAATGCAGATTTAGCGCGATCCCGATCGTCACCAAAATATAAGCCGTTGCCACCTGAGCATGACTCCAACCCGATTGCTGAAGTCGTTGATAAAGATGTGTCCGATGTGGTTTAAAGATGTTCTCCAGGTAAATCAAACGGCGAATCAGCGTATAGATCGCATCCGCGACCAAAGGGAGAGTAATCGCCAAAGACGACCAAGCCCGAACCGGATCGCTTGATTGATGCAAAAGCGCGATCGCAATCATCGCACCCAGTACCGTACTTCCCACATCGCCCATAAAGATCTTTGCAGGCGACCAATTCCACCAGAGAAATCCGAGCAGTGCAACGACCAATAGGAAAAGAATCGGTTGATTGCTCTCGATCGCTAAGTACGTCAACTGCACCACAGAGACACCCCCAACTAAGCCATCCAGCCCATCCATAAAATTGTAGAAATTGATCAGTGCCGTCATTCCGATCAGTGTCAGAAGCAGCGCGATCGCAATTCCAATAATACCAAACTGAGTGAGCCAAGGTTGAGGAAACACGCCGAATGAAACGACTGCAATCCCTGATGCGCCGAGTTGCACCAAATAGCGAATCCGGGCAGGAACATCTGCGCGATCGTCAAAGATACCAACAATCACCAACGGGATTAATGCTGCCCAAATCGAGAGAACATCACGACAGCCGACAGATTGCCAATTTAACACTGCGACTGCTGCACTTGTCAGCGCAAATGCAACCACAAATCCAAGACCGCCACCACGAGGAGTCGGTTGTGTATGGGAACTTCGATCGTTGGGAATGTCCAACAGAAAGTGACTGAGATAATGCTTGATTGAGGCAACCAGCAGAAAACTCAGAGTTCCACTTGCCAATAAAAGACTGAGAGATATATTCATAGGTGAAGAAACCGAAATCTGATCGCTCTAGCCGTTTAGGGCACAACCTCCAAAGCTACTGTTACTTCAACAAGTCAATGAGTGTTTTGAAACCATCTCGCAGTGTGATCCAAACCTTGCTGAAGGCTAAACAGAGGATACCAATCGAGGGTTTGGCGAATCTTTGAGCTATCGATCGTGAGTGAATTTAACAAACGATCGACAGTTGCCGTTTTGCCGAAGATCTGGGCGAGAATAGTTAGTAATACGGGAGAAATCGGCAGCAACCGGACAGGTTTATCCATCGATTTCGCTAAATTGCGGATCAATTCAGGCGTTGAGATATCAGTGTTATCACTGATCAGAAACGTTTGACCAGCGGCATTGGGATGTGTAGCGCAGACTGCGATCGCATCCACTAAATTTCCGATATAGACTAAGCTTCGTTGATTCTGAACTGCACCCAACGGTAATGGAACTCCTTTCTGCACCAGTTTCATCAAGTTGAGAAAGTTCGCTCGGACTCCTGCACCGTAAACTAGCGGCGGACGTAGAATGACAACTTCTAAACCCGTTTCATCTGCAACCGTTTTCAATGCACATTCTGCCTCCCATTTACTAATGCCATAGGGATCAGTTGGTTGCGGTCGGCTAAGCTCAGTATAAGGCTCCGATTGTCCATCACCGTTCACTTTGATTGAGCTGAGGTAGATAAAGCGCTTCACACCCGCAGCAGTCGCCGCGATCGCTAAGTCCTTTGTCGCTTCAGTATTCACCGCACGAAATTCGCTCAGCGGATCAATGGCAGTGTCTTTCATCTGATGGACTCGCGCTGCAAGATGAATCAACACATCAATTTCAGACAGAATCGGCTGATCAATCAGATCAGCGATCGACGAAACCAGAATTGGTTTAACCGATGAAGGTAACACTGCATCAGGAGTGCGAACGACACCATAGGCTGTATGTTTAGATTGTTCTAACTGTTGACAGAGTGCTGATCCGACGAAGCCAGTTGCTCCGGTAATTAAGAAGTTCATGCAGGACGGGTGACGAGTTGAAAGACTTTCACAAAGTACTTAGAGAGAACCTTAGTCATATTGGTTTGAATACCGTTTTCTAAGCATCCTCGAACAATCTCACGATTGAGAATCCAATTGCTAGACAAATTTGCGGTACTCGCTCCTCCGGTTCGCATCTTGACCAGAACTTGAGGAATGTACTGGTAGCTCAACTGATGAATGGCTAGAAAGCGGATTAACAGTTCGTAGTCTGCGGCAATTTTGTAGTCAGTTTTGAAAAACCCATAGCGATCGAATGCCCACCGTTTCACCACAAAAGTCGGATGTGCAGGCATCCAACCATAGGCAAACTTTCCCGGATGAAAGCGGGCAGAACTGTAGTAGCGAACGATTTTATCTGGATTGTTGTGCTTCACATACACCAAATCTGCAAACACAGAATCGACTTGGTACTGTTCAAACTGCTCTACGATCGTAGAAATCACGCTCGAATTCACATAGAAATCATCGGCATTCAAAATTGCAACCACATCACCCGTTGCTAATTTGATTCCTTTGTTCATGCCGTCATACATTCCGCGATCGGGTTCTGAGACAAACTGAGCAATTCGATTGCCGTATGAGCTAACTATCTCAGCCGTGTTATCACTCGACGCGCCATCAATGATGATGTGCTCAATATTGGGATAATCTTGGGCAAGAACAGATTCGATCGTATCTCGAATCGTTGTGGCTGCATTGTAGGTAACAGTAATGATAGAGACTTTCATGGGTTGAGTCGTTCAGGGGTTCCAGGTACAACAGCGATCGCCATAAACAGTGCGATACAATTTGCGAACCTCTTCAAACCGCTTATCTGGATACCAAACATTCACCATCAGCAAATCTCCAGCTTGAACTTTCGGCAGCAGATAATCATAGAGCGAGACTTTGTACTTTTGCTCAAAGTACTTCGGATCGCGAATTAGAATCGCTTTGAATCCGTTGGGATGTTGCTGTCGATGTTGTTGCTTCAAGTCATATTTCCAGTAGTCCACCCGCTCTAAGGGGGCAGAGAAATCAAAATAAGCGGGATTCTTGTTCGTATGCTCTGGAATTAGTAAGACATCTGGAAACTTTTGTTGCACTTGTGCAATCACATCAACCCATTTCTCATTGTTAGAGTCGAGATAAAACAGCGTTGCTCCCCATCGCTTCCGGGCGTACGCAATCTTTTCACTAATTCCTTCGATCGCGTCTGCTTCGGTTTTGTATGACCAGTAGCGAGCAGTGTTTTTATCTTTCTGCCACCAGCGGTTTGGTAAAGGGGTTTGATAGGGGTACATGAACTGTGCTCGAATCGTCATTCCAACTCGAAAACCTGCATCTTTGAACGTCTGGAAAAATTCGTCTGCGATCTCGTCCATTTCAGGAGCGCGTTCTTTGAGTAGCCTCGGATCGCCAACCCAGGTATAGTTACCGCCTTCTGCTTCGCCGCCTTCTAAGTCAAACACAATCACGCCTTGAGCATTGATTTCGCGCATATGACTAATTGAGTAAGATGCCAAACTCAGCATACGCTTTCTCAATTCTGCTCTGCCTTCTGGTGTAGAGAGGTTCAAGTCTTTAGCATTGAGCCATTTTCTAGAATTATTGGGTGTATAAGCAGGACTACTGCTCAAAAACATCGTACCAATCGGGCGGCGATCGCTCCATTTAAACGATCGCGCTCCGCTTTGATGAATTTGGGGCTGAGCACGTGCATCTGCAGGGCTAGGGGGGTGAGTACAGGAAGTCGCAATACATAAAGGCAATAGAAGCCCTAGAAGTTTGAATCGCATCCTTCAATCCTCCTCAAAGAACAATGGGTTCGCTTGGTTCTCTATCGTTTAGCGCTCCAGTCTAGCTCCGGTCTGCCCTGTGAACAGCCATAAGAATGCGCGTCCAACATCACGGAAAGTTCGCTGTGGAGTCTCTGGTGCATAGAAAGGATTGCGGATCGGTGCAGATGTAAACGTGATTCCCTGACTACCCAATACGATCGTCGCGATCGCTGTTGCTCGCGAAAGATGAAAGTCAGATGTTACAAGATAAACGTGCCGAATTTGACGCTGCATTAACGGTTCGACCAGCGTTGTGAAGTTCGTAACGGTATCAATTGCTTGATTGTCATAGCGAATGCGCGATCGTGCAATCCCAGCCTCGGCAAAGATCTGAGCAGCTTCGGAGGTTCCAGAAGAAACCCAGATTTCTAGATTTGGATAGCGCTGAGCCAGTTCTGCTGCTTTGCGTTCTCGATCGGCAGTGCCTCCTAAAACAACGATCGCTTGTGGATTGGGTGCTTGTTGCTTGGCAATGACGATCCGCAATGGAATGTATCCGACAAGACTACAGAGACTACTGGCAAGGGCGACACAGATGATTTGTCGAGTTCTCAACTGCTCCCCTCCTTACCGATAACGGAAACTTGCTCCTGTTCTTCCAGTTGCCAACCACACGATCGACCGTCCGACATCTCGCAGTACTCGTAGTTTGGATTCTTGACGATGCTCTCCAGACACTTTGACCGGGGTAAACATGATTCCTTGACTGCCAAATACGACCGTTGCGATCGCTTCAGCACGAGCCATGTGATAGTCGGATGTGACCACATAAACGTGCTGAATGCCGCGTTTTTTGAAGTCTGGAACAACAGTGGTGAAATTGGTGACAGTATCGGTTGCGCGTCGGTCAAGATAGATGCGAGATCGATCGATGCCTGCCGCTTGAAAGATGCGATCGGCTTCGGATGTTCCGGTTGAGACCCAAATCTTCAAGTCTGGATTCTTCTGGGCAAGCTTCACTGCGTATTCTTCGCGATCTGACGTGCCTCCCAAGACTAGGATCATTTCGGGCGTAGGAGATTGTTGACGTGCGATCGTGAGCCGAGCGGGAATGTAGCCCAAACCTAGCAGCACCGCAACGGAGATTAAACACCGAAACAGACGAGTATGAATCAACACGGTAGACGATGATCATTGGTAGAAACCCTGACCCTAGTGTACCTGTTTTTTTATTTCAGAGCAGTAGCAATCATCGACTTTGCAAGCGGTGCCACTCTTCCCACTCGTTCAAAGCTCACTTCTCGAAACCCAGCCTCTTTGAGAAGATGCGTCAATGTCTTCACTGACCAAAACTTGATGTGACCATGATCCCAAAGGACTGTAAAATGTGCATCCATTCGTCCAGTCAGTGCTAGCACCAGATTCTTCAGATAACCATGATAGGGAGTAGACACGATCGCGAGTCCGCCTTCTTCAACTAAATTAAATAGCGTTTTTGCATAGATTCTAGGACTGTAGAGATGCTCAACCACTTTCAAACTCAGAACCACCGGGAATTGCCCGTATTGCTCAACAAGATTGTCATAGGCTGACCCAGGATAAAGCTTTAGATTTGGATAATGAGTATTTGCCTGTTGAATTCCTGTTTCAGATGAATCAATCCCAACAACATCGAAGCCCTTCAGAGCGTAATAGTTTGAAACTGAACCATTTCCACAACCGAGATCGAAGATGCGTTTACGCTCATCAGCAAGTCCAAGATGATTCAGTTGACGATCGATACTCGGTAGCAAATCAGCATGAATCGGAGTTTGAGCTGCATTACGCCACTGGTAGCCACTGGTTTTGATGCTTTGTGCCATTGCAATAACCTGTTAATTTTCTAAAGACGAAAAGCAAGTTCTGATTTTTAGATTGAGGATGTTGATATACGCTTGATGTAGCTTTTCAGCAATTTGATCCCAGGTGTAGTGTTGAAGAATGAATTGATGAGCGCGTTGTCCTAATGCCTTTGCCGATTCACGATCGACTAATCGGTGTTGCATCGCTTGTGCAATCGCGTCTGCATCAATTTCTACAACGTCTGCCACTTGTGCCTCTGCTGCTTCTGGGAAGTTACATCCAGTTGTAAAAATGCAGGGCAATCCCGATGCCATTCCCTCTAGCACCGACAGACTAAATCCTTCAGAATAAGAAGGTGCAACATAAATCTGAGCCGCAGACAGAGCCGCATACTTGAGTGTCCCGGTCAGAATTCCAGTAAAGGTCACTGCTTCTAAGCATCCTGCCTCTGCAAAAAAGTTTTGAGCCGTGGGCAGAAATCCCGTATTATCAGGTCCCGCGATGACTAAATGAGTCTGCGGAAACAGAGCATGAACTTGAGAAAAAGCCTTTGCTAGAAGATCGAGTCCCTTCTTTGGATCAACTCGCCCTAGAAAGAGAATTAGTGTTTTTCCTCGTAATGCTGAAAACCTTTGATAGAGTAGTTCTGGATCAGGCAGAACCTCAAAATCTTCTCGATGAATTCCATTCGGTGCAATCACTAATGGAGTTTTTAATCCAAGCGATTTTAGTCCTTCTGCTTCTGCTTGAGAGAGCATATGAATCGCGCCTGCGGTTTGTAAGGTTGGCTTTTCCACCAGACTGTAGTAAAGCCATTTTTTCCGACTCTTATAAGACATTGCCCAAGGCTCTAACATCCCTTGAGGATTGGCAACATAAGGAATTCGACGCAAGCGACAGAGCCAATGGGTGAGCGCGATCGGATAAGTAAAGAGCGAAATGGTATGCACTAAGTCATAATCATTAATATGCTGGAATAACCAAGTTGTTAAGCTCAAACTAAACTTATATTCATTCAGCTTCCAGCGTGCAAAATAGCGAATTCGATAGCTGCCTTGATCAATCCAAGTATTTAATGGAATGTCTAAGTTTTCAGCCCCATTCGCATCTGTGGTAATCACATCGACACTGAGATTCGATTTACCAAGCGATTGAGCTAACTCAATTGCTAATTTAGAAGTTCCACCATAAACAACTCCGATCGCTGGAATTACAATTAATACTTTCACGTTTTTTCCTCTTCCAAATCACTTTGCCAAGGCAGATTGCACCGCTTGATAGAGACTTTCCGCAAAGTATGCTGGAGAAAATTTCTGAATCCGTCGCAGTCCAGCTTCTCCCATTGTATGGTATTCGATCGAACTCATCTTGACCAAGCAGTGTGTTAGCGCTTCAGTATCTTCTGGATCAAATCCAAATCCAGTTTCCCCTTCAATCACCAAATCTTCGTAGCATCCACAGCGATTGGAAATAATCACAGGCAATCCCGCCGCCATTGCCTCATTAATTACCAATCCCCACTGTTCTTGCAGACTTGTATGAACAAAGCATTCTGCATGAGCAAAGTAAGGTAAAAGTTCTGCTTGCTGCAAAAAACCAGGCAAATGAACCACCGCTTCCAATTGATGTTCCTGAATTTTGGCTTCAATCTCAGCCTGTGATGAACCTTCTCCACACAACACTAAATTCCACGCTCGATCGCCAACAGTTTCTCGATAAGCGGCATAGGCTAAAATCAGTCTCACAAGGTTCTTTCGCGGCACAAACCGATTCACCGCTAGAAAAAAGGGACGCTCGATCGGGCGTGGAAGCGATCGGATCTTCTCGGGTGCAAACGTTTCATTCCCAACGACGTTGTACCCAGTAAATACTCGGTTCTCTGGCATTCCCAGCTTCACAAGATAGCGCTTTTGCGGTTGTCCTCCAACTAAGGCAGCATCGTAGCGATTGATAAACCAAGCTTTGATTCGTTCTTTCCAGATCGATCGCGATGCATCATCTTCCTTAGAAGCAGACAATAGCACCATCGGCTTACGGCGAAGAATTGCCCAGGTTGCAGCCGCTATCATGCCTGGAATGCCATAACCTGCGATCGCAATCACCGTTGGATCAATCCGATTCAGTGTTGCAAACACTCGCTTGATCAATTCTTGGATGCGAACTTGTTCAAGCTGCTGATCCGGTACGATCGACACAAATGGATAAGGTGTTTTCACCTCAGCCACCCAAGCATATGTCGCTTCGGAGCGGGCAAGCTCGATTCCTACACATTGCATTCCAGATGCAGAACACTGGATATGGAATTGATTGACTCTAGCAAAATGGTAAGGACCATAGTTCGAGAACAACACTGCAATCTTAGGCTGTTTCATGATCGAGATGCATAGCCTAATCTAGAAGCCGATGCGGGTTGGCGAGCATAGAGCATTACACTTAATACAAAGATAGTGTAAAATGTAAAGTCTGATAAACAGGTTCCAGTTCCATGAGTAACTGCTTTCATTGATCCTGGTAGGAAACTAATGTAGAGAATTTGGCTCAGAATTGCGCCATCTTTTGTTGCTGAGATCCATAAGTTCTTAAATACCCAACCTAAAGCCAGAAAGACTAGACAACCAAAATAATCAAATTCAATAAATGCATCAGCAATTCCAGTCGGAACTAACCCTGGATTGGGAACATAGTTATAAAGCTGTCTTAGGCTGTAGTCCTGAGGATGAAGCGTTAGGGCATCTTTGAACCCTCGACCCAACAACTGTGCTGGAATAAATCGGAAAACTAGAATGTTCCAATACCCTAAACCATAGCCATATTGTTTAGTTTGAACGGTTGCATCAATTTGAAGTGCAGCATACTCAAGCTCTAAATCTTTTGCGCTACCCACCATCTTTTGTAGCGTTTGTACCGGGTCTAGGCTCCACAACTGGCTCCAACCGCCTGATGCAGCAATTGCACGATATTGACCGATCAGCGGAATGACGAGCATAGCAAAAATCACTCCACAAATTGCCAAAGTTCGGGGTGGAGTGATGCGTCTGTGAAAGAATAAAGCAAGCGCGATCGTTAAGATAAAAGCTGCGATCGTTTCTCGTCGCCCAAATTGAACAATGCGGTAGATCGGAATATAGCAAGCGAAAAAGGTCGCTGCGATATTTGTCCAATTCGGACGCTTTAAAGTGATCAACAGGAGAATTGCAAAGCCTGGAACAGACAAGTAAGCAAGCGTTGAATAGATCGTGCGAAGACCTGTGAGTTGACCTCTTGCGTTCAGCGTGATTTCAGTTCCCAATGCGAGTCTTGAGAATACAAATCCAAGGATTGCTAAAGCTAGTCCGCCCTGAAAAAGCTTCTTTTGATTGACATTGAAATTTAGCGCTTTTAGTAGTTTTGGAGCCTTTGGCGTTGCTTGACTCAACAAACACATGATTAAACAGAGCACGGACATGAGTAACACTCTTTCCAGTGCCCTTCGAGAAGGAAGAATCGGATTCAGACAGAGCGAAATTGCTTGCGGAACGAGAAATGCAATGAAAATGCCTGACATTACAAAAGGAAATTGATAAATCCGCGAAGGACGATCGACCCCCCATCCAATTCCAGCAATACAGAGCAGAATGATCATTGCAACATAGATTTCTGGCATAGTGCCCCCTTTACTGAATGAGATGAAATCGCTGCGGTATTGTCGATCGCATGAGGAATAAGCTGACGCAAAATGGTTTCGACAAACTTATCTGCTAAATTCTGCTCGACAAAGGCTTTCATTCGGAATAGATTGGCGAATTGTGTGTCTGGATGCTGTAGATAGTGTGAGATAGTTTGTGCGATCGCGCTCGGTTGCTGCGCGTCAGTAACTAAACCCAGTTCATACTGTTGTACCAGTTCTCCCATCAGTCCATAGTCCGAAGAAAGCACTGGTTTTTGAGCCGCTGCTGCTTGCAACAGAATTCCGCTCATTCCAACGTGCTGCTGATACGGTGCTAACACCACATCCGCAATCTGAAAATAAAGCGGTGCATCTGATTCTGGAATAAATTCGTCTTTTAGAAGAATCTGGGCTGAAGAATTTGCCGTAACTTGGGAGATGAGCGACTTCAAGCGAGGCGCTTCCGAATTTGGAATTTCTCCGACCATTAGTACGCATAGTTTTTGACTGATTTCCATTGGCAGTTGGCGCACCGCTTCTAACAGTTGATGTGTTCCTTTTCGCGAGGAGAGCTTGCCAAACAGTAAGAAAATTCGTCGATTTGGCGCGATGTTTAGCTGAATTTTCAGTTGATGCGATCGAACCGGATCGATCAACATTCGCTCAACGGGATCAGGCAGCGGTACAACCTGAACTGTCTGGGCAAATGGCGCGATCGCAGCAGGCGCGAATGGGTCAAGACAGAATAAAGTATGCATCTGTCCTGACTTCAATGCAAGTGCAAGCAATAACTTTTGTCGCCAGCGTCGAATCCTATCTTTGGACGTTGAAGTGTAGTGAGAAAATTGACTGTAGTGCAGGGTCGGACGGAAATAGATGCCTGAAACCGGACAGGGCGATCGCTCTCCAAACACCATTGGAAGCTGTAAATGATCAAACTGCATCAGCATTGCTTGATCTGCTTTGGTTTGTCGCGCGTAGTGACAAAACAGTTTCCATTCTATGAAGATACGCTTTAGGAAAGATTTTTGCTGACGCAGCGATTCCGCTTCTTCTGACGAAATTGACAAAAGCTCGATCGTTCCAGAGCCATTGTTTTTCGCAAGCTCAACGACTTCGAGATGCTGTTCTAAGAACTGTGGCGCAACAACAAGATTTAGTATTCCAGGAATGCTTGCAAGGCTCCACTGTTTGACAATATGCTGAAGGTAAGATCCATGATGTCCTCCGACAGCTAAATCAAACAGAACCAGTGATTTGTGTTGCATAGAAAGCCATCAATATCTTTATCTAATAGATGCCAGAGACTTTGAGATTTCCAGATAAGAACTGGAAGTTTTCTCGATCGAATATGCGCTCAAATCACGCTGCCAACGTTGCGGATTGCCAGAGGTCTGCACGATCGCGCTGACAAACTCATCTACCTGATTCAGCCCAACCAGCCATACTCCCGGAAATTTTGCCCCAAATTGGAAAGAGGCGATGTTAGAAGCAATGATTGGAATCCCACTTGCTAACGCTTCGATGAATGCAACACTATGCGCTTCAAATAAAGACGGCATCAAATACACATCGGCTGCGGCTAACAGTTTAGGAACATCGGGTCTCGCGCCTAGAAAGAGAACTCGATCGATCATTCCAAGTTGAACCGCCTTGAGTTTAAGTTCTGCCTCATACGCTTTGTCTTCAATCAGTCCAGCAAAACAGAGTTTCCCTGAAACATTGAATGTTTTAACGGCTGCTGCAAATGCCTCAAGTGAGTAGTGTTGCTGCTTCGTTGCTGAAATTCGCCCAACTTGTAAAAACACAACTTGATCAGCATCAACTTTGAAAATCTCTTGTCTAGCTTGTGTGCGATCGAACTGTTGCTTAAATGCTTCGAGCTGAATTCCATTCGCAATCACTTGTGTTGCAACATCAGAACGAATGCACTGACGATAATTCTCTACCGCCGTTTGAGAAACTGCTACGATCGCAGCAGGCGGAGGAGCAAGCCATTTCTCCAGGAATCGAAAATAAGGAGAAGCATAGTCATCTTGAGAAGCATCGTGTAAGACACTGACCACCGGAATATTGTTCAATCCAGCCAGTCTTACAGCATACCGCGTATAAAAGCTTGGAATCACTGCATGAGCAAAGATCACATCGGGTGAAAACTGCTTCAACGCTTCAGCTAAGAATCGAAGCCGCTCCCATTTATTCAAACTGTTTGCTGGAAAGTTGAGCAGCACACCGACCGCGCTTAGATCTTGTTGTACGATCGCGAACGAGCTTTCGGCAGGCATGACTGCGATTACTGCAATCTCATGACCCTCTGAGCAGTGCTGAATTGCTAAATTTCGCACTAGAATCTCGGCTCCCGAAAAGCGTGGGATATAAACAACGTGGCAGAGTTTCATCGAATCAACTTAGTAAGCTAGAGCAGACGTACTTCATGACAATTGCCTGATTCGATCAATAAATCGCTTCTCTGCATCTGTCGGTCGCGGCAAGATCTCAGGCATCTCAAACGATTGAGTCAGTAAAGTTGCAAGTTCAGACCGAGTTTCGTAACAATAGAGACCCGAAAACTCGATCGCGCTCCGAGCAGCAACCAGATTTGCAATCACTGGAACTCCTGCAATCAGGAGTTCAGGAATGCGAGTTAATACTCCTGCCGCCGCTTTCTGATGCACTAAAGCCACAGTTGCATGAGTTAAAAATTCGTCCAATTCTTCCGGGGTTGCGGTTCCATGCACAACGAAATCATCGTGTTGACAATGGGGTTGTAGCAATTCCGTTCGATATCCCACAATATCAACGCTAAATTCTTGCTGAGTTCGCAGTGCTTGTAACCATTGAAGCTGCTCGATCATGCCGTGAAAGGTTGGAACATTACCTGCACTGCCTAAAATGAGCAATTTTTCCTTAACCGAAGTGGCGCGAAGCTCTCTGATTTCTAACAACCTTTCGACGATCGCTGCCGGCGGATAATAAGGCAAATAATCAGCATCAACCCCTTTTAGCTTCAGTAGCCATTGTTCTTCGCGAGAAATGCAGAACACCGCATCCGCTGCCTGTAAAGAAGAGACTTCAAGATCAAAGTTCTGATGAAACTGTTTCGGGTCGAGGACAAAGCAATCTAAATTGTGCGGTAAAGCGACCACATTGAATCGATGTGCTTTCGCAATCTCAGGAATTGCAAAGTGCTTCGTTGTTTCCCAGAGCAGCAATTTACTTCCTGCATGATTTTGCAGGGCTTGACCATAAATTTGCGCTTGAAAGCCAGGCAATAAAGCTTTTAGTGGTGAAAAAATCGTCTGTTGTGGATATTTGAGAATAAACTGTAGCGTTTTGAGATTTGCGATCGAACGAATTCCCATCCAGACGCGATCGCGCCGAGTCTCTAAACCTGGCTTTTGAATCATCGCGACTTCAAACGCCGCTTTTTCAAGCAACTCTAGAATCTGAGCCGTGCGATGATCTCCACCATGACCATTGATTCCCCCAGTGTAGAATGCGTCGATTAATACGGTATGAGGCATAGTTATCGAGTGGCTAAAGTTTCCTCGTAGCAGCTTAGATGCTGATCAAAAATTGTAGAAATCGCGAGTTGTTGACGAAGACGTGAAATTGCTTGATTGTCATGCTGACGAGAAATTTTAGCTTCAATGCTTTGTCCAAGTGCAGTCGCTGTATAGGGGTGAAACACTTGGATTGCATTCGGTTCGAGGTCGTTGTATTCAGAAACTTGAGCAATATTCGATGCCAAAATCGGTTGAGCAACTGAAATCCAAGTCGAGAGAGACCCAGATGCCGATGCCCGCTGAAATGGACAAACTGCTAGATCTGTTGCGATCAGATACTGTTCTAAGTCTTGCTCTGAGAGATAGCCCGTGACTCGAATGCGATCGCTCACTCCGATTTTCTCCGCCAGTGCCATCAATCCCTGATAATATGCCTCCTGTCCGGAATTCGCTCCACCTGCAAAAACAACTTTAACCGTGTCTGGAAGTTGCGGTAATGCTTCGATCAATAGTTGATGACCTTTGCCGCTATAGATGAATCCAAGCAGTGTGATCACCGTCAACCCATCTAAACCCAGTGATTTACGGGCTTCGGCTCGATCGATTTGCAGGTGTCGCGCTTCGACGAAATGAGGCACCACCTTCACCTTTGAGCTTGTTGTGCGATCGCGCAGTCGTCGGGCTTCTTCTTGCGTACAGACCAAGACTGTCTGCGATCGCTCAATCACTTGATGCAGCGCTAAAACGTTTGGAGAGAGCCGATCTCGAAATACCGCTTTTACAAATTCAGACAAGCTAACGTGCTTAGACTTTGAGAAGTATTGTTGCGCCAGAACTGCGCTCGAAGGTGGATAGTAAACATCATGCAAGGTTACAATTCGCGGAGTTGTACAGAATTGAAAAAACGATCGAAGATAAGCAAGCTGTCGATCTCTGCCGCCCCAAATTTGTGAATTGTACTGGAAGTGAACGACATCGGCTGCGGACAGCTTGTGAGCCACCTCTGTCAATTGCTTTAGATCACGATGCTTTTCGCCAGTTAACTCTAGTTCTGCTTCGATCACTGCTAAATCAGCCCGTTGCTTCGCTTCATGTGCCAACAATCGCCCATAGCGAACGATTCCATGCTTCGTCTCACCAATGTGTAGATAACCAATTCGCATCATTACAACTTAGATGGATAAGAATTGAGCGGCGATCGCAGCAGTTGAACTGCTTTTCGTTTCAGCGATCGTGAAACCGTTTTCGGCAGTCTGAGCAAGCCTGATAGCACAAGAATTTGCAGTTGAGTCAGCAGCGGTAGCTGTTGTCGGTATTCTGCGAGAAGCTGCTTCGATCGTAGTTCACCTTCACCCGATTGCCAATCTGTCACTGTTTTCGTGCCTGTGATTTCGCGGTAGTTTCCCCAAACTTCGTCAATGTGCTTGAGTTGAATCACTTGGGCGGCTCGAAAAATGAAATCGATATCCATTGCATAATGTTCATTGATGTCGTATGAACCGATCAGTTTATGCAGTGAGGCATGATAAAAGTAAGCCGATGGATTGATCGGATGCGGATTAATGTCAGCACCGAACAGTAGATCTACAAATTTTAGTTTTTTGGGCTGGTTGAGTTTTTTCAACTTGCCTTCATCATTCCAAACATAGCAGTTTCCGACTAAAAAGCTGGGTTCTGGTAAATCTTTGAACCGTTCGAGAACTCGATTTAGAACATTTGGCTCATAATAGTCATCAACGTTGAGAAAGTTTAGGATCTCTCCTTGTGCGAGTTGAATCCCTTTGTTCATTGCGTCCGACTGTCCCTGATCTTTCTCAGAGATCCAGCGAATGTGGGGATAAATTGCGGCGTATTGTTGAACGATTTCGATCGTGCGATCGTGCGATCCACCGTCTACAATCAGATGCTCGACTGATTTACAGTTTTGATCGATCACTGCCTGGAGACAAGACTCAATAAATCGATCGCCATTGAATACAGGTGTAATCACACTAATTATCATACTCATCCACTTGAGTAACTACTTTGAGTTATGAATAAAGCTGCTGCAATAGTTCCGTCACGGTACGCTGCAAAGAATTGCCATCTAAGGCGTACGTAAACTCTCGCGCCAGGTCATAGGATGAGGCGTTTGTCGCATCAGAAGGCTCAAACAACGCAGTTTGTATCGCCTCTGCAAGTCCATGTTGTTCAGTGAAATATACCGTTTTGTAGCTGCCATATTCCTCTAAATGGTGATACGCACTTGCAGGACCTTGATCATCCACATCAAAAGCAATCACTTTCTTGTTCATTAACAATGCTTCTTCCGCCACGGTTGAGGCACGAGTGATCAGCAGATCTGAAATGTATAAGAGCGCATAGACATCCAGATTGGTTTGCTCAGGTTCAATCATGCAAATCGAACTGGAGTGGTGTAGGGCTTCCGGGAGGTAAGTTTGATAAAGATTAGGATTTCGCTGATCGGTAGGGTGCATCTTAATCACTAAACACACCTTGGAGAAGTCAAGCTGTTGATAAAGATGCTGCATATATCTTTGATACAACTCTGCTTCATTTGAACGATCGCCATATTCGGTGTGTAAACAAGTCGCCAGTAAAATCACTTTCTTGGTGCAAGCTTCTAACCAAAACTGCGGCGAGAAGGCTTTTAGCTCTTGTAGAATCTGGTCGCGATCGAGAAAATGAATGCGATCGTGTAAATGATTGCCGACTAACCGTAAGCGATCGACAGGGAGATGATATTGCTCTATCAATTCACGGTAAACTCGCTCTCCCCAGACAAGAATCTTATCGGATGCGGTTGTCGCCAGCCCTTGTACTGCATCTTTTCGCGTACCGCCATGCTGAATTGATGCGGTCTTGACTTCGTACTTTTGAAGCGTGATTGAGGCATTGACACCCCGCGCATGAATTCTGTAGAAAAACTGATGATCTAAGCAAAACAGTACGAGCTTATTCTGAGGATGAACACAAGGCTTGAGAATATCAGACAGAGAATGTTCAACTTGACAGCCTGCTTGTTTTAACTTCTGCTTTAGAGCGAAATTGTGTGGCTGTGGAATGACTGCGGTGACCTTTAGATCCGGCTTTTCTTTCAGCAATCCTAGAAGAACAGGCACTAAAATGCGCTCATCGGCTTTAATACATAGCAGCGCCCGAATCTCTGGAGTTGCCGATCGCCAAAACTGCGATCGCTCAATCAGCAGTTTGACAATCAGCCACAGCCTTTCTGAAAAAGACAAACACGCGCTCAGCGGGTAGTCTGAGAACAAAACAATAGATTCTAAGCGCGACAGAATGCCATAGAGAACAGACTTGATCATGGTAGATTAATTTGAGATCGCTTGCTTACGGACTCGGAGCAGTGAGAGCCATGCTTTAACGGTTTTGCGGAATCTAAAGCAAGTCGCTGCCCAAGTTCGCCAAAAGTAATTGGTTGTCTGTCCACCGATCCCTGTCATCTGGGGTAAATCTTTGATCCGCTTTGAAATCACATTGCGTTGATACGCTTGCTCAATGTCATCGGTTTCGACAAACCCTTGTTGGACTGCTTCTAAGTAAAACTTTTCCCAAAATGCCCCGACTGCATTGTGATGAAATAACCAAGGCTGGCTCGTTAAATCAGTAAAGTGAACAATCTTAGATTGAGGGGTTAGCACATCCAAATGGTTCCATTCACTCGGTAGCCTGGTGACAGAGGTTGGAACATGAGCCAAGAACGTCTTGCCGAGAAACATTAATTCTGAATATGAGAATCGATCGCTGTTTAAGCCTTGGATGATCGATTCAATGCTCCAATGTTTTAGCTTCGCGCAATCCAATAGCATGACGCTCGTGAGGTAGTAAGCTTCGGGTGACTCAATCAACTGCTGCAAAAATGTATTGACGTAATCTTTACCGCTTTCTGCTTGTTTGACATCGACAGCCGCGATCGCACAATCGGCTAAATCATAGTTCCAAAGCTGTGCAATGTCGGCGAGCGAGATTTGATCAGAGTCACAATAGATAGCTTTGCCTTCATAATTACACCAGTGCGGAATCGCGTAGCGAGCGAGTGAAAAAGCCGTTGCACCTTTAATCCGATCGGTCACGATCGCGGGCAATCGCTTTTCTTCGCCGTTGTGCATCGTCACCGAGCCTGTCTCCCCATTGATAATGTTGATTTCTAAGGGAGTGCGAGTGTGCTTAAGCAGCGAATACACAAACACCTTTTCTTCCACACGGTTGCGGAAACTTGATCCGATAAAGATCCGAATCGGTTGACCAACTGTATTTTGCATTTCTAATCGATCAAGGGAGATTGAACAGCAAGGAGTAAATCACAGACTTCTCGAACTGCACCCTGACCTCCAGGAAGGCGCGTGATGTATTGTGCGATCGCTTGATTAGCAGGCATCGCATCTGCGACCGTAATCGGACATCCCACCCGCTGAAGAATCGGCACATCAATTAAATCATCACCCATGTAAGCCACTTCTGAGAGTGAAACATTAAGTTGCCGACACAACTGTTCTAGCGTTTCCAATTTATTTTCAATGCCAGTAAAAACTGAATCAATGCCCAATCGTTTCGCGCGATGCAAGGTAGAAACCGAAAAACCAGCGGAGATAATCGCAACTTGAATCCCTGCTGCCATTAAGAGCTTGATACCTAGCCCATCTTTGACGTTAAACTTCTTCAGTTCTTCGCCTGTTTCCGTATAGTAAAGCCCACCATCGGTCATCACGCCATCCACATCTAAAGCAAGGAGTTTGATTTGAGCAAGGCAGGCTCTCAGTTCTTCAGAAATTTCACTGATCATAGCGACACCGACGGAGACATTTCTAGCGCACTCCGAATGCTGAGGACTTGTTTCAGCACATTTTCTAATTCCGCTAATGGCACCATGTTCGGACCGTCGCTAAGCGCCACATCAGGATTTTCGTGAACTTCCATAAATAGTGCATCAATCCCGATCGCGGCGGCGGCACGAGTGAGATATGGAACAAAATGCCGCTGTCCCCCAGAAGAAGTGCCTTGTCCACCAGGCATTTGAACGCTGTGGGTAGCATCAAATACGACTGGATAACCAAGCGATCGCAGTTGAGGCAGCGATCGGAAATCTACCACTAACGTGTTATATCCAAAACTGGTGCCGCGCTCGGTTAGAAGAATGTTTTGGGTTCCCGCTTCCTCTAACTTACGCACCACATTTTTCATATCCCAAGGTGCGAGAAACTGTCCTTTTTTCACATTCACTGCTTTTCCTGTTGCTGCAGCAGCAACTAACAAATCAGTTTGACGACAGAGAAACGCAGGAATCTGTAGCACATCTACCACGTCTGCAACCGGAGCCGCCTGATAACTCTCGTGAATATCTGTCAGAACCGGAACTCCGATCGCTTGCTTCACTCGTTGCAGAATCGCCAGCCCGCTCTCAAGCGATTGCCCCCGAAAAGAATCAATCGAGGTGCGATTGGCTTTATCAAACGAGGATTTGAAGATAAAAGAGATGTTTAGGCGATCGCAGATTTTGCGAATTTCATCTGCCATTTTTAAGGTGAAATCTGCTGATTCGATCACACAAGGACCGCTAATCAGGGTTAATGGCTGCTGATCTCCGATCAACAAGTTTTCCGTAATTTTGACTTGTTGCACGCAAATTACCTCATCTTTGGTTCACTCAAACACACGTTACAAAGAATTGCTGCGATTTGTATACCCTCGTGCTGCTCTTAAGTCGTCAGTTCGCTCAATTCACTGTCTTTTTGCCGAAACTTTCTGAAGCAAGGGTTGAAGCTGACGAGCGAGTTCATGGGTTCGCATCGCTCTGCCTTTGGGTGTCAAGTGAAAAGAAGTATCCCCAAACAAACTCGCATCCTGCTTTAGGTTGAGTGACTTCGGATCGTATAGAACTGGCGCAACCTGCGACAAAGATTGAATCACTTGCTGAAGCTCCTGCTGAGTTTGGGGATTGGTCATGGCTAGTTTCCAAGGAATACCGATGATTAAGCTCGCATGGCGCTGCTGAACTTGCGATCGAAACTGACGAATGCGCTCCAAGGCATCATTCGATAAGCTCACCTCGATCGGATGAAAGGGAGGCTTGCCGCCGCTGAGTGAGTCTAAAGAGTCCCCATTGGCACCGACATTGAAGTTGTACCAGGTCGGTTTTTTGCCTCCGACGAGTGCGCTTTTCACAGCATTCACAACATGAAAAAATTGAGGAGAGCCAACTAGCAACAGTCGATTTACAAGCTGTTCAGGACCTTCTTGATCGTCTTTGATGATGCTAAAGTGACCACTTCGGAAAGCAACGAGCGTAGGAAGAATATTGAGTTCCTCATTCTCTTTCATCGCCAGCAGATCATGTTCTGGAAATAAAATCACAATGTCGTCTGGACGAATTTCGTCTTGGACTAATTTGTCGATCGCATCCAGTCCCAAACCCGCATGAAGTCCTAGATTGAGCACCGGGATGCCGAATTTTTCCTGTAATTCCTCTGCACTTAGACCAAAATGCGTTGAAGACCCACCTACCAGTAAAATCCGTCGAGGAGCTTTCACCTGTTCTGCACGGGCAATTTTTTGCTGATAAATCGAAGTCACCCAAGCTGGATCTTGAAACCAAAACAAGTTAAACCACGCTCCGATCGACCAAGCAATTCCAGCGGTTGCCACCCAAGGCAGAAATTCCATCCTATGCTTCATGTCGCAATCCTCAAAATGAGAAGTAAATGAACTTAGATGATGCTTTAGCAGACACTAAGATCAATAGCGCTAACAAAAATCGAACCACAGGTGATGAAAGAAATAGCTGATAGCCATGCGGCAATTTCCGCAAGGTCGCGATATGTTCGACGAATAGAAACGCGATCGCTGCTCCTACAATGACTCCAAGCGACAGTCGTTGCACTGGTGCAACCAGATCTTTCAGATTGCTAAGCGAATACGCAGCCGGAGTCAGCAAAGCTTGTAGTTTAGCAGCCATTCGAGCAATATCGCTTTCCATGAAAAACAGCCAGCCAAACGTCACGAGGTTAAACGTGATCATCCAGCCGAAGAAATTAGACAGCCGGAGCACGCGGCTGAATGGTTGAGCTACGTAGCGATGCAGCACTAACAATCCGCCATGATAAGCTCCCCAAAACAGAAAGTTCCACCCGGCACCATGCCAAAGCCCAGAGATCAGAAAGACTGTGAACAAATTTGCTGCTGCCCAAGGCACTCTAGACCCACCCAAAGGAAAATAAACATAGTCTCGAAACCAAGTACTGAGCGAGATATGCCAGCGCCGCCAAAACTCTTGAATGTTAGTCGAGACATAAGGAGTCTGAAAGTTGAGCGTTAGCTGCACCCCCAAAATTTGCGCTAATCCTAAGGCAATTAGACTATATCCAGCAAAATCAAAATAAATTTGAAAGCTGAATAGATAGACCGATAACCAAATGATCCAAGCATTTTTCGCTTCTAAAACTTGAACATAAGGCGAGAGATTATCAGATAGCACAAGCTTCATAAACAGACCCAGAATCACCCACCGCATTCCCTGAGAGAAGTTGGAGCCTGAGAATTGAAACCGAAAAGACTGCATTTGTGGCAAAAGATCAGCCCGTCGCTCGATCGGTCCTGCAACCACCTGTGGAAAAAATGAGGTGAAGTTAATATAGTCCACAAATCGTAGGATTTTGTCATCCGAAGCCCTAAACGAGTCAACCACAAAGGCAACCATCTGGAACGTATAAAACGAGATTCCAGGCGGAATGTTCGACAATCCAAAAGACAAATTGTTCGCTGGATCAATCGTCGCCTGAGCCGCCGCAATTCCCAGAATTTCGCGAACAATGAAATCTAGATACTTGAAATAAATCAGAATGACTAAGTCAACCGCGATCGTCACTCCAGCAATGGCGGTTCGTTTCCAGCCGATCGATCGCTGCATCAAATAAACTGCGGCATAGTTAAAGACGAGTTCGATCGCAAAAATAAAGAAGCTCTGCTGTGATGCTACGTAGAAAATCGTTAAAGAGAGCACCATCAAACCGACGCGATCGAAGCGATTCGCCCAGAGATTGAAAGATTGCGCGACACGACGAACGAGCAGCAAAACTGTACCGCTCACGATCAACGTCCACCAGAACGAAAAATCAGCAAAGTTCATAAGTTGTAAGCAATGAGGTAGGTTATCGACTAAGCCTTTCCTGCTGCAATGAACGATTGAGCTTTGAGCAAGTCTTCAGGCGTGTTGATTTCTGGAACAGCAACTTGAGTTTGGCACACTCGAATGTGATAGCCATGTTCAAGAACTCGCAGTTGTTCTAACGCTTCACATTGTTCCAAGGGTGTCGGCGTAAGGCTGGTATAACTTGCGAGAAAGCTGCGTTGAAAAGCATAGAGTCCTAAATGGTGAAAAACAGGAGCAGACCCAGAATTGCGATAGTAGGGAATCGAAGCCCGTGAGAAATACAAAGCACGATGATGACGATCGCAAATCACTTTCACAACATTTGGATCGAGGTAAGCGGATTCTTCAGTCAAAGCGCAGGCAAGCGTGATCATCTCCGGTTGTTCTCCTTCTAGATAAGGAGTCACCAGTTCTGTGAGCATCGTTGGCGTGACAAAAGGTTGATCGCCTTGCACATTCACCACAACCTCCATGTCCGAATACCGCTCTGCGACTTCCGCAACGCGATCGGTTCCGGTTTCATGCGTGGAGCGAGTCATTTCGACCACTCCACCGAATCCTTTCACACAGTCTGCGATCTGCTGATCATCGGTTGCAACCACCACTTGATCAAAGACAGCGCATTGTTTCGCCGCGTCATAGACCCATTGCACCATTGGGCGATCGCCAATGAGAACCAGCGGCTTTCCAGGAAAGCGTTGAGAACGGTATCGAGCGGGAATCACAGCGAGAATTTTCAAAGTAGTCCACTCCTTGCAATATCGTGAAGCCGAATCAGTCCCAGGCAGCGTTGCGTTTCATCAATCACCGGGAGAACTGCAATTTGCGAGGTGCGATTCTCCATCAGTTGTAGCGCCTCGTAAGCCAGTTGATCGGGCGAAACTGTAATCGGATGACTCGTCATAACTGACAAGGCTTCGATCGTTTCTAACTCCGCAGGGTGCAACTTACTAAACACCCGACGCAGATCGCCATCGGTGATTAGTCCTAGAAGTTTTCCGTCCTCATCGACAACATTGACTGCGCCCAATCCCCCCTGAGTAATGGCGCTGATAATCTCTAGCCAGCTTGCCTCAGGCAAAATTGTCGGATTGTCGATCGCGCTGTGCATCAAATCTTTCACGGTCAACGTCAAGCGCTTACCCAATCGTCCAGCAGGATGATTCAAGGCAAAGTTTTCAGGAGTCAATTGCTTGAGTTGCATCAATGTCATCGCTAGGGCATCCCCGATCGCGAGTGCGACAGTTGTACTCGTAGTGGGAGCAAGATTGAGAGGGCAGGCTTCGCGATCGACAGACGCATCTAAAACCACATCGGTTAGCTTTGCTAAGGTCGAATCGAGATTGCCTAAAATCGCAATGACTGGAACTTGGCGGTGCTTGAGATGAGGTACCATTTCAATCAACTCCTCAGTCTCACCACTATTGCTCAGGATTAGACCGACATCGGTTGTACCCACAATTCCTAAATCGCCATGTAGCGCATCACAAGGATGAAGACAGACCGACATTACACCAATGCTATTGAGCGTCGCTGCAATTTTCTGAGCGACAATGCCCGATTTACCAACACCCGATAGGATCACTTTGCCTCGGCAGTTGATCAGGAGATCGATCGCGGCTTCAACTGCCTGAGCATTCAGTTTTTGAGCCGATTTTGCGATCGCACTCGCTTCAATTTGGAGAAGCTGAATGACTTGAGAAAAGTGAGTCGATGCCAACGGGAGAGTTATCCGCATGAAGATTTCGGTGATAAGGCTGATGAAATTTAAGGGCTATCTGACAGAAAGTGCTAGGGTAGACAACACTCGCTTTGCAGTTGTTTTTGCGCCTAACACCAATCTGGTTGATAAATTCAGCGGTTGATTGATTGGAAGCTGTAGCTGAGATTGTTCTGCATCTACGATCGATGAATACTGATATACTAGACATGCACCTTCACCGGATTCCTTTAAGTGAATTGGTTTCCAGCCCCAAGCGCGAATCGTCGTATCAAATTTTTTCGCGATTTGTCCGAGCAATAGAATAATGCCTCCGGGTTGAAGCTGTGCTTGAAGTTGATTGAGTGCAGTTTCAAGCTGTTGTTTTGTTTTAGGACAATCGAGAAGCACGATCGCTGCTTTTTCTGGTTTCTGAACCATCTGCAATCGCGGCAAGTCGCGTAAATCCGACAAGAGATCTGAGTGTTCTCCGTAATCTAGCAGAGTAAGAGAATCGTTACAGCGATGCAGATCGTGGATCAGTTCATAGATTCTAATGCGATCGCGCAAAGCCTCTGATTTGTAGGATTGAATCAATTTGTGAGTACGATCATCATCTTTAGCCGCGAATTGCTCTGGAATCGGATGTCCATCGACCACAATATCCAAAAACTGTTCTTCTATCAATGAAGGATGATAGTGCTGCATAAAATGCTCATGTCCTTGTTGAGCAATTCGAACCGCTTGATCAGGATGTGCAATGTAATACTGTATTTTCTCTAAAAGCTCTTGCTCTGAGGCATAGCATTCTAAATGTACGCCTTCTTGAAACAATTGATATAAACCCGATTCAGGTGCTAAGCGATCGGTGATCAAAAATCCACCCGCCATCAGTGTTTCAAACACTCGTCGATTAAGATCACCATTCAAACTACAGTTAAAAACAATATGTGCGGTCGGGTACGTTTCTAGGGTTTCTGTATAGGACTTCCGAGTAATAGTGACATTCACGCCCGCAGACTGGAGTGCGTTGAGAAGCTTTGCGCGTCTAGGATGAAGTTCGGGAGAGTTCGTCCCGCAAAATAAGACATCATAAGTTTTTTCAAGTACAGCTTGCGGTTGATAGGTTTGAATTGAGCTTGATCCTGGCAGCCAAAAGACATTTGGTAAGCCTGCTTCTCGAAAGAAATGAAGATGATGTCGATCGTAGGTTGTCCAATGATACTGACAGCTAACGGAGAGCGCATATTCAATCAGCGACTGAATCGGACGATGACGAAAATGACTATCCGTTAGCTTCATCACCGTTGGACAGTTGATCGTTTTTAGTTCGGTTGGGATTACCGGATCACGAGTAAAAACGCCTAAGCTTGAGCTAATTTGAATACAGTCCGGTTGCCAACCTGACGGAAGCTGCTCCAGAACCCGCTGAATCGAGAAGCGACCCGAAGGAAGCACGATCGACGATATTACCTCTGACTGATCAGGCGGATTCAGACTGGCGTGAATTACCTCATGTGTTGAAGCAAAACTATGCGCCTTGGGATAGTCACGAGCGAGAGATAAAATTCGCATGATATCAGATTGAGAGGAGCGCGAACCACTAAGCGAGATTTAATAACTCTTTCGTAGCCATCTTAGAGCGACGATACATGGTTTTAAGCAATGTAGTCGATGAAACTGAGACCGCTTTTTGCAGCTTTTGCAATCGAGTTGCGCTGAGATAGAGCACTTTATCTTGACTGGTCAATGGCTCATTCAAAATGCGAGTAATCAACCAGAACCAATTACTATCACTACCAATAAAATAGTCACAGCTTGCTAAGACATAGAGATCAAGCAGCATTTGTTCGCCTTTGATTCGATTGTTGCCTCTTGATAAGTGAATTGCAGAAGCATTCTCGGAGCGAATACAATCTGTATAAACCAATCGATCGCCATAAATTTGACGAAATTTCTTCAAAGTTCTAGCACAATCTGTCGCCAGAAAAATCTGATAGCTCTTGTCTAATTTAGCAGTGTATGTGTTGACTGCATTAACATATTTACTGTCCGAAGGTGTAGCTTTGAGTGCAGCAAAATCAGTTCTACGAATTCTTAGCCCCACATTGATTTGAGCCTTTAGGTGCTGCTGCTTGAAATCTGCGATTAGGTGTTGAATGCGAGAATTGAGGTGAATTTGATTGTAAAAATACCGCGAGAGCATCTCTAGCTCAGACAGCCCTTGAAAGCGAGGATACGCCGTCATCAATCCCGGCAGATAGGACGTAATTCCTGGATACTCAGTCACCACTAAAACGTCTGCATCACTTCCTGGGCAATCTACTTCGATCGGTAAGCGAAAATGTGCTTGCTCATCCTGCTGCATCAATGTGTCATCTAAAATATTCTGATCGTTCCAGCAAGCAGGATAGTAGCTGTATTGCTTACCGATGAGATCTGCGATCGTATAGTCTGACGACGGTTCAAAGAAGTACTCAAACGCATTATCAATCGTTTCGGCAGAATCAATAGATTCGTGATAGAGACAATTCTGCCGCCACAAAACAATCGGAATACGTCCTGTTAGTTCAGCATACAGCTTGCCACAAATCGTTGTGACCATCAGCGAACCTAATCCAACAGGTGGAGCTTTGAGAACCAGAAACTTCGTCATTATCAAGTCTAAGATTATAGAACCTAGAGGGGATCGAACAACCGTCAAGAATGCTTCAGAAAGTCTTGATGCGATCGCCATTCTCTTGGTTGATAAAAACTGCACTGAGTCATAATCTCGTCGCTACTAACAGTAAATTTAAACGTTTCAACCATGTCATACACAAAGCCAGGAGGTCTACTAATTGCTAGTTTCGCAATGTAAGAACCAATCCGCAGACCACAATAGGGTAGATGAAGCTGAATCTCGTTGCTACCCGGTACGATCTTCAAAAACTGATCGTCTCGATAGCAACTCAGATCAAGTAGCCAATCGCCTTCTCCAACTTGGTCACGAATCAGCACATCTAAGCTAAGTTCTTCTAATTCGATATAAGAAAGGCACTTCAAGCATAAATATCCAGCTTGTCCACTGGTAAATGAGCGAACAATTTCCCCTTGTTCATTCCTCAAATAGACGGCTGTAATATCAATCCCCGAACTTTGATTTTTAGGCTTTTCTGAAATTGCTAGATAGCCTGTAGAGTCTTCCTGACTTGCTAAAAAAAGTTCTTTCTCATACTGATTCATCACTGAAGCAGCACTTCCTTGGGCAACAAGCTGTCCTTTTTTCAAGTAAAGAGCAGCATCACACATCGACAAAATGGTTTGAGGATTGTGAGAAACTAAAATAAACGTTGTTCCCTTTTCTCTCAATATTGCCAATCGACGATAGCACTTCATCCGGAACAAAATGTCTCCGACTGAAAGCACTTCATCAAGCAGCAGGATGTCAGGTTCTGAGAAGATTGCACAGGCAAATCCTAACCGCGCTGCCATACCAGAACTGTAGCTTTGAATCGGCGTATCGATCGCATCTCCAAGCTCAGCAAAATCAACAACTTCATCAAAGCGCTGCTGAATCTCTTGCTGCGAAACCCCTAAGATTGACATATTCGCATAGATATTCTCTCGCCCTGTCAGTACTGGACTAAATCCGGCTCCCAATGCAATGAGCGGTGCAATTCGTCCTCGCACTTCTACTGATCCGGTATCTGGCTTGATCAATCCACTAATCATTCTCAGTAGGGTCGATTTACCGCCACCGTTTCGACCGATTAGCCCGATCGCTTCTCCACGTCTCACCTCAAAGCTAACGTCATGAACTGCCCAAAACTCTTTCGAGCGTAACTGGTGATTTTCCTGGCGCAGTCCCGTAAGCTCAGAAGCAATGTCTTGCACCCCATAAAGGAGCGATCGCTTTAAGTCTCGGCAAAACTTCTTAGAAAGATGATTGACGGACAAAATGACACCGCTTTCTGGCTCTGAGGGCACATCAAAGCGAGGTTGCACAATCGTTTTGACCATTAAGAACTAATCCTTTCAACAACATACGGGATCGCGAGGCGATAGATAATCCAAGCGACAAATAAGCCTACGATCGCAATCAAACTCGCAATCCAAAATCCCTGCGGATCAGAAACTATTCCAGTCGTTGCCAGTTCTCGCGTGGTGACAAGCAACGGAGTCACCGGATTGAGTCGTACGATCGTTCCAAATACACCACCGCTAGGAATCGGGTAAACCACTGGAGTGAGGAATAGCCAGAAGCCCGTAATTAATGTTAATCCCAAAGAAAAATCTTGAAACAATACCCCGATCGGAGTGAGCAATAAGCCAATGAATGTTCCAAGAATGATCAAGTGAACTAAAGCGACTGGCGCAATCAGGACACTCCAAGTTACCGGAATCTTGAACCAGAGAAACAGTCCAATGATCAATGCCAGCTTAATTCCAAAGTTGAAAAACACTTCTCCCAACTTGGCGAGAATCAATGCTTCACGCGGGAAACTGATTTTTGCCATCATTCCTTTCGCACTAGAAACCGCTTGGATCGGTCCATTAAGTGCTTCTACAAAGGTCTGCCACAACGACATACTAAACATAATGTAGGCAGGATAAGGCAAATTAACCTCACCAATGTTTACGACTCCACTCGATCGAGCAAGCGCAAACCCTGCTGCCATCGCGATCGGCGGCAACACCGCCCAAGCAACTCCAAGAAAAGACTGACGATACTTCGCACTGATGTCACGTATACACAGTTGCCAAGCTAGCTCTCGGCTGCCTAACAAATCTCGCCACATCTCCCGGAGAAGTTGAAGCGGATATCGCAATTGGCTTTCAGGCGTGTATCGAGCGACCAATTTAGCGCATTGTGGTTCGATCGACCTTGAATTGCGACGTTTGACCTTACTCATATTTATAGAACCGACTTTATAGGTAATCGAGACGAGCCGTTAGCTTGTCTGTAGTTAACAAAATTAATTAACAAAATTAAATTGTCGAACTCCCTGATATCCGGTCATTCGCGCCTGCTTCCTTGTAAATTCTCCGACTGATGGATTTCCGCGAGGATCGACAACCCCGATCGCTTGTTGCCACAGTTCCGGGGGTGCAATCAACACTTCATATTGATTGTTTTCTAAGCGCCGAACATGATACCAGTGACGCGCTTGACATTCGTTGCACCAAAATGCTTCCAGCCATTCACCTTGCAGCATGATTGTTGTACGGGTCGCAACGGCAAGAAGAGCGTGTCGGCGTGCGAGACCCCGTTGCTGTAACTGCTCCGCACGATCGGCGTAAAGAGGATGCTTTTGGCTCACGCTGTCTAGATAACAGCCATGTTTCGGGCAGTAGATTCCGCGTCGTTTAGAACGTTTCCGATTTCGGTCACACCTCTTCTGCAATTCGACCTCCCTAAACGTTGTTCCGAAGGTTACGGCGGAGAGGCTGAGATCAGATTCGACCATCGAAGCCCACTCCATTGATCTTGACGTTAAGTTTGTTAATCAAGCTATTTAGAACTACGACCTTGAATACTGATATCAGGAAGAAACAATAGTACGTGTACAACTTGTTTTTTGAAATTCTGATAGAAAAGTAGAACGATGAAACGATACGTAAGTCAATGCAGGTGGGAGTTTTCGCCACGATCGCGATGTAATTTTCCCATTTAAAAATCCAATCAATTCAAGATCTATAGCGATCCTAAATCAGTTATGAGAAGCAGCCATAGGTAAATAGCTTTGAAAAATTAAAGGTCTGGCAGTGAGTGACAAACTCAAACAGGAACTTAACGACATTAAACGATGTACATAAATGGTAGTACTCCCGGATGAATCGTTTTGCTTGCAACCAAATATCTTCTATTGGATTTTGCTTGGGATCATTGGGAGCAAAGCGAATACAGGTGATTTTCCACTTCGGCTCATCGAGTCCCTGGTTAACTGATTCCAGGTAGGCTTTGACTTCTTGGGAGCGATGGTAGGTCGCTCCATCCCAAATTAAGGCAATGCGACGG
>PSLO01000025.1:17392-50740 GCA_040289665.1 Leptolyngbya sp. ERB_1_1 | reverse complement strand
CGAACAGAATGCAACACTTGAGTTATATCATCTGTAGTCTGGTTTTGGAGATTTGGTATTACTCACCCCTTATGGACGAGTAAGTATCGATCGCAACGTTCCCGGAGAAGCCCGTCGCATTGACATCTACTTCGAGCCAACCGACCCCGCGCAACTCGACCCAACCGAACTCGGTCAGCTTGCCCAGTTAAGTACAACCAAATCCCTATTTGAACCATTTCGCAGTCCTCCAACCAGTGTAGAGGTGCGAACTTGTGCCTTGAAGCTCTATCTACTCCACGCCGAACTTCATCGCACCGCTGGACGAATCCTTCCAGAGTCCGAACTACCGCAACTGTGGGTACTGGCATCCTCCGCCTCTGACCAACTTTTAGATGATTTTGGCGGCAAACTAAACGGAGAAGACGGAATCTATTCCTTCGATCGAGGCTGGCGGACGGGCTTGATCAACATCGCTGAACTGCCAACGACAGAAGAAACTTTGTAGCTCAGACTGTTAGGAAAAGGGAGAACACAAGAACAAGCGATCGAGGAATTGCTGCTACTGCCAGAAACGCACCCAAAACGAGCGAATGCACTCGATTTGTTAGTGCGTTGGCGAATTAACATAGAAATAACCGCTAATGTTGAAGCAGAAGAGGAGCGATTTCTAGTGGCACTCTCACAAGCGTACTTAGAATGGGAACGGCAGACCCGTACTCAAGGCATTGAGCAGGGCATTGAGCAGGGAGAGCAACGTGGAAGAGCCACTGTCGTTTCGATGCAGCTACGATCGCGCTTAGGAACACTTTCCCAACCCGTCGAAGCCCAAATTCAACAGCTATCGGTTACAGCATTGGATCAATTAGCGATCGCACTGCTCGATTTCAATAAGATCGAAGAGTTGGAGCAGTGGCTGCAAACGCAGATTTAGCGCCACTAGCTCCAAACCGCTCTAGCTAACTGCCATTGATTCCGACAGTGTGACTTGCTGCACGATCGTGCGACATCCGAGCCACTGTTGCGCTACTTCGATGAAAGGCTGTGGATCGCCACTAACGTAGAACTGAGTGGGCAAGGGCGATTGCAGATTTCGCAATCCCAATAATTCCAACTCCTGCGCTGCCGCTTTCGCAACCGATACCGCTGGATCAACAAATCGCACCGAATTTGGCACGATCGACTTCAAGACCGGAGCCAAATGAGGGTAGTGCGTACAGCCATAAATTAAGGTGTCAATATTTTGATCTAATAATGGCTTGAGATAAGTCTGAGCCACCCGATAAGTGTAAGGATCTTCAATTCGTCCTTGCTCGATCAACGGCACAAATTCAGGACAGCCGACCTGCCAAACTTCTGCTGTCGGGTCAACTTCTAAGATGGCTTGACGATAAGCATCGCTTGCCGCTGTTGCGGGAGTTGAAATCACTCCGATTCGCCGTCCTTGTCTCACGGCTGCACTTGCACCCGGCAAAATTACACCCAGAATCGGTAAGCTTGGAAACTCTTGGCGCACAATTTCGATCGCCAGTGCCGAACTCGTATTACACGCCATGATTACCATTTTGGCGCGGCGCTCCACCATCCAGTGTAGAATTTCGCGCACGAATTGAATAATCTCAGCCGCGCTTCGCGTTCCATACGGGACACGGGCAGTATCACCAAAATACAATAGGGATTCATTCGGCAATTGGCGATACATTTCTCGTAGCACCGTTAAACCACCGACTCCGCTATCAAATAGCCCGATCGGATCTGATCCATTCGGTGTACCAGAGCGCGAGCAACCGAAATTTTCTCCTAGATTTATCATTTTTTCCATTCTCACACCACTCAGAACGTTAGAAGTTAGAAGTCTGAAGCGACACTCTATTTATACAGTCGGTTTCAAACTTCTAACGTTCATCTCAGTCTAAGCGGTCTTGCCGAGAGGCTCAACACCAAATCGGAGGATGTCTAGTTGCGTCGTCCTAAGTACTCAAGCACGCCACGCGCGATCGAATCTGCCATGCGCTGACGATACGAGGAATTCGATAGACGAGCTGCATCTTCGCGACCTGTAACGAATCCAACTTCAACGAGAACAGAAGGCATCGATGTCCGCCGCAAAACATAGAATCGAGCACTGCGAACTCCGCGATCTTCAATCCCTGTTCCTTGTAAAACGTTGCGATGAACCGATCGCGCCAATTCCAAACCGCTTTGATAATAGTAGGTTTCTAGCCCGCTAATATCTTGACGGCTTAGATTAATTGAGTTGGCGTGAATGCTAACAAATACGGTGGCATTTGCTCGTTGTGCAATATCGACTCGCGGCTGAAGATCTAAATCAATATCAGCATTGCGGGTCATCACGACCTGAACACCTCCTCGCTCTAGGCTTGCCTGCACGCGACGACTAATATCCAGCACAATTTCTTTTTCTTGAATTCCGTTGATGCCCACGGCTCCTGGATCAGGTCCGCCATGTCCCGCATCGACTACGACGACGAGACGACCGTTGGGAACACGCGGCGGAATCGGACGCGGAGTCGTTGTGGGAGGAAGTGGAATCGGAGATGGAATCGGTGTAGGTGTTGTCGGTGGTGTGGTCGTCGGGGGCGTGACTGGGAATAATCCTCGACGCAACGGTAAAGTTAACTGCTGAGGGCTATTTTGCACAATTTCACCAAATTGCACACCAGAGGCAGGACTCAGCAAGATTGCGACATCATTTCCATCTTGTCGAACTCGCGCTTGCAACAAGGGACTGCTTGCCGTGAGTTGAGGACCTCTAAAGTTTGCATCGGTACGTGCCGATCGAATTAAAACCCGATAGGCTGCGGAAGCTCGATCCCACCCTGCCGAATAATTGAGCGGCTGGTTTCCGCGAATAATTAACTGACGATTGGCATCGAGATCGACGGATTGCACGATCGCGCTTTGACCGACAGAAGGCTGTCCGCCTGGAACAGAAGGCTGTCCGCCTGGAACAGAAGGCTGTCCGCTCGGAGTTGAGCCACCTGCTTGTGGCAGCACAACCAACCCACCGGAAGGACTCGCACTCGCTTGCCAGTTGCTGCTTTCAGGTGACAGGGTTAGCGTCAATCGAACCGTATTCGCTGAAAACTGCGTGATTTGAACACGAGAAACGCCGTTAACATTGACTGGAAGATCGCGTGGGAAAAGGTTCGGAGAAATGGTTGCACCGAAAATGTCGATCACCATCTGGCGACGATCGGTCGAACGAAGCGATCGGATCTCCGGAGTCGCGCCAGTGGTTCGTAGAAAGAGTCCGTCCCCAGTTACTTGGAGGCTTTGAATAAACGTGCGGCTATTCGTGGGTGGCAATTGTGCGATCGGCGGTTGCGTAACAGGTGGTTGTGTGACAGGCGGTTGTGTAACAGGTGGCTGTGTCACTGGAGGCGTTCCACCCGTTCCCGATAGGGTCGGTGTGGGCAACTGTACCGACCATTGGCTTGCCGTTCTGCCTTGAAATCGGATTTGATTCGGATCAACAGTGTATCCGGGAGCATATTCCACAACCAATCGAGTGGTTTGAGCGTCGAACTGTCCGACTCGAATCGACTTCACTCCACCGCTATAATTCTCCGTAACTTGCGGTCTGCCGAAAGTCACACCGGGTAAATCGATCACCAATCGAGTTGGACTACTGAGAAGTTGTGCCTTTGGTTGAACCCCATCATCGGTGAAAAATTCTAATTGATTTTGGGATGGACTCAAGCGCCAAGACTGTAATTTTGCTGCTTGAGCCGGAAAGGTGAATAGCAAAAAATAGAATGAGCAGAGCAAAAAGTAAGTCCGGAAATAAAATCTTCTTTTAGACTTTTTTGCACTGGTAGACTGAAGACCGCGTTCCAACTTTTTTCTCCTTTTATGCGTTGCGCCGCTATTTTTCGGCAAATATTTCTAGTACTTTGACAGTCAAAAGCTGGCGACAAAATTGCGTTTAATTTCGCCACAGATTCGAGCATCAGAATAGAGCTTGCGTCCTCTCTCACCCACGATCGATGAATACCTGTTCAGCCAAACACAATCAAACACAATGAGGATTTGCGCCAGTATTCATCATACGAATTCAACGATTTTTACCCAACGAATTTAAGCAAAATCAAGCGTACCGGATCGACTGAACTATTATCCTCAAGCTCGTTCCTGATATCTGGAAAATCTGCTTAATTCATTTGAGAAATGGCGTTATCTCCTTCGAGGTTGCCGACGCAGAAAATCACGATCGAGTTTCTTAAAAGTGCGATCGAATTTCTAGGGAATAGCAGTTGCATAAACTTCAAAGCGTGAACGTCATCCTAAACCTAAAACTTATTATTTTTTAGATTTAGGCTAGAGCATTTTAGTATGGATGCCCGAACTTCAGCATAATTTTTTGCTCAGGTGTCATCGATGCTACCTAAGCTTGAAATGGCTACGGAATCTTGCTGAGGAAACACCACTCGCAGAAGTGGCGGCGCAAGAAAGGTTGTCAGAATCACCATCACAATGATTGCTGCTTGCAAAGCATCTGAAAGAATTCTGGTGCTTGCTCCAAATGAAGCGAACACTAGCCCCACCTCGCCGCGTGGAATCATTCCTACACCGATCGCCAGTCGATTTAATCCTGGCTGACCGAACAGCGTAAAGCCTGTCACTACTTTTCCCGCGATCGCGACCACAATCAGGAAACCCGACATAATCAATCCTTCTCGATTCGCGGGATCGAATGGATTCAGCACACTGACATCGGTTCTCGCGCCCACGACGACGAAAAAGACAGGCACAAGCATATCTGCGATCGGTTTAATTTGTGTTTCGAGTTCCGAGCGCTTCTCGGTTTCCGCCAAAATCAGCCCTGCCGCAAACGCGCCGAGAATTGCCTCTAACTGAATCACTGCGGCAATATCTGCCAAGATAAACGCCACGATCAAAGCGCTTACGAGCAGCTGTCCGCGTGTTTTCAGTTCATTCACCAGCGTCACAAAGAATGGACTCAGCAATCGACCAAGCCACAAACTCCCAATCAGAAATACAGCAGCACTAATGATTAGGTAAATGACGCTCGTCACTTGCACTTCTCCAGTTTTTGCCAGCCCCGCCACCACCGCTAGCACGATAATGCCAAGCACATCATCCAGCACCGCTGCCCCGATGATGATTTGCCCTTCTTTAGAACTGAGTTGTTGCAGTTCTGACAATACCCGCGCTGTGATGCCGATACTAGTCGCGGTTAAGGCGGCTCCAGCAAAAATCGCTGGAATCGCAGGCACGTTAAAGAGGGTCATCAATCCGGCTGTACCGAGCGCAAACGGAACCGCAACCCCGACACAAGCAACGATCGCGGCTTGCCATCCGACGCGAATCAGTTCCTTGAGATCCGACTCCAACCCAATCTCAAACAGCAAAATCACAACGCCGATTTCTGACAGCACTGAGATGACCTCGCTCTGGGTTTCAAACACGAGATTGAGCGATTCGGGGCTTAGGTGTGCGGTCATTTGCAGCGCTTGCATAATTAGCGATCGACTCGCATCAAAGTCGGCACTCGGAAACACAAGTAAATGCAGAGCCGACACGCCGACTATCACACCCGCAACCAACTCACCCAAAACTGAGGGCAGATCGAGCCGAGCGCAAATTTCACCGCCAATTTTGCTGGCAAAATATACGACCACCAGACTCAGCAGAACGCCTGCCAGTACAAGAGAACCGTTTTCTGCTTCAGCGGCGGCAAACAAGGGCGGGGGAAAAGAATTGAACCAGGAAAGGGCATTGATCATATCTGGAAGGGGCGATGCCTATGGCACTTGCGACCAAAAATCCTTCCTATCGTACAGATTTCTTAACGTTTTTGACAAAGAAATCGTGCTTACGACGATCGACAAGGCTTCCCCAACTTAACCGAATACCCGATGCTGCAAAGATGGCATTTGTCGCCGCACTTGGTCTAATCGAGCCGGAATGATTTCCGCGATCGCGACTCCCGGCATTTCTCCGGCATCCGCCAAAATTACACCCCACGGGTCAATAATCATCGCGTGACCGTGAGACTGCCGTAGCGAGTTATGCCGTCCAGTCTGCGCGGGCGCAATCACATAGCACGTATTCTCGATCGCTCTTGCCTGCAACAACACTTGCCAGTGATCCTTCCCGGTATGTGCCGTAAATGCGGCGGGAACAAAGAGCACCTCTGCGCCCATCTGCGTCATTTGACGATACAGTTCAGGAAATCGCACGTCATAACACACCGATAAGCCAATGCTGCCAAGCTCTTTAGAAGGATAAATTGGCGGTACTCTCTTGCCTGCCACTACTGTTGCCGACTCGCGATAGGTATTGCCATCGGGCAAATTCACATCGAACAGGTGAACTTTCTCGTAGCGGGCAAGTTCTTGACCGTTGGGAGCAACCAACAGCGCAGTATTGTAGACCTTGCCTTGCTCGACCGGAACCGGATAACCGCCGCCCAAAATCGTCACCTGAAAGCGTTGCGCCATTATTTTGAGAAATTTCTCACTTTCAACCGCGATCGTAGCGGCTTGAGCGAGCTTGGCTTCTTCATCCCCCAGAAACGAAAAATTCTCTGGTAAACCAATCAACTCGGCACCCCGTCGAGCAGCAAGTTCGATTAATTCTTCTGCTTGCGCCAGATTCTTCTGGAGATCGGGCAAGCTATTCATTTGCACAGCGGCAGCTAAGTAAGACTTCATGGGATCAACTCACGAGATTTCGCTCGAAAATGGCTCTAAATTGTACCGGGTTTTAAAATAGCTTTAAGTGAGCAATGGTTTGAAATTACTCACTTACTACTTTAGATCGTGGTGATCCCGATCGAGATAAGTTTTCTATGAATCCGATCGCTCTTGCGGATTGTGGTGCAAAACCAGATGCACCATTGAGGTAATCGTGCCCGCAATCGCTCCAACGAACAGAAACATCATCAACATCGCCAATGCTGAAAATGGTGAAATCATCAACACGATCAGCAACGTCATCACTAAAAGCGACATGACAGCGCGATTCATCTTAAACTCCTAATCTTGAAAGCTTTTTCTCACCTTAGCGACGTGCTTTTCATTTGCCCTCTAACGAAAGCAACAGTTCAATTTATCCATAGACGAAAAGCGTAAAATTCCTTCACAGTTGTGCTGCAAACATTCGAGCTATGATCACGGCTAAGGGTCGATTTGCGCGATCGCCTCACCAAATCAGACCGATGAATTCTGCTAATTCTTTGCAATTCCCCCGGTAATCACTGTTATGAACGATTGGCAAAAAGACTGGTTTGAAATGTTAGAAACGATTGCGGATCAAATCGAAGGTTTCTTTCTTGATGTCGCGCTCGATCTCACCGAAGCGATGTCTGGATTTGTCGAGTTTTCCGAAGAGCTTTCCACTCAGCTCAATACCACCTTCGTCGATGAAGTTGAGCAGTCGATCACGGTGCTGGTTAGTCCGGTTCTCGAAGCCTATTTTGGCATTGGAGGCGCAATCGAAGAAATCACGCAGCCGATGACGCAGACCGTTGAGCCGATGCTTAAACAACATCCGACCTGCGTGGGCTGTCGTAATTTTCACGGTCAGTACTACGGAGATAGCTTACTGGTTTGTGCCATGCACCCCTACGGAGTTGAGGAAGGCGTTGAGACTTGCCCAGACAAAGAAGCCGTAAAATGGGGCGTGTTTCGATCGGATGACTTCGACAACTGGTAATTCAGTTAAAGACGCGGACGGGGAGCCGAAGCCATGCGCGACATCGGAGCCGTGGCTGGTTTTCGTGTTATGTGCCCGTTTTGAGCAGGCGGATTGGCGTTCAGAAGCTCAAGATTAAGTCGATAACCGACATTCCGAACGGTCTGGATTAAATTGGGCTGGCGGGGATCGATTTCGACTTTTTTCCGCAGCGAAAGAACATGAGTATCGACTGTTCGAGGATTATCAATTTCATCGGGCCAAGCACGCTGAAGCAATTCTGCTCGACTTAGCGCTGATCCGCCTGCCTGCGCCAAAACGTACAGCAAGCTAAACTCTTGCGGCGTTAGCTCGATCAGTTCGCCCTTAAACCGCACTCGACGATGCACTAAATCGATCTTCAGATCTCCAAAATCAAGATTGATTGGAGGAGCCGCGATTCGTTGTCGTCGCATCAGCGCTTCAACGCGGGCAAGAAACTCCTGCATTCCGAATGGTTTAGTCAAATAATCATCCGCGCCCGATCGCAGTCCTTCGACAATATCCGATTCCGCTGTCCGGACTGACAGCATTAATACGAGAGATTGCTGTTGTTGCAGCCAGCGACAAAATTCTAAACCGTCTCCAGTTGGCATCTCGGAGTCGAGAATGACGAGATTCGGCTGCCGAATCAAAAAGACCTCTCGCGCTTGATGTAAATCAGCGGATTGGTGAACTTGGTAGCCCGCCTGCTGGAGATGCCATCCCAGCAGCGATCGCAGGTGCGGATTTCCCTCAACGATTTGTATGTGAATGGCTCCCACGGGGGCTAGTGTCCTCAAAACGCTTGAGATAAGGGTATCAAAGCTTAATCGATTCGATTTGTAACGGGGGGTGCTACTCGGTTTGAACGGGTTTGTCCTACGAACTATTACTCGATATTTGGATCTGTAGAATTTCGATACAAACCGAGAGACTTGGAATCATAATGTTAAGCTTAGGTAATAGCACCGTGAGTCAGATGTCAAACGGCATTTCTTTTTCTCCTCGATCGCATATGCTTCAAGATTCTTTGACGATCCGTTACTATCAACGCCTTTCCGACAACCTCGTCGAACTCTGGAACCGTGGCTATCGTTTTGATGATCTACGGCTCTATCTCGACGGCTACTTGTCGGCACTGAGACACGCCAGCGTTTTAGAGCCTTACCAAATTAACCGGCTGGAAGAGGAAATAACGCGCTACATCTATGATCCGTCGAATTTTGACAACGTGATGCCGGAACCTGACTATCGATAAGGTGTGAAGGGGCGCGATCGTGCCCCTTCTTTGTCGAGATTAGGAGGCAAGCGCAACTTCTACGAGTTGTTGCAGTTCGCCTTTCTGGTACATTTCGATCATGATGTCCGAGCCGCCAATAAATTCCCCATTAATATAGACCTGGGGAATGGTGGGCCAGCTTGAAAATTCTTTAATGCCTTGACGGATTTCTTGATCTTCCAATACGTCTACGGTTTCATACGGGACACCGAGCGTATTGAGAATTTGCACGACGTTGTTAGAAAACCCGCACATGGGCATGAGCTTGCTGCCCTTCATAAACACAACGATTTTGTTGTTTTCAACAAGGTTCTTGATCCGATCTTGTGTAGTCATAGGAATTTAAGAGGGGGTAAAGGAAACTTCAGTTTTTCGTCGCCCATTCTTCGGGCGTGAAGGTGTTGAGCGAAAGCGCGTGAATTGCCTCGGATGCCATTGCTTGCTGAACCGTACTGTACACAAGTTGGTGCTGCTGAACTCGCCGCTTTCCGGCAAATGCCGAGGAGATCACCGTCACCTCAAAATGTTCACCATCCGGGCTGACCGCTGCAACTTGAGCATCCGGCAATCCTGCTTTGATCATTGCCTCAACTTGATCCGGGCTAATCATTTCTTCTCCTCGTGATGGAATCGATGCTTGCGCTTTACATTCGCGACTCTGCTTCTCTAGTCTAGCGGTTTTGATGCTAGAGAATTTTTACCGCGCTTTACGCCATTGCTGAATTGCTTTTTGTGCTTCTGCGTAAACTTGAGGGCGATCTTTCGGAACCAGTTGCGCTGCTGCGATCGCTTGCTGAAATTCTTTTTGTTCTGCCCGTTTGCGTGCAATCTCTAAAATATTGCGGCTCCAACGATCGATATCTTGCTGGGCTTGGACGTAAAGCGGATCGCTCGGTGGAACGGCACGGGCACGATCGATCGCCTTGCTGGCATCTGAAGCACGGGTGGGTTTGATAAACGATCGCGCTTCGTTCAAAATTTGCGCGGAGGTGTTGACGGCTGGTTTTGGGGTTGGAGTTGCGATGCTTGCACCACGCTCTGCGATCGCTTCAGGCGCATTGTTCGTTTTCGCAGTTTGCTGACCACCCACGAACGTTGACCAATTGCGGAACAAAACACCAAGCAGTAATACGAGCAAAATCGCACTTCCACCAAATAAAAGCCGTTCCCAAAACATCTGATCCGGAACTCCAGGTTTTTCGGGAACCGGAGGTACGATCGGCTCGGGATCAGGCTTGATCGGCTTTTCAGGTTCAGGAATTGGGTCGATGATTGGATCAGGAATCAGGTGTTCTGGAATGTCGGAAACACCTTCCAAGGTCGCGCCCATAATCGGACTCGGTGTCGCAAAACCATAGAGTGCAGAATCATTATCTACTGTCAAATCTAAATCATCTTCGATCGCAAACGGATTCGATACCGCCGCTACCCAAGATTCGGTTTCTGCCCAGTTCACAGGCATGATTACTTGATAAAGCTGCTCTGGATCAGAGACGACGAGAACGGGATCTTGAATCGGTCGATCTTCGTGTTCACAAAGTTCTGGCAGGCGGGATTTAAGAAAATTCTCTAAGCCAGACAAAGTGGAACATTGATGTGATCGTAATCCTTCAAGTAATGTCTCAGTAAATAAGCCGTGATTATGAGTCCGGGTTTCGTGAGAAAACTGTTCAGGACGACAAGATAGTATGGTCGCAATTCCGGCTTCACGGGCTAGAACTGCTGTTTGAGCGCCAACTTTTTCGTTAAAAACCGAAGATGAACGATTGATATCTAGTAAGACAAGAATTTTTTGAGTGGGCAGCGATCGCAGCATTTGAAACAGCGATCGAATGGAAAATCCCGTTTCTTGTATGCGCGTTGGATCGCCATCGATCGGGAGCAGAAAGTCTTCGCCGTTCACGCAAATTCCGTAGCCGCTAAAGTAGCACCACAAGCCATCTTCGGGCTGAAGTTTATCGTTGAGAAACGCTGTCCAGTACTGCAAATTTTTGTGAGTTGGGTCTGTCGAATGCCCTAATAAATCTGCTGAAGTATCCGTAAGCAACAAGCAATGTTCTGGTAAAAAACCAGCATCACTCACCAGGCTTTCACAGAGAGAATGAGCATCTGTTTGGGCAAAATGAAGGGGTTGAAGGAGCTGGTAGTGATTAATTCCGACTGCGATCGCCCAATAATTGCTCATCCCGATACCTCAACTGTTTAGAAGGATTCGCGCAGTTCTCGCGCTAACACATCATAGAAAAAAATGGCTTTTCTGCGACAAAAACCTGATCGTCAATTAACATGAATCACAACTTTTTTACCGTTGTTCGTTTTTTGACTTCTCTTATGGCTTCTCGTTCTTCGTTAATTCTCAGTCTTCTCGCGTTAGGATGTGGCGTAACCGCAGGGGGAATTCCTGCCCTCGTTGCGCCGATCGCAGTTCAAGCTTATACATCTCGTCTCGAAGTCAGTTTGGATCGTGCGCCGAATGAAACTTATGATGGGTTGATTCGACGAGCAGAATTAGTCGCACGGGCAGCGACTCAGCGAGGATTCGATCGCGATCTGTTAGCGAGTGAAGTTTCAGTGATTGTGGTCGGGCGGAACGGCAGTATGGCGGCTCCGGTTGTGACGATGTGGGTAACTCGATCGCAGTGGCAGTCTCGCCCGGAGGCACGACGTTGGGCAACCTATTACCGAAATTCAGCCGTGCTGTTAGGATTTTAGAAAAAGATGAAATCGCCCTGGACTCAGGGCGATTCCTTTTTAATGCGCGTACATCTGATCCAAGCGTAAAAACGTTTGTAATAACACGTTCGTTCCTTGAGTACATTCTTCTGGTGAAGAATATTCTTCTTCAGAATGACTAATTCCCGCTTTGCTCGGAATAAAAATCATCCCCATATCCGTGATGCGTCCAATCTCTTGAGCATCATGCCCTGCACGGCTAGGAAGCTGCATATTCGGTAAATTCAAATTCTGGCAGACTTGCTCGATCGCATTCATAATTCCCGGTGCTGCCAAAGTCGGAAGAATGTGCAACGTTTGACGGATCTCGATCTCGGTTCCGGTCGAATCTGCGATCGTACTAATCTCCACCTTTAATTGTTCGACCAATTTTTCTAAATGCGACTGCGACAAGTCCCGCAAGTCAATTCTTAGATCCACTTCTCCCGGTACAGTATTCGTCGCATTTGGGGAAACGGTTAAATAACCCACGGTTGCAACCTGATCTCCGGGTGTCTCTAGAGCAATTCGATTTACGGCTAAAACAATCTGTGCGCCTGCGACTAACGCATCTTTCCGCAGATACATCGGAGTCGTTCCGGCATGGTTCGGGCGACCTTTGATCTTGACCGCAAAGCGATATTGCCCAACCACTCCGCTCACAACCCCGATCGGAATTCTGGCATCTTCCAAAACACCCCCTTGCTCGACGTGCAGTTCGACAAATGCCGCAATGTCATTTCGTTTTGCAGTCGCAATCTTCGACCAATCCCCACCCACTTTGGTTAAACACGTCTGGATCGATGTGCCGTCTAAGCGCACATAATAGCCGGGATCTTCGTGAACTTCGCCCGCGATCGCTTTACTGCCAATCACTGATCGTTCTTCGTCACTAAATACGATGACTTCGATCGGATGATCTAAGCGGATGTCCTTTTCTCGCAGTGTTCGTACCACTTCGATCCCTGCCAGCACTCCCAAGCAGCCATCAAATGCGCCTGCAACCGGAACTGTATCGATGTGCGATCCCGTTGCCAAAGCTGGAGCATTCTCATATCGACCTGCATAATGCCCGATCACATTACCAGCCGCATCGATCCTGGTCGTCATTCCCGCTTCTTGCATCCAGGCTTGAATCTGTTGTCTTGCTTGCAGATCGGCATCGGTGAACGCGATCCGGCAGACTCCTCCGTTTGCCAGTTTGCCGATCGAGGCAAGGTCGGCAATGCTGCGATTTAATCGATCGCCGTTAATCGATAAGCGCACCGTGGATAAGGATGTAACCGTCATAATTTCACCTGTTGTAAAAGTCGAAAGTAAGCAATCTGGGAAATTTCAGCGATTGCTTGTCGCATCTCGGTGGGTTGGGAATGATCAAGCCGGGTTTCAAACGCTTCGAGAATGCTAGATTTCGTGTGATTTTTCACCGCAATGATGAAGGGAAAACCAAACTGAGATTTATAGCGCTCATTCAGACGGTGAAAGCGATTGTATTCTTCGGGGGTGAGGCGATCGAGTCCGACTCCGGCTTGCTCTTGCACCGAAGCATCTGCCATTTTTGCTTTGCTGCCTAGATCGGGATGAGCACAAATCAACGCTAACTGCTGCTCATCCGTCATGCTGTTGACGATCACGATCATTTTTTGATGCAGATCATCGACATTCGTAAAGGGTCGATGCTCCCATGCTTGTGCTGCGATCGTGGGAGTCTGTTCAAAGATTTCGCCCAGTGCTTCGGTAAAAGCGGATTGTTCCATCTGATTCAGTTCAGTTAGCGAGTAAGCCATTATTGCAACGGTCCTGTCAGAATGGTTTTTGCGATCGCGTCTGTGACATCGCTAGGCGATTCTTGCCGGAGTTGGTCATACCACTGAGCGGTGATTTTAGGGTCTTTTCCGTGAATCACTTCGGCGCGGTTGCGGGCTTTTTTCACGATCGAACTGGTGCGATCTTTGCGAGCCGTTTCGTACCGCTTCAGGGCATCCTCAACGCTGATATTCGTCGTTAGTAAGAAATGATTCAGCATATACACATCTTCAAGCGCCTGACAGCCACCTTGACCGAGATCTGGACAAGTGGCATGAGCCGCATCACCCAAGAGAGCGACTCGACCGCGCACCATGCGATCGACCGGACCGACATCCGAAATTTCCAAGCGATTTGTCTTTGCCGGATCAATGCGTTGAATCAAAGTTTGAACCGGATCAGCCCATCCTTTGAAATGCTCAGCGAGTTCGGATCGAATCAATTCAGGAGACGCACTGGTTCCGAGCGGCAATGGCACATCGAAGAAGAAATACAGCCGATTTTCAGCAACAGGCATCATTGAGGCGCGTTGATGATTGCCTACATAAATTGTCCAAGTGTTCGCTGGAGTCAGCGCTTCATCGGCTTCAACTAATCCATTCCAGTTCACATAGTCGCGATAAGTCGGATGCACTTCTCGATCGAGAACATACTGTCTCAAGGTCGATCGCACTCCATCCGCTGCAACAACTAAATCTCCTGTCGCTTGATGTCCGTTTTCAAACGTTGCGGTAACTTGATCTCCGTGTTCTTGCACTCCCACACAGCGATATCCCAGATTCACCCTTCCGGGAAACGCATCGAGTAACATCGTTTGCAGATCCGTACGCGCAACCGGGTAAGGGCGCTGTCCTACCTCTTTGATCAGAGGCTGAAGTTCAATGTGGTTCAGCACTTCGCCTTCGATGCCAAGGTACTGCATAAAGTCCATTTGACCGCCGATCGCAGCGATCTTCTCGCCTAGCCCAAAGCGATTAAGGACTTTCACACCATTCGACCATAGAGAAATACCTGCACCACGCGGAAGCAATTCCGCTGCCCGCTCATAAACTTCGACCTCGTAACCGGACTGAGAAAGCGCGATCGCGGCTGTCAATCCTCCAATTCCCGCACCGATAATGACGACCTTTAAGCGATACATACCCATTCCCCCTAAAAACTGAGCGGAGCTTATTCTCTACTGTAGAAATGTGTTTGAGTAGCGCAAGTGCATTGGATTTTCACCTCTTGATTGTCACAGAATCTAAGCATACTGTATACAATTAAATTTGCATTCGACCTTGAGAGATCCTCCGAATGCTCGAGCTGGCAACACAACGCTGCCAAAATGAAGAGTTGCTAACCTGGAGCGATTCTGCTAGATCGTTCCTTTCAAAGTTCTATAACATGGCACAAGGAGTATTGGTATCGTGACGAGCAAAGTGACCTCCGGAAATCGACGGGTATTTATTTGCGGATCTGCTCTACGTGGACAGCCTGACCATCAAAATCTACAAGGCGCAGAATTCATTCGATCAGCTGCGACTCAACCTCGCTATCGCCTGCACGTTGCAGGAGACGACTGGCATCCCGCCATCCACGAAATTGAATCTGGTGGAATTTCGATTCCTGGTGAAGTGTACGAAATGACACAAGCCCAGTTTGATTATCTCGCTGCGAATGAGCCGCCCAATATGTACCCAAGTGACGTGTATTTGGACAATGGCGAGGTTGTAACGGCTTTCTTGTATCCCAAAGCACTGATCGATGAGTACAACTTGCCCGACATTTCTAATACCTATGGCGGTTGGGCGGCTTATAAAGCGAGAGTTGCCCCAGTTTAATCTTTGTTGAGTATCTCCTCATGATGACTCAGGCGTTAGAGAATCGATTATTTCTCACCCTTAACGGCGATCGCATTTACCTCAAAGATGTGTCGCCCTCGATGACCCTGCTGCAATATCTTCAGCAAACGCGGCATACCGGAACCAAAGAAGGTTGTGGGGACGGAGATTGTGGTGCTTGTACAGTGGCGATCGTGGGTCGTGATCCAGTCGGAAATCCTTCATATCAGGCGGTGAATAGCTGTTTGATTCCGTTGGGTGCGATCGCGGGTCGACAGATCGTCACCGTTGAAGGGATCGCAAACGGAAAACTGCATCCGGTTCAAGCGGCAATGGTTGAAACGGGCGGTTCTCAGTGCGGGTACTGTACGCCTGGATTCATCATGAGTTTGTTTGCTGCTTACTATGCGGGTCAGGTGGATGATTTCTCGGTTGAAGGAAATTTGTGCCGCTGTACAGGCTACCTGCCGATTCGACGAGCAGCGCAACAGGTAACAAATGCTCAACCTTCAGACCAGTTCTCGGAGCAGTTAAATCAGGCAGAGTTAAACCTAAGTGCGATCGCCTACCACAATCATGAGCAACAGTTTTATCGTCCAACGCAACTATCAGAAGCTTTGGAATTATTGCAGCAACATCCGGAGGCAACATTAGTTGCAGGCGCAACCGATTTAGGCTTAGAAATGAGCCATCACCGTCAAACCTTCCCGATTTTGATTTCACTTGAAGGAGTGGCAGAACTTCAACGCATTGAACAAACGAGCGATCGTGTCACCATCGGAGCAGCCGTTCCACTGCATACGATCGAATCCAACCTTCATGGCGTTTTTCCCAATCTGGATGAAATGTTGCACTGGTTTGCTGCGCGTCAAGTGAGAAATCGGGCGACGATCGGCGGTAATATCGGAACCGCTTCCCCAATCGGAGATTTGCCTCCGGTGTTGCTGTCATTGGATGCGGAATTGACGATCGCGAATTTAACCGAAACAAGAACGCTTCCATTAATCGAGTTTTTCAAAGGTTATCGTCAAACTGATCTAAAAGCTGGTGAAATTATTGTTTCAGTTACGATTCCAAAAGCAATTTCTAAAAACGCTGTTAAACGTTTGAGTCAGTCTTATAAAATTGGTAAACGCGGAACTGATGACATTAGTATTGTTGCTGCTGCTTTCGTTGTTGATCTTGATACTGATAACAAAATCGCTCATGCTCGATTGGGATACGGTGGTGTTGCGGCAACTCCCGTAAGAGCGATCGCGGTCGAAAACGCGCTGATCGGTCAACCTTGGACAATGGCAACCATTCAGCAAGTCAAACCTCTGTTAAAAGAAGCCTTTACACCGCTCACAGACTTACGCGGTAGTGCAGATTATCGAAAGTTACTAGTCGCAAACTTGTTTGAAAAATTCTTTGTAGAAATGGAAGGTGAGTCATGAGCGTTGGCAAGCACAAATCCCACGAAAGCGCCGAACTCCACGTCACCGGAAAAGCAATCTATACCGATGAGCAGCGCTTACCCGCAGGAATGCTCTCGGTTTATCCGGTCATGGCTCCCCACGCCAAAGCTAAAATCCTCAAGATTGATCACTCTGCTGCATCGGAAGTCGAAGGCTTTGTCACGGTGATCACTGCGGCAGATGTTCCCGGTACGAACGATACAGGCGTGATTGTTTACGATGAAATTTTGCTACCGACTGATGAAATCAGCTACTGGGGGCAAGCGGTGGTGTGGGCAGTCGGAGAAACCGATGGTGCAGCGCGGAAAGCCGCTTCTAAAATCACGATCGACTATGAATCGATCGAGCCAATTCTGAGCATCAAAGACGCGATGGCAAAAGACAGCTTTCACTCGAAACTGCCGTCGATCAAACGCGGTAATCCTCAAGCAGCACTTTCAACTTCTGCCTTTACCCTCAGCGGCGAAGTTTCAATGAATGGTCAAGATCACTTCTACCTTGAAACTCAAGCGAGTTGGGTAATTCCAGACGGCGAAGGCAATTATCAAATCTATTCATCAACTCAGCACCCGACTGAAACCCAAATTGTTATCGGTCGCGTGTTAAACCTACCTGCAAATCAAATCACAGTGACGTGTATTCGGATGGGTGGCGGTTTTGGCGGAAAAGAATCTCAAGCGAATCCTTATGCCGCGATCGCAGCCATTGCCGCTCATAAAACAGGTCGCCCAGTGCGAGTGAAATTAAAACGATCGCATGACATGACCTTAACCGGAAAGCGCCACAGCTTTTTAGGAACGTACCAAGTCGGCTTTAGTGAAACCGGGAAAATCACAGCGCTCGATGCGGATCTTTATGCTGATGGAGGTTGGAGCTTGGATCTCTCGCCGCCTGTGTTGCTACGAGCAATGTTACACATCGACAACGCTTACTACATCCCAAATTTAGAAGTGCGAGGCGCGATCGCGAACACGAATAAAGTTTCAAACACCGCCTACCGAGGCTTTGGCGGACCTCAAGGCATGGTCGTGATCGAAGAGATTGTCGATCGCATTGCCCGCACTCTAAATCTCGCTCCCGAAATCGTCCGAGAACGCAACTTCTACCACGGCTCCGGCGAAACCAATACTACACACTACGGTCAAGAGATCTTTGACAATCGCCTCGATCGCGTTTGGAGCGAAGTTCAAACTAAGTCCGACTTCTCAGAACGGAAACTTGCGATCGCTCAATTCAATCAATCCCACCGCTACAAAAAGCGCGGGCTTGCAATCACTCCCGTTAAATTCGGCATTTCCTTCAACAAAACCCAATACAATCAAGCGGGTGCGCTCGTTCACATCTACACCGATGGCAGCATTCAACTCAACCACGGTGGCACTGAAATGGGGCAAGGGTTACACACCAAAATGCTTCAAGTTGCGGCAACGACATTGGGAGTGAGAATCGATCGCTTCCGCATGATGCACACCAGCACCGATAAAGTTCCCAACACCTCCGCGACCGCAGCTTCAAGCGGTTCCGATCTCAATGGTCAAGCTGTAAAAAACGCCTGTGAAACGCTAAAAGCTCGGATTGCGACTGTTGCAGCACAGTTACTTGAACTCGATACGCCCGATGAATTAGTGTTTGAGGACGACTGGATCTATTGCCGCACCTATCCCAGTGCTCGAATTGAATTCGACAAAGCAGTAAGAGAGGCTTACGGTTATCGCGTTTCGCTCTCAGCCACCGGATACTATCGGACTCCAAATCTCTCTTGGGATGCTGAAACGGGCAAAGGAAGACCATTCTACTACTATGCCTATGGTGCAGCCGTGAGCGAAGTCGAAGTCGATGGCTTCACTGGAATGTTCAAACTGCGCCAAGTCGATATTGTGCATGATGTGGGAGAGTCGATTAATCCGTTAGTCGATCGAGGTCAAATCGAAGGCGGTTTTGTTCAAGGCATGGGCTGGCTCACGATGGAAGAGTTAGTCTGGGATGCTCAAGGACGGCTCCGCACTGATGCCCCCAGTACTTACAAAATTCCCACCATTTGTGAAGTCCCGGAAGCCTTCACGGTTCACCTGTTGCAGCGTGCGGCTCAAGACGGTGTGATCTATGGAAGCAAAGCGGTCGGAGAACCCCCGTTTATGTTGGCCTTATCGGTACGAGAAGCCATTCGTTCTGCGATCGCGGCTTTTGGTCAAGTCGATGCTGTTCCGCTCCTTTCTCCCGCGACTCCTGAAACCATTCTGTGGGCGATCGAGGAGGTTCGCGCTAGTTCGCTCCAACCTGCATTCAGCGAAGTCCATTAATCATCTTCAACCTTCAATAACTGTTCGTCGATCGTTCTCAAGCGCGATCGCACCACTTCCTCAGACAAAATCCGCTTTCTTAACGCATCATTCAGCGCATTTTTCTCAGCCAGCAATAATCGCCGCCGCACCGCATCAAACCGTGAGTCCTGAAGCGCAATCTCGGTTGCCTTCTCTGATCGACGATTGTAAAAGTCTCTAAGCGATCGTTCCGCTGCCGCCACTCGAATCTGATAGCGCGATCGCAGTTCCTCGTACACCGATTTCGGTAAAACTCCACTTTTGAGTAGTGTATCAAGCTCATCTTGGGCTGCCTTTGCTGTCATTAACTGCGATTGCAGTGCTTCGATCCACTGTTGCGTTTCTGACGTATGCGCCAGTTTCAGTCGCTGAACTACCCACGGCAATCCGACTGCTTGACCTACCAGTGATAGAAGCACGGCTCCAAACACGATCGCAATCAGCGATTCTCTTCCGGGAATGTTCGATGGCAAACTCAACACCAACGCCATCGACAACGATCCCTTAATATTTCCAAGAAACAATACGTGTTGCCACTTCAGCGGAATCGGTCGATCGAACACTTTCACCAACGCTAACAACGGATATACCGCTAATAGTCGCCCCATCTGATACGCCAACACAGCTAACAACACTGCTGGTAAAGTTCGCCCCAACGTATCTAACCGAAGTTCTAATCCAATTAATAGAAAAATAAACGTATTCACCCCGAACCCGGCATATTCCCAAAAGCTCAACACCGTAATCCGACTGGATGCCGAAACACTGCGCGATCTTTCCAAATTTCCCACCATCAGCCCCGCAATCACGACTGCAACGACTCCAGATACGTGCAGAAATTGACAAAGCTGAAACGCACTTAGCGCGACCGCGCTGGTTAACAAAATGCTGCTGAGGGGGTCATCCTCAGATTGCAAATACAACCCCACTCCCAAGTAACCCAACACTAAGCCGATCGCCACGCCTCCGGCAATCACGACAACTAATTCGCGAATTCCCTCCGCGACGGTGATACTTCCAGTTGCATTAAATTTCAGAATCAAACTAAATAAAACGAGCGCGATCCCATCGTTAAATAAACTTTCACCTTCAACGATCGTGATCAACCGCGACGGAACTGCCACTTCCTTAAACACCGCAATCACTGAAACTGTATCCGTAATCGCCAAAATTACCCCTGTCAACAGCGCCGGAATCCACTCCAACGCCAGTCCATACTTTAAGCCGATCGCTGTCACACCCACCGCAATCAAGACTCCCGGACCTGCCAAGAGCAAAATCGGCATCAACGTACTTCTCAACCGTCGAATATCCGTATTAATCGCCGCCTCAAACAGCAAAATCGGCAAAAATAAATTAATAATCAAAGCGGAATCCAATCCAACTTTACGCGGCAGAAATTCCGCGATCGCCACCCCTGCCAGTACCAACCCCGTCACATAGGGAACCCGCAACCGCCGCGACAACAACGCCACCATCGTCGCTACCAGCAGCAAAATAATCAGCACTGTCACCAACTGCGCGAACTGCCCCTGATCGCCCGTCGCGAGCACGCCTGCGTGTAGCGAAGCTATCGCCAGAACTTGATGTGTCATCATTTTTTGACTGTCCCGTCCCAAATCGCCACTAAAGACCATACTGGATCTAAGCGAGATTTCCCGCTCTAGAAAAACTTCCATTAAAATGTTCTTTTCACCGAGATTTGAGGATTAAAGCCAGTGAGTCCAGAAACCCTTGTAAAACTTCCCACCGCTCCTTTTTCTACGACAGAATTTGATGAATACGTAGTCGGCAGCTATGCCCGCTTTCCGCTCACATTGGTTCGTGGGTCAGGCTGTCGCGTATGGGATGACCAAGGACGAGAGTATCTGGATTTCGTCGCCGGAATCGCCACCTGTACCCTCGGTCACGCTCATCCGGCAATGGTCGCAGCGATCGCTGAACAAGCCCAAACGCTCATTCACGTCTCCAATCTCTATTACAATCAGCCTCAAGGCGAACTGGCAAAATGGCTAGTCGAGCATTCCTGTGCCGATCGCGCTTTTTTCTGTAACTCCGGAGCCGAAGCCAACGAAGCCGCAATCAAACTCGCCCGTAAATATGCCCACACCGTCCGTAATCTCACCAATCCCACCATCATCACGGCAAACGCCAGCTTCCACGGACGCACCCTCGCCACGATCACCGCAACCGGACAACCGAAATATCAGCAGAACTTCAATCCGCTGGTTCCAGGCTTCCACTATGTTCCCTACAACGACATCGAAGCCCTAAAAAGCGCGATCGCAGACCTCGACCAATCTGAACCTCAAGTCGCTGCTATCATGCTGGAAGGCTTACAAGGCGAAGGCGGTGTCCGTCCCGGCGACCTGACGTATTTCCAAACCGTTCGCCAACTCTGCGACGAAAAAGGCATCCTTCTAATCATGGACGAAGTGCAGGTCGGCATGGGACGGAGCGGCAAACTCTGGGGCTACGAGAATCTCGGCATCGAACCCGACATCTTTACATCCGCAAAAGGCTTAGGTGGCGGCATCCCGATCGGTGCAATGCTGTGCAAATCCCACTGCGATGTTTTCAAACCCGGAGATCATGCCAGCACCTTTGGCGGCAATCCTTTCGCCTGTGCCGTTGCCCTCGCTGTTTGCCACACCCTAGAACGCGAAAACCTCCTCACTCACGTTCAAGCACGTGGCGAACAACTCCGCAGTGGACTCACCCAACTCGCCCACAAATTCCCGACCCTGATCGCAGAAGTGCGCGGGTGGGGACTGATCAACGGTCTAGAACTAAGCGCTGACAGCAACTTTACCGCTCCTGATGTCGTAAAAGTCGCCATCGAAGAAGGCGTGCTTCTCGTCCCTGCGGGTCTAAAAGTCCTGCGCTTCGTTCCCCCGCTTATCGTTACCGCTGAGGAAATCGATCGCGCTCTTACCGCTGTTGATCGTGCCCTCACCCTCTTGAGTTAGCCGAATTTTTGCCAAACGTCCTCGATTGCCTATAATAGAGGACTGTAATAAATCCTAATCTGAACCAATCGGAGATCTAATCATGGCACGTCGATGTCAACTCACAGGCAAAAAAGCCAATAACGCAATGGCAGTGTCCCACTCACACCGCCGCACCAAGAAACTCCAAGAAGTCAATTTGCAAGTCAAACGCATTTGGTGGGAAAGTGGCAAGCGCTGGGTTAAACTCCGCCTCTCCACCAAAGCGATCAAAACCCTAGAACACAAGAGCCTAGACGCTTTTGCAAAAGAAGCAGGCATCGATCTCAGCCGCCTGTAATTGGCTCATCAAAACTCAATAGACGGACTCGCAACAATCGATTTTCTGCACCGCAAGGATTGATTCTCCGATCGCTTAGGTGTTCTTGCGGTGATGTCTACAACCTTAAAACTGGGGTAAGCGATTCACGGCTTCACCCCAGTTTTGCTATCTTTATCCGCTAAAATTCTTGTCCTAGTTAGTGTCGCTGACCCAGATGGGTAATCTACCTGCATCACCCCTTCTCCCAACCGAGAAGTCGCGAGACTCCCAGAAACCCGTGAGACTCAAAATCGCCTTACGTAGCTTACGGGAACAATCCTCTGATCACTACTGGTCAGAAGCGCGTATCTTCTCGGTTGACCCTGCTTCTAATTGTGAAGACAGTAGAGGGAGTAACTCAGCAAAGATAGAGTTTTGATGAACTTCAGACCTTCTATCTTGACCATTCCACGGGCAAACATGCGACGACATCTCACAATAGGTTTCGTCAATTTCGTATTACTTGTCCTTGCGAATGCTGATTTGCGATCGTGAATTCCCCTTCCGATCGAGTCTCGCACGATCGTCACTTTTGTTTCTGCCAACTCAGCAGCTATGTCAAATCGCAAACTTTCCCTTCAGGGCTTCTTCCGCAAATCTGGAAGGTTCTACCGCAAGATTACAAAATCCTTCGTAAACAGCGTTCTCCGCTCCGTTTTGCTTTATCAACGTCGGGGCAAGCTCTCTAACGCAGGCTTCATCTTGCCGACCACGGTTCTGCTGATTTTGGTCGTAGCGCTGACTGTCGGCGCACTCACCTTCCGAGCATACAATCGCAACGTGCAAGTCATTGGCGAAGCGCAACAGCGGATAATCTACAACGCCGCCACTCCCGCCATCGATCGCGCCCGCTCCAAGCTTGAATTCCTCTTTGATCCCCTTAAGGATGTGCGCTTACCAAGCGGTGTTCCTTCACAAGCGACCTTGCAAGCGATGCTGCTTAATAATGGAACCTCGCTCGCGAAACTTCCCTACGCAGATGCTTCAGGCAACCAAGTTGATGCCTACACCTTTCCAGACGAAACCCGCATCGACATTAATGGCGGTGGTCTCGATAATGCTTGGTATTTCCGCACCGACACAAACGGGGATGGCGTACTCGATACTAAAGATTCGACGGTCGTCTACTCTATAACCCTGAGTACGCCTCCTGCGACACCAGCCACTCAAACAACACAAGCCAAGTCGATCGCGACCTGGCTGCTTCAACTGAGTGCTGCGGACAAAGCGAAAAACCTCTGGGTGAGACAAGCACCGCTGAGCGTAGATGGAGCTTTAGGTTGTGCCGCAAATACCAACGGCGGTAACGCTGGTCCCGATGGCTGGTTTGAGGACAAAATTTCAACTGCAAAGCTGAGAAAGAATTTTCAGGTCGATGCCCTCGTTATTCCAGGGAATTCAAGCGGGACAAAAACCACCCTAGAGTTTACGCAAGAACGCCAACTCGATCGAGGAAACAAATGGGGAGCTTGGTTCCGCCATGATATGGAAATCTATCCTGGGCCCCAATTCAACTGGAATGGAGCAATGCACACGGAGGGCAGCTTAATCATTGGAGGAAATAGCTTTTCAGCTTATCTAATTAGCGCTCCTAATTCCTGTTTGTACTATCCAGCCTCAAATTCTGAAATCACCACGGCAAACAAGAATGATGGAACTGATTCATCGAATCTGCTCGGACTTGTCGCTTCAGGTGTCGTAAAAGATGGAAACAGTGGAGGAAGTAGCAGCATTCACCGCCACAGCAATAATCCTACGGCAACAATAGCAACGCTCGATACAACCACTGATTCGAGTGCAGTTTCAAACCCGTTCGACATCACGATCGATCCGGCAACGGTAGTTCTCAAAAATGGCTACACCAATGTCCCACCTGGCGCTAGTGTCATGGTTGCACCTGGTCCTGCTATCACGAAAACCAATCCGACTGATCGCAGCAATCGCGGTGCGAATGCGAATCTCGCGAAAACCAACTTACCTGACTTCAAAAATCAGGATGGTTCGCAGCGAATTGCAGCCAACTCAGCAGATGCGCCATATGTAGACGACTTGTATCGAGCCGACGATCGCTGGGGACCCAAACCTAAATACAAGACGGACGTAGTGCCCGATAAACAGTTTGGTCAACCCATTCCATCCAGCTATTTTCAGTTACTCAACAATACCGTCGCCGCGACTGATCCCGATGCTTCAAACGTCGGTCTAGATGGTTACTGGGAACGACGCGCCCGTGTGAGAGGACTCAGAATTCTTGTCGGACAACGACTAGAGCTTGGCAATCTATTCACCTGGTATGCACCCCAAGATAAGAATAATGATGGACGGGTTGGATACGGTGGTACTGCTGCGAGCCAACTTGATCAAGGAACTTCAACAACTGGATATGAGTACGAAGGCGATCCGCTGTATCCCCCGACGGTCAGACCTTATCCCATTGATGCCTCCGGCACACTTCCGATAGGTCTTCTGTCTCACGTTGACCAACAACGTCGAACGCTTCGGGACAACCTGTCTGCGGTTCAAAGCACTGCGATCTATCATGCTTCTTACTCTGATCAAGACGACTATCCTGTTGCTTGTCTTGCCACCACTTCGCACCCTGGTACGTTGTGGACGATTCGACAAGCACTCACATTTCGTCCTTTCAGCTTCTCAGGTACAGATCAAAATGGTGTAGCGAGTTCTACTCCTACTTCTCTCTTGACCAATTTCTTTACAGGCGTTGGCACGAATGGTTGGGAGTTTGCACCGCCAGCAGGAGATGTCAATAGCTACAACACACAAATTCAAAACCCTAACAGTGCTCTTCGCATCGCTTTACAAAACCTCGCCAACTTTGCAGGCGATCACCAATCCATTAATGGAACGCTCAAGAGTGGCGCATATCCTCCGACCCCCAATGACACGGTAATTCACCCTTATCCAGCTTTGTCAATGTGGGGAGACTATTCTAACTTGAAGCGGGCATTGAGTACTCTCAGCACAAATTCCAACGACATCAGCAAACTGAGTGTCGCAGACCAAACTTATCTGCAAACGGCGGCTTGTACGCTAGGAATGCTGGCTTACAACATTGATCGCATTCAGAAATTTGATCCAAGTGCGATCAATGGAGCGAATGCTGCAAACGATAAAGTGTTGGGAAGCAGCGCCAACAAAAGAACACTGATGGCAAAACTGGGACGTGATCTCTGGCGGCTAATGGATGGAATCAACGATATAACTTCAGATCCAAGTAATCCAAATCCAGAGGTATTGCCCAAAGAGCAACTTAGCACCTACAGCTACAGCGCTTCTGGCTTTCCTCCTCAAGGCACTCCGCCGCGAATCTATAGACTTGATCAGTACAACGCTAGAGACTATGACGGTGTAACTCCTGAAGCACTGATCGCTGCATTGAGGCAATATTTACTGGCGTACGGAAAGGCAACAGATGGAACAACATCTCTAAAGCCTGATCATCCAGAGTTTGTCGATGAGATGCGAATGGCAGAGACGATCATGCTAAATCATCAAATCCGGCGCGATCGCACCTTCGGATTCAAGCCATCGCCCAGATTCGGCAAGTACTTTGTTTTCCCGTCAGGTATGAACGCGCCTGTTGATATGGTGACAGCGTGTGATCCGGATCAGTTTGCGTTTAGCAGTGGAGCAGATGGGGATGCAGATTTCATCGCGGCAATGCGCGGCAGAGATATCATCTCCAAAACTTCAACCACACTGAATGCTATTGGACTCAATGCTGTTTCTCTATCTTCGCCGCTTAACAACTCCTTCCCCGTACCAACGATTACCAATGTGCAGCGTGAGTTGTCTCAGTATCGTCTTGCATTATCCCGGCTTTGCGGTACGCTTGATGCCAGCGGCAAGCAAGTATTGCCCAAGTTCCCTGCACTCTACTATCTGTTTCCAGAAGTTGATCATGACTATGATGGTGATCCATCTGTAGGCGGCTACGATCACCAACAACCACCCACTGAACCTTACATTGCTGATAGTTATGTTCAGTCAATCAATGCTCAATTTCAATCAGGCACCCTGCCATTTCGACAAATCAGCACCGCAGCAGCAACAGGTCGAGCTGGATATCCAAGTGCAGCGTTTTCTATTCCGGCGGCGATTGACCCTATCCTTACGGAGTATCAGGCTCTAAGTCGTAAGCCCGATCCTGCTTCCATTCCAACGTTTTCTGTTCGAGTTTTCCCGATCGCAGATCGCTTGGTTTCAGACATTGCTTTGCAACCAAGACCGATGAGCCAATGGCAACTTCCGTACCTTACTACCCCCAAATCCTACAATACTGCCAGTACCACGGGTGATGACAAGGCGAACTTCTCAACAAACATTATTCTGAATGGGGCAGATCCTGCTGACGTGACGAAGCTCGTGAGCGTAACGCCCGACGCAGTTTCATTCCTCGATCGAGCCTTCTTCGATGGACGGCAGCTAATGACAGTGCGGACACTCGATCTAGATATAGGGTTGCTGCGAAGTACAAGACTGTCCACACCACAAGGAGCAACCAACGATGTTTGGCTCCCAGTGAGTGGCATCATTTATGCCTACCGAGAAGATGCAGTTCGGGAGGATATGATCTCTAGACCTGCTTGCACAGGCACAAACTGCACGATGAATTTACAGAATCCAGCCAACCCAGTTGATCCGGCTGTTCTACCCGCTAATAGCACAAGAACGACGCTTGACCCCGGAGAAAATGGCATTTCTCTAAAATCGATCGACCCGCTTCCCGATCCTGAGCGTCGTGTTCGTGGGTTCCGCCTCCGCAACGGCGCTCAAGTCATGCGAAATCGCAGCTTTGAAGGAACAAGCGGATTTATTAATGCTGCGGACAACAATAAGGGACTGTCTTTCTTTACCGATCAGCCTGTCTACATCCAGGGCAGCTTCAACCTGCATCAGTCCGGTAACGATGACACGATGGGAAGTCTCATCGAGGAATTTACCCAAACACTACCTGCTGGCTTCGACGCGAATACATTTTATGGTCGAACTACAATCAACCCAGATTTTGCAACATTAAACGCCGATCGTTGGCGACCCTCAGAAGTCATCGCAGACAGCATCACTATACTGTCTAATGGCTTCTGTGATGGCTCGATCGCTGATACTTTCCTTCAGTACAACGGTACGGCAGTCGCTCAAGGATTCGGTAGCTCCACTTACCCAGTTCCCGATGCGGATGTGCTGAATATGGGTTCGGCTTCTGCTAATCGCAGTTACTACAATTCGATCAGCGGACTCTTCGATCCAGGTTGTGTCAGCTCAAACTTCACTTCTTTCCACAACCAAAACCGCCCTGCTCAGACATTAGCTACAAAAACGGCGGGCAACCGAGATGGCTGGGATTGGGTGCGAGAAAACTCCCGATACGATGCCATTGCCAATCGTCGTGTTAACTCTGGACGCAATCAAAACAGCACCGGGCATTGGGTTGACATTACGGCTCCCGTTAAAATCTCTCGTGCTGGACAGCCGCTTGTGGTTCGACCCAGAGATACAACGATTTCAGGAGAGGCTGCATCCAATCAACCTCTTCCACCGATTCCATACAATGTGCAAGCTCCGACCCAAACCTACTACAGCTACGGTGTTAACGTTAACAATGGTTTTAGCGCTAACAACCCTAACGCTAACAGCGGTAGCAATTTAATTGATGCGCTCCCGTCGCAAGTTAACACGATCGTCGTCAGTGGAATCAGTCCGTCTCGTCCAAAGCAAGGGTACGGAGGCTTACACAACTTCCCACGCTTTGTTGAGGATTGGGATCAGAAAGATCTGAGCTTTTCAGGTTCCTTTATCCAACTCAGCTACACCAACTATGCAACGGCTCCTTTTGATCTTGAAAATCTAGAACCAGCCTGGACTGGCGTAGCAACATTGGTCGAGCCGAACAACGAGAACATCATTTACTATCGACCTCCGAACCGTCGCTGGGGGTATGATGTTGCTCTGCAATATAGTCCAGCTAGTCCAGCCGCCGCTCGGTTTGTGAATTTAGGCAAAGACCGCAACGAGTACTACCTTGAGCCACCTGCAAACGATCCTTACATTGTGAATCTCTGTCAGGCAGCAAAAACAGCTCTTAACCTCAATACGTCCTGTCCCGGAGGAAGCTGAGATGTTGATTCATTCCCGGTTGACCAAACCGCAAATCAGTTCTTTTCTCACAAAGCGGACGATCGCACTCATCCAAAGGCAAGCGATCGAGAAACGTTCTGACCCAGGTTTAACCCTGATCGAAGGGTTGCTCGCGATCGTCATCATCTCGATCACCTTGGTCAGTATTACGCCACCGATCTTCTGGGCGGTTGCTACACGGGTTCAGACGCAACGAGCAGAGCAAGCCTACAAGCTGGCTCAAGGCGAAATTGATCGCGTTCGAGCGATCGTAGAACGGGGTGAGACAACAAACCTTCCTCCCACTACGACAAACTTATTAGAAGCGAATGTGCGAAATCGCAATGCAGCCAACTTCCCTGCTGCCCCCAACACTGTGAACACCTCTGATACAGCAGTGATATCGACGGTGCAATCTTGTTCTAGACCGACATCATTTCCACCCAGCACGATTTCAACATTTACCCAGATCGACACCCTAGGTAACTGTAGCCCTAATTTTCTACTTCAAACGTTTCGCAGCCAAGGATTAGACCAATACGGGAATACCTTCACAGGTGCGGCAGGACAAACACTCTCAGGATTTGTGATGGGAGTTCGAGTGTATTCGTTTGTCGCCAAAGATGCACTCAAGGCGGGGCAAGGTAGCACTCAGCCCGCTGCTTTACGTGGCACAAATGGACTCGGAAATCAGCTTAACCGCCCTCTTGCTGTGCTGTATTCCACGATCGTCAGCAGCAATTCCAGCGACAACTTGAAGCTCTACCGAGCGCTCTGCTCTTCGGCAAACGGAGCCTGTTAGATCTCTACACCAACATCATCTTAGAACGAACATGATTCAGCCTTTCTTGAAGCGACACCGAAAGCTTCGTTTCTGCTCCAATCAAGCAAAAGCAAGTGGATTTACGCTGGTCGAACTTCTCGTCGCGATGATTGTGGCATCGCTGATTTCGGCAGGACTGCTGTTCATGGTTGTACAGCTTGTTCAGACCAATTTACGCGAAGCGGCTCGGAGCGATACTCAACGCGACCTACAAGCCGCACTCGACTACATCGCGCGTGACGTGCGGGAAGCCGTGTATGTATACGATGCCAGTTGTTTGCTCGATCGACCAACAAGCGCTAATGCAACAACGAGTATTAACGCGTTAAGCTGTCCCGGTCTGAGAAACTACTTACCTACCAGAATCACTGGCAGTAGTGGGTTTGGGTACACCGATAGTAATGGAACTAATATTCCCGTTTTAGCATTTTGGCGGCTTAACCCATTACCCCCCTCAGTGAACACCCTCTGTCAAAACTTTGCAACCTCATACTCTCAAAGGAATTCTAGACCTCCAGAGGTTCAAGGTGTTGCGTGTCTTGCTGGGCAGATGTACTCATTGGTCGTGTACTCGCTGAACAACTCGAAGGGAGGAGCAGTTACTAAAGGTCGCGCCAGGATTATGCGATACGAACTTCCCCAATTTACGAGCCAGACTGTTCTGTCGCCTGGTACTGCTCCCACACCTATTCCAGGATGGGTAGATCCAAGAGGAAAAGCAAGTGACGGAAACAACACCAGTTTCTTAACCTGGCCAGTTAGTCAAGCCATGCTGAACAATACGTCTACGTTACCTGTACCTAATCCTAGACCAAGTGATAGTAATGTAAGTAACCAGCCTCTCACAGATTTTGTCGATTGGAATGGACTCTACAATCTGTCGAGCAATCCTGTAACCGTCGGACAAGCAACTAATCGAAGTAGTGGGTCTGGCAGTACAACTGAAAACCTGATTTTAACTCCAGCAGATGGCACTTCAGGCTCTCCACCTCGCGGCTTTCATGTCTATGTTAGAGGCGCACAAAGCGGCGGCAGCCTAAATCAACAAGTCGTAATTCGGATTCAAGGAGATGCAGCGGGTCGCCCAGGAGTTCCTGACCTAACCCCAAATCGACCTGTTGTACCAATTTCTCTGGAAACGACGGTGTTAACTCGTGGCGTAACTAACAAAACACAATGATGCCTGACTCCCTCTTACTTATGAAAAGGCAAAGTTCTTTCAATTCACGCTCTACCGCAAGTGGCTTCACGTTGATCGAAGTGCTGGTCGTTGTCGTTCTGATCGGCGTATTGTTTGCGATCGCGGCTCCAAACTGGGTTGCCTTTATCAATCAACAGCGAACAAGCTCAGCGCGGAATCAGCTTTCTCAAGCAATCCGCAATGCTCAAACTCAAGCTCAGCAAACTAAAGTAAATCGCGCCCTTTTACTGGATAGCAACAGCAACCCGCCTCGGTATGCGATTGTTGCAACTCTCACTAATATGGTTAATACAACTGATCCCACCATTAACTGGCAAACTTTAGGAGATGGATCAATTCCAAGTGGTACGATTCGCCTTTCAGTCAATCAAGGAACGCCAACTAACCCAGTCTTTTTGATCTTTGATTCCTTTGGCACTGTTGTGTCACCGGGTTCCTTTCCCTACACTCTCACCATTGGCTCGACATTAGGCACTAACCCAAGACGGTGTGTTGCAGTCGTTACCTTACTGGGTGCGCTTGCAGAAGGCTCAAATGGAACAGACATCAACTCTGGAGGATGTCCAACCAGCTAAAAATAATTTTCTCTTGAACATTAAGTAAGAGCAAGTTTCATAATGAATAAGCTGGATACCTGATTCTAATCATGAAGAGATTTGATCGCAAAATGCAAACAGCTAAGGCTGTTTTAATTGCTTTATCGCGGAAGCAACCGAATTCGCAAGATGGTTTTACATTGCTAGAAGCAATTGTAGTCGTTGCACTTCTGGGAATACTGGCGGCGATCGCGGCTCCTGCTTGGCAAGCGTATCTCAACACTCAACGCCTAAATGCAGCGAGGAGCGAAGCAGTCAACGTTTTATCTGATGCGAAAACTCGCGCAAAACAGCAGCGTATTTCTTATGAAGTGGGGTTCCGTCAGCGAGGACAGCAAGCTCAATGGGCAATTTATCCCGCTGGTGCAGATCCGCTCGGTCAAAACTGGCAGAATCTGCACGACGGGGTTAAGTTGCTAGAAACGGAAACGACACTCTCAAAAAAAGATGATGTTTACCGAATTCAATTCAATCATCAGGGAGAAGTGAATGGACAGATGGGGCGGGTAACGTTCTCCTCTCTGTCAGGCGGCGAGACGAAACGCTGTGCCATTGTTTCTAATCTACTTGGCACAGTCCGAGAGGGAGAAAATCGTTCGAGTCAGCGCGGTAATCCCTGTGATTGATGGCTTTTTTTACCGCTTTGTGGCTTGGGTCTTTTGGCGATCGAGCTTGAAGATCAAGGTAGACAGAGGAGGCAGACATACATCGATCGAGTATGGATGATTGTGGAATGCCCATTCGTCTGTCCATTTGCCGCCAAGATTGCCCATGTTACTACCGCCAAAATCACGGGCATCGCTGTTTAGCAATTCAGTGTAGAAGCCTGCTTCTGGAACTCCCACGCGATAATGGCTGTGAGGTTGGGGAGTAAAATTGCAGACGGTTACGATGAAGTTGCCTGAGTCTTTGTCCCGACGAATGAATGAAACAACGCTATGTCGATTGTCGCTACAGTCGATCCACTCGAAGCCTTCTTCGGTGAAGTCTTGAGCGTAAAGGGAGGGTTCAGATTGATAGAGCGAGTTTAGCGCTGTGAGAAAATGCTTTAGTTTTTGATGAGGCTCATATTGAAGGAGATGCCAGTCTAGATCGCCCCAGACGTTCCACTCGTTCCACTGTCCAAATTCCATGCTCATGAATAGCGTCTTTTTGCCAGGGTGGGCAAACATATATCCATACAAGCAGCGCAGATTGGCAAATTTTTGCCATTCGTCTCCTGGCATTTTGCCGATCATGTTGCTTTTGCCATGAACCACTTCATCGTGGGACAGCGCTAACATGAAATTCTCGCTGTGGTGATACCAGATGCTGAAAGTGAGATTGTTTTGGTGGAATTGGCGGAACCAGGGATCCATGTGGAAGTAGTCCAGCATATCGTGCATCCAGCCCATGTTCCATTTGAGATTAAAACCTAAGCCGCCGACGTAGGTGGGCCAAGACACCATAGGCCAGGAAGTGGATTCTTCTGCGATCGATAAACTACCAGGAAAATAGCTGAACAAAAGATGATTCATCTGACGGAGAAAGTCGGCCGCTTCGATGTTTTCTCGTCCGCCGTATTGGTTCCTGACCCATTCTCCGTCTTTTCGACAGTAGTCAAGGTAGAGCATTGAGGCAACCGCATCCACACGGATTCCATCGATGTGATACTTGTCGAACCAGAATAAAGCATTGGCAACGAGATAGTTACGCACTTCGTTGCGCCCATAGTTGAAGACCAGGGTGCCCCATTCTTTGTGTTCGCCTTTGCGGGGGTCGGCGTGTTCGTAGAGGTGAGTTCCGTCGAAGAAGGCGAGTCCGTGTCCATCTTTGGGGAAGTGGCCGGGAACCCAGTCTACGATCACGCCAATTCCGTTGAGGTGGCATTGATCGACAAAGTACATGAAATCTTGGGGAGTGCCGTAGCGAGACGTGCAGGCGTAGTGACCAACGACTTGATAGCCCCATGAACCGTCGAAGGGATGTTCTGCGATCGGTAGTAGTTCGATGTGGGTGAAGCCGAGTTCTTTGACGTAGGGGATGAGCCTGTCTGCAAGTTCTCGGTAGGTAAGAAAGCGTGCTCCGGGTTTGAGTTCGGAGACGATCACCGGGGGAGAGATTTCGCCGTTGGGTAAGTGGGCAGGTTCGGCAGAAGAGGCATGGAGCCAGGAACCTAAGTGGACCTCGTAGACCGAAATGGGATTCGCAAGCGGCTCGG
>PSLO01000025.1:0-17382 GCA_040289665.1 Leptolyngbya sp. ERB_1_1 | reverse complement strand
CTTCTCTAGCCAGTCTTGGTCGTTCCAGGTGTAATCGTTTAGATCAGTGACGATCGAAGCCGTTTTTGGACGGGGTTCTTGCTGGAATCCATAGGGGTCGGACTTCTCGTAGATGTGTCCGTCTTGATTTTTAATTTCGTATTTGTAATGCGTGCCGATGCCGAGTTCGGGAATGAAAAGTTCCCAGACTCCCGTGGAGCCGCGTCGCATCTGATGTTGTCGTCCGTCCCACTGGTTGAAGTCACCGAGAACAGAGACATTTCGGGCGTTGGGTGCCCAAATCGCAAAATAAACACCGGAGATCCCGTTTTGGGTGGTGAGGTGTGCGCCGAGTTTTTCGTAAATGCGGTGATGATTGCCTTCTGTGAAGAGATGAAGGTCAAGATCGGTTAGGAAGGGAGAGCGGAAGGCATAAGGGTCGTGGATGACGCGATCGTGTTCTCCGTGTTGGATGCGGAGTTGATAATTTGCGAGTTCTGGGACATCGATCGTGCATTCAAAGAAGTGGGGATGATGCAGCGATGTCATTGGATACTCGGAGCGGGTTTCTGGCACGATCACAGAAACCGCGTCGGCAGTTGGTTGATAGGCTCTCACAACCCAGACCGTTTTACCATCTTGCTCGATCGGATGAGAACCTAGCACTTCAAAGGGATCATGATGCTGGTTTCCTATAATCCGCTCTACTTGGTCTGGGGCGATCGTCATCGACATGAAGCTACCTACCTTGAATGGGTTGTGTCAATCTACTCGTAATCGGAACGGTATCAAAACTCTAATGTAAAAGTTCTGTAATAAACGGTAGCAAATCATTGCAAAAGTCTCAAATCTTTTGATCAACGCTGCTTAGTGCATCCTAGAGCAATTTCAACAAAATAACTCCCGACGTGCGATCGCACAAGATCACACATCGGAAGTTATCAAGTGAAAATATAAATTCCAGCGCGCTGGAAGTCAGGCGCTACCTGTGAAAGCGACTTCCGGAAACTTCGATTGAGCTTCTGCCATCGGGCGGTTTTTGCCCTCTTCTTGCCAGTAGTTAATCACTTCGGTTGCTTTATTGAGCAATTCGACACGATCGACTTCTGAGATCCAATGTTTTTTCTCTAGCTCGGTCTTGAGTTGTTCCCAAGCATCGTTGCGGGGCCAGAAGAAATAAGAAGTTAGTGGGCTTGTACCCTTACCAACCACTTGATCGACTGCCAATGCAACGTTTTCGTCAAGCCACAAAACTTTTAGAATAAACTTCGTCAAATTCCAACCTCCAGCGCAGTCCCAAGCTTAAATTACTACGATCAGCTATTCTACCGCACAGTTTCGGTAGATGATGGAAATCGCTGCATAGAAAGTGGGAGAAAATGCTGTGGCGGTTGTGGTGTTTGATATTGATGGGGTGGTGCGAGATGTCAGCGGGTCGTATCGACGGGCACTTGCGGATACGGTCGAGCATTTTACCGGAGGTCAGTATCGTCCTTCGTCGCAAGAGATTGATGTGCTCAAGGGTGAGGGAATTTGGAATAACGATTGGGAAGCGTCGCAGGAATTGATTTATCGATATTTTGAGACGCAGGGGCAAGCACGATCGCAATCGACCTTGGCGTATTCGACGATCGTGCAGTTCTTTCAGTCGCGCTATCGGGGAGCTGATCCGGTGAATTGGACAGGCTATATTTGCCAAGAGCCTTTACTGTTGGGAGCGGCTTATCTTGAGGAACTGACGCAATCTGGAATTCAATGGGGATTTTTTAGCGGTGCGACGCAAGGATCGGCGCGGTATGTGTTGGAGAAAAGATTGGGATTGCAAGATCCGGTGTTAATTGCGATGGAGGATGCACCGGGGAAGCCTGATCCGACTGGATTGTTTCTGACGCTGGAGCGATTAGGGGATAAGGGGCATCCGGTAATTTATGTCGGGGATACGGTGGCAGATATGTATACGATCTTGCAAGCAAAGAAGATACAGCCAGAGCGATCGTGGATCGGGGTTGGAGTCCTGCCGCCCCATGTGCAGGAAACGGAGGCGCGGAAGTCTGCTTACGGAGAAACGCTAAGACAAGCGGGAGCGGTGATTGTTTTGGAGAATGTACAGGAGTTGAAGCCAGAACTTGTGAATCAGTTAGTGGCTGAGAATTGAGGTGAATTTGGGACTCGATCGTACTTACACGATCGGTATGGTTAAATCTGCTCGTCCGTTCCTTAGATCCATTTGTCTTGTCGTTAGATGTGCTTGTCCGTTCCTTAGATCCGTTTGTCTTGTTGCTAGATCGGCTTGGTTTTTCAACTTATCCGCTTCTCTTTGTTCAAGCGTGTCAGAAACTAAGATTTGAGACTGAGGAATTTTTCTAACGCACTGGCGATTGCGGGGGGCCAACGACGGACGGTTTTAACCCAGTTGAGGTCTTTGTAGCGTTTGTCGAGTCCGACGGCTGAAACCCACTGGCTCTCAGCTTCGCCTTGTTTGCCTTGTACCCACAAAGCCGCCGTTAATGCTGCTCGCATATCTGCAAAACGCGGATACTTACGGACGAGGTTCCTCATCGTGCGAATCGCTTCGTCAGTTTGTCCGAGTTGGTACTGAGCGAGAGCATAATTTGCACGTGCGAAAGCGTAATCTGGGGCAGAATCAGCCGCTTTCAGAAAGTCTTTTGCAGCGATTTCCCACTGTCCCAGTCCGGCTTCAGCATTCCCGCGATTATTGTAGGCAGCAGGATCGTTGGGGTCGAGTTCGAGGACTTTGTTGTAGTCGGCGATCGCGTCTTCCCATTTGCCGAGTCCCTCTAATGCAGTGCCGCGATTGAGGTAAGGATCGGGGGCGGTGGGTTCAAGTTCGATCGCTTTGTTGAAATCAGCGATCGCGCTTTCGAGTTTGTTTTGGCTGACTTTGGCGTTGCCGCGATTGCTCCACACAGCAGGATTATCGGGCATCAGGTTAATTAACTCTGTCCAGAAGGTTTCAGCAGCGGCAAAGTCGCCTTTATTAGTCGATTCAAAAGCTTGCTGTCTGAGAGCTGCCAACTTCTCGAAAACGGTTGTGACAGAAGGCATCTCGGATTCAGCGAAAACCGGGGAATGCCACGCGAACAAGAGCGCGATCGCAATAATCAGCAGAGATTTGAGCAGAGAACGAAACATGAAACCTCTTTAGAAATCGAAGACAGCCTAGAAATTTAAGACAGAAGCGCCATTTGGCTATCCGGTGGCGTGTAACCCAAGTGTTTCCATGCGGCAGCCGTAGCGATACGACCACGGGGGGTACGGCTAAGATATCCGATTTGCATTAAATACGGTTCGTAAACTTCTTCGATCGTTTGGGCATCTTCGCCTGTGGAAGCGGCAAGGGTTTCGAGTCCGACAGGTCCACCATTGTGCCGTTCGATCATAAAGCTCAGCAGGCGGCGATCTGTCCAGTCGAGACCGCAAGGATCAACGTTGAAGAGTTGGAGCGCTTCGGCAGCGATCGAACGATCGATTTCCCGCATCAATTTGACCTCGGCATAATCTCGCACTCGTTTGAGTAAACGATTCGCGATTCGAGGCGTTCCACGGGAGCGGCGAGCCACTTCTTCTGCTCCGTCTGTGGTAATCCTCATTCTTAGAAGTGCAGCGGTGCGGAGGACGATTTTCGAGAGTTCGTCGATTTCGTAAAAGCGGAGACGTTGGATTAAACCGAAGCGATCACGCAACGGAGAAGTCAATGCGCCCACTCGCGTCGTTGCACCGACTAGCGTGAAGGGTGGCAGTGTCACCGATTGAATTCTGGCACTCTTGCCTTTTCCGAATGGAATGTCTACGCGAAAATCTTCCATTGCTGGATAGAGCAGTTCTTCAGCAACTTTCGCGAGGCGATGAATTTCGTCAATGAAGAGAACATCGCCAGGTTGTAGATTGATCAGCAAACCCATAATGTCCCTAGGGCGTTCTAGGGCGGGAGCGCTGGCAATTTTGCATTGAACGCCCATTTCTTGAGCCAGAATCAGCGACATGGTGGTTTTGCCGAGTCCTGGAGGTCCGTAAAGTAGAAGGTGATCGAGCGGCTCATTACGAGATTTTGCCGCTCGAATCGCAATGTCTAGAACATCTTTGAGATCTTTTTGTCCGACATACTCCATGAGAGATTGCGGACGAATTTTTTCTTCTTGCTTGCTGCGTTCTTCTGGCTCCGGTTCCGCTTGAAGAATCGTGGTCTTTGCTGGCTTGGAATCGCTACTGATAGAGTTGCCACTAGAATCGCCTTTGGGGACAGACTGCACCATTAACGACAAATCGCCAGAGGATGCAGAGGCTTTATCCCGATCGTTGGGCTGTTTTTTAGATGAAATGATCGCCATAATTGAGAACAATCATACCTAGAGATATCTCGAACATGGAGATTCCGTCTACCTTTTCCGTCTCAGATTCGATTTCATTTGAAGACGCGATCGAATTAACTCAATCGCTGCTTGCCGAAGTCGAACGACATCACGTACCGGAACCTGAACTTGAACGCATCATAACTGCATTAGTACAAAGTGAGAATGGTGCGCGAGGATTTTTTGTCACTTATTTAACGGACGATCGCGATTTGGCAGATCATCCATCAACGGCTGTAATCCATGCGCTGCAATCCTCACCTCAGATTGTGACAGAGTTGTTGGTGAAAAATCTAGCAATGTCAACGGCAATGATTCTGACGCATCTTCAGAATCAACATCCAGACATGGCAAAAGGGTCAGAACGGGTACAGCAAAGAACAAAGCAATTAGTACAAATGATCCAAATTCCAGAAATAACATCTCGACTGCAACAGCTTCAAGCGAGTGTTGAGACTGGGCATGGCGAGTATGAAAGCTTTTTGAATCGCTGGAAATACAGTTCAGAACAGCGACAAGCGATCGCTCAACAGGTTCAGGAAGTACTCGATCGACTTTGAAAGCTGCGCGATCGTTCTGCCCCTTAGAATTTACGGGAATGCTTATAGTCTCCAAGTATTAAATCTTTAGGGGTTGTAAGAATGAAAAGAGCGCTGATTACGGGAATTACCGGGCAGGATGGTTCTTATATCGCGGAACTGTTATTGTCGCAGGGATATCAAGTCTATGGCTTAGTTCGGCGCTCTAGCTCTGGCAATGTGAATCGAATTAGTCACCTGTCTGGAGTCGAAATTCTTTCTGGTGATTTACTCGATCAATGTTCGCTGATGGATGCGATCGCCCACGCTCAACCCGATGAGATTTATAACTTGGCATCCCAAAGCTACATTCCGACTTCTTGGACGCAGCCCGCGCTCACGGCAGAATATACGGCGTTAGGCGTTTCCCGATTGCTTGAATCAATTCGACGCTGCAAACCCGATGCCCGCTTTTATCAAGCTTCTAGCAGCGAAGTCTTTGGGCAACCAGACGACTCTCCGCAAACCGAGCGCACCGCTTTTCGTCCTCGAAACCCCTATGGAGTCGCAAAAGCCTATGCTCACTGGATGACCGTCAATTATCGTCAACAGTACGACCTTTACGCTTGTTGCGGGATTACCTACACCCATGAGTCGCCACGACGCGGAACTGAGTTTGTCTTTCGGAAAATCACTCGTGCAGCGGCTCAAATTAAATTAGGGCTAGCAACTGAAGTGCGACTAGGGAATTTAGAGGCTCAACGGGATTGGTGCTATGCCGGAGATGCGGTTAGGGCAATGTGGTTGATGATGCAGCAAGACCAAGCTGATGATTATGTGATTGCCAGCGGAGAGACTCATTCCGTTCGAGAGTTGGTCGAATGCGCGTTTGGCTGCGTGAACTTAGATTGGGAGCAATACGTTACTGTCGATCCAGAGTTTTATCGTCCGGACGAATCGGTAAAACTAGTCGGAAAAATCGATAAAATTCGTCGCTGTCTTAATTGGGAACCTCAATACTCATTTCAGCATCTCGTAGAACTGATGGTCGATTACGATTTGAAAGCATTGCGCGATCGTGCCTTCTAGGTTGACGAGTCAGGTTGATTAGTGGTAGTCGAAACCCCTTCCTGATATTCTTACTGAAATGTTCGATCGCAGATCTAGTTGGGAGATCTTTTGAGTTTGCTGAAGCCGATCAAATTAGCGATTCATAAAATGGCTCGGTTGCCTCGATTGCTCCCTTTGCCTGACGGATGGTGGACAAAGCTAGATCTTCTGAAAACTTTGGTACAGCGTGATTTAGCCGCCCGCTATCAGGGTTCGGTTTTAGGAAATTCGTGGGCGTTGCTCAATCAACTCGCGCAATTGCTGGTTTATACCTATCTGTTTTCGATCGTGCTCAAAGTGAAATTGAGTTTGGGAGGACTGCCCAGCAATAACTTCACGTTTGGGCTTTGGTTGTTTGCAGGTTTAGTTCCTTGGATTGCCTTTACGACTGGATTTTCTCAGGCTGCAAGCGCCGTGATCGCTCAACCCAACTTAGTCAAAAAAGTCGTATTCCCGGTCGCGCTCTTGCCCTTAGTGCCGATCTGCTCTGCCTTTGTCGAAAGTACGATGGGCGTAATGCTACTGATTACATTTGTCGTATTTCTTACAAAAGCAATTCACAGCACGATTTTGCTCTTGCCTTTGCTCTGGATTCCCCAACTGTTATTTACTTCAGGGTTAGGATACTTGGCGGCTGGAATGACGGTATTTTTAAGAGACATTCCCCAAACGCTTGGAGTGATTCTAAACCTGTGGTTTTATGTGACTCCGATCGTGTATCCCAGCTCAGCCGTTCCGGAGGCGCTACGGTTTTGGGTCTTTTGGCTGAATCCGATGACGATCGTGGTTGAACTTTACCGGGATCTGGTACTCATCGGTAGAATCGACCACTGGGCAGAATGGGGAGTGCTGTGGGTGATTTCAATCGTTATCTTTGCGATCGGGCTGTGGGTCTATCGCCGTTTGCGTCCTGCTTTTGCGGATGTTTTGTAGTCTGAATTTTAGAATGAATCAAGTGTGGGCGATCGAAGGAGCCGCGAAGTGGGTGAAGCAGCAATCTCTCTTAAGAATGTCTCGAAGTGTTTTAAGCGTTACGCTCGTCCGATCGATCGATTAAAAGAAATTCTGATTCCCGGTAAAAGTAACGCTGAAGAGTTTTGGGCTTTAAGAGACGTGACGTTCGAGGTTGCCAGGGGAGAAACCCTCGGATTGATCGGGCAAAACGGATCTGGTAAAAGTACGCTCCTCCAGATGTTGGCTGGAACTCTACAACCGACGACCGGAGAAATTCGCGTGAATGGTCGCGTGTCGGCGCTTTTAGAACTCGGTAGCGGATTTAACCCAGAGTTTACAGGAAGACAGAATGTTTTCTTTAATGGGCAGATTCTCGGTCTGACTCAGGCTGAAATTGCAGCGCGGTTTGACGATATTGCAGCGTTTGCGGATATCGGTGACTTTATTGACCATCCGGTTAAAACATACTCTAGTGGTATGTTTGTCCGCTTAGCATTCGCGGTCGCTGTCCATGTCAACCCTGATATTTTGATTGTGGATGAAGCGTTAGCCGTCGGGGATGTTGTGTTTCAACACCGCTGCATGAGGCGAATGCGAGATTTAATGAACTCTGGAATTACGACGCTTTTTGTTTCTCATGACCCTAGTGCAATTCGGACGCTTTGTAGTACTGCGATCCTTTTACACAAAGGACAACTGATTAACTCAGGTCGTCCCGAAAACATCATGAATCAGTATCTAAAGATGATGACGGATCTGGAGCTAGAGCTAGAAAGCCGTTCTACTGAAACATCCCCGACCGCGATCGATCAACCCTTCGCAACGACCGAGGATTTTAGTCGTGTCCGACGAGGGAGCCAAACGATCCAAATTACCAGCGTCAACTTGCTTAACGAAGCAGGAGAAACCTCTGAGTTGCTACCGACCGTTACTTTTGGTGAAGTTGCAACGATTCGCATTCAGGTTCAAGCCCAAGCGGATGTGCCAGAATTCATTGTCGGCTTTTTCATCTGCGACAAAAACGGCGTAGAGCTACTAGGAACGAACACTCAAGAAGAAAACTTGGCAATAAAATCACTCGCAGCAGGCGAAGAAGCCGTCGTGGAGTTTCGACTACAGATTCCACTTCGTCCTGGGTCTTACAGTCTCACCGTTGCCTGTGCCGAAAGTGGCTTAGTCATCACTTCCGATTGGATCGAGAATGTTTTCGTTTTTCAAGTTCTGCCCCCGACGAACGGTAAACGGATTCATTCCTTGCTCTATCATCCCGTTGAGGCTGAAATCGTTTATCCGTCGCTGCTTTCTTCAACGATCGAGCAATGATCCGCAACCGCCCTATAATACACAAATTGCAATATTGTGAGTGAGTGAAGTAACGATGAGCCTAGAGCAAGAACTTCAACAGTTCGGTCACTGGATGTATGAATTTGATCTTGGAAACGGCGTGAAAACGCTGACTTATTCAGAATCCGTTAAACAAGTTCATGCGGTTAGGCATTCGATGATTTTTTCGTTTCTGGATGGGATTAATTTCAATTACCAAGCTGCTTCCGTTCTAGATCTTGCTTGTAATGAAGGCTATTTCACATTTGAGGCGATGCAGCGCGGTGCAAAATATGGTTTGGGAATCGATGCGCGTCCTCAAAATATCGATAAAGCAAATTTTATTAAAGCAAAGCGATCGTACTCAAAGTGCGAATTTAAAGTTGGCGATATTTATAACTATCCTTATGGTGAGAAAAAGTTCGACATTGTGTTTCTATTAGGAATTCTTTATCACGTTGAAAATCCAATTGGACTGATGCGATTGGCATCGAATCTCACCGAAAAAATTCTATTTGTTGAAACGCAACTGTGTAAATCTGTTGGCAATGTTCCATTTGGTTGGGGTGTGCCCGATCGCTATCTTGAGGGAACAGATTACTGTGTTTTGTATCAAGAAGAAGATAGCAAAGAAAATCCGCTGGCTTCGCTCGGTGGCTTCAGTTTTGTCCCGAACATTGCTGCGGTCATTTCAATGCTGAGAGCGGCGGGATTTCGGAGCGTACTTCAGCTTCACCCAAATGCTTTGGTGCGAGAGCCACAGTACGACAAAATCGATCGAGCCATTCTCGTTGGCATCAAATAGAAGCATATCCATCTGTTCCGAACTATGCTATCCAAGTCCTCAGTCCAACATTGTTTATGCTGTGGTGTCGATCATCTCACTTATAGTCCTGTGCTTTGGGATGCTCTGATTCAAGAGTGGGAACTCAAACCCGATGAGGTGGAGTATATTAACCGCCAGCAGGGAGTTCATTGCCCAGTCTGTACCTCGAATCTGAGAGCGATGGCACTTGCGGTCGCGCTGATGTCGAACTTTCGATTTTCAGGCATTTTCTCGGAGTTCGTCATGCAACCGAGCATTCAGAATCTTGAGATTCTAGAAGTGAATGAAGCAGGTGCGCTGAATCAGTTTCTATCGAAACTACCAAAGCATTCGCTAGAGACTTATCCGAACATTGATATGATGGCGCTTCCATTCGCAGCATCAAGTTTTGACATCGTGTGCCACTCCGATACACTGGAGCATATTCCTGACCCGATCGCAGGTTTATCAGAATGTCATCGCGTCCTTAAGCCGGGTGGTATTTTGGCATTTACGGTGCCGATCGTCGTTGACCGACTTACACGATCAAGAAACGGTTTGCCTCCTAGCTATCACGGCTTTCCTGAAGATGAACGAACTGATTTTCTTGTTCACACGGAGTATGGCAGCGATGCTTGGCGGCAAGTCATCCAAGCAGGATTTCAAGAATGTCGAATTACTGCTTTAGAATATCCACACGCTTTGGCGTTATCAGCAGTCAAATGATGACATCTCACACTGTTTAATTTTTGAGTCTAATCATTGGAAAGAACGATGGAATTTACCGGAGAGCGATTTGTCCCTCAACTTGATGGCGAGATTAAATACGAACATCTGCATCGATACGCCCTAACCCTTGATTTTGTGGCAGGACGATCGGTGTTAGATATTGCCTCTGGGGAAGGGTATGGCAGCGCTCTATTGGCGAAACGTGCAGCAAATGTGATTGGCGTCGATATCGATCCAGACTCGATCGCTCACGCCCAATCTCAGTATTGTGATGTTCCAAATCTTAAGTTTTTGGTGGGGTCTTGTAGTGAGATTCCTGTTGCAGATGCTTCGATCGATGTGATTGTTTCGTTTGAAACGATCGAACATCATGACCAGCACGAAGAAATGATGCAGGAATTCAAGCGGATTTTGAAACTTGACGGTTGCTTGATCATCTCTTCTCCAAACCGTCTCGTTTATTCCGATGAATATCAACGCTCCAATCCTTTTCACGTCAAAGAGTTATATTACGAAGAATTCGCAGACTTGATGAAACGCTATTTTCAGCAGGTTCAGATCTATGGGCAACAACTCGCTGTCGGGTCTTGGGTGATCTCACTGGGTACGCCACACGAAAAAGCGGTGAAAGCGTATTCGGGTGATATTAGCAATTTGTCCAATAACCTCAGTGCATTTCCTTCACCTGTGTATTTTGTAGCAGTCTGCTCAGATCTGACTGATACGCTAGGAACAGTGGAATCCGTCTATATCGACACCCCTGACGATTTACTGAGACAGTTATATGACGCTCGGAATTTAAAGCAATTGGAAGTGTTTCAAGCCCAACAAGATTACTATCAGTTACAAAACGAGTTTCACCAAGCACAAAATAAATTTCACCAAACACAAAACGAATTGCACCAAGCGCAAAACCAGGTGCGAGAACTAATTCAGTCAGAACAAGACTATAAAAATAAACTTCAGTACAGTGAAGAACTGGTTAAAGCAATGGAAAGCAGTAAGTTTTGGAAGCTGCGACAAATATGGATGCGCTTCAAACAGCTTTTGACAAAAAGATGATACGCTCTTCTAAGTTATTGGGTGATGAATCTGAGCTAATTGCTATAAGCGTGAAAACCGATGACGCATGACGAATTAGAAGCCCTACGCGCTCAACTCCAACAAACTCAAATCGAATTAGAGCGATCGCGTGCTCAACTCCAACAAACTCAAATCGAATTAGAGCGATCGCAATCTTATGTAGAAGAAGCATTTGAGGGCTTTCAAAAAGAGCGAGAACAAAAGCTACTACAGATTCAGCAGTTACAAGCGCAGCTTAACCAATTTCAAAACGAAGGAATTAAAGGTGATTCTCTGCGTCTACTAAAGAAAATAAAGGCAAAAGTAGAGCGAATTTTCTCATCACTTCGCTCAAACAGTTTAAAGTCATCCCTCCGCAAAGTTAAGCAAAGACTAATCTCAAAGCAAAGAATACCTGTCCCGATCGTTGATAAAAGCCTGCTCGCACTTTCTGGGGTCGATCAAGACAAATTTTGGCAGATTCTTAATCCGATTATTGAAGAAAGTCGCACTCATTTAAGCAACGAAATTCCTCAAATTAGCATCCTTACACCAACCTGGAATTCTTCTTTAGATTGGTTTGTAGAAACTGCTGTCAGTGTGTTCAATCAAACCTCACTAAACTGGCAATGGTGTATTGTTGACGACGGTTCTAAAAATCCAGAAATTCGTGCTGTTGTGCAGGAGTTGGCACGCAAGCATCCAAAAGTCAGCGTGTTCTTGCAGGAAACAGGTCAAGGAATCAGTGGTGCTACAAATCGAGCGTTAGGACTTGCTCAAGGCGAATTTATTTGCTTTTTAGATCATGATGATACTTTGGCTCCGAGTGCGATCGAAGAGCTTACTCGCAAGATCGAAGAAGGCTATGATGTCATCTATTCTGATGAAGATAAGATTGATATTTCGGGTCGTTATTATACTGAACCATTCTATAAGCCAGACTGGTCGCCAGAATATTTTAGAGGGGTGATGTATGTTGGTCACTTGCTCTGTGTGCGAAAAGAATTGGCAGTAGAAGTTGGCGGCTTTAAGAGCGAATACGATGGCGTACAAGATTATGAATTCATGCTACGAATTTCTGAAGCCACGACTCGAATTATGCACATCCCGAAAGTTCTTTATCATTGGCGAAAGATCGCTGGAAGTATTGCTGCTGATGTTCGTGCTAAACCGAGAATTGAACAACTTCAAGTTGCCGCTGTCAAGGCTCATCTAGAACGCTTAAATCTACCAGGGGAACCGAAGTCGATCGCAGGTAATCATCGCGTTAAGATTGTTCCCAACCATAGAACGAATCATCCTCTCGTTAGCATTATTATTCCTACTAAAGATGCCCCTGATTACTTGGAGAAATGTTTGAAAAGCATCTTTAATATGACGACTTATCCCAACTATGAAGTTGTTTTAGTTGACAATGAAACAACAGATCCGATCGCTTTACAAATCATGGAAAAATTTCCTATAAAGCGGTTGCCTTTTCCAAATCCATTTAATTTTTCGCGTGCAAATAACGTTGGTGTAAAAGCTGCTGACGGCGATTATATTGTTTTTCTAAACAATGATACAGAGGTAGTTACACCAGATTGGCTGGAAAATCTTTTATATTACGCAGAGCAACCAGAAGTTGGTGCGGTTGGAGCTTTGCTGCTTTATCCAGATAAAACAGTACAACACGCCGGAGTTCTGATGGGATTGCGGGGAACCGCTGATCATCTGATGCGAGGCTTCCCTCATGATGTTGATGGCTATGCAGGTTCTCTTTCATGCAGTAGAGAGGTTTCTGCGCTTACTGCGGCTTGTTTGATGTTAAAAAGAAGTGATTTTGAAGCTATTGGCGGATTTAATGAGCATTTCTTTACTCATTATCAAGATGTCGATTTGTGCTTACAGTTGATAAAGCGTGGACGCAGAAACATTTATACTCCCCACTCTGTCTTGATTCATCACGAATCAAAAACGCGAAAGGCGTATTACGATATTGTCGATCGAATGTTGTTATTAGATTTGCATCAGCATTATATTGATGCGGGAGATCCATACTACAATCCGAATTTCGATATTGCTCGCTTTGATTACAGCGTTAGGACAACAGCATGAATTTATTATTCGTTCTGTATCACGACTTTTCTTCTAATAGCGCCGTTCATGTGCATCAGTTTGCAAATCATTTAGTGAAGCTTGGTGTTGATTGCGTCGTTGCCGTTCCTAACAATAAAAAATCTGCGATCGACATCGGAAATTATCTCTACAAGATCATAGAGTTTGATGAAATCAATAGTCTTCCTGCTTTATTTGATAATAAAAAAGGTCCTGATATTGCTCACGGGTGGACACCCCGCGAAATTGTGAGAAGATTTTGTCAGAAAGTTAGAGCTAAGTTTTCTTGCAAGCTATTTATTCATCTAGAAGATAATGAAGAATACTTGCTGGAAAAAAGTCTCAATCGACCCTTTAAGCATCTACTTAAAGATAAGACTCTTGAAGTTCCAAGTGGTCTTTCTCACCCGATTAAGTATCAGGAATTTTTGGCAGAAGCGGATGGTGTTACCGTCATCGTTGATGAACTTAAGAAGTTTGTTCCGTCTCATATTCCAAGGCTAGTTTTGCCACCAGGAGCCGATACAGAATTATTTTTTCCGAGAGAGGGCGATCGCAGACTTGCCGCAACGCTATGTATCCCTCCCACTAGCATTGTTCTTTGCTACACAGGTAATGTTCATGTTGCCAATGCTGCTGAAGTGAGAAGTCTTTATCTCGCTGTCGCAATGCTCAATCGAGAAGGCAAACCAACTGTATTAATCCGGACGGGTCGAGATTTTTGTGATTTCTTGGGTTCAGACGACACTTGGGCAAGAAAATACTCGGTTGAAATGGGATATGTAGACCGAGCAAAACTGCCAGAAATTATGGCTTTAGCGGATGTACTAATTCAGCCTGGAAGAGCGGATGACTTTAATATTTATCGCTTCCCTTCAAAATTACCGGAATTTTTGGCAATGGGTAAGCCTGTCATTTTACCAAAAGCAAATATTGGTAATTTTATCAATCATATGCAAGAAGCAATTGTTTTACCCGTTGTTGATGCGCTAAACATTCTTCAGTCTGTAGAGTTAATTGTTGAGAATAAAGAATTAAGAGATCGATTGAGCAACGGCGCATTTAACTTTGCGAAAAATAACCTAAATTGGCATAGGAATAGTGAATCTCTAAAATCATTTTATGAATCATCGTTTCACCACTCTGCTTAAAACCGCAACAAGAACACTGAGGAAATATGTAATGCAACCCGTTAAACTGACTGATGAAGCAACTCGCAAGGAAATTAGCCAAAGATACCTAGGCAAAGGCAATTTTCCCTATTTAAACTATGCAACGGTCGAAGATTTCTGCGACAGTGCCGACCATTTACCGCAGATTTGCTACCTTGATGGTGACTTGAAAAATGTCCAAAGACCCTGGGCACTCAAAGCAATTTTGGCGAAGGTTCCACCTGGAGGAAAACTGTTAGAAATTGGCGGTGGAGTGCCTTTGGTTGCTTGTCTGTTAAACGAATTGGGATATGAAGTTACGATCGTTGATCCATATGAAGGCGCAGGAAATGGTCCTACAGAATATCAAAACTATCGTCGGCAATTTCCAAATGTAAATCTAGTGAAAGACCTTTTCGGGGTTAATCTTCAAGGTTTTGAACCAGGTTATTTTGACTGTATTTACTCGATCTCAGTGCTAGAACATATCCCGCTAGAAGGAATCAAGGATGTGTTTGCAGGAGTCAGAAAGTTTTTACGGTCTGGGGGCTACTCGATTCACTGCTTGGATAATGTGATTCAAGGAGAGGGGGGACAATTTCATGAGGAGGTCGTCAAACTTGTTCTTCAGGAACAAAAACAATTAATTAACCCTCATGCTTCGCTTGAAGATGACTACGAAAAGCTACTGTTTCAACTCAAAGAGGATATAGAAACTTACTACCTTTCTGCGCTCGGACATCATCAGTGGCGTTGTGGAGCCGCTTACAAAGATTTTCCCTTTAGAAAAGTCGTTTCGATCCAGACATGTGTTGCTTTTAGCGGTGATTAAAGCGATGGCGCATGAAGAACTCGAAGACTTGAAAGCTCAACTTGCTCAAACACAGCAAGTCCTCGATCGAGCGAATGCCATCATTCAATGGATGGAAAGCAGTTCTTTTTGGAAGTTGCGCTCAGCTTTTCTAAAACTTCGTCAAAAGCTGCCATTTTCGTTTCGGCGATCGCGGCTTTCATCCGTTCGGACGATTGATACGATCGCTGCTTCTGCGGTTGACGCTGACTATCTGACTTGGCAACAGAAAAACTCACCGCGACCAGCCGATTTACAGAAACTCAGCGAAACGATCGAGCTATTGCCACGCAGACCGTTGCTCAGCGTGATCATACCTGTCTGCGATGCTCCTGAATCTTTTTTAAGTGAGGCGATCGCATCGGTGATCGATCAAATTTATCCAGATTGGGAACTTTGCATTGCGGCTGATTCGACAGTCTCCAAGGTTCAGGAAATTCTTAAGCTTTATCAAACACGCGATCGTCGAATTAAAGTTACATTGCCAGAAAGTTCTAATTCAGCGTTGCAGCTTGCAACAGGTGAATTCGTTGCCTTGCTCGATCAAGACGATTTGCTGACACCAGATGCTCTGTATGAGATCGCCTTGCTCGTCAATCGATATCCCCAAGCTGACATGATTTATTCAGATGAGGATAGCGTTGACGAAAACGGACATCTGAAAGACCCTTTCTTTAAGCCGGATTGGTGTCCAGATTCGTTTCTATCCAGAATGTACACTCATCGTCTAGGCGTATATCGACGTTCTCTTGTTGATGCGATCGGTGGTTTTCGTCAAAGCTTTGAGAATAGTCAAGAGTATGATTTAGTCCTACGCCTGACTGAGAAAACCGATCAGATTTTTCACATTCCTAAGATTCTGTATCATCAACGAAGTCACAATCGCGCGACCTCAAATACAGCGCAACAAGCTCTAGAAGAAGCACTAAAACGCCGGGGAGAGCCAGGTCATTTAATCTGCCCAGAAGCTTATCCAGGTTGCTACATTGTTCGTTATGATTTGCGCGAATCGAAGCGGGTGACCATCATCATACCGACCAGAGATTTAGGAGCAGTGCTCGATCGTTGTCTCACTTCGATTTTTGACAAAACGACTTATCCAAACTACGAAGTTTTGGTAATTGATAATGGCAGTACTGAAGCCACTACTTTCTCGGTATTTGAGCATTGGAATAAACAAGAGCCTGAGCGATTTCGCTGTCAACGTTTGGATATTCCGTTTAATTTCTCAAAGTTAAATAACGATGCGGTTGAACAGTCTCAAGGAGAATACTTGCTCTTCTTGAACAATGATACCGAAGTCATCACCCCTGACTGGATAACCGCAATGGCAGAACAAGCCCAACGTCCTCAAGTCGGAGCGATCGGGGTTCGATTACTTTATCCCGATGGAACGATTCAACATGCAGGAATTGTTGGCGGAATTGGAGGGGTTGTCGGGCATGGGCACAAACACTATCCCGGCGATCATCCTGGGTATTTTTCTCAGATTCAAACGATTAACAATTACGCTGCGGTGACTGCGGCTTGTTTGATGTGTCGTCGTGAAGTGTTTATCGAAGTTGGCGGATTTGAGGAAGCGTTAGCGATCGCATTTAACGATATAGATTTCTGCTTCAAACTGTTAGAAAAAGGGTATCGAAATGTATATCTTCCCCATGTCGCGCTTTATCATTATGAGTCGAAAAGCCGAGGCTATGAGGATACAGCCGAAAAGCAAGCGAGATTTCATCAAGAGATTTTGTATCTGCAAAATAAGTGGAAAAATCTTCTTGCAAATGACCCTTGCTATAGTCCTCATTTAACCCGCGATCGAGAAGATTATAGTCTCAAGATTTGATGAATCTTTGGGAATTTTAACTTCAGTGTACACTCCAGAAATCCGAACTTAATAAGCGGTGCATTGGCTCTTTAGGAACGTTCATCACATCATAGTGAATCGCAGCTAGAAGTAACTGAAATCCCAAAATAATCGGCAAAGCAGCGGTCATCACCGTACCACTTGTCGCGACAATTCCAGAAGTTAGACTGCGATACCAACTATATCCACCATATAAAACGCCGATCGTAATCAGAAATAGTCCTATAACCAGTTCTACCGAACCAACATTAAAATTTCGTAAAAAGTAAGTATAGAAAATCCGTTTTAACAATCGCGTCAAATATTTGAAAGGAAACTCCAAAATTACTTTTCCAATGCTTAAACTACTAATTTCGTTGTCGTATTTTGCCCGCATTGGCACATCCCATACCACTGCTCTCACAGTGTTTAAGCGAAATAATAAATACTTGGTAGTGCCTTTTCGTAAAGGGTAGATAAAATAAGGGGTGACTGCTATCTTCATCTCCTATGTCAAGCATTCCTCCCTTTCTGCGTTGTCCCAACTGTGGCTCTGAAGACATCATGAGAAATGGCACCACCAGACGAGGCAAG
>PSLO01000024.1:50580-50871 GCA_040289665.1 Leptolyngbya sp. ERB_1_1 | reverse complement strand
TGGGTTGGGAAGTTTTGTCGATCGCTCAAAACTGTTGACATCGTGTCAACAGTCTAAAACCCATGCTGTATATATCTTTCAGTCAATAACCTAAAAAGCTGTTGACAGCTTTCGTCAACAGTTGTCAACAGCTTTTTAAGGCTAGAAGTATTGATATATAAAGGCTACAGAACACGCATATACACACTGTTGACATTGTTGACACTTTTTTGACTTTTCTTTTCTGTTTACATTTTTTTTCTTTTTAAGCACGTTTATAAGCACACGTGGTTAAAAGTCTGTGAACAGCTT
>PSLO01000024.1:0-50570 GCA_040289665.1 Leptolyngbya sp. ERB_1_1 | reverse complement strand
CATTGAATCTGTCGGAAATCTCTTAGCGTTTATGATTCATGCAACAAAGCCTTGATATGACGGAAGTGCAAGCAGCCGAACAAGTGGCGGGATAGCTTGAGCGATCAAGGAAATCAGAGCGATTCCTTGAATTCACATTAAGCGGAGTATCCACAAGCGGCGATTGTGATCCATCATAGAAGTCGCTCTCCTCGATCGCCTCTCGATATGATTGCTAAATTTTCTCGCTTATTCAAATCCTGTCTCGTTTTCTTGGCTATCTGTCTCGTGACTACTGGCTGTGTGAACTACGATGTCGGAATTCAGTTTGATAGTCCCAATCGAGGTGCGATCGTTCAAAAAATCCAACTCGACGATCGCTTATCGACCTTCACAAGTGGTACGGCTCAGACTTGGTTAGCAAATATCGATCAGCGAGTCAAACGATTGCAGGGAAAAACGCGAAAACTCTCAAATCAAGAAGTTTTAGCAACCATTCCATTCAGCAATGGACAAGATTTGGAGAAGAAATTTAATCAATATTTTAGCGCTGAACTTGCCACAAAAATTCGGAATAAAAAACCGCTAGATCTACCAAAGATCGACTCTAAACTGGTAGTAAAACAAGGGAATTTCCTACTACTTGAGCGAACTCGATTAATCTACGATGTGGATCTACGATCGCTCGGTATTGCCGCTCCCGACGGGGAGGTTTTAGTCAATCCGAATGCGCTTCTAGACTTGCAATTTACTCTAGACGCACCTTGGGGCGCTCAAAGTTTATCCCGGACAAAAAGTGGTACAGCGATTCCCGCGCGTCGTAACGGAAAACAGTTAATCTGGACACTTCAACCCGGACAACAAAATCACATTGAAGCCGCGTTTTGGATGCCAAGTCCCTTAGGAATTGGAGCAGTCATTGTGGTTGTAATCGTTGCGGCTGGAATCTATTTGAAAAATCAGCAGTTACCCCCTGCGGCAACGCCTGCGAGCTAGAAAATTATGGCGCGTCGTTCACAAGATTTGCAGCGATGGTTAATTATCGGATTAAGCGGTCCGATCGTTGCGTTGAATGTTTGGCTATTAAGTCGGCTTTTTGCTTATTTTGATCATTTGATCGCGGTATTAACGATCGCTGCAATTTTGGCATTTCTGCTCGATTACCCGGTTCGTGTCTTTCAGAAAGCCCGGATCAAACGACAAGGCGCGATCGTCATTGTGATTGTATTGACGATCGCAATCTTGGCAATCTTGGCAACCACACTTGTGCCAATCCTACTGGCTCAAACCGCGCAACTTTTAGAGAAAATTCCAGGATGGTTAGAAGCCAGTCGCTTAAATCTAGATGCTTGGGATAATTGGGCAAAAGCGCGAAATTACCCGATCGATCTTAAAGGATTTGGCGGTCGATTAAGTACACAAATTGAAAATCAAATTCAAGTTTTTGCTCCTCAAGCATTAGGGCTTGCATTGGGAACAGTGACAGGATTAGTAGACACTGTTTTAGTCATTGTTTTAGCATTTTATATGTTGCTGTACGGTGAGCAACTTTGGCGCGGTTTACTGCATTTAATTCCTCCTAAATTTTCAGCTCCTTTAGGAAATTCACTACGATCGAATTTCCACAACTTCTTCTTGAGCCAGATTGTTTTAGCACTGTTTATGGCGTTAGCAGTTATTCCAATTTTCGTTGCCTTAAAAGTTCCATTCACGCTAGTTTTTGCATTGATTATTGGAGTCGCTGAGATTATTCCATTCATTGGTGCAGCGCTTGGAATCGGCTTAGTGACGGTGCTAGTGGCGCTACAAAATGTTTGGTTAGCGTTGCAAGTGGCTCTCGCTGCGATCGTGCTGCAACAAATCCGCGATAATCTCCTTGCTCCAAAAATTATGGGAGACTTCACCGGACTCAATCCGCTGTGGATTTTTATCGCATTATTAATCGGGCTTCAAGTTGCAGGGGTGTTAGGAATCATTGTTGCGGTTCCAGTCGCAGGCACGATTAAAGGTACGATCGATGCCATTCGGGGTGAACATACCGCTCGGGGTAGAGATACCCCGAGCGTCGTTCCGCCCGAAAAAGAACTCCCACCACTTGATTAGATTTTCTTCCAACCAGTTTGAGGCGAACCTTGCTAAACTAGCGGCGTGATTTGGAGCATCAGCGATGAGACAAGTTAATTTTGTGATCATTTTTGTGATCTGTTTAGCCCTGGTTTTGTTCGGCATCGAAAACACCGAGCCTACAATCATCCACCTAGTCAAAGACATTCAGTTTCAAGCGCCTTTGTCGATCGAACTGATCTTGGCAGCCGGAATTGGAGCCGTTTTAGCTTGGGTGTTTAGTGTTTGGTCACACGTTCAGCGAACGGTCGAAATTCGTAAAGAAGTGACCCTGCGCGAAGATCGAATTCACGAACTCGAAGACGACCTTGAGCGCTACAAAGTAGAACTTGAAGAGCAACAGCGTCTCTTACCCGCTGCTCAAACGGTTCAAGATGCAGAATCGCGAGAGATCTACGCACAGTAGGACGCTGAAAAATGTCATTCGAGCGATTAAATCTAGAGGGTTTAACGAGTCGAGATTGGAGTTTTTGTGTACCATTGACCCTATTAGCCTTTATTGTGCTAGCTGCTATCTACTTTGCACGGGTCAAAATCCGCTAATTTCCCCAATCTATGGCAGTTTCTCTCGCTCAAGATGCGATCGCGCTTTTAATTGATTTAGCTGAACGCGGTGAAATTGACCCGTGGGATGTGAAAGTGATTGATGTGATCGATCGCTTTCTGAGTGAGCTTGCACCTGCGACGGGACGAGAACTTTACGAAGCGAATCTCTCTCAGTCAGGGCAAGCTTTTCTTTATGCGTCGATGTTGCTGCTGCTAAAAGCGAATACTTTAGCGCAGGTTGATCCCACGCCAGAACTGCCAGAATTTCCAGAAGGAGATGAATTTCTCGATAATTTGGAATTCGGTCAAACCGCCTTACCGCTGAACTTAGAGCGCCAATTACGCCGTAGAGCCGTCGCTCAACCTCCCCAACGGCGGCGCGTCACGCTAAAAGAACTGATCGAACAACTGCAAATTATTGCAACGGCGTTAGAAGAGAAAGAGCCACGCACTCGGATCAAGCGAACCAAAATTCCGAGAGCAGAGGCAGTTAAAGCGATCGCAGCTCTGGCACACGAAGAAAATCTGTCTGAGATGGCAGTCGCGATCGAAGGATTTTTCGCTGAGCACTGGTTGGATGTCTCGAAAGGACAGGACTGGATTGATTTTGAACTGGTTCTAGAGTTTTGGGTGGCAGTCCAAGAACGTAACAATAAAATAGAGCCGTATCATTCGGAAAACTACGAGCGAGTAGGCGTATTTTGGGCGTTATTGTTGTTATCTGCTCAATCGAAAGTGGAATTGTCGCAGGATGAGTTTTATCAAGAATTGCGCGTGAAATCGTTGGTGGGTTTACCGATCGAGCTTGCAGAAACCGTTTTAACTGACTAATGCTGTGAGTGCATTAAAGACCTCGAAGCCAAAATGCAGGAATATATGGAAAACGGCGTGCGACTCGATTGATTGATTGATCCGATCGCACAGCAAGTTCAAATCTATCGCCAAGGGTAGCCCGTCGAAACTTTACAATCACCCACCCTTCTTTCTGGCGAAACCGTTTTACCTGGATTCGTTCTCGACCTCAGCCGCATCTTCCGCTAATTACTGCACAATCAATTCCTAGGATGAAAGTCGCTCTAGCCAGCGTCGAATTCTAACCTTTCCTGCAACATAAAACGGCAGTTGATAATGTTCCGCCATCAGCCAAGCGACGAAAGCAAAATGACAAAAGAACGTTAATCCAATCCAAAACGTAGGAAACCAACTGCCAGAACCGCCATCAAGCGGCACAAAAACCTGGGACGGCAACCAAATCAAACTTGGCGGCAACACCACCAACGCCAACCCAACGAGCCAAATCACGATCGACAAATCCAAATCCGTCTGATTCGCCGCTTGCCATTTCCGTCCATTCCATCGCCACGTCATCGGTTGCGAACTATCTTCAACAAATACCGTCTGCTCTTTCAAGTTCGCTGTAAAAATATGACGACAAAAATTGCAAGCAAACGCATCCATCAGCGTCAAACCTTCCACCTGTCCATGACGACAAATCGGACAGGGATAAGCCTCTTGATAATTTAACGTGCGTCGATCCAAAGACACACTCGAAAGCGATTTCGGATGCTGCATGATCCGCCTTAAAAACTTCTAAACTTTAAGCCTCTCCTAGTCTATCGATTTTCCCAAATTCAATGCTGATTTCCCTAAATCCCTTTAACTTCAAATCATTGTTATCAGAGATTCCATTTGCGAATTGAGCATTTCCATCTAGAATAGTATTGGCGATAAGTACATATACACAGCCCAGGGATACCCTTATGTCAGACGGTGAATCTCAAGCACAAGCGCCGCTTTCGGAACGTGAATTGCAGGTTATTGAATTAGTAGCCGCTGGCTTAACGAACCAAGACATCGCGGAAAAGCTCGAAATCAGCAAGCGTACCGTCGATAACCACATCAGCAATATCTTGACGAAAACTGAAACTGAAAACCGTGTAGCGCTTGTGAGATGGGCGTTACAGTGGGGCAAAGTTTGCCTAGACGAGGTGAATTGCTGTACGCTTCCTCCGTACAATGTCAATGGAAACGGAAAATCGCTGTGAGTTATTCTGTCCAAAATCCAACTCTCCCGCTAGCAGTCTATCGCGAGGTCGCAGCGCACTTGACTCAAGTAGATGGGGTTCAAACTCGTTTAACGCCTCAGACGTCCCAACAGTTTGAATACACGCTTAGTCAGGTTGGAAGTTTAGAAATCGAATTTTCGGATCCCAACAATTCACAAGCGCAGACTGAGGTTGTGAAAATTCTTGCGTATTATGGCGATCGCTATGGCGCATGGACGATCCTTTCCAGTCTCGAAACCCGATAAAGTGAAAACAGATAATAAGAAGACATCGGGTTAGATGGCAAACTTGTGATTTCTAGCTGGACTCATTCTCTATTCGGGCAAATTGCGATCGTCCTTCTCTGGCTTTCGTTCGTCGGCTTGTGCGCTGAAATTGTCAATCGCTCCACTCCAGACGGCAATGAACTGGTTCGCAAAGTCGTGCACATTGGAACCGGAAACGTCATTTTGCTCGCTTGGTGGCTAAATACACCAATGTGGTTAGGGGTGAGCGCCTCGATTTTATTTAGCGCGATCGCGCTCATCTCCTACTACATTCCCATCCTGCCCAACATCAACAGCATCGGACGGAAAAGCTTCGGAACTTTTTTTTATGCAGTGAGTATCGGCATATTAGTGGCTTGGTTCTGGACAATCGGACAACCGAAATTTGCCGCGATCGGTATTCTTGTCATGACCTGGGGTGACGGGTTTGCCGCATTAATCGGGCAGCGTTTTGGAAAGCACACTTACCGCCTTTGGGATATGAAGAAAAGCTGGGAAGGCTCTGCTGCAATGGCAATCATTAGCTTCTTTGTTTGTGCGCTGATTCTTCTGGTGACGATCGGGAATCTTTGGCAAATTTGGCTGATCTCGCTAATCGTCGGGTTAAGTGCAGCCGCATTAGAAGCGTTTTCCAAGTTTGGCATCGATAATCTAACTGTGCCAATTTCGAGTGCTGCGATCGCGTTTTTTCTCACTCAAAATCTGATTAGCTAAAATTCTATCCAATGGTAGAAGTTCTCTATACATTCTCCTCCATAGCCTGATTTGTGATTGAATTTAGGCGAGGAAACAAATTGAAATTTAAGCGAGTCGCTGTTTCAAGACTTGTAACCATCCGCCCACCGCTAAGGGTGTCCCTTAAGCTGAATCTATGACCTCGATCGTGCAGCCAACCGCCTCTCCTTCCAACTGGGAAGACCATCACCTCTCCGCTCAGCCAAATCCTGACCAGTTAGACAACATCAAAGCTCAACTGGATCTGATTTTGCTAGCACTCGAAGCGATCGCCAATCTCTCTTCGGAAGCCATGCTTCAAGCCGCAACCGAACTTAATCTCGAATCGATGATTGGCGATCGAGTTTCGCTCTGGCGATTGCGGCAATCGAGTCCACTGCGTAAAGGACAAGGCGGACGCAAAAAGCTAGATGTCGATGAAGCGCGGGCACTCACCCTGATTATCTGTCATTTGGCAAAACAGCAGAATGAATTGATTCGTCGCGCCGTTGCCTTACTCGAACAACTCACCGAACAAAATCGCGAACCTCACCAAGCTGCGCTTTTGGGTAATTATCTGGACACATTCCACAACACCTATCAAGAGCGGATGGAACAAGGAGAAATGGCTTCTACTGATGCCCTTACGCATCTTGCTCTGAAATTGCTGATCGATCTGCTATTTTATGGCAGTCCACAAGGGGTTCGGCGGCTTTGGCTGACCTTGCTCGATCGCTCACTGCCCGCACCTCCGAACTGACGCGCTCAACCTTTGAACCCATGTCCTCACCTAACTCTGTTATTCGACGTTACACCCCACCCACCTGCATGCTAGAGATTGCCGCGAAAGATTCGCCGCTTTCTCGCTGGATGGGGCAATCTGTTCTCAAACATCTCCGCTTCAAGCTCAGCTTTGACGATCCACGAGTGGGTGAAGATCAATGGATCACCGTTCGAGGCGATCGCACTCAGCTTCAATCCCTCTGTGATGCTGTCAGCCAATATGTTCAAAACTTCTTGACTCAGACTAGTCGCTTTAGCACTCACTCTTCCGCTGCGATTGGAGTAGAACCGACAACCGAAGTCATGGTTCGATCAGAGCAAAATCCTTCCGGTATTTATCTACAGCCAAAAGGATTAATCTCGCATCAACTTCATCTCGGAACACTCGCGAACGATTCCTCTGGCGCAGTGCTGCAACTCAGTGCAGTTCAACTCGCAGATTTAGCCACTGCACTCGATGAATATTCTGCGGATGTGGCGGCGCTGCCAACTTTAGAGAAACCCCGTTGGCTCAATTCAACGCCTGCTTGGGGAACGATCGCGGCAGGATTAATTGTCACAGTCGGAATTACTGCCTCGATCGCGCGCGTCTTTGAACCCTCTGCCCCGCCTCAAACCGCTACCAGTCAAGGAGCTAGCAGCAACGATCAGCGGCTTCCAGTTCAACCCTTACCGAGTACGCCCGCACCCAATACGATCGCCACGCTCCCAACCGTCCCGCCCTCACTGTCCACGCTTCCTCCAGGCACGACCACCCCGACCACTAAAACGTCTCCCACAACTCCAACTCAACCCGCTCAAGTTCCACAACTCAAGGTGTCTCAGGAACCTCCTGTAACTGCGCCTGCTCCTCAGCTTGATATTCCGGTACGAGATGTGCCAGTTGCAGCCATTCCTGATCAAACGAAAACACCGACCAAAGCTCCCAACGCGACAACTCGATCGACGAAAAATCCCGATCCGGCTCCAGCCGCAATCGGTGATGTCGCAAGTGCAAGTCGTAACGCTTCTGCGGCTGCTGACAGTCTCCAAGCGAGTTCACCTCGTCCCCTAGCGGCGGGTGCGAGTATTCCTCAAGTTGCTGAAGCAAGAGCGTTCTTCCAAAGCAAATGGCAGCCTCCGAAAGAACTAACGGAAGACATCGAATACCGCCTCATTCTTGCTCCGGATGGCACGATCGCTAGAATTGAGCCACTGGGACAAGTTGCCGATCGCTTTGTCGATCGCACCGGAATTCCACTTATTGGTGAAAAGTTTGTGTCTCCAGTCAAAGGGGGTGGCTCGCCCACCATTCGATTACTGCTCACTCCAAGAGGTACAGTTCAAACTTTTCTCGAAGCACAGTAGAAAAAAGGGCGATCTTGACGATCGCCCTTCTTTGTTCTAGTAAATCTCGAAGCCCAAAGCGAAGTCTTGCTTCTGCTTCGAGGTGACTTCGATCGTGTATTCTCCGTCCATTGGTAATCGCCCCTTCCAGTTCCGCGACTCTGTCGAGCTACCGCCAACTCGCTGTCCAGTGGGAGCAAGTACAACCATAGAAATATCGCCCTTAAGCGCCCGAACTGCCATTACTTGACGAGCCGATGCCTTGAGCAAGTATCGCCGTCTTTGTTTCGGTTGAAGTCCTCCAGTTACCGTCGTTTCGTTCCGACCACGAGGAAATTGAACGGGCTGAATATTCGAGTCGGTAAACTGGGAAATCGGAGTAATCGCTACATCCAAGGAATACGCTCCAGTTCCTGTCACCTCGATCGTATAGCGATCAGTTTTCGGGAGCTGACCTGTCCAACTCCGCATTTGATGGGATGAACTATCGATCACTTGTCCATTCCCCTGAAGCAAATTCATCAACACTCCAGTGCCCTCGATCGTCACAGTCATGATTTGTCCTTGAGATGCTTCGAGCGTGTAAAGCTGAGAATTTTGCTCTAGTAGATTTCCTTGCACCACTGCGGCAATGTCTCCAGGTGAGAATTCAATCCGTTTTGGCTGTCCGTTGCTGACCGCTCCAGCATCACGAATCGGTGCATCCGAGTTAATTTGATGCGTACTAGGAAGTGGCTCAGTCATCCGAAATAAATGCAATCCAATCCCCGTTGAAACCACTAGGCTTGCTGCGATCGCCGCTGGCACAGTTAGTCGCTGTGTCTTTGCTACCTTTCTTGAAGCATTTCTAGAAAGACTAGATTTTGGTGTACCCGAAACTTCCGCCGCGTTGCTGGTCATAAAGAGTTGCGTTCTAATCGTTGTCGCGGTTCGCTTGAGACTGACATCTCGTGCTGCAGGTGCAATATCTTTCTCGATCAATTGGGAACGCTGCCCCAACGGATTGAGTAGCGTACTTTTCACTGCTCCTTCCATTAAAGGCTGCAAATCTGCCCATGCTTCCCGTGCCGACTGATAGCGATCGTTCGGATGCAACGCCAGCATTTTCTGAAAGACGATCGCCAGCCCGTCACTGATTTGCGTATAAGGTTGCCATCGCCACTCCAAAGTTTGACTGTCTAGTAGCGTTTGTGGTTCTCGCCCAGTCAGCAGCACCAGACAAGTCGCACCCAAGGCATATAAATCGCTGTGCGGCGATACATTACCAGTTTGCAGTTGTTCGGGTGGAGCATAACCAACCTTACCGACGCGCGTAATTGTGGAAATGATGGGCCAATGGCTTGCCGCTTCTTTCACGGCTCCAAAATCGATTAAAACAGGCAAACCTGAATTCGGGATCACTTCTGCTGGAATGACTAATTCGCGGGTGTCCTGTGTTCTCAGAATAATGTTTTCTGGCGAGATGTCTCGGTGAACGATGTCTCGATCGTGTAAATAAGTTAAAACAGGCAACAAATGATTCAGCAGATGAAGAATTTCCGCTTCAGAAAAGGCTTGCCCTTGCTCTCTACGCGCTTGCAGCAGACTTCGATAAGTTTGTCCCTGTACAAAATCCTGAACCAAAAATAATCGCTGTTCGCTTTCAAATGCTGCCCAGAATCGCGGGATTTGCGAGTGCTGAATTTGGTAAAGCGTACTTGCCTCTCGTTGAAACAGCATTTTTGCTTTTTCCACTAAGCCATCATCCTGATACGGAACGGCGAATTCTTTAATTACGCACAATTCGTTAAAGCGTTCTTGGTCGATCGCCAGATAAGTCCGTCCAAATCCTCCTTGACCAAGGACTTGCTTGATGAGATACCGCTGCCGTAACAGAGTTCCTGACGTGATAGAAGACACCATGATTCGCTACAAGGTTCTGAGGATAGAACAAAAGACTACTCGCTGTAGCGATTGTTACTCAGATCCGATTGATGCTTCCACGGGGCAAGACCCCTCACCCCGCTACTAGTAAACAATTAAATCCATAAACCGGCATAAAGATTTCAGTGATATTACTTAGACAATTTTATGTTTATTGGTTTTTATTTTTGAGAAATTTTGCTTTTAAGTATTGCGATCATAGCCATAGATTCAAGGGCGCTACGATTCAATCAGTCTTATGGGGATCAGTCTACCGATAGAAGTCTACAAGACTTAAACAAATGCATAGTTATGTAAAGCGTTTGAATGAATTTATATCTTGACTCTGATTTCAAGTTAAGCGAAACTGACAGTTAATCAGAAGCTACTTCTATTAACTGCGAAGCTCTGTAACGTTTTAAAGTGAAATAGCTAAATTCTTGAATACAGGTAAATTTCGATTGCTCTAATTGAGATTTATCTCTAAAGCGAAATCGCTGTTTTGCTAAATCTCTTCTACTTTGGGCAAAGCGCATGGAAACGTTGGAGTTCATCATTTATCCGGATGGTCGAGTGCAGGAAAAAGTGACCGGAATTGTGGGCGCTTCCTGTGAGGAAGTCACCGCCGCGATCGAGGCTCAACTGGGTCGAGTCATCACCCAAGAACGCACCTCTGAATACTTTGCCCAGACGGTCAAATCGTCCGAAACGGTGAAGACCCAAGCTACGTATAGCGATTGGTAAGTTTGTTTAAACCCCTTGCAATTTGATTCGTAACCATTTGCCATGTCACACTTTAGCCAAATTAAAACTCAAATCCGCAATCTTACTTCTCTGCAATCCGCCCTGTCTGATTTAGGCATGGACTGGAAATCCGGTCCTTGTGATGTTCGCGGCTATCGCGGACAGACCCAATCTGCGGAAGTCGTGATCGAACAAAATAATGGCTACGATGTGGGCTTTGCCTGGAACGGACACGAGTATGAGTTGGTTGCTGACCTACAATATTGGAATCTCGATAACTCGGTCGATCGCTTCTTGAGCAAAGTGACTCAACGCTATGCGTATCACACGATCGTTAACGAGAGTGCCCAGAAAGGTTTCCAGGTTTCTGAGCAGCAGAAAAATGAAGATGGTTCACTTCGTTTAGTTCTACAGCGCTGGAGTGCTTAATGGCTGACTCCTTTCAACCGCCCGAAAGCGATCATGTTTCCTCTGAATTTGCTCCTGAACGGTCTGGTTTGGAGCCTGAGTTAGGTAGGTTCCTGCGTGAAGCTGAAGGGAGATCGGGTCTTGAACCTGAGTTGGGGGGAGTTTTTCGACAGCGCGGTGTGTACGTCGATGAGATTACTTGTATTGGTTGTAAACACTGCGCCCATGTTGCACGAAATACGTTTTATATCGAGCCAGATTACGGTCGATCGCGTGTGATTCGACAGGACGGAGATTCTGACGAATTGATTCAAGAAGCGATCGACACTTGCCCAGTGGATTGTATTCATTGGGTAAATTATGCCGAGTTGAAGCAACTAGAGGAAGAGCGAAAATATCAGGTGATTCCGGTCGCTGGATTTCCGTATGATCACGCGATGGTAGCCGTGAATCGACGCAAGCAGAAATCTAGGGCGAAGCGAAAGCGAAATTAGATTGATCAAACGAAAAGCTCCAGAGTTTAAACGACTCGGAGCTTTTATTTATTCTTCAATTTGATTTTGAGGCATTTCCTCTGAGTTAACGGTTGAGCCTTGAATTGCGAAAGGTAGATGTGTCCCGATTAATCCTCGCTTGATCCGCTCAGGAGTGTCATCAAACACCACAAAAAGCGGGTAGATTTTATCTGCTCCATCGTTGAGAATATGCTGATACCGCGATGGCATCACCCATTCGTAGTCTTTATTAAGCGCGAGTTGCGTTCGTCGCCATCGACCCAGCAGATCTGAGAAATCCTCATCGGCTCGGTGAATAAACACAAAAATCTCTTTTCCCGTTTTAATCTTCCACTCCGGATCACACATTAGAATTGCCAAGTCGCAAGGAAGAAGCTGAGATTCAACGATCGTCATTTTCCCCGCTTCAGTTGCTGGATGTCGAATTCGCACGATCGGCAACGGAATCGTAATGACACTCCCTTCCGCACGTCGCATACTGGGAATCATTTCGACATAGCTGTGATGGCACTTCAAAAGTTCGATCGCTTCGATCGAGTGGCTATACGTTGCGAGTAATTCCTCGTACTGAATTTTTTGAGCAGAGATTTCCATAGCATCCAATTCACGCTAAAGGTCAGATGTATCGCCTTACATCTGACCCAAATCAAGAAAAAACGTTGGCTCGATCGCGACTTAACCTAGCTTGTCGAAAATTGCGAACATTGGTAGGTACATCGCAACCAGAATACTGCCGACCATTCCGCCTAGAAACAGAATCATGATCGGTTCCATAATGCTCGTTAGGGCTTTAACTGCTTGTTCCACTTCGTCTTCGTAGAAATCAGCAACTTTCATCAGCATCTTATCGATTTCCCCAGTCTCTTCTCCGATGCTAATCATCTGAATTGCCATCGCGGGGAAAACCTGCTCTTTTTGTAACGCGATACTGATCATGCCACCCGTTTGAATTTCTTTGCGGGCTTCGTCGATCGCGTTTGCCACAATCTGATTGCCTGACGTATCTCGTACAATCTCCAAACAGGTCAGGATTGGAACTCCTGAACGAGTCAAGGCTCCGAAAGTACGGCAAAATCTTGCAGTTGCCGTTTTTTGAATCAAATCACCAAACAAAGGCATTTTCAGGAAGAAGCGATCCATCGTCTCCCGTCCAACGCGCGTTTTATAGTACTGTTTGTAAGCAAAAAAGAGCAGTGGAACGATAATCAGAAGGCTAAGTGCTGCTGGACTTCTAAGAAAACCACTGATGTCTAACATAATTTGAGTAAACAGTGGCAGGTCGCCCCCAAGTTGTTTGAAGATACCTGCAAAGATTGGAATGAGAAACATCGTCATTCCCAAAAAGATTAGCGTCGCGAGAACGCCAACCACGACCGGATAACTCATTGCCGATTTAATTTGGTTCTGCAAGCGGGCAACATCTTCGAGCAGTTTGGCAAGACGGTTCAGCACTTCATCGAGTACCCCACCCGTTTCTCCTGCTTGCACCATACTGACGTACAAGCCATCAAAACATTGAGGATGTTTCCGCATTGCATCAGATAAGTTCACCCCCTGCTGTACATCTGCGCTAATTTCCATCAGCGCTTTTTTTAGCTTGGGATTGGTACATTGGTCTGCCAAAACGCCAAGACCCCGAACCAGCGCAACACCTGCATTCACCAGGGCAGCAAATTGGCGGGAAAAAACGGCTCTGTCTTTGACAGTGACAGACACCATCGACGTTTGAAATTTTGCCAAGCTCGAATTGATATCAAAGCTTTCATTTTGCTTCAGTTCTTGCACAAACAATCCTTGTTCGCGCAAAGCCGATCGCGCTTCACTGAGAGAATCCGCGATGATTTTTTCTTTCTTGGCGTTTCCTTTCGCGTCTCGGACGCGGGCAACATAGGTTGGCATAAAGTTTCAGTAAGAATGGTGAGAACTTAGCGATCGTTGAATTAGCGTTTCACTGCTGCGGCAGCACCGTTGGGTGTTCCGCCAATTAACCGCTGGAGTTCATCTGGGCGGGAAGTCTTAGAGGCAGCAGCTTCAAAGGTAATCAGTCCTGCTTTGTATTGGTCTGCGAGGACTTTTTCTAGGGTTTGCATTCCTAACTTTCCGCCCGTTTGGATGGCGGAGTAGATTTGTGCGGTTTTGCCTTCGCGAATGAGGTTAGCGATCGCGGGAGTCACGATCATGATTTCTTGTGCCATTACTCGTCCATATTCACCAGGTTTTGGATTTTTCTTAGGAACAAGCGTTTGGCTGAAGACGGCAACGAGCGAGTTAGAAAGCTGAACCCGGACTTGAGTTTGACGCTCGGAGGGGAATACGTCGATCATCCGGTCAACCGTTTGAGCGGCAGAACTGGTATGCAGCGTTCCGAAAACTAAGTGACCCGTTTCAGCCGCCGAGATCGCCAGCGAAATGGTTTCTAAGTCCCGCATTTCTCCTACCAGAATGATGTCCGGGTCTTCACGAAGCGCGGCTTTGAGCGCGTTGGCAAAACTCTTGGTGTCTTCACCGAGTTGGCGTTGGTGAACCAGGCTTTTGATCGGTTCGTAGACGAATTCGATCGGATCTTCGACGGTTAGAATATGCTCGGCACGGGTGCGATTGATCAAATCGATCATCGCTGCCAGTGTCGTTGTTTTTCCTGATCCAGTCGGACCCGTTACAAGAATCAATCCTCTTGGTTTTTCGGACATCTCCCGCACTACATCGGGCAGATTTAGCTTTTCAAAGTTTGGAATCTTAGAACTGAGCGCACGTAAACAAGCGGCATAAGTTCCACGATCTTTGTAGACATTCACCCGGAAGCGTGCCAGCCCACGAACGCCGTAAGAACAGTCAAGCTCCCAGTTTTGCTCAAGGGCTTTGCGCTGTGTATTGTTCAGCATACTGAAAATGAGGCGTTGACATTCTTCTGCACTGAGAGCTTGATCGCTAATTGGCTGAAGATGTCCACTGATGCGGAAATAGGGTGGCAGTCCAGCCGTCAAGTGCAAATCTGAGCCACCCATTTCGATCAGTTGTTCCATTAAGTCTTCGATCATCATTTCCATGCGAGTTGCTCCTGATTGCTGAGTTGAAGAAGATTGAAAAGTTGAAGGTTACGTCTGCCCTGAAGAAATGACAAACTAATCTTGGAAGCGGGGAGTTGTGCAGTAGTGGCAATCGAGCCATTCTTGCTGCATTTCTGCGCCACAAGTGCGGCAAGTCAGTGAACTTTTGCGTTTCGCTCGGAGTTCTGCTTCGAGTCCGGTGTCGGTAAAGGTCACGCGCTCAATTTCTTCGAGGGTACAAAGTCCCTGACGCACGAGGTCTAAGCTGTAAGCCAAGAGGGTTTGCATTCCTTCTTCGACCGCGACTTCTTTGATACGCTCAGTCGGCGCGCCTTCTGTGATCAATGTTTGTAATGCTTCCGTCACGCGCATAACTTCGTAAACGCCGAGTCGCCCTTTATATCCAACGCCATTACATTTTTGACAAACTTGATTTCGAGATCGTGCTTCTTGAATTTCCTGCGCCTGTAAAGTATTCGCTCTGTACAGGGTTAATTGAGCATCGCGCGAACTGGTTAACCCAAAGCGAGAAAGCTCGGCTGAGGTAGGCGTATAAGGAATACGGCATTCATCACAAACCTTTCTCACCAATCGTTGAGCAACGACTCCAAGCAGTGCGCCCGAAACCATGAACGGTTCGACGCCCATCTCGTCAAGTCGAGCGATCGCACCTGCAGCATCGTTGGTGTGCAAAGTGGTCAGAACTAAGTGTCCGGTCAATGCGGCTTCGATCGCAGTTTTTGCCGTTTCTTTGTCTCGCGTTTCACCCACGAGGATCACATCGGGATCTTGGCGGAGAAAGGCTCTCAAAATTGCGGCAAAATCCATTCCTTTTTCACGAATCACTTGAACTTGAGTGATGCCGGGGAGCGAATACTCGATCGGGTCTTCAGCCGTACTGATATTGACACCGGGATCATTCCGCTCTGCAAGTGCTGAATAAAGAGTCGTCGTTTTTCCTGATCCGGTTGGTCCTGTCACGAGGATCAGTCCAAACGGACGTTTCACCATTTCTTGAACGATTTGTAGGGAGGTGTCATCGGTAATCAGCTTGTTCAAACCGAGTTGAGTCGCTGAGTTGTCGAGAATCCGAAGCACCACTTTCTCACCGTATCGACTTGGTAGGGTATTGACCCGGAAATCTACTTTACGTCCGTCATAAATTCGGCGAATCCGACCATCTTGAGGTTGGCGACGCTCTGCAATATCGAGTTGAGCAATAATCTTGAAGCGAGCGATCACAGCAGGAATGATTTTCTTTGGAAATGGCTCAAAGGCTTCACGTAGAACACCATCTTTACGAAATCGGATGCGGAGAGATTCTTCTTGTGGCTCGACGTGAATATCCGAAACCGCCATCTGAAGCGCTTTGATCAGAATTTTATTGACTAACGCAATAATCGGAGCTGCTTCCGCATCGGCAGACGCATCGAGATCCATTTCGGCGCTGTCGTCATCTCGAAGTTCCGCCAGTCCTTCTAAACCTTCGAGATCAGACCGAACATCTACTCTCGATTGCGCTTCGAGTTGTTTTTCTTGCTCAAGTCGCGCATCCATGTAGCTCGACATAATGCGCTGATAATCATCGATCGTAATCACCAACCGCTGAAGCCCTAATCCTTTCGGACGCAGAATTCGATTCAGTTCATCTTGAGCTGCGAGGTTGTCCGGATCAACCATTGCCACCAGCACAAACGGCGGATCGTTCCCACATTGAGATAATGGAATCAAGTTGTAACGGCGACAAAGCTCGATCGGAATTAAATCGCCAATCAGTTGCCCAACTTGAGTCGAGGAAACCTCATTTAACTCCGGATCTAAGGATTCGACTCCGTAGAGAATCTTCAACTCAAACAGATGCTGTTTCTTATATTGACGAATCAGATCCGGAGACAATTGCTGCCCCGTCATCGCTTCTAGCACTGCCGTCAGTGGTTTCCCCGACTTGCGGCATTCAATCAGTGCTTGCTGCATCTGCTCGTTATTGACGTAACCCGATTGAATTAATTTATTGCCAAACGGCGAAAAATTGTTTTGAACAATCAGGGCACGCCGTTGAGAAGAAGAATTTGCCATAACGGATGAACGAAGATCACCTTACGAGGATTCCCAAAATGTTTTTTGAAGAACGCATAAAGTCGATCGGCTCAATCTCAATCATAGAGACGACATCAAATCGAGAGCAGTGCGATATGATGCTTAACGGTTGTAAGCGGTGCGGCATCCGACAGCCCATTCGCTAGGATGGAAGAGGCTTGCTTAAGCCAGCGTTCTATACAAGGGAATTAGCGCACAATGATCGACGAACAAACTCAGCAGCCCGACGAAGTTCAAGCACCCGTCAGTGAATCTTCTGAAACTCCTCCTCCGTCTGAGCCGACCAGTGAGGCTGTGGAGACTGGTGTTGTAGACACTCCCACCGAAGAAGACACGACCGATTATCAAGCGGCGTTTATGGAGTTACGATCGAACTACGCCGCCAAAGAACGGGAAATCGAAGGACTGAAAAAACAAGCGGAAGAATTGAATAATCAATATATGCGAATTGCCGCAGATTTTGAGAACTTCCGCCGCCGGACGCAAAGAGAGCGAGAAGAGTTAGAAACGCAGGTTAAATGCAACACCGTAAAAGAATTGCTGCCTGTAGTAGACAACTTTGAACGCGCTCGATCGCAGATCAAACCGCAAACCGATGGCGAATCGAATATTCATAAAAGCTATCAAGGCGTTTATAAGGATATGGTCGATCGCTTAAAGAAAGTCGGCGTTGCACCGATGCGGGCAGAAGGCAAAGAATTTGATCCGAATCTGCATGAAGCGGTGATGCGCCAACCGACTAGCGATCATCCCGAAGGAACAGTCGTGGAAGAGTTGATGCGTGGCTATCTGCTCGATGACAAAGTATTGCGCCATGCGATGGTGAAGGTCGCAGCACCACCAGAAGACGGCGCAACCAGCGAAGGTTAACTTGATAAGTCTGTGAAAGTACGACGATCGACAAGTTCAGCTTGTTTGTGAACGCAACGTTAAGAAAACTCTGAAATAGGGAATCATTCGGAAAGTTAGTTCAGCTTTATCCGTATTGTACGGAGAACTAACTGCGAACATTACGTTCTGCGTTCACCTCGCGTACTTTCGGCAGCGCTAGTTATGGGAAAAGTCATCGGCATCGACTTAGGCACAACGAATAGTTGTGTCGCTGTGTTGGAGGGCGGTCAGCCCATCGTGATTACAAACTCTGAAGGCGGTCGGACGACACCGAGCATGGTGGGGCTTGGGAAAACAGGCGATCGCTTAGTCGGTCAGTTAGCAAAACGGCAAGCTGTCACCAATGCTGAAAACACGGTATTTAGCATTAAGCGCTTCATTGGACGACGATGGGAAGATACGCAGATGGAACGATCGCGCGTTCCTTATAATTGCGTCAAAGGAAAAGACGAAACTGTTAATGTTCAAATTCGCGATCGGAGCTACACGCCGCAAGAAATTAGCGCGATGACCCTGCAAAAACTAAAGCAGAATGCAGAGAATTATTTAGGCGAAGCCGTCACGCAAGCGGTAATTACGGTTCCGGCTTATTTCAGTGATGCTCAGCGGCAAGCGACGAAAGATGCAGGCACGATCGCTGGACTCGAAGTTTTGAGAATTATCAATGAGCCGACTGCGGCAGCATTGGCTTACGGTCTGGAAAAACAAGATCAAGACCAGTGCATTTTGGTATTTGACTTGGGCGGTGGAACGTTTGATGTCTCGATTTTGCAGTTGGGCGATGGCGTATTTGAAGTGAAAGCCACATCCGGTAACAATCATCTAGGCGGGGATGATTTTGATGCTTGTATTGTGGATTGGCTCAGCGAGTTTTTTCAGCAGCAACAGGGCATTAATCTGACTGAAGATAAAATGGCGCTTCAACGGTTGAGAGAAGCGGCTGAGAAGGCAAAAATCGAGCTTTCTGGCACACTTAGTACTTCGATCAACCTGCCCTTCATCACTGCCGATGATTCAGGACCGAAACATCTAGAAATTGAGTTAACTCGCGCCAAATTTGAAGAGCTATCGAGCCGATTGATTCAAGGCACGATCGAGCCAATGGAACAGGCGCTAAAAGATGCCAATTTAACAACGCAAAACATCGATCGCATTCTTTTAGTCGGCGGTTCCACTCGCATTCCCGCCGTGCAGGAGGCGCTGAAAAAGTTTTTTAACGGTAAAACTCCCGATCGATCTGTGAATCCGGATGAAGCCGTTGCGCTCGGAGCGGCGATTCAAGCTGGCGTGTTGGGCGGTGAAGTGAAAGATTTGCTGTTGCTGGATGTCACACCGCTTTCATTGGGAATCGAGACATTAGGCGAAGTGTTCACGCGGATTATTGATCGTAATACCACCATTCCCAGCAGCAAAACTCAGGTTTTCTCGACTGCCACCGATGGACAAACCTCGGTAGAGATTCACGTTCTGCAAGGGGAGCGAGCGATGGCAAGAGACAATAAGAGCCTAGGTAAATTTCAACTGACGGGAATTCCACCTGCACCGAGAGGCGTGCCTCAAATTGAAGTTGTGTTTGAGATCGATGCCAATGGAATTTTGAAAGTCTCAGCCCGTGATAAAGGCACAGGACGCGCCCAAAGCGTTGAAATCTCCAACACAGGCGGTTTGAGCAGCAGTGAGATTGAGCGGATGCGGCAAGAATCTGAAATTTTTGCTGAAGAAGATAACCGTCGAATGCAACTGGTGGAACTCAAGAACCAAGCTGATAGCTTATTCCACAGTTATGAAACGACGCTGAAAGAGAATTACGGACTGATTAGCGACGCGTTGAAAGCCCAGGCAAACGAGAAAATTGTCGAACTCAGAAGCGCAATCGCCAATTCAAAGGTTAGTATCGATGAAGTGAAAATGCATCTCGATCGGTTGCAGCAACTGTTGTATGCAATTGGCTCAGCAGTTTATGAAAATGCTCAACCTTCCGAACAACTTGACTTTGAAACGAATGCCACTTCTGGGATGAGTTTTGAAGATGAAACGGTTTCGGCAGGCATGAGCAATTTCAGCTTTGAGGCAGATGCAACTATCACTGCTGATTACGAGACAGTCGATTAGTTGAGCGTGTAGGGTAGTAATATAGGGAGTCTAGACCGTTTGCCCAACGCCCTACGCCTCTCCGTTATAGCCCCCCTTACCCCCTGAATCTCTCCCCTATGGCTCGTGATTACTACGAAATTCTTGGCATTTCCCGTGATGCAGACAAGGAAGAAGTCAAGCAAGCCTTTCGTCGTCTCGCTCGAAAATATCACCCTGATGTCAATAAAGAGGCAGGTGCTGAAGAGCGATTTAAGGAAATTAATCGCGCTTATGAAGTCCTTTCTGATCCGGAGAATCGCGCGAGGTACGATCGCTTTGGTGAAGCAGGTGTGGGTTCTGCGGCAGGTGCGGGTGGCTATCAAGATTTCGGTGACATGGGTGGCATTGCTGATATCTTTGAAAGCTTCTTTAGCGGATTTGCGGGTGGCGCTCCTGGCGGTCAAACTCGACGGCGGGGCGGACCAGTTCGAGGCGATGATCTGCGGTTAGATTTAAAGCTAGATTTTCGTGAGGCGGTTTTTGGTGGCGAGAAAGAAATTAAGATTAGTCACTTAGAAACCTGCACAAATTGTAGCGGTAGCGGTGCAAAACCAGGAACACGCCCGCGCACTTGTTCAACGTGTTCGGGTGGGGGTCAAGTTCGTCGTGCGACTCGCACTCCGTTTGGCAGTTTCACTCAGGTTTCAGTTTGTCCGACCTGTAATGGGACAGGGCAGATGATTGAGGAAAAGTGTGAAGTCTGCGGCGGTAATGGACAGCGGCAAGAAACTAAAAAACTGAAAATTACCATTCCAGCAGGGGTTGATAACGGAACTCGGTTGAGAGTGTCTGGTGAAGGAGATGCGGGGCAGCGGAACGGACCTTCGGGTGATTTGTATGTCTACCTGCTCATCAATGACGATCCCGATTTTCAACGCGATGGAATTAATGTTTTATCTGAGGTCAAGATCAGTTATCTACAGGCGATTTTAGGATCTCGGATTGAAGTGAAGACCGTTGATGGTGAGGAAGAATTGACGATTCCAGTGGGAACTCAGCCTGGAACGGTTCTAACATTAGAAAATAAGGGTGTGCCCAAGCTGGGAAATCCGGTGAGTCGCGGTGATCATTTGATTACGGTATCGGTAGACATTCCAACGCGAATTAGTCCAGAGGAGCGGGAATTGCTAGAGAAATTGGCGAAGATCCGAGGCGATCGCGTGGGTAAAGGTGGCGTTGAAGGTTTTATTGGGAAAATTTTTGGCGGATGAGTCAAGCAGCAGAAACTTCGGATGTGCAAATGGATTTACGCGGGACACCTTGCCCAATCAATTTCGTTCGCACTAAATTGCGATTAGAGCAAATGTCTCCAGGATCGATACTAGAAGTGTGGCTTGATCCAGGAGAACCGATCGAGCAAGTTCCAGATAGTTTGACGATGGAAGGCTACAAAATTGAGAGTATCGAAGATCGATCAAGCTTTTTTGCTGTCAAAATTCGCCGTTAAACTTCTTACAGGATCTTATGAGTTCTGATGACTTCAGCAAGATTTTGGAAGAAGATCAACGATCTGAGCGGCAGATAACTGGTACTGTCTTGGCGGTACAAGCGAATTTTTATCGGGTACGGCTTCAAAGTGAGTCTTTGCCGAGATCGATGCTGCTTTGTACTCGGCGGACTCGCTTGAAGAAAATCGGGCAGCGGGTGATGGTGGGCGATCGCGTTTTAGTAGAAGAGCCGGACTGGAGTGGGGAACGAGGCGCAATCTCCCAAGTTTTTCCTAGACGCTCAGAGTTGGATCGTCCTCCCATTGCGAATGTAGATCAAATTTTGCTGGTGTTTGCACTTGCATCGCCAACGATCGAGCCTTATCAATTAAGTCGATTTTTGGTGAAAGCTGAGTCAACGGGGGTATCGGTTTGTTTAGCGTTGAGTAAGAGTGATTTAGTCTCGATCGACGAACAACAATACTGGAAAACTCGATTAGGTGAATGGGGTTATCAACCGATTTTTATTAGTGTCCGTCAGCAATTAGGTTTGATTGAATTAAAACAGTATTTGAATCAAAAGATTACTGTTGCATCAGGTCCATCTGGTGTCGGAAAATCTAGTTTAATTAATCAAATTATTCCAAGCGTTGATCTACGAGTTAATACAGTTTCCGGGAAATTAGAAAAAGGACGACATACGACGCGACACGTTGAGTTATTTGAGCTTCCAACAGACGGATTTCTAGCAGATACTCCGGGTTTTAATCAGCCAGATTTATCTTGTCTGCCACACGAATTAGTGCAATATTTTCCAGAAGCGCGTCGAAGATTAGCAGAAGAAAGCTGTCAGTTTAGTGATTGTTTACACCGCAATGAGCCTGGGTGTATTGTCCGAGGTGGCTGGGAGCGATATGAGCATTATTTGAATTTTCTAGAAGATGCGATCGTTTACGAAATTCAATTAAACCAACAATCTGATCCAGATAATGTTTTGAAGCCCAAAACGACAGGAAAAGGAACACAGTATGAACCGCGCTTAGAACCGAAAAAATATCGGCGCGAGTCGCGTAAAAACCGACAACAATCTCTCCGAAAACTTGATATTGATAAGCTGATGAAAAACGAGGAAAACGAGAATTTAGATAATTAATTGCACGCTCAACGATTAGAGGCAATTAGATTTCAGTCTAGTTACGATCAAGAATTTCTTGGGCACTCTCATCACAGTGTTTGAGACAACGATAATGCAGTGGATTGATTTTCAGAGAACTATTCATCAACGGCTGATTTACTCGCAACTTGATGAGGCGCAAAATCAGGCAAAGAATTTCAACCTCAGAGGACATTCATTAGTGCGTGGAGTTGCCGGATCTGGTAAATCTTTGGTACTTCAACAGCGAGTTAAGACATTAGTAGAAGGAAAGTTCGATCGCATTCTTGTCCTTTCCTACAATCGCTTTATGCAAGGATGGATTGAAGCAAATTTGAATCGAGATGATTTGCAAGTTGAATGCAGTACGTTTCATCGCTGGGCATTCCAGCATTTGAAATATTCTTATGCATTTGATCGAGAGAAAGAATCAAGGCAAAAAATAATCGAATCTGCACATCAATCAAATTTGACGTATCAGGCAATTTTAGTTGATGAAGCCCAAGATTTTTATGATGAGTGGTTTCAGGCATTACTAAAAGTTCTCGATCAAGAAACGAATTCTCTTTTCTTTGTATACGATAATACTCAATCTGTATATGGGCAATCGCATCGAAGAAAAAGCAGCTGGAGTTGGGCAAGGTTAGGAATTGATATTGTTGGGCGATCGCAAATCTTTGATCTTAATTATCGTAATGCTCCTGAGATTTTGGAACTTGCTTGGAAATTTATTCAGCCCAATTTAGAAAAAGCAGAAATCAAAGTTGAAAAGCGTGAAAATAGTCCTTCGATCGACAGACTGATTGAACCTAAAAAGAAAACCTCGCGTAGTTCTGGAATTGCGCCACTTCTAGTACAAGTTAATTCTAGTAGGATTCCGATCGAAATTGCATACCAAGTCAACCTTGCACTAGAAAGCCATGCAGATTCTTCAATTGGTATCCTGCTCCGTCCGACAGATCAAAACATTAAGTTGTTAAAAACTCAAATCAGCAAAGAATTATTTCGTCTGGGAATTAACCATCATGTGCCGATGCGATCGCAAGAACGCGCTGGAAATATTGTCGATCGACCTGTTGTAATTATTGATTCGTGGAATGCAGTAAAAGGAGTCGAATTTGATGCTGTGATCATCGTTGGAGTTGAGACATCAGAAGAATTTGAGGAAAAAGCAGGGCTTTATACTGCGATGACTCGCGCTAAAGATCATTTGGTTTTGGTTTACGAGGAGAGGAGTGAGAGTACAGAGTTTATCGGAGATATTTTGACTGCTCCTGATCAGCTTCAAGCAGTCCCTTAACGCAGCAATAGCGACGCAGATTGAAGTGCCCCAATGAGCAAACCTAAAATTCCACCAAGGTTCACGATCGCCTGTAGTTCGCTGCGGACAATGCCATTAATTGCCGCTTCTAGCTCCCCAGGGGAAGTCGCTTTTACTCGATCGATGATTACTTGATCAATATTTAGAATTGGAATCGCTTGCGCTACGATATTCTCTAAATCTTTTTCTAAGTAACGCTCCAAAATTAATGCTAATTCTTCGCTGACGAGTTCTAATGAAGAGTTAACTGCCTCTGAACTTTGTAAACGATTCAACACCACAGAAGCGACATTTTCCCAATCGACCGAGGCGCTAAGTCCTTGTAAAACCTCAGATCCCCGGTCTTGTAGATAATGCCGCACACTATCACGCATCGTTTTGCGAAGCTGTCTCACCGTAGAAACAGGTAGATTCTGTAATGAAATGTTTTGCAACCATTCTTTAAAGCGCTGCTTCACTCCAAGCGAAAACAACAATTCTGATAAAACAGAATTACTTGCTTCCTTCTCGTCTAAACAAAACGTTCTTAACCGAGTTAAGGTGTTCCGAACTCCAAACAAATTCGCAACCACCCAATACGTTCCGCTTGTTTTTTCTCGAAATCCTTCATCAATCACTTGAATATTACGATCGGTAAGAAAATCCACTAATGTTTGGCGCAAAACATCAGGCGGAATGACCACTTGAATCAACCAATCTGAGAGCTTTTCTGCTTGATCCTCAGATAACTGAAACTCCAAGATAACTTGATCAAAAATATGGTTTAGTTGATCTTCGAGAAATTCTTCCTGTCGCGCTAAAACCTTTAACAATCGTGGCAAAGATTGACCAAATAAATCCTTTAAGATATTCCCTAAGATCTTTGCTGTTTTTTGCTCTTTGCTTTCTTGAACCTGCTCGATCGCTAATCGCAATAACCAAAGAATTGCTGCCTGAACCCGCTCTGGTTGTAGAAGTCGTCGCGCCAAATTCTGCAACTCTTCAGGAGTCAACAACGACCCCATAATCGTGTCAGAAATTCGCTTTGCTAGGCGTTCTTGATTCCGAGGAATCAAACCAGGTGTAAACGGAACTCGCCGTCCACCAAGATAAAGCGGGCGATACGGGCGGAACAGCATCTTAATGGCAACATCGTTGGTGAAGTAGCCAATGACTCCACCAACAACAGGAGGACCAACAAAAAACCAGAGCGTCGAAAGATCCACGGGGGTTAGAGAAAATGAAGGGTAAAGAGGCGATCGCCTCATTTTGTAATCACCAATACTCCCATCGTACCGCCCGCGATCGGGTAATGGGTGGCTGCGGCAAAACCTGCTTGCTGCGCTAAATCAATTTGCTCTCTCCCGGTGGGAAATTTATCAAGACTGGGTGCGATGTAGGCGTATTCTTCGGTGAAGCCAAATCGTTGCGCGGTCGGAACCACGACTTCATCAAGATACCATTGCTGAAACGTGCGAACCAGTTCGCTATCTGGGCGATGCATATCCAGAATTGCAGCTTTTGCGCGAGGTTTGAGAACCCGGTGAATTTCTTTCAAACTGGCAAGAATATCAACCACGTTTCGCAAGCCATATCCCATCGTGGCGCAATCAAATTGATTATCGGGAAAGGGCAGATTTAGAACGTCGGACTTGATCCACTGAATCGGAGGTTTGATGCAGCGGCGTTCACTGCGATCGCGTGCAACTTCTAACTGGGCAGCAGAAAAATCAGCACCGTAAACTTTCCCCGTTCTCCCGACTTTTTCTGCCAGCATTTGGGCGATATCGCCGCTGCCGCAACACAAGTCAAGGGAAGTATCTCCGGGTTTTGCGCCACTCCATTTCACGGTCATTTGCTTCCAAATGCGGTGCTGTCCGAAGCTTAGACCGTTGTTAAGTTCATCGTAGACTGGGGCGATTCGATCGAACAACGCTTGAATATGATCAGAATTCATTATTGATGAGCGCTTCTCTAAAACTGTTTTCTCTAAAATTCTAAGTTTCGAGCGGTTCACTTGAGACGAGTAATTTTAGAGAAGGCTTTCATCTTGAGAGTTAGGCTACAGGCGCTTGTGCCATCGCATTCCGAATCGATCGTGTACAGGTTAGCGCAAGCGCGACTTGCTGAGCCGAGAGATAAAGTAACAAAAGTTCGTCTTCTCGTAAGGCTTGAGGTTGTTGCCATTGCAGAGAAAGAACAGCGAGAACTTCACCTCGGAGCGTCACCGGAACGATTAGATGTGTGCCAAATTCTGGATCGCCTGTTTCGGTTACAAGCTGCATTTTCTGACGAGCAATCGCGTCTTTCACGATCTGAGATTGTGCTAAATCTAAATCGCCACTGATTCCATAAGTCCCGATCTCTGTGAAGGCACCATTTTCAATCAGTTGAATCACAGAGCGATCGGTGAGAAAGTTTTGGCCGAAGGCAACCGAGATCGGAGCTAAGGTGCTTTCGACACTGGTCGCATCTTGAGCAACGGCAACGATCGTCGATAACAATGCAGTTTGAGATTGCGATCGACGTAATTCTTCGGTTCGCTGTTTTAGCAGTTCATAAGTTTCGGCGGCTCGTTGTACCACAGCTTTGAGTTCGTTCGGGTCCCAAGGCTTGGTGATGTATTTGTAAACCTGTCCAGAGTTAATTGCTTCGACTAAATCTTCGACATCGGTAAAGCCTGTCAAAATAATTCGCATCGTATCGGGAAATTTGGGAACAGTGCGGCTGAGAAACTCTGTTCCTTTCATTTCAGGCATTCTCTGATCAGAAATAATAACTGCGACTTCTCCTTCTTCCGCTAATAATTGCAGCGCATGAACACCGCTTTCCGCTTTAAGAACATGAAAATCGCGGCGGAACGTCCGATACAGCAGATCTAGATTATCGGGTTCGTCATCGACGACGAGCATTTTAGTTTTCTTTGGTCGATCGAGCGTCATAAATTGTCGGTTGATGGGTTCTAGTTCTGGAATGGTGTATTCCATCGATCGTCGCTCCTTCGCAGCATGGGAAACAAGGAAATCTAGTATCCCTAGTCTTCCCACTTTGCTTGGATTTGTAACGTTTGAATTTGGAACAGAGAAAAGGTTTAAGCCATCAAGAATCTGAAATTCTCAATAAGAATCCCCCGTTTGTTGTCACGATCAATTCGTTCCCTAGCGTCGTAATCCCTGACGGAATCTGATATTTCGCTTTTGCCAAATCGACGATCGTTCTCACCTTTCCATCTGGATCTATCTGCACTACTAGCCCAGAGTTCGTTGTTGCGGTTAATTGACCGCGCCAAATCGTCACATTAAAGGGAATCCCAAATCCCAACGCTTTGAGATCAACGATCGCTTTGGCTTCCCCTTTTTCGACTCGTACCAACTGCCCATACGACTGAGCCACAACCACTGATTGATTCTGAACGATCAGCCCAAACGGATTGCCAAACGGAGTCAAATTTGCGATCGCGCGGACCTCTCCAGTCGGACTCACTCGAATTAACTCACTGGACGAATCCACCACATCGGTTGACATAGTTACCAAGTAATCGCCTTGGTCAAGGGTGACACCAAACGGCGCTCCATAGAGTCCGCTGCGCCGAGACAAATCTGCGATCGTTTCAACTTTGCCATCTGGTTTAACCCGCAATAAATAATGCTGCGGCAAATAGCTTGAAACCGTCACGATCAAATCTTGGTCTTGGTCAATAATGCCAAACGGGACACCCAGGTCAGATTGGGCTAAACTCGCGATCGAGGTACTTTTTCCGTCTGGCGCAAATTTAAGCAGTTGCCCATCCAGAGTCGGAACAATGATGTTCCCTTTGCTGACCGCCACACTTTGAAGCGTATAGATATTTAGCTTTTGAGCAATCACTGCAACTTGAATCATCGTGGAGGTGGCAACTAAAGGAATCGATCGACACCATAAAGCGAAACGCCCAATTGTTTCAAGTCAGAAAAGCTTGTGATTTCCAATCCTAGCAATGTTACCCTCTATATGCCGTGCAAAGCTTCAGATTCTGTTTCCATTCATTCGTCGATCGCGCGAACTTTCTTCGGTGTTGCCGTGCTTGAATCGTGAGATAACGCATTAAAATGACTGAGTTTCCAAAACGACTTTGTACTTTCGCTAGAAAAATCGCGCAGATGTCTCATTTGCCCACCTAAATCTGAGCAATTTGCGATTCCGTAGACAACCGTTAGAACTGTGATAGTCCGATGAAAGCAACGAATTCTTCTCCTATAGTCCCCTTCGTCCTCCGAGTCGTTGGCACAATTTTGATTCTGTCATCGCTGGTAGACTTCATTTCGGTTTTGATTCCGCCCAATTTTTCGGACAAGGCTTGGTTCGCGACTGTCGTGACGCAAATTGTCGATCGCGGCATTATTCCAATGGTCGGACTCGGCTTTTTGTTGGCTGGCGCGTTTCTCGAACATGGTTCTCTCGCTTTAGGCGATCGCGCCAAACCGTTTACCACTTTCCGGTTCTGGGCACTGCTGTTATCGATGCTGCTTGGATTGTTGTTCCTGATCGCTTTCCCGCTGCACTTGAATAATACGCGCCAAGTCTCCGATCAAGCATTGGAACGAATCGATCGAGAATCGAGAGACGCAGAAAGCCAATTGAATGCTCAAGTGCAACAGCGACAAGATCAAATCAGTGCAGCACTCCGCGATCCGAATCAGGCAAGGCAGTTAGACGACCAGTTAAAGCAAATTGATGCCGCGATCGCGAGTGGTCAATTGAAAGGCGATCAACTCGTTCAAGCCCAACGCGCTCAAAAAGAACTACAAGCGCTGAAAGCCAATCCGAATTCAGTTGCCGATCGAGCAAAAGAATTTCGCAATCAACAGTTAACCGGATTGCGCGATCGTCGTCAGCAAGCGGAAAGTCAAGCGAGAGGGGAATTCTGGAAAACAGGAATCCGAGTGGGCATTAGTAGCCTTCTGCTTTCGCTCGGCTATTTCATCATCGGTTGGTCAGGTCTGAAGGAAATGGGCGTTTTGGGTGGCAAGCGTAAACCCCCGATGCGCTAAATTCCGCCAAAAGATGAAAGATGAAGCGTGAAAAAAGGGAGAAATAGAAACGATCAGGCATTGACCTGGCATTCTCTCTTTTTGCCCTCTTCATCTTTTTTATGTTCTCCATCTTCATCCTGACCCACAACGAAGAAATCGAAATTGCCGCTTGTATCGAGTCGGCGTTGTTGTCAGATGATGTTGTCGTGGTGGATTCTTACAGCGACGATCGCACTCTGTTGATCGCAAAATCTTATCCGGTCAGAGCGGTGCAGCATCGGTTTGAGAGCCACGGAAAACAGCGAACTTGGATGCTGCGATCGATTCCAGTCAAATACGAGTGGGTTTACATTCTCGAAGCCGATGAGCGCATGACCCCGGAACTATTCCAAGAATGTCTCGACACGATTCAAACTGCCGAGCACGTTGGATATTACGTTGCTGAGCGCGTAATGTTCATGGGCAAATGGATTCGCCGCAGTACCCAATATCCGCGTTATCAATTGCGACTCTTTCAGCGCGAGAAAGTTTGGTTCACCGATTACGGGCACACAGAACGCGAGGTTGTTGAAGGCTCGACTGGATTTTTACAAGCAACGTATCCGCATTACACTTCTGGAAAGGGCTTTAGTCGTTGGATGGATAAACACAACCGCTATTCCACGAATGAAGCGATCGAAACGTTGCGCCAACTCGAAACCGGATCACTCGACTGGCAGTCTCTTTTTTTTGGACAATCAGAAGTCGATCGACGACGCGCGCTCAAAGATCTTTCACTTCGCTTACCGTTTCGCCCGCTGATTCGATTTGTCTATATGTATTTTCTACTAGGCGGCATTTTTGATGGTTATCCCGGTTTTACTTGGTGTGTGTTACAAGCGTTTTATGAGTATTTGATTTTGCTCAAGGTTTGGGAACTCAAACATCTGCCTGTCGAAGTGCCCGAAATCGCTGACTCTGCCCATGTCACCGTTCAAAATGTAAAATAATATACCAATAGCGTTCGGATATGGGCGGATGGGATCAATGGTTAAATTAAGGAGACTCTATCCTTAGAAATTTCCTTAAAGTTGCAACATCTCTTTACAAGCTTTAAAACATAGGGTAGTGATATTTGTAGCAACGCCTTCTAGTTAAGTTCGGAATTATATTGGTGGCAGGAGTTGCTGCCAGATGAAGGAGAGTAGAGTGTCTGTGATCCATCGTCTAAAACAAGATCTCAAGAATGATCTGATCGCTGGTTTGCTCGTCGTGATTCCATTAGCGACGACAATTTGGCTCACTTACACGATCGCAACTTGGGTCATCAACTTTCTTACCCGCGTTCCCAAGCAGTTAAACCCATTTGACGGCTTGCACCCGATTTTGGTGAACTTCCTGGATTTTGTCGTCGGATTGGCAGTTCCGCTTTTCAGTATTCTTTTCATCGGGCTGATGGCGCGTAACATTGCCGGGCGCTGGCTGCTCGATGTGGGCGAACAAGTTTTACAGGCGATTCCATTAGCGGGCGCGATTTACAAAACGCTGAAGCAAATTCTAGAAACCGTCTTGCGCGATTCCAGCGGCAAATTTCGACGAGTGGTTTTAGTCGAGTATCCGCGTCAGGGCGTTTGGTCGCTTGGGTTTGTGACGGGTGCGATTGGGGCTGAAGTGCAATCGCATTTCAACCACGATATGTTAAGCGTGTTCATTCCAACGACTCCTAACCCTACAACGGGTTGGTATGCAGTTGTACCTGAGACCGATGTAATCACTCTGTCGATGCCGATCGAAGATGCCTTCAAGGTGATCATTTCGGGTGGAATCGTCAGCCCTGATGCACTGAACGCGATCGTTACGACCAGCACAAAGCCGCCATTAGTGGAAGCGATCGCAGACGAATAATACGCTACTTTGGGGAAGTTCTCATTCTCCAAAATGATGTCCGTTATCCCCCAAGTCTTAGCGCTCGATTTTGATGGTGTGATTTGTGATGGACTGAAAGAGTACTTTCAGACAGCTTGGAAAGCTTACTCACAGATTTGGCAGCCAGAAGCGCCTCCAGATGAAACGCTTGCTCCTGCGTTTTACCGATCGCGTCCCGTTGTTGAGACTGGGTGGGAGATGCCGATTTTAATTCGGGCACTGACGACGGGAATTCAAGAACAGGAGATCTTTCAGGATTGGACTGCGATTGCTACTCAAATTGTTGCAGAAGATCATTTGAAGCCGTTGGAAATTAGCGCGATCGTAGACACGATTCGAGACGATCTGATTGCAACGGATTTAGAAAACTGGTTAGCAGAGCATGAATTTTATCCTGGGGTGCTCGATCGGCTGCGATCGACGCTCAACAGTTCAACCGACTTCGTGATCATTAGTACGAAAGAAGGGCGGTTTATTCAACAACTGCTGCAAAAACAAGGCATCGAACTCAAGAACGAACAGATTTATGGCAAGGAATCGAAGCGTCCTAAACCGCAGATTCTGACAGAACTCAAGCAAGCTTATGGAGAAACGGCTGCAATCTGGTTTGTTGAAGATCGATTGAAAACGTTACAGGCTGTAGAGAAACAAGAAGCTTTAACGAATGTAGCGTTATTTTTAGCGGATTGGGGGTACAACACAGCAGCGGAGCGGAAACAGGCGGAGAAGAGCGATCGGATTCATCTCATTTCTCTCGAACAATTTAGTCAAGATTTCTTGAACTGGCTCTAAAAAAAAGAGGGCAGATTGCCCCCTAACTTTGAACCCACATAAATGAAAAATGATTGCTGTATGAAGTTTTGCTTAATAAGCCAGACCCATACTGCGCGTTGTTTCAGCACCCAGGTAAACCCGGATGCTGAGGAAGTCGGTCGGACAAGCGGTTTCGCACCGCTTACAACCAACACAGTCCTCAGTGCGAGGTGAAGATGCGATCTGACCCGCTCGACATCCATCCCAGGGAACCATCTCCAGGACATCAGTTGGGCAAGCCCGAACACATTGCGTACACCCAATACAGGTGTCGTAGATTTTGACCGTATGCGACATATTATGGAAGGCTCCAGATTAGTGCTTATGACTTGGCATCATCTGTAGTTCTGAAATTTCACGATATAAAACCGCTTCGTCTCAGAATCATTGCCTAGTTTACTCTGGCGTGTTGTTACACTCTTTCAGACAGTTGCAAAAGTTTAAATTGCGTAATGTGAAACCAGTTATAACTCGGCTGAGCCGAACACCATTTGCACCACAAACGGCTTACCCCCTGCTTGGTGATAGCGATCTGCCCAGTTACGAAGAATTTCATCGAGTTCTGCGATCGCACCTTCCACCCGATCGCTCGGAATATCCAATTCTTCTAGAACCCGCATGACTTGTCCTTGACGCTGCGCCCAATCTTGCATTAGGCGAAAAAATCGCGCTGTGTCTTCGATCATGACATACGCACGCTCTTCTTGATCGTCTGGAGAATACGAAGCACGAGCCAGCGCATAAAAGGGCATTCCCCAAGGAGACTCAACGCGCGTCACCGTACCAGAGTACAACAGGCGGCGTTTGATATGTTCCGCTAGAGCTTCGCTTAGTGGCATTCGTTGGTCTTCGGGGAGATCTTCTTGCGATCGGGCGTGTAAAAACTCGATCAGTTCCAAAAACTGAAAGGCGTTGACGAGTTGCGCGTCGGGGAGATTGGGCGGAAGTTTTTGTTCGATTTGGCGCTTTTCTTCAGAAGTCAGATTGCTTCCCGGAATCCGCGATCGTCCGGGTTGCCAAGGATAGTGTTCCATCCAGACATACGGCAACTGAATCAAGTACCGAGGCTCTTGTGACCCTAGCATTTTGAGTAATTTGCCTTCGGTAAGCGCTTGCCGGACTTCCTCGACGATCGCTTTGACTCGTTTGGGTTCGATATGGTGCAGATGCCCCGTCATGCGGAGATTTCCATCTTGCTCCAGGTAGGTCATATAAATCGCACATTTGGCGGCAGTCGCAGCGGCATCTAAGAATGCACCGTGGCGATGTCCTCCAGTCCGCATCGCGCTAAAAGCCAGATACAACAGAATCTGATCTATCGCGCTGGGGCTGAGCAATTTGATCAGATCGAGGTCATTTGTCATATCAGGAAGTGCCACCGCTGAAACAAAAAATACAAGTGCAGCCAGAACAGCAATGAAGTTTAGTCTACAGCGAGAATCTGCAATCAAATGTCGCATTCACTCTTTGCAGGTCAAAACTTCACGTTAGGAAGTCGCAGCTAATTTTACGTTTACCTAAGGAATAAAGTGTTGTTCTGAACGTGCCCAATTTTTACCAAAATTCGACAGTCGAATTTTATAGCCTTTGTTTTGAGAATGGAAAGTCATCTTCGATTGGGAGCAAGATTTAGAAACGGAGGTCAACTCTCTAGAAAAGTGATCTCCGTTAAAGATGTTCTGAATTAGAGGGGAGCCGTCATGAATTTAGGGTAAGGATCGGCACGTCCGCTTCCCCGATGTGCGAAAACTTGCGGAACCGATTGGGTGGCGTTTAACTGAGCGGCGGGGGCGAAACGCTCGGTGGCATAGGAACCAATAGCAACTGCTCCAGCAAACAAGCTAAAGAGTGCAACCAGAGTTTGAGCGCGCATAATGTTAGGTACGTCCTCAGTGTGATATACCTCTTTACATTCTTCGCGCCACGCAATCAGGAAAAAATCAATGCGTTAATTCAAATTCGGTAGTGATACTGACTTGACAAATGGCTAATGTTACTGTGAATAATTCAAGTCTAGCGCTTCTACCAAAATCCAATTTCCCGCATGGTTATATTTACCAAAGCCCTTCAGTAGTTGCCCGGACTGAAGTTGTTGGAGCTTTGCATCAATTTCAGCTTGTACGCTAACGATCGACCAACATTGCTCAAGATTGTCGATCGTAGTCAAAGTATAGTCTTGTACATCTTTACATTCAAAAATCCCTGAAAAGGATTGCGCTGTTTTGCTAGAAGCCTGAACCCAAGCTTTAGCCGGACATTCACCGCTATTAGGGTAGCTCTCTGGATGGTCAATATAATAGCGCTGCCAATGCTGCCATTCAGGATGAGAAGGTATTAGATTAAACAAAGGAAAGATTGCGGCAGGCACAGTTTCATCGGTCACTAGGGCGAGTTGTAGCGATCGTACATTCAGTTCCCGTGGCTGACAGTTTTGCTCAACGCAGAGTGCGGCTGCCATTCCTGCGGCTTGTCCGATGCCTAAAACGACGGGTTGTAGTCGGGTTGCACCATTTGCTATGTGAGTGACAGAAATGTTTTTTTCACAGACTAAAAAGTTGTCGATCGCTTGTGGCACGAGACAAGGGTAGGGAATGGTAAAGGGCGTTCCTGTCCAGCGTCCACCCCAGCGAATTGACTTTGGTTTGAGCGCAATATCGCCGCTCGGATAGTGATGATCGTTTGCGTAGTTGCCAACAGCGATCGATTGACAGAAGTTCTCAGCGTATTCGCATCCGATCGCTTCGACTCGAAATGGTAAGGGGGCGACCAGTCCTTTTGGCAGTAAGTCTTGTTCGCGCAATGTGGTGATACCGATCAGGCGGCGGCTTTCTCGATAGTAAGGATGGATTGCAAATGCGCCTGTGGGGAAGGTGTCTTCTGCAAGTCCGTACCGATCTCCGAGTTGGGTTTGGATGAAGTGGGCAAAGCTTAGAGAATGATTTTTTGCTTCTTGGTGAAAGTGTGAGCGGGTGTGTCGATCGAGCAGTCTTTCTACGCCTTCACCGTAATCGTTGCCAGAGATGGGCCAATTGATCATGAAGCGATTTCCAGGTAAGCGTCCGTAATTGAGAAAGGCTGCGGCTTCATCGTTTATCCAAGCATTCTGGAATTTTGCTGGATTGTAATTTAGAGGTTGGGGAATAGGAGGTGCTTTCGATTCGCCAAAATCGCGCATCACGACGACCCAAGTGGGAGCTTGAACCGGGTAAGTTTGGGTGAGTTGGTTGTGTTCGATCGGCGCACTCGGTTCATCGAATTCGGCTTGCAGTTCCCAGCCCCAGCGATACGGAATGTTGCCGAGTTCGAGTAGATCTCCGAGTTCGGTGGCATCGATCGTGATTTTTGCCTTGATTCTGACGGTTTGGAATTCTACGCCGAGAATGCAATCATTCTCTCTCAAAACCGCCTCCGGTATCTGTCCTGAAATCCATTGTAAATTTGGTAACGCCTTCACCCAATCGGCAAAAATCTCCGCTCCGATTCGCGGCTCATATGTGAAAAAGCTCACCCAAGCGTTGTCCAATCCTTCCGGTTGCCGCTGTTCTAATTCTCGTAAAAACGCGCCCCAAATTCCAGTTTGAAAGGCTGCAAGTTCGTTGCCATCGGGAGCGGTGACACCTGCGCTCGTGAGCATTCCGCCTAACCACGAAAATTCGCTGACTAAAATCGTTTTTGCGCCTCGTCGGGCAGCTTGGATGGCTGCGGCTGTTCCTCCGGTTCCGCCTCCCACGACTAGCACATCTGCGATCAGTTCCTGCATTGTTCACCTGAGCTGAAAACCCTTTCTCATCATCGTGGTGAACGGAGTTTCGAGCAAGCGTGTTTTAACTCCAAGGCGCGATCGTCAAAACAATTTGATTGGTGTTTTTGCGATAAATTTGAAAGTCGCTATTGACCGTTAAAACCGAGCTATTTGGGAAAAGTTCTGCCATAGAGGACTTTTGCCCTCAGTCTATCGAAGTCAAACTCAATCCTTGAGTACTAAGTTAAAGTTTTTGGATTACGCTTCTTACGATTCCCAGAATTTGCACCTCTGCCCCGTCAGAATTATCCTCATATGTCCCGCCAATGCGAATCGGCTGATGCTTTGTATTTCTACGATTTCGAGGGACGAGGTAGCAGCCCTGATCAAATCTACGAAATTTGAAGTTTTGAAGATGAGGAGTTAGTGATAAAGTCTCGATCGACAAAACCTAAAACCATCAACGATGAAAGCGCAAGTATTTCGCGGAGTGAATCAGCTTCAATATGAAGATGTGCCGATGCCTGAAGTTGCAGCCGATGAAGTGTTAGTTCAAGTTCAGGTCGTGGGCTTGTGTCAGTCGGATATTAAAAAGATTAAGTATCCTTTGTTAGAGCCGCCTCGAATTTTTGGACATGAAACGGTAGGCACGATCGCTTCAATCGGATCAGCAGTGAAAGATTGGAAGATTGGCGATCGCGTCATCGTGCTTCACCACATTCCTTGTATGCACTGTGCATATTGCTTGAATGAAAATTTCTCAATGTGTGAGGTGTACAAGAACATTACGACAACAGCGGGATTTGTGCCGAGCGGGGGCGGATTTGCTGAGTACGTCAAAGTTCCGGGTCATATTGTGAGAAATGGGGGATTGATGAAAATTCCCGACGATGTGACGTTTGAACAAGCGAGTTTTGTAGAACCGACGAATTGCTGCTTGAAAGCGGTGAAGAAAGCGCAGATTCAGCCAGGGCAGACCGTTTTGGTAACGGGGGCAGGTCCGATCGGGCTGATGTTTATTATGTTGGTGAAATATTTCGGGGCAAGAGCGATCGCAACCGATTTAATTCCCTCCCGCATCGAGAAAGCTTTGAGTGTCGGAGCGGATGCTGCGTTTGATGCGCGTGATGCTGAACTTTCGAGCAAAATTCAGGCAATGACTCAGGGAATGGGAGTCGATGTGAGCTTGTTAGCAGTTCCAAGCGATAAAGCTTTTTTTCAAGCGATCGACTGCACCCGCAGAGGAGGAAAAATTCTCTTTTTTGCAGAGTTTCCAGATGAAGTTGAGATTCCACTGAATCCGAATATTCTTTATCGACGTGAGATTGATTTAATGGGTAGCTATAGCTCTTCGTATCGAGTGCAGGCGTTAGCAGCAGAAATCGTATTTCAACGACGGATTGATGTCGATGCTTTGATTAGCGATCGCTTTCCACTTTCTGATTTAGCAGAAGCAGTCAATCGTGCGCTTTCTCCCACACCCGATACGTATAAAATCCTGATTTATCCTCAACAGTAAGGAGTCACATCTTCGCCGCATTCATCTGCGAGATACGACAACGCCCGGAAGCGAATTCCAACCAACTGTTCGTAAAGTGGATTCAATTTACAAAGTGGTGGAATATGTACCACTTTGCGTCCAAATAGCGTAATGTTCCGCTCAAACGGGCATTGTGCTGGAATCATTTTGCACAAAAATCGAGCCACTTTTGGATCGTGAATCTCAGTGTGATCTAACCACGATCGCACTGGATGCAACACATCTAAATGCAGTTCCGGATGTGGCTGTATAGCTTGCGTTTCGGGATGTTGAGCGCATAACGTTAGTCGCAGATTCTCTAGGATCTCAGCCCCAGTATTCAATGTTTGGCAAAACTGCTCTAAAATCGTGTCTTCGGTTGAGGTGTAAATTCCATCTGCCAAAGCGACCATGACCGCAGTTCTCAGAAAGTTCTCTGCAAGATGCGGATCTTGTCCAAGACTCGATCGCAATTCAGCCTCGGAGACTGATTGAAAGGATCGATCGGTTTCTTCCTGGGTTAATTCATGCTCGGTGAGTGAGGCAATTAAGCTCTGCTCGGTCTCATCGAAATCATCGTCCGCCCAGGCTAAAGTCAGCAAGCCGCGTAACCAAACTGAAATTTGTTCATCGGTGTAGGTTGGTCTGACAGTGGTTGAAGAATCCATCGGAGTTTTCTTACGCTTCAAGACAAATCGTAGCTTAAGAATGGAATTTCAAGAGTGAACTCTCAGGCTCGCTGTACACTAAAGATCAAATGAATGGGTTAAGGATGACTTGTGAGTGTTCAAGAATTTGCGTTGTTTCTGATGTCGATCGTGGCTGGCAGTGTCGGTCAGTTTTTCCTTAAATCAGGTGCGCTGAAATTGGGTCAAGTGACCGCGAGTAATGCGCTGAGCCATGTCATCAGCATCGCAACAACACCAGAATTGATCATCGGACTTTGTTGTTATGCAGTGGGTGCGATCTTGTACATTTTGTTGCTGACGCGCGTTCCGCTGAGTTTGATAGCGCCCGCTGTCGCGATGCAGTATGTAGTTTCGGTGCTATTAGGAAGATTTGTGTTTAACGAACAAATTCCGGTGGTGCGCTTGGTCGGAATGGCGTTTATTATCTGCGGTGTAATTCTGCTGATGGCGAAGAAATAAGCGCTACAAATATTGCTTCAGCACATCAGCGGTTTGAGATGCGGTTTTTTGCCAGCTAAAGTTTGAGGCACGATCGAATCCTTTTTGTCGCAGTTGGTGATGCAGTTGAGCATCAGTAACGATCGCTTTCATTGCCTCTACGATCGCAGTTTCGCTGTAAGGATCAACCAGTAGCGCTGCATCTCCCGCAACTTCCGGCATTGAAGAAAGATTTGAAGTGATCACCGGAGTTCCACACGCCATTGCTTCGAGAACAGGCAAGCCAAATCCTTCCCATAAACTCGGAAATACTAATGCGATCGCGCGATTGATCAATTCAGGCAGTTCCGCGTAAGAAACATAGCTGAGAAATTTAACGCGATCGCTCAGTTGTAGATGTTCGATTTCAGCGATCAAATTCGGTGTATAGCGGCGATCGGTTGTGCCTGCAATCCAGAATTCACAATCAGAATGCTTCGCGATCGCTGCAAATGCTCGAATCACTCGTTGCAGATTTTTATAAGGCTGATGACGACCCATGTATAGAAAATAATTCTGAGTTGGTAAATCTAAAAAGCGAAAATGACTTTCATCGTAAGCCAAAGGAATAACAGTGAGTTTGTGTGCAGGAACCTGACAGAAATCGATCGCATCTTTAGCGGTTGCTTCCGAATCACAAAACACGTGTTTTGCTTGATTTAAAACCTGTGGAACATAGTAGCGACAGTACGATCGCATTGCAGACAAACGGCTAAAAAATCTTAGTGGAATCAGATCATGCAAAGTGACAATGTATTGACAACCTGTAAATAAAGGTGCTTCAGGAATCGGAGAGAATAAAAGCTGTCCTTGAAAGCGATCGTATAACCGAGGTAGTTGGAATTGTGTCCAACGAAGTCGCTTGATATGTCCTTTTATTCCAAACTCAGGAGCCATATTATTTGGAATTGAATAGCAGTTAAATTCTGGAAATTGCTGCGCTGTGAATAGAAGTGGTTCTAGATTTTTTAAAGCAGCGACAATATTTTTGGCATAAACAGAATGTCCGGTTGGTTGAGCCGCTAGAAAAGATAAATTGATCAACAACGATGAAGAACTCATGATCTGAATCCTGGCTTTAGATTAAGGTTTAGAATTAAGCGCAGAATTTCTAGATTTATCGTTTGGCTCGATCGCAATGCAGCATAAGCAAATTTAACCGCAAGATAGCATCGTAAAATTAATTGCTCATAGCGAGGACGGTGTTTTTGATAATAATAAATCTGACTACGACGATACTCTAGGCGCAACCGATCTGCTGTCTGATTGACAGAGTGACCTCCTAAATGAATCAAATTCACCGAAGGCGTATAAACAATTTTCCATCCTTCTTCTTGCGCTCTTTGACACAGATCCGACTCTTCAAAATACATAAAAAACGTTTCATCGAATCCGCCTAAATCCTCGAATAAATCTTTCCGAACAAATAGGGCTGCACCAATGACAATATCAACCTCTTGTATCGTTTCAAACTGTTTACAAATGCGCGATCGCTCTGTTGGTTTTCGATAATCAAGCTTTTGTTTGAGATCTTGATATTCGCCCCAGAGACTAATCGATCGAGCGGTCGATAATTGTAAGCTTCCGTCTAGATTCAGAAGTTTGGGTCCCACAATACCGATCGTTGGATCTTGCTCCATCACCTCAATCAAATGAGGCAACAAATCGCAAGTTAAAATCGTATCGGTATTCAACAAAAATAAATATTCTCCACTTGCAATTCTCGCCCCGATATTATTTCCTGCTCCGAAGCCGCGATTCTCACTTTGCCGCAAAAGCTTTACTTCGGGAAATGTTGATTCAATCGAATCTGCACTTTGATCTGTCGAAGCATTATCAACCACGATAACTTCATAAGGCACAGTATGAAGCTGATTCCGAATCGAATGTAGACAATCGATCGTTACCTGTGCGCCATTGTAATTGACTAAAATAATCGAAACAGTCATCATTTCCAAGGTCGATCGAGATTCCCTCGAAATCCGTAATAAGTTCCAATCATACAAGCTTTAATCTTCTCAAATTTGGCGATCGGATCAAATAATAGAATAATCATGCTGATTTTAATGGCGTATACAATTCGCCTTAAACCGCAGGTGATTCGATGGCATCCTTCAGCATAAGAAAACTCTAAATAAGTATGATTCCGGCAAATATAATAATGTCGTAGTGCCGAATAAAGTTGAATTGTTTTCTTGCGTCCAGCAAACCGAACGGTAAGCGGCTCCCCGAAGCGATGATACATCAAAGCTTTCGGGATAACGAAATTCCGAAATCCTGCCCGTCGCAACCGCAAGCCATAATCTAAATCCACTCCATCAATAAATAGCCTTGGATCGGGCGATCGTACCTGCTCCGTTGTTTTTAACCAAAGCAAAGATCCTGACGTGATCGGAGCATCACATTCAAACGGCTCTATCTGACTCGGTGCTTTGTAACCCTTAAAGCGATCGCCCAAAAATCGTGCAGGTTCAACCGTTTCTCCCGTTCGAGCATCGATCGCATGAGGTGCAACAATGCCAATGTCACAATCAACCACTAATGCTGTGTAAGCCTCTAACAGCAGCGCTAAACAAGTGGACGTGGGCTGGCTGTCTTGGTCAAACATCCAGAGAAAATCATAACCTTCGTCGATCGCGTATGCGATCGACAAACGAATTCCAGCAGCAATCCCAATATTTTCAGGATGATGAAACACCTGGATCTTTGTATGAGGTTCTAAAGGAAGGGGCTGGCGCGAGTTATCTACCACGAAAATTCGCTCGATCGAGGCAGTTTGAAGCAGCAAAGCATTCACACAAACTTTGAGCGCTTCGGCATCTTCGTAAGCGGTGATATAAGCCGCAACGCTCGGTAATGACATCTGCAATTCTCCTGCTTGAGCGATTTAGGAATCAGGACACATTCTTGCAATCGCGTCGAAATGGCATAAGGAGGTAATCGATCGCGGTTTTTGGGGGTGATTTATCAGAGAGTCCAACCGGAATCAGCCGACCGCGAACCGGACGATGGTAAGTTCCAAACAGTCTGTCCCAAACCGGAAAGAAGGCGGCAAAATTCTTATCGTAATGCTGCTCTGCAATAGAGTGGTGGATGCGGTGATGAGCATTGTCACCCACAATTGAACCTAGCTTACCAAGATGAATCGAAGTATCAGAGTGAATGTACTGCCCCCATGTAGCAATGAACGCAGACAAGATGATTATCTGCGGAGCTTCGATTTTTAACAGCAAAGCGATCGGAATCGTCATACAGGGAAAACGAAGCACCTCTTCCAGCACATGATGATATGAATTAATACAGTTCATGTGGACGATCGAGTGATGTACCTCGTGAAAGCGCCACAGAAAGGCAAAGCGATGTTGCGCCCGATGGAACCAGTAGTAGAAAAAATCATAGACCAGGATAGGCAACAGAAGCGCAGCAACGATGATCAGTCCATTAGATGAATTGTCTTTGATACTCCAAGTGAATAATGGTGTAATTTGGAGCTTTGCAATGGTGGCGATCGCGATTTTTGACCAGAAATAGGTGATGACGATATGGGTCAGCCAATACGTCGCACCTTGAAGGTAATTACGTCTATTCGTCGTTCCCGGAGAGAACCGCTCTGCCAATATCAGAGGGACATTCAGGATCGAAAACAGCAGTACCGCTAATAGCAGTCCCCTCACTTCAGCGGGAAAGTCTAGGGAACTAAAAAAAGCTGAGGTTGCTTGAGACAATTTTGACGCAATCTCAAACAGTAAGAGCAATACACAAAATAGAAACGCCGCTCTAACAACAGGTCGAAACTGTTTGTCAAATTGACTTAAATTCATCACTATCTTTCACCACACGCTCTTGAATCCTAGCAGACGAGAAGATGTTTCGCTTCAGCGATCGCGCCTTGATACTCCACGATCGACCAAATTTCCAAAAATATGAGAGCCTATTAAAGTTCATCTCAATCTCAGCAATGCCTAATAAATTCATTGTTATCACCTCAATCAACTACCCCACCAAAGCCCTCCACGCTTTTAGCCAGTTGCAAGATTGGCAAGTGGTCGTCGTTGCCGATCGCAAAACGCCTCAAGATTGGCAGCTTCCAAATGTGAAAATTTTGACGATCGAAGAGCAAGAAACCCTCCCACTTCAAACGGTCAAGTGGCTGAGATGGAATCACTACGCTAGAAAAAATCTAGGGTATCTCTACGCCATCATGAACGGCGCACAACTGCTGTACGAGACGGATGACGACAATATTCCCTACGATGCCTGGGAGAGCTTATTTCCCTGCAATGCTGAAATTGAAGTCAAAACCTCAGCGAAACCTGCGAAATTTATCAATACATACCAACATTTCAGCGATGAACACGTTTGGCCCCGTGGCTTTCCGCTCACCGAGGTTTTGACCCAACTCAGTACAACCGAAATGCCGAAACAAGCGGCGAATCGAATTGCACCCGTTCAACAAGGACTGGCTGATTTGGAACCCGATGTTGATGCAATTTATCGTCTCACGATCGGTAAATCGATCACGTTTGCTCAAAACACCCCGCTTTATGTCGCACCCGGAACGTACTGCCCCTTCAATTCACAAAATACGCTTTGGTATCCGGAAGCCTTTCCTTACTTGTTCTTACCTGCTTCTGTTCCTAGTCGAGTCACAGACATTTGGCGCGGCTACATTGCCCAACGCTTTCTTCACCTCAACCATCAAGGCGTACTCTTCTGTAGCCCTAGTGTGTATCAAGAGCGCAACTACCATAACCTGCAACACGACTTTGCCGAAGAAATCGACCTCTACACCAAAACAGAACAATTCATTTCAGTGCTAGATGCTTATGATGCAGACTATGCAGGGGTAATGATGTATCTCCTCCAGCATCAATTTGTTCAACCAGAGGAGATCGACTTATTTAAAGCTTGGATACACGATTTAACCCAGCTAGGCGCGATCGCGTCGTAGTGTGCGAAAAGGAGTTGCCGATTAGAATTTCACGCCATAGCATTTTTAATTCGGCAATTCCAGTCGGAATCGATGCAAAATTAGTCGCTCCGGCGATGCGCTCTCCTTCAATGGTCGGAAACTCAGCAATTTTCAGCCGAACTTTCAGCGCCCGAATCACCATTTGATAATCGATCGTACAATTCGTCTGATCGAGGTAGAGTCGATCGAACCCATTGCAGGTAATCGCGCGAAATCCCTGCACTACATCGGTTACACGACAGCGACGAGTGCCAAAAAGGGTATTTGAAATTAGCGCAAATCCCAAGTTTGCCCACTTGCGCCATTTGAAAAATTTGTGATCATCTTCGTTAAAGCTGCCTTTGATCATGCGGGATGCAATCACCAGCTCGTAGCCGAGTTTGAGATGATCCACGAATTTGAACAGATCATGATGGTTTTCATTGCCGTCGGGATGGAAAAAAATCATCGCGTCGGTGCTGCAATGCTGTCTCGCTTCCAAAGTCGCAGCCCCTAAACCGCGAACCTTTTGAGCATAAACAGGAATGCCGTATTCAGCAAAAAGCTCGACTGTCCCATCGTCCGAATGAGCATCGATCGCATAAACCTGATCGAACTGAGCTAAATTGATTTCCGGCAAAATCGCCTTCAATCCCACTACTTCGTTTTTGGTAATGAAAACAAGAGAAATCCGCATACTAATTGTCTTAACTCCTCACACATCACATCATTCAGCGTTTCACGGTCTTAACGCTTCTCGACCTCAGACCGTTGAAACAAGGCAACATTCGACACCATAAACTTTGAACCTGGCGGTAAGTCGTCAACATCGACTCGAATCGTTTTGATGCCTTCAGCCAGCAGCCAACGCGGAGCCGTATCTAATGGAACGATCGCTTTGCCGTTTCTGGCTGAAAAACGAACGGCAGTCTTTTCGCTCTGATCTCCGGTCGATCGACTGCTCCAGTAGACCGCGAGACGCGAGGACTTGTTGCGGTTAAAAGCTGAAAAGTCAAACACCAAGATACCCGCCGCTTTACCGTTAAGCTTTAAGTCTCCCACATCATACACGATGAAGGGATCGTTACCCGTGACGCGATAGGCTCCGTCTGCGGGTTGAGTGTCTTTACCGCCAACGATCGCGCTTTGAGGAATTTCTTTGACCAACCGTAGCGCGGGCTTCAAACTCTCAAAAGATGCCCCCCAAGCGCGGGGAATTGATCGCAGATCTTTGACTTGAAACACCTCATCGAGTAGGTTCAGTCGTTCCGCTTCAAGATTGCTCAAAGTGGCGGGCTTTCCGTTAGTTTGAGGCAGTTGAGCCGTGAGACGAGAGAAACGATCGGGTCGAACGAGGTAAATGAATTGGTTAATTTTAACGGGGATGTAGCGATCGACAACAAAGCGATAAAGCAGATAAGAGCGCAGCGATGCGGGAAGTTGATCGGGAAGTAAGGTTTCCGCAGCGGCGACCACGATCGGAGGTGGATCGGCTTCGAGCCTTTGGATTGCTCTTTGCTGCTGATTGACGTGCGGGAGATTGTAGAAAGCACCCGCTTGAATCGGAAGACGGTAGCCCAGATAAAAATACTGCGCGTTACGGTTGGTGAGATCCAGATAAGTTTCACCGGGATCGATCACGGCTGCCAGCACAGGCTTGATTTTTGCTAATCGATCGAACACCGTCGGATCAACCAGCGTTTGAGCCAGATTCGGAAGTCCTAACTGAGTCGCATCTTTGACGTTCAAGCTTTCGGCTTTCACAAGTTCAGATGGCTTGGCAAAGAGTGGAGTCGGAACGGGAGGCGGAACGGGGATTCCTTGAAGCACGCCACGCAGGAGCGCAACGGTGAAAAGTGAAAGCGCCATTCTTCGCTGACCGTAAGCTAGAAACAATACGATCGGAAGAAATAAGCAGATCGCCATTACACTTGCGGCTCCGGGACGCGATAGCGTATTTGGATCGACTCGCCCTAATGCCCGTGGAATCAAGAGAACCGTCAGCAGCAAAATGGGAATGCCGAAAACGATATAGCGATCGCGCACTGCCCAAGTTTTGTCTACCAAAGCTTTGAGCAGCAAGAACCCCGCAAAAACGCCAATTGGAATCCAAGATACCCGAAGAATTTCCCAAAGCGAATAACTGAGAATGGGGTGAATGTCGCGGCTATCAGACCAAGCAATCCCGTGCGCCACGGAATTGATCGAAGACTGCTCCCGTACATAACGTACTGCACCGACCAGCATTTTACCGATCGGAGTTAGCCAGCACACCAATAGAAAGATCGGAATCGCAATCGCAAAAGCTCTGATAAGCTGCTTTCGCTCTTTACGAATGGCTTGCAGCAAAGCAAATCCTGCGATCGGCAGCGTCGATAACATCAATAATCCAGCTTGAGCAGGTGCAAACAAGATCAGTGCAATTCCGGTCATGCTCCAAATGAGTAACCAGCGCGTCCAGGCTTTTGCAAAAAACGCATTGCCCAAAACACATAATGCCGCTACCATCACAGCATCGATTTCCGATAAACCCGTATTCATCGGCATCAGGAGACACGCAAGAAAAGCTGGCAGTAAGCCGATCGTGCGGTAAAGCGCAACAAAGCTGATCACCAAAAACGGCAAGATCCAGATTGCACTACCATCGTTGGTGCCAAAGACCGCTTGATAAGCGACAGCAGTATCTCCGTAGAAAATATTGCCCAATGCGCCTGTGAGGTAGTTAATCAGTCCGCGTGCTGGCTCATAGTCCCAAAATGGAATTGCATTAAAGTTTCGCCAAATCCACCAAGGAGTCAAGAACTCGCCAAAGTGGTAATCGTCTTGAGAAATCGCTTGAAGTTGCTGAAGGGGCGCTTTCAGGTACAGCAGTAGCCCAATCAATCCGATCGGAGAAATTGCCGAAAAAACCGAAGTTTCTTCCTGAGAAAGCGTTCTTGATCGACGAAACCAATCGATACAAGTCACAACCGTACACACCGCAATCAAAATCGGTAATGCCCAAGTAAACGAGAAACTGTAGAATCTGCGCTGTGCCGCGATCGCAATATCAGGAAGCAGCACTAAAAAGAATAAAGGAAACGTGGCTTGAGATGCCCAAAGCAAGAATCTGACTTTGGAACGTACCACCGCTAAGGACAGCGATCGAGTTGCCCAAATTCTAATCAGGGGTAGCCAAAGCAGAATGGCAATTACGCCTGAAATCCATTCAACCTGACTCGATTGTTGGATCTGCCAGGCAGGATAAATGCGACCGATCGCAAAGAGAAGCGTACTGCCCATGAGTAGCGAAAACAGGACATACAGAAGACTTCCCCCGATCGCTTCGATGTACTCCTGATGCGAAATATCCTCAAGTTTTCTGATAGCCAGACGAATTGCAAGCGCGATCGCAAAGCAACACATCAGCAAAGAAGCAACTAGGAATTCCACAACGCTGTCATCAAGTTCGACCAGCACTCTACCGATCACAATTCCGCACGGCAGCAAGGCGTAGACTAAGAGCGATCGAAATGCGAACTCAGCGGCTTCCCCATTGATCTCCTGAATGGTCTGCCCTAATTTATTCAATCCCAAAAAGAGCAGAAAAAAGACGATCACCAAGCTGAACAGAAAGATATAGTCGGGTTGCTTAGATTGAGCACTCCAAGTAATACTGCCAACGATCAATTGGTGATAGCGTTCTGGTCTAAGAGCCGCGAGACTAGAGATCAAGAAGGCGCTGCAAATGGATAAGACGGTTGTAGTGAGAAGGTACTCCCATCGAATTGTGAGATTGAGAGAGGATTGTAGCTGCTTAGATAGCATTGTGCAGTGAGGGATGAGTGAAAAATTAGCGCGAGTTTTGAGAATCCGTTTTAAGTGCCATAGATTTGCTGATAGTAGGTTTGGTACTCACTCGACAACAGCGGCTGCCACCAATCTCGATGGGTGAGATACCATTGCACGGTTTTGCGTAACCCTGTTTCTAACGTTTCAGCCGGAGTCCAGTTGAGTTCAGTTTTAATCTTGGTCGCATCGATCGCATAACGCCGATCGTGCCCAGGTCGATCGCGCACAAAGGTAATCAGCGTTTTCGAGGGTCGTACTGGCAACTCTGGTGCAAGTTCATCCATCAATTCACACAGGCGCAGAACTAAATCCAGATTCTTAACTTCATTGTTGCCGCCGATATTGTAGGTTTGTCCGGGCTGACCTCGATCGATAACAACATCTAGCGCTTGACAGTGATCGCCCACGTACAGCCAGTCTCGAATATTTTGACCATCGCCATAAATCGGCAGCGGTTTACCTAAAAGAATATTGATGCAGACAAGCGGAATTAACTTTTCAGGAAAATGATAAGAACCATAGTTATTTGAGCAATTGGTAATCAGCGTCGGTAGTCCATAGGTTTCGTGATACGCCCGAACTAAGTGATCACTTCCGGCTTTAGAAGCGGAGTAAGGACTATTAGGCGCGTAAGGCGTGGTTTCACGAAACGCAGGCGCATCAGGTTCTAGACTGCCGTAAACTTCATCGGTGGAAACGTGCAGAAAACGGGCAGGTGAGCCTGTACCAGAGGCAACGCGCTTCGGTTGTCTCCGATTTTGCCAATGTTCACGAAAGCATTCTAATAAGGTAAACGTGCCGACGACGTTCGTTTGGATAAATGCTTCAGGACCAAGAATGGATCGATCGACGTGAGATTCCGCTGCGAAATGTGCGACCGTATCGATGTCTTCTTGCTGCAATAGATTCTGAACCAGAGCGCGATCGCAGATATTCCCCTCGACAAACCGGAACGTCTCTCGCTCTTTCAGTGCGGTTAGATTATTCAGATTTCCGGCATACGTTAGCGCATCCAGAACGACGACACGATCGTTCGGATAAGTCCGGCACCAATGATGCACAAAGTTCGACCCAATAAATCCGGCTCCACCTGTAATGAGAATGCGTCTCCGAGACTGTTGATCCATCGTTAAACCACTTCAATTTGACAGTCATCGCCAATCATAAAGCGCAACGCCTTCGGACGTTGAGGAGCCGCTTTGAGATGGGCGCGTTGACCGATTACACTATCCACAATCCGCTGGTGAATACCTTCGATCTTTGCTCCTTGAAGGATCACACTATGTTCTAGGTCAGTGTCGATCAAAGTGACCCCATCCGCAATACTGCTATACGGACCGATAAAACAGTTTTCCAGGTAACACCCCTGCCCAATTACGACAGGACCCCGAATCGTACAGTTTCGCACTTGTGATCCTGCTCCAATTTCGACGCGACCGATTACTTGACTTTGTGCATCAATGTCACCCTGAATCGAGGCGGTCAAGCAAGTATCTAAAACAATTCGATTTGCTTCTAATAAATCATCTTTTTTGCCTGTATCAAGCCACCATCCCTGGAGCTGCTCCGCTTCGACGGATTGACCAGAATGGATTAAAGCTTGAATTGCATCGGTAATTTCTAACTCGCCACGGGCAGAAGGCTGAATCCGATCGATCGCTGAATGAATGTGATGTGAGAAAAAATAAAGCCCCACTAACGCAAGGTTTGAGGGCGGTTGTTTTGGTTTTTCGACTAACCGCAAGACTTGACCTTGCTCGTTCACCTCAGCCACTCCGAATGCGGTTGGATTTTCTACCGATCGCAGCAAAATCAGCGCATCCATTTGATGGGCTTTGAATCGATCGATAAACTGCCCCAATTCGTCCTGAATCAAGTTGTCGCCCAAATACATCACAAATGGCGAATCTTCGAGAAACGGTTGAGCAATTTTGACGGCGTGCGCCAATCCCGCAGGTTCTTCTTGGCAAATATAAGTAATTCGCGCTCCAAATGCCTCACCTATGCCCGTTTTCGCTTTCACCTCTTCGCCTGTTTCTGGACTGATAATGATGCCAATATCAGTAATTCCGGCAGCGACGATCGACTCAATCCCGTACCAAAGAATTGGTTTATTCGCGACGGGAACTAATTGTTTGGCTCCGGTATAGGTCAGGGGTCGTAGGCGAGTTCCTTTACCACCGCTGAGAATCAGTGCTTTCATAGAGGAGTTTGGCTCAAGTGTGTCAGCATTTGTCGTAACCCTTGCCGCCAGTGAGCGGGATGCTCCCCTAGAATACCGGATATCTTCTGGCAAGCAAGTGCGGAATAAGCAGGTCGCTTTGCCGGGGTAGGATATTCTGCGGTGGTAATCGGCGTAACTTCCTGTACTTTCAATCGCCAGCCTAAACTGCGGGCTTCTTCAAAAATCGCGATCGCAAAGTCATACCAACTCGCGATGCCACTATTGGTGATGTGATAAATTCCCGACGAAATTTGTTCCGGTTGCAATTGCGGCAAAATTTCAACGATCGTTTCAGCAATCTGTTTTGCCCAAGTGGGATTGCCGACTTGATCGACCACGACCCGCAGGTGTTCGCGATCGCTCCCCAATTTCAGCATTGTTTTGACAAAATTACTTTTGCCATAAGTTCCGTAAACCCAAGCCGTTCGGAGAATGATATGGCGATCGCACGTTCGCACCCCATCTTCACCCGATAACTTACTTCGACCGTAAACGCTGACTGGATTGGTTCGGTCCGTTTCTCGGTAAGGCGTATTCTTCTGCCCGTCAAACACATAATCCGTTGAAAGATGAATCAATCCCGCCTTGAGACGCTGCGCTTCTTCTGCCATGATTGCGGGCGCGATCGCGTTAATTGCATGAGCTAATTCTGGTTCACTCTCAGCCCGATCCACTGCCGTATATGCCGCTGCGTTAATGATCACTTCTGGCTGAGAGTGTCGAATTGCAGTCCGTAAGCGGTCTAGATCGACTAAATCAACCTGCGATCGAGAAACAGCAAGGGTTTGATCACTCGGTAAAAGACGTTCTAACTCTTGTCCGACTTGACCATTACTACCAATCAGAAGAATTCGAGCCATGCAATTTAAGGAAACAAATCGGCTGACTTAAAGCGTACACCTGCTTGGTCTTTCGCGGACAGAATCGGGGAGGCTGTGATTTGCCAATCGATCGCTAAATCCGGATCATTCCAAAGAATACAGCGTTCATGCTGTGGCGCATAATAATCGGTGGTTTTGTAAGCCACTTCTGCCATCTCAGACAGCACCACAAATCCATGTGCATATCCCGCCGGAACCCAAAGCTGTCGTTTGTTTTCGGCACTCAGTTCATAACCAATCCATTGCCCAAAATGCGGCGAACTTTTGCGAATATCGACGACTACATCGAAAATGCTGCCAACTAGAGTACGCACGAGTTTACCTTGAGGCTGCTCGATTTGATAATGCAAGCCACGCAAGACGTTTTGACGCGATCGAGAATGATTGTCCTGCACAAAGGAGATCGAAGCACCAACTTTTTCTTGAAAAGTCCGCTCGTTGTAGCTCTCGAAGAAAAAACCGCGATCGTCCCCGAAGACGCGCGGCTCGATCAAGCAAACATCAGGAAGCTCAGTAGAAAAAACGTTCATAGTGAGGTGTAGGGTCAGTGAGACACGATGGTAATAGAATATTTTTTTATGTGAATGTTGCTCAAGGAAGCGTTAAAGACTTCTACTCTGAGTTGGCTGGTCTAATTTTTAAGCTGAGAGGGTGTTTGAAAAGTGTACAAAGTCTCTTCGCTTCGATGGCATCCCGCCCTGAAATGGAATTTCGGGCTAATTGACGAAAGTTCATTGGAAATGAACTAAGCGCTTGAAACTCGTTCCCAGTCTACTGAAGTAGACTGGGAACGATTAGCCCGAAATTGATTTCAGGGCGGGATATTGCAACGAACAGTGCCTGTAGTATATTGTGAGAAAATTAAGTATATCAGGAAGAGTAAAGTAGTGAAAAAGCATCAAAATTTTCCTTCTCTTCATCGATTCATCAAAAGTCCAGAAAGAGCTTTTCTTATACTCTCTTTGATTTTCGGCATGATGTTTATCATCGCCCTTGCTCCATTTCAATCCCCTGATGAACCTGCTCATTTCTATCGAGCTTACCAATTATCAGAAGGCAAAATTATTGGGTAGTCTTTTTTAGTAAAGGATAAGTAAAAATAGGA
>PSLO01000154.1:0-6296 GCA_040289665.1 Leptolyngbya sp. ERB_1_1 | reverse complement strand
TACTTCCAGCAGTGGCAACGCAAGGGAGTCTGGAGGCAAATTCATGATGCCCTGCGGCAAGCAGTCCGCGAGTCATTTGAGTGTGATAGTTCTTCTACTCCCGAATCTGCATAGCAGATCGGACAGGATAAATTACAGCGATCGCTAACTTCAACTAAGGTTAAACAACTATGCTGCTCGTGATCCGGGCACAAACCGCAATCATAAGGACATCCTCGATCGATTGGTGTGTTGAACCGACGCGGCATATCTCCAGGCTTGATAAACTCCTGACACTGTTTGTAATATTCAATGTCATCGGCAATCAAAACTTCTTCGCGTCCGTGAATCGTACAATGTTTGACTAGATAAACGCGATCGTTCTGGAAAATAATTTTTGCTTCAACCTTTGCCAAACATTGTGAGCAAACACCATTTGTTAATCCGTAAAACAAGTAAGGACGAGTCGGCATATATTAAACCTCTCTAAATCTAAACAATTTTGGAATGTTGTGGAAATAATAAATGAGCGCTAAAACACACGCAACTTGAATTGCACTTAAACCTAAAATGGAATGAAATTCGGGTTTGATTGAATCAATTAATAAACGAAAGCTTAAATAGCTAATCATGTAAAATTTGAACAAATCTCCGGATTGCATCGAATAGCGCGATCGCACTTTTAGAAACACAATCAACAACAGCAAAAAAACAATCTCATAAAGCTGTGTCGGATGTCGTGGAATTCCATCACCAAAATCAACGCCCCAAGGTAAATTCGTTGCTACACCATAAGTCCGATCGCTTAATCCGGTCAAAAAACATCCAATTCTACCGATCGCCATTCCCAAAATCAGCGGATACACAAACGCATCCCCCGTTGATTGTTTCACACCAATGATTTTCTTCAGTAGTTCAACGCCTATCAACGCCCCTAATAATGCCCCAACCACCGTTTTACCTTGAAGCAACATCAGCCAGAATTGCTCACGATGCTGCCACCAGAGATCAAAGTGCTGCAACATCACCAGCATTTTTGCACCGATCAACGCGCCAATCATTCCAGCCACAACGATCGAGCTTCTCTGAGTCGGCTTAATCGCATCTTGTCGAAAATTCCGCAATGATAACCGCAATGCAATCGTGTATGCGATCGCTTCAAAGAAAATGTGCGGATGAATCTTGAACGCGCCAACACCAATATAAACAGGAAAATTCACGCAGATTCTTAGAAGAAGGGAATTGCCTTACTATACAGACCGTTTCTGAGAAATTTGCTGAAACGTTGCAGAAATAAAACCTTCTTTACACATTGCAGATTTACGTAATCGCTGTGAATGTAAGCAATTCTTAAAAATGGGGGGTGACACCCTGTAGCAATGGGAACACGCAATGGTAAATTATTTGCGAATCATCTAGGTGCGATCGCACACCAGTTAGACGTTATGACGAGATCATTTGCAGCATTGGTGAGTTTAGTCTGTCTATTCCTCGGCTTTTGTGGATTTTTAGTCACCACCTCGGATTGTTACGGAGTAATCCGGGCAGGAGTCATCAGCATTTTTATGTCGGCACTCGCTTGGGGCTATCTGAACTTGGTGAATGAGAAACCCGTTGGATTTTGGCTAATGCTCTATCGCAGTGGAATTGTGATCGCAGGCACGATCGCGCTGTTTGCGATCGTGCGTATCATTAGTGCCGTGCAAACCACGGGCTGTCAAATTGGCTGACTTTTAAGCGCAGCCCGCAAGTTACCCTGATGTTCTTTTAATAAGCGATCGCTGTCTGCTTTTGAGAGTCCTGTCCAGTGCATCATCAAAGCAGTTTTTACAGAGCGATCGCTTTTCTCCAACAGTGCTGCGGCTTGCTCTCGATCCAAATCTGTCAGCTCACACAGAATCCGCAACGCCCGATCGTGCAATTTAGAATTCGTGACCGCCACATCAATCATCCGGTTGCCGTAAACTTTGCCTAATCGAACCATTGTCCCAGTCGAGAGAATATTAAGCGCTAGTTTCGTCACTGTTCCCGCTTTCAGCCGCGTCGAACCTGCCAGCACTTCCGCCCCGACCAACAGCCGAATATCGACATCGACTTCAATCTGAACTTGCTCTTGTGGCACACAAGCTACGAAAATCGTCGTCGCGCCACGTTTTCGTCCTTCTGCTAACGCGCCATGAACATAAGGTGTCGTCCCACCTGCTGCGATCCCGACCACTACATCAATCGCGCTCACTTGTCGATCGACGATCGCTCCTGCGCCTTGATCCGCCAAGTCTTCCAGTCCTTCTGAACTTCGCAACAGAGCATCCGCGCCCCCTGCGATAATGCCCTGCACCATTTCCGGCGGTGTACAGAAGGTGGGTGGACATTCTGCCGCATCCAATACGCCCAACCGCCCGCTCGTTCCTGCACCGACGTAGAACAATCGTCCACCTTGACGTAACTTCTCTGCGGTTAAATCGATCGCTTTTGCCAAAGGTTCTCGCGCTTGTGCGATCGCGGCAATCGTTTTTGCGTCTTCTTGATTGAACACGTCGACGATTTCGATCGATGAAAGCTGATCGAGATTTGCACTATCCGGATTGACCTGCTCAGTCAGTAAGTGTCCACGCTGTTGAAGTTGCATAACCGTTCCAGAAAAACGCAACTTGTATTCTACCGCCTTACCAGAGAACACTCCTCGTTCGACTTGCTAAAGACAGAAGTCCTGAACCTAGCTGAAGGCAGACGTAAAACGCTGTGGTTATCAGCAAGGTAGAGACGAACGACTTTGGGACAAAGCTATGCAATTGTCAGGTAAAGTTGCGGTGATTACGGGCGCAGGATCGGGGATCGGGCGCGAGACGGCGCTACTGTTGGCTGAACAGGGCGCGATCTTGGCAGGAATTGATTGGTCTACGGATGCACTTGAGGAAACAGTTGAAAAGATTCAGCATCAGGGCGGAACAGCGATGTCTGCGGTTGCAGATGTGTCTCAGGCGGATCAAGTGGAACGCGCGATCGATAAAATCGTGCAAGAATTTGGACGAATTGATATTGTTTTCGCCAATGCTGGAATTAATGGCGTATGGGCTCCAATTGAAGAAATCACTCCTGAAGATTGGAATAAAACAGTTAGTACAAACTTAAATGGTACGTTTTATACGGTTAAATACACTGTTCCTTATCTGAAGAAACAAGGCGGATCAATTATTGTGACTGCTTCGGTAAATGGAACAAGAACATTTAGTAACACAGGTGCGACCGCTTATTCTTGTACGAAAGCTGCACAAGTTGCATTCATGAAAATGATTGCCCTGGAATTAGCAAAGCACAAGATTCGAGTGAATGCGGTTTGTCCGGGCGCGATCGGAACAAATATCCAAGATACATCGCATCCAATCAACATTGATAAAATTAAAGAGCCTGCCGACTATCCTCATGGTAGAGTGCCACTCAATGGTGGCTTACCTGGAAGAGTTGATCAAGTTGCTCAATTAGTTCTATTTCTGGCTTCGGATGCTGCGAGTCACATCACAGGCACAGAAGTTTGGATCGATGGTGCAGAATCTTTGTTAGTTGGCTAGATCGTTTATTTTCTCAAAATTATGCCTCAAGTTTTCGGAAAGCTTCCCACAACTCGTCAACCTTGGATTTCGCTCGGTGATGTCGATCGCGTTGACGTTTCTGATCGCTCAATCATTCTCACCTGTGGGAAGGCTTGCTTAAAACTTAGCATTCTTGCAGCTAATTTGATTCGAGTGCAACTTGCTCCTACGGGTGAGTTTCTACCACGTCGATCGTGGGCAGTCAATCGACCAGACGAAGGCTGGGAAGTAGTGCAATTTGAGGTAGAAGAGAAAGCAGCGATCGAGATTAAAACCGCTCAAATGCAAGTCGTAATTGAGCGATCGCCCTGTCGAATTCGCTGTTTCGATCTCGCTGGCAAACCATTCGCGCAAGATACCAACATTGCATGGCGGATGGGACAGGTTGCTTGCTGGAAAACTATTGAAGCAGATGAACACTTCTATGGATTTGGTGAACGTGCAGGATTGCTAGATAAGCGATCGCAAATTAAAACAAATTGGACAGTCGATGCGCTGGATTATTCCTCAATCGACGATGAGATGTATCAAGCCATTCCGTTCTTTATTGCGCTCCGCCCTCAGTTAACTTACGGCATTTATCTCAACATTACACACTTAAGTCAGTTTGATCTCGGTGCAACCGAACCGGGAATCTGGCAAATGCAAGCACAAAGCCAAGAATTAGACTATTACATCATTCACGGCACTTCCCCGGCTCAAATTCTTGAAACATATACTGCACTCACCGGACGGATGCCATTACCGCCAAAATGGTCGATCGGCTATCATCAATGTCGCTGGAGCTATGAATCTGAAGAAGTCGTACAGAAACTCGCGCAAGAATTTCGATCGCGCAAAATTCCCTGTGATGTGATTCATCTCGACATTGATTATATGCACGGATATCGCGTGTTTACATGGAGTCCGAAGCGCTTTCCTGATCCGGCAAAGCTGATTGCTGAACTAAAGCAGAATGGATTTAAGACCGTGACGATCGTTGATCCTGGTGTGAAATACGAACCGGACGGAGACTATCCGGTTTACCACGAAGGCTTAGAGAAAGATTGTTTCGTCAGAAGTGCAGATGGTAAGTTAGTCGCGGGCTATGTGTGGCCCGATAAGTCTGTGTTCCCTGACTTCTTGCGCTCAGACGTGCGACAGTGGTGGGGCGACTGGCAGCGAACTTTAACAGAGGTTGGGATCGAAGGCATTTGGAATGATATGAACGAACCTTGTCTTGCCGATCGACCCTTCGGAGATGAAGGCAAACATATCTTTTTCCCAATGGATGCACCCCAAGGCAATCCTGAAGAACATGGAACTCATGCAGAAACTCATAATTTGTACGGATACAACATGGCGCGTGCCTCCGCAGAAGGCTTAGATCGACTCAGACCCAATCAGCGATCGTTTGTCTTAACTCGCTCAGGGTTTGCCGGAATTCAGCGCTGGTCTTCGGTGTGGATGGGTGATAATCAATCACTCTGGGAACATCTCGAAATGTCACTGCCAATGTTATGCAACATGGGATTATCGGGCGTTGCTTTTGTCGGTGCGGACATTGGCGGATTTGCCGGAAATGCGACAGCAGAACTATTCGCGCGTTGGATGCAAGTAGGAATCCTCTATCCATTGATGCGAGCGCATTCTGCACTAACGACTGCTCAACATGAACCGTGGGTATTTGGCGATCGAGTCGAAGCTATCTGCCGCGAATACATTGAACTACGCTATCAATTGCTGCCTTATTTCTATACATTGTTCTGGCAAGCCTCACAAACGGGTGCGCCAATCCTTCGACCATTGCTCTATGAGTATCCAAATGATCCACAGACTTATCACACTCACGATCAAGTTCTGCTTGGTTCGCATCTAATGGCGGCTCCGGTCTATCGTCCCGGTGTGGAATATCGCGCTGTTTATTTACCAGCAGGGACTTGGTTTGATTGGTGGACAGGCGAAAAGTTCAACGGAAATCAGCATATCCTCGCTCATGCTCCATTAGAACGAATGCCGATGTATGTGAAAGCAGGTGCAATCATTCCTTTGCAATCGGTGATGCAATACGTAGATGAACATCCGATCGACCAACTTCGATTACGAGTCTATCCCGGTGAAGGTGAATTTACGCTTTATGAGGATGATGGTCGATCGTTTGATTATCAATCGGGTCAATTTGCAACCACAACTTATCGAGTGAACAACACAACTGTTGAGATGCAGCCGCGTCAAGGACAGTGGCAACCGGGAGAGCGAACAATCGTGATTGAAATGATTGGGATGGGAGAACAATCGATCGTAGATAATGGCAGAGCGAATCGATTAGAATTTTATGCTTAACCACTAAGTGAAGCAATGGTTGATTTCAACGGATCTAAATCGTAAGTTTTGCGATCGCTCGTCGTCAACTCACCCAAGTAGAATAGACCCTTTGCGTGAATGCCTGGGTGAATAGAACTCGCGCCACTACATCTCTGTCTACCAAAGGCAGAACAAACGAAGTCCACCTTCATAGACTGGAGCAAAAACGGCTCTCAATGTGCGACAGGCACACTTTGTCTGTTTAGCCCCGAATTTCATTCGATCGGCATTTTAGGGTTCACGTAAGAAGTCTAATGCACAGCAGCCTGGGGTGAGGGAAGAACGTTTGATCCACTCGGAGCGTTTACAATTTCAGGTGGCTTTGTTGCATGAATCATAAACGCTAAGAGATTTCCGACAGATTCAATGACTTAACGCACAACT
>PSLO01000023.1:0-51123 GCA_040289665.1 Leptolyngbya sp. ERB_1_1 | reverse complement strand
ACTTTACTGCCGTATCGCTCAAAGCTCATCGAGTCGCACTGGTAGAACCAGTGGCTTACCCCAAAGATTCAGTTATTCAACTTTTCCGATCGCTTTATTCACATCAGCAGGAGTCTCATATTGATCTTCAGGGAGATCATTTAGCAGGAATCGTAATGTTTCATCTGCCCCATTCTTTTCTGCATGCTTGACTAAATCTTCTTTGCTCACTGGGTAATCGATTCCCTTCAAATGCTTTTGCACCTCGATCGGATTCACTTTTGCCATAGTGCATCTCCAAACTTAAGATTTACATCAAAAGCATAGACTCAGCCCAGCCTTAAAACCTCGTTCCCTAGTGCCGTTCTAGTTTCTGCCTTCTTACAGACTCAAAACAAAAACCCTGTCGAATTGACAGGGTTAATATGAGGCTTACCAAACTGAAGCAAACTCTAGACTGTCTGCTTAGCAGATCTGAAGCATAAGCAAAACGATTGTTCCTGAGACCAAAAGCTTCACTCATTAAAGTAAGCGAAGCTTATATGCGACTTTAGAACGTGAAGGTCGTTCTAAGCGTACCGATCACAACATCATCATTGCCTCGATTCTGACCGGGGTTCACAATCCAGATCACACCTGGAGTGATCGAAATGTTGTCGTTCAGTTGGTACTTATAGAACCCTTCAAAGTGCAGAGGAAGATCATTCCGCACACCTGCCGCCCGCTGTGCAGCCGTAGGATTGCCCAAGTAAGGCTCAACACCTGCGATAAAGCCGAGCAAGTTGCCCTTCTTCCCAAAATCAGGGAAAGCAAGTCCCACACCATAAGTCCAAATGTTACGGCTGCTTTCACCATCACCCACAAAGTTCGCGTTGATATACGAACCGAACGCATTCAGCACAACGCTGCGGCTGAGCTTGAAGGCGACCGAAGCGCCATAAGCATTGACTTGCGCTGGTCGAGCACCGACCGTCGTTGCAGTGGCTTGGAAAAGGCTGTTGTTTGCAAAGCTAGTACCAGAAGAAGCAAGACCGCTACCACCATCAAAGATGGCATCTCTTCGATAAGCATTGACGTAGGTTAAACCAATTTGCAGTGCGTCGCTTGCATTGAAGGTCAACTGCGCCAATGCACTGTAGCTACCGTTGAACAAGCCATTTTTATCAGCAGGGTTGTTTGCTCCAAACGTCACAGGACCAGAGCCATTAAAACCAGCCAAGGTTCCAACTCTGTTCCGGGTTGAGTTGTCCGCCAGGTAGCCAGCACTGATTTGGAAAGTGTTGTTGAGGTTGAAGTTAGCACCGATACCAGAACCACCCCCAATCAAGTAGATCGGGTTGCGCTGACCAAAAATAGAGAGCGGACCTGTACCACCATCAGCCGCATCTAGAGCGGGGCTAATCGTCGGAGCATAGTCGTAGTGAAGACCACTAACTGCCGGAACGTAGAATCTCAGATTTTGACCAACCGGGAAGTAGTACGCTACCCAGTCGATAAAGCTTGAGTTGCCGCCAGTGTTGCCGAAGTTGAAGGTTTGAATCCCTTCAGCACCGCTACCACCAGGAAGCGTGAATCCGTTTGCGTTACCCGCTGCAATCCGAGTGACTAACAAATCTTTTCCGGTAAAGCTGGTATTGAGCGCTAAACGAATCCGGTCTTGGAAGACGGTATTATTTCCGCCAGTTCCACGAACACCGAATTCATCAGTGAGCGCAAAAATCGCTTCTCCAGCGAGTTTCGTTGTGGTTGAGAATTGCTGCTTCTCCAGAGTTGTGGTACGGGCTTCGAGCGCATCCACTCGACCACGCAAAGTCGCAAGTTCTGCTGCGAATTGCTCTTGCAGTTTTTGCAGGGTTGCCAAGTCTTCTTTCTTAACGAGGTCAGCCGTCGAAGCCGCAATCAGTTCATTGATGCGATCGAGACACGCATTCAAACCCGCAGCAAATTCGTAACGGGTGAGAGCACGGTTTCCACGATAGGTACGATCGGGATAACCTGCGATACAGCCATAGCGCTCAACCAAGGATTGGAGTGCTTGGAATGCCCAGTCAGTAGGGCGTACGTCTGAAAGCTGCGATACCGAGGTGATTCCGGTGCCGCCGGAAGTGCCTTGAGACACGGAAGTGCCTTGCCCTTCACGGCTGTAACGATTGATTTGAGTCAAGGAGGAATCGGGATTGGTGGTCGCGGGAGCCTCGGTTGCAGCTTGGGCAACTTTTACTGGCTGATTTACGACTACAGATTTAGCAGGGCTGAATTCAGCCGCTACTTGTCCTTGAGGCTTGACTGCTTCAGCAGTTTTATCGACGCTGAGCGATTTCACGTCCGCGAGTGCTTTCACTTCTGTAAGCGGCGCGATCGCTTTTGACTGGGTTCCCACTTCGACAGCAGAGAGTCCAGCGACTTCGGTCTTCTGAGCCGCAAATGCGGAGGAAGACACCATCAAAGCTGCACCGACGACAGCAGGACTCGTGAACAAAGAGTTCAATAAAATCTTACGCATTGTGTTTATTCCTCACACCTTCTGATAGAACGACTAGCGGAGCCTTCTATATCAAAATTACAAAATCGCGGCAAGACTACTGCGCGACTTTCCCACTTGAACTTAGTTTACCTGGTAGAGACGAAAGGTGACATACCCAAAGTGTGACAATTCTCAAACTGTCAGAATCCCATTACAGCTAGAGTCAAGTGGTTTAGTCGATAGAGTACCCATATCGTTCCAGATTGCCTTACTCAAAATTTAGACTCCTCTATCTAAAGACGTACTTCGTTGGAGCGATCGTAAAAGTATTTCTTTTAAAAAACTATCCGCTCTTGTTCCGGTTTCAGGAACAAGAGCGGTGTAGTGGGTCTTCAGTTTAGAAACCAGACTGCCGGAAGGAACTCCGAGTTAGTCCAGTGATTGAAGAATTGTTCGGACAATTGCTTTCAAAAGGTCTGAATTAACCGTTAGAGAACAGCCCCGGCGCACAGCCGATTGACTCTAACCTGACGACCCAAGCGTTTACTACTATCTGGCATGGGCATCACCTCCTATTTCCTAAATGGACAAATTTCAAAGGGTTTACAGACTTAGAATTCGTTGAATTCCTTCATCTGTAATTCAATGTAGCACACCTTTTTCAGAACGTGTCAACGATAAAAAAGCTCCCACTTCAGAAGTAGGAGCCAAAGAAATTAAACAGGATGTATCGCTTACAGTGCGTTACCGCGAGGCAACACTTCTTCAGGGAATACAAAGTGTTCATGCGGCTGATCCTGAGAAGCCATCCACGCCCGGATGCCCTCGTTCAGCAAAATGTTCTTGGTGTAGAACGTCTCAAATTCCGGGTCTTCGGCAGCGCGTAACTCCTGCGAGACGAAGTCATAGGCCCGCAAGTTCAACGCAATCCCGATGATGCCCACCGATGCCATCCACAATCCCGTCACCGGAACGAACAGCATGAAGAAGTGCAACCACCGCTTGTTGGAGAACGCAATCCCGAAGATCTGCGACCAGAAGCGGTTCGCCGTCACCATCGAGTACGTTTCTTCCGATTGCGTGGGGTTGAACGCCCGGAACGTGCTCGCCCCATCGCCATCTTCAAACAAGGTGTTTTCTACCGTCGCACCGTGAATCGCACACAACAGCGCACCCCCGAGAATCCCGGCAACGCCCATCATGTGGAACGGGTTGAGCGTGAAGTTGTGGAACCCTTGCACAAACAAGATGAAGCGGAAGATCGCTGCCACCCCAAGCGAGGGCGCGAAAAACCACGACGATTGTCCCAACGGGTACATCAAGAAGACTGAGACGAACACGGCAATCGGTCCGGTGAACGCGATGGCGTTGTAGGGACGAATGCCGACGAGACGCGCGATTTCGAGCTGACGCAGACAAAAGCCAATCAGACCGAAGGCTCCGTGCAGGGCAACGAACGTCCAGAGACCGCCGAGTTGACACCAGCGGGTGAAGTCGCCTTGGGCTTCCGGTCCCCACAGCAGCAGCAGCGAGTGACCCAAGCTGTCTGCGGGAGTCGAAACGGCAACCGTGAGGAAGTTACAGCCTTCGAGGTACGAGGAGGCGAGTCCGTGGGTGTACCAGGAGGAGACGAAGGTGGTGCCCGTCATCCAGCCGCCGAGTGCGAGGAAGGCACAGGGGAAGAGGAGGATGCCGCTCCAGCCGACGAAGACGAATCTATCGCGTTTGAGCCAGTCGTCGAGGGCATCAAAGATGCCGCGTTGCGCTGGCGCGCGACCTACTGCAATAGTCATGAATCAAAATCCTCTAGCTTTACTAAAAATTGCTGGCTGTCTAGAGTGAACGAGTTTATATGAATTACATAATAAAAGAAATTAGAAAATTTACAAACCGATACGTGAAATCTCAGCTAACTTTTTTTGAACTTTCCTCCGATCGCCAATCAAGTCGGCAATTTCAGCATTTTCAGTTTTTTCTCAATTCCTGAGAGAGTTCGATTGTCAATAAGTATCTATACTTATATTTACTTCTACTTACAAAGCGTTGTAGGGAGTATACTGGACAGAGTTGTTTTTAAGATTGTAGAACGCTCTGGGCTACAGTTCCGAGCGATCGACGATGTGAAACTTTTGAAATTTTTTAGGCAGTACAGGCGCTATGGCGGCACAAACCACTTCTTCAGAAAATCTTGTTTTGCGGCAGTCGGTCTTGGGGGCACGGCGATTTAGCAATCTCTGGTGGGCGACAGTGGTGACGATTGGAGCAACTGGGTTTTTCCTCGCCTCGATTTCGAGCTATACCAAAGTGAATTTGCTGCCGTTTTCTGATCCGACTCAGCTTGTATTCGTACCACAAGGGATAGCGATGGGCTTTTATGGCTTGGTCGGACTATTGTTAGCAATTTATCTGTGGTTAACGATCGCTTTAGATTTGGGCGGTGGTTACAACGAATTCAACAAAGAAACCGGAGAAGTGAAAATTTTTCGCTGGGGATTTCCGGGAAAAAATCGGCGCGTGGAAATTGATCTCAAAACCGCAGACGTGCAAGCGGTAAAGGCAACGCTGAGAGAGGGGGTGAATCCACGTCGATCGCTGCATCTTAAAGTTAAAGGAATGCGCGATATTCCGTTGACGCGAGTAGGTCAGCCGATGACGTTAGCAGAATTGGAAAATGAAGCAGCAGGGCTAGCTCGATTTTTGAGCGTGCCGCTTGAAGGGCTGTAATGTTCTGATTTCGAGACTAGAAAAGGTTTGTAGAGCGAAATTCTACAAACCTTTTTTATCGATTCGTCGCTGCGAATTTGCGTAAGATGTTAGATGGTTTGTTGGAAAGGTATCTAGAAATGCAGACAAAATTTCAAAGTTGGCTTGCGTGCCTGTTGATTGTCACAATGTTTTCGCTGATGGGATGCAATGGACAGCAGGGAACCTCTGCGACACAAACGGGATCGCCTACTCCTGGCAGCCCTTCTCCAACAGCCACGATCACTTCTTCTCCTCAAGCCGCTAGTTTGCCACGATTGGAGGGGAAAGCGACAGTCGTAATGACCGTTAAGGGTTCACCGATCACGATGGAACTTGATGGCACAAGCGCACCGATCACAGCAGGAAATTTTGTCGATCTAGTGAATCGGAAGATTTATGACGGGCTGGTGTTTCATCGGGTGGTGAGAGAGCCACAGCCGTTTGTTGTTCAGGGGGGCGATCCTCAAAGTAAGAATCCGAATGTACCGATTGATCGTTTGGGAACAGGCGGATTTATTGATCCGGCAACACAACAACCGCGTAATATTCCGCTAGAAATCACACCTCGGAATGCAAAAGAGCCAATTTATAGCCGGACGCTCAGTGATGCCGGAATCGATGCGCCGCCGAAACTGAGACATACCCGTGGTGCGGTCGCGATGGCGCGATCGCAATCTCCCGATTCGGCATCCTCTCAGTTCTACATTGCCTTAGCAGATTTGCCATTTCTAGATGGAGGCTACGCGGTGTTCGGCTATGTCACTCAGGGCATGGAAACGGTCGATAAGATTCAGCAGGGCGATCGTATTGAGTCGGCAAAAGTGACTCAAGGGTTGGAAAACCTGAAAACAGGTGCATCGAGTCCAACTGCAAGCCCTTCTCCTAGCCCAACGACTTCGCCCTAAATGAATGTTGTTGTTACTGGAATTGGTCTAGTTTCAGCGTTAGGAAATCTGGTGCAAACTTGGGAAAGGTTGGTAGAAGGACGATCGGGTATTCAGTTCTACCAGCCTTTTTCGTTGTTGGAGCCAAGACCGATCGCGCTGATTGGAAAGCATCCGGCTAAGATTTTGAGTTTGACGCAGCAAATTGTTGATGATGCGGTGCGTGATGCGGGACTCGAAGCACCTTTATCAGAGTGTGGGGTTGTGGTCGGATCGAGTCGTGGTAATCAGTCGCAGTGGGAACGATTCGCATTAGGGAAGGGTGAGATTTCAAGTTGGTTAGATAGCTTGCCGAATGGAAGCGCGATCGCAGCCGCTCGAATGATTGGATCTCAAGGAATCGTACTGGCTCCGATGGCGGCTTGTGCAACGGGGCTTTGGGCGATCGCGCGGGGTGCAGAATTAATTCAGAGTGGACAGTGTGAACGGGTGATTTGCGGGGCGATCGAAGCTCCAATTACGCCGCTGACGCTGATTGGATTTGAGCGGATGGGCGCTTTGGCGAAAGATGGAGCGTTTCCGTTTGATGTCGATCGACAAGGGTTGGTGTTGGGAGAGGGTGGCGCGGTTTTTGTGCTGGAATCGGCAGAAGTAGCGCAGCAACGGAACGCTGAAATTTATGGTCGGGTTTTGGGGTTTGGACTGACGGCAGATGGATATCATGTCAGTGCGCCAGAACCGGGAAGTCGTGCCGCGATCGCTGCGGTGAATCAGTGTCTTGAGCGAAGTGGTTTGACGGCAAAGGTGATCGATTACATTCACGCGCATGGAACGGCGACTCAGTTGAACGATCGCAATGAAGCGCATTTAATCCAGCAGTGTTTTTCTGATTCGGTTTGGATCAGTTCGACCAAAGGTGCGACTGGACATACATTGGGCGGATCGGGTGCGTTGGGCGCGGCGTTCTGTTTGATGGCATTGAAACATCAAACTGTGCCTCCGAATGTGGGAATCAGGATCGGGGAATTTGAGTTAGCGATCGCGCGATCGGCTCAAATGGCAAAACTTGAAAACGTTTTGTGCTTTAGTTTCGGGTTTGGGGGACAAAATGCAGTCGTTGCTTTCTCACGTTAATGCGATGCAAGAGCGGTACGATCTTCGATACGCTAGCGTTAGGTCTTCTTGCATCTCTTTCATGTCAATTACAGAACAAGTTCTAGCCAATATTCCCGGCAATCCCTTAGAAGGATTACGTCGAGTCGATGCACTGTGGAAATCCCTACGAGAAGATACGGTGCCTGTTCCGAATGTGGTTCAGGTTAGTGAGCGATCGCTCAACTCGGTGGATTGGGATGTGGTGATTTGTGGCGGAACATTGGGGATTCTGCTGGGTGCAGCGTTGGTACAGAAAGGTTGGCGGGTAGCGCTGATCGAGCGTGGGATTCTAAAAGGACGAGAGCAAGAGTGGAATATTTCTCGACAAGAATTGAATGCGTTTGTAGCGTTAGGATTGTTGAGTGAAGCGGAGTTAGAAACTGCGATCGCGACTCAATTTAATCCGGTGCGAGTGAGTTTTTCTGAAGGCTCTGATATTTTCGTTAGAGATGTTCTTAACATTGGAGTTGATCCGGTTTATTTATTAGAAACTCTCAAGCAGACTTTTATTAAAAATGGCGGAAATCTAATCGAAAATACGCCTTTTGAAACTGTGGAGATTCACTCGAATGGAGTGAGTATTAATCGATCGATGAACGCGCGGTTGATGTTAGATGCAATGGGGCACTTTTCGCCTGTTGTTCGACAAGCAAGGCAACGAAAGAAACCGGACGGAGTTTGTTTAGTGGTTGGAACCTGTGCAAAGGGGTTTACTCACAATGAAACAGGGGATTTAATTACGACTTTTACGCCGATCCAGAAACAGTGTCAGTATTTCTGGGAGGCATTTCCAGCAAGGGATGGAAGAACAACTTATCTGTTTACTTATTTAGATGCAGATCGCGATCGCTTTTCACTAGAAACGCTTTTCGATGACTATTTCAAACTGCTGCCTGAATACCAAAATGTTGAACTCGATCAGCTTGAATTTGTGCGGACATTATTCGGCTTCTTTCCTTGCTATCGTAAGAACCCTTTGCATTTAAAGTGGGATCGAATTTTGCCAATTGGTGATAGTAGCGGCAGTCAATCGCCCTTAAGTTTTGGTGGATTTGGGGCAATAGTGCGACATTTAGAACGATTGACGAACGGCATCGATCAAGCACTACGTTGTGAAATGCTGAATCATTCGGCTTTGTCTTTGCTGCAACCTTATCAGCCGAATTTGTCGGTAACTTGGTTATTTCAGCGATCGATGAGCGTTGGAGTCAATCAAAAAGCTGATCCCGATCAAATCAATCAGTTACTAGCAACTGTCTTTGCAGAAATGCAGCAGTCTCGAGAGCAAGTTTTGAAGCCGTTTTTACAAGATGTGGTTCAGTTTATCCCGCTTTCTCAAACCCTCTTAAAGACGGGAATCTCACATCCAGCATTAGTTCTAAAAATAATTCCACACGTTGGAATCCCGGCTTTGCTAGATTGGATGCTGCACTATTTCAATTTGGCAAGTTACACCGCTCTATATTTGATTAGTCAGAGATTAAAGCCGTGGATTGCAACACTGCCATCATCCCAACAATATGAGTGGAATCGACGGTTAGAAGCTTGGCAATACGGCTCAGGAAACGATTATCAGGACATTAAGGAATGAAATTCTCGCTGGCTCGACAACGGTTTTATCAAGAAGTTCGTCAAGATGACGAGAAGATTGATCTTGAGAAAGCTGCTCTTTATATCGCACAAGAGGAATATCCAGACTTAGAGGTTGATGAATATTTGAGCGCGATCGATAAAATGGCAGCGGACATTCAAACAAGGCTCCCCGAAGAACCGTACCCGCTGCGAATTGTCCAAACGATTAATCAGTATTTGTACAAGGATTTAGGATTTTCTGGCAATTCTGAAGATTACTACAATCCTCGTAATAGCTTTCTCAATGATGTGATCGATCGTAGAACCGGAATTCCAATTTCCTTAGCACTCTTGTATTTAGCGATCGCAAAACGCATTAATTTTCCAATGGTGGGCATCGGAATGCCTGGGCATTTTCTAATTCGTCCAGCAGTGAATGAAGACATGGATATCTTTGTTGATGCGTTTCATGATGGAGAAATTCTATTCCCTCAAGATTGCCAAGAACGGCTAAACCAGCTTGCGGGTCAACCTGTTGAGATGCGTCCTCAATTTCTTGAAGCTGTCACACCGAGACAGTTTCTCGCGCGAATGTTGACAAATTTGAAAGGCGTTTATCTCAACCAAGGCAAGATCGAAAAATGCCTTGCGATGATTGAAAGAATTCTGATTCTGTTTCCGGATGCGCCCTTTGAATTGCGCGATCGCGGGATCATCTATTTTCAATCGAATCGCTGGATTGAAGCGCGACAAGATTTAGAAGGCTATCTTGACAGCGTTCCGACTGCAAACGATCGCGACGTGATTCAGCAATTGCTTGATCGAATCGAAGGCAATTAGCTCAATGTTTCCGCAACCCGTTTTAATCGGCGCAGTTGTGCCTCCATATCTTCCTGCGTCCACTTCGCCGCGAATCGGTTAAACCCAAAACGCACAAGCGGATTCGGAATCTCGAATTCAAACCGATTGATAAGGCGCGTTCCCTTCAATTCGGGATTGCACTCCCAGCGATCGCGCCCTCTAAAAAATCCCTCAAATTGCCAAACCACTAATCCGGGTTGCCGTTCTGCCACCACACTTTTGAGCGCAGGCTGCAACACGGGGATCTGAATAACAAAGCGGCTTTCGCTCCCGACCTCGGTTGACCACTGCTCGATCGGTTCACACCGAAGCGCTGGATTTAGCCAGCGATGCATCAAATTCAAGTCTGTAAAACAACGCTCAACATCAGTTGCACTCGCTTGAATCAGGATCGATTGCTCAAACACCTGTGAATCCATCGATTGAATCTCCCGCACTTGCTACAAATTCATTATCGATCGCGGATGGTTTAGATCGTCCGACATCTCTCTCTGGACTGAAGATAAACCAATTTAGAACATGGGATACTCTGCACTAACTTGTGCGACTCAGCAATTCAGCGGGATAAAACACGAGTTCAGTGCATTCGCTATCGATCGCTCAGTCAAGCACCTCGTAGAAAAAACAAAAAAGTGTTTCCAAAAGCTTTTCTCCAGTGAGAGATGCGAGTACTCTTATGAGACAACCGTAATTTCAGAGAGACAAGACTGCATCCCCTGACAGAATTCAGTGCTTCTACTGTGGACTTCACAAAGGACAAGCAGGCAGAATTGCTTCTCTAAAATTAGCGGTCATCACACATCTACAAAAGCGATCGAGATGCGCTTTTTTGAAAGCGAAAGGGGTTTATGAAGGAACTATGAACGAGTTCTGGCAACATTTTGATCAGATTGAGAGTACGCAGCTACTCACAGGGAACCTGAAGTTCGCTCAACTTCAACTTCCACCTGGACAAGCACCATTTGGTTACATTCAAGGCGTTAATGTCGCTGATCTGCTTATCAAATTAGGCGGTGCGCTACTTGTCTTGTTGATTGGGGCATTAGTTGCCGCTTTTGTATCGAGTATTGTACGCGGATTGCTGAAGCGGACATCGCTCGATAATCGATTGGCAGATTGGGTCTCAGGCGGACGAGGACGGGCGAATTTTAACGTTGAAAGCCTAATTTCGACGATCGTGTTTTGGATCATCATGATCCTGGCAGTAGTTGCTGCCTTAAATGCGCTTGGGTTAAACACGGTTTCGCAACCGCTGAATAACTTCCTCAATCAAATTTTCGCCTTTTTGCCTCAGTTGGGTGCGGCTGCGCTCTTGGCAGGATTGGCGTGGGTCGTAGCAACGATCGCCAAAACGCTCGTTGTTCGCACTTCAGAAAGGTTTTCATTGGATGAAAAAGTTTCTGAATCGAGTGACGATCCGCTGAGGACAAACACTTTCCGACTCAGTGAAACCCTCGGAAACGCGGTTTACTGGTTTGTCTTTCTATTTTTCCTACCGCTAATTTTGGGCGTTTTGAACCTGCAAGGTCCGCTCCAACCCGTTCAAAACCTACTGAATGATATTTTAGGTGCGCTTCCCAACATTATTAAAGCGTTGGTAATCGCGGTGATCGGTTGGTTTATCGCCCGGACGGTGCGCGGCATTGTCACAAACTTGCTCAGCGCGATCGGAACTGATCGAATGGGAGCAAGAATCGGATTGAGCCGAGCCAGAGGCGGTCAATCGCTGTCTTGGATTTTAGGCACGATCGTTTATGTCTTGATTTTGATTCCAACCGCGACTGCTGCACTCGACGCGCTTCGGATTCCGGCAATTTCGGGACCCGCAACCGCGATGCTGAATCAGATCCTGAACGCAGTGCCATTAATCTTTACAGCAGCAGCAATTTTGGCGATCGCTTATGTCATCGGTAAATTTGTTGCAGATTTGGTGTCAAGCATTCTTGCAAGCGTTGGCTTTGATAATCTCTTTTATTGGCTAGGGCTGCAATCTGCACCTTACACACCTAGAGTTCCACCGGAACAGTACAATACTGAATTTCAAACAGGTGAAACGGTATTGCAACCTGATCAGAAACCAGCAGTACGATCGCCTTCAGAAATTGCAGGCGTGGTCGTTTTAGTCGGTATTATGCTGTTTGCAACCGTTGCTGCTGTGGATGTTCTTGGCATTCAAGCATTGACTGCAATCATCGCTGGACTGCTTTACATTTTTGGGCGCATTCTAGCTGGGCTGGTCGTCTTTGCGGTTGGACTATATCTGGCAAATTTAGCGTATAGCTTGATTACCAGTTCTGGCAGTCGGCAGTCGAAACTGTTGGGTCAAGTCGCTCGCATTGCGATTATTGGATTTGTGGCAGCATTGGCACTTCAGCAGATTGGCATCGCGCCGAATATTGTGAATTTGGCGTTTGGGCTGTTGCTGGGAGCGATCGCGGTGGCGATCGCGATCTCGTTCGGCTTGGGTGGTCGCGATGTGGCTGGAGAACAATTGCGCGAGTGGCTCAACGAATTTAGACGCTAAAGCGTGATTAAGGACAAATGAAGCTGCGCTAGGTAAAATCCTCAGCGCAGTTTTTTGTTTCAATTCGAGCAAAATCAAGATACCGAGATTTCTCGGAGGGATCGGATCGGGTTCGGATGTACAAGAAGGAAGTTGATTTCCTGTGCCGACTGTTGTGGCTCAAATGCTATGGCTCAAGTCCTGACTCGATCGCCGTCCGTCCCTACCCGTGATGATGCTCAATCTGTGTCTGCTAAAGTGCTGATCCAACTGCGTCAGGTGAGCAAAACTTACCCGAACGGAAGTTCTGCGCTCTCAGGCATTTCGCTCGATGTTAAAAACGGCGACTTTTTGTTTATTACAGGACCGTCTGGTTCCGGGAAGTCAACGCTTCTTAAATTGCTGTATGGAGCAGAACTGCCATCTGATGGCGAAATCTTGGTCGATCGACAAAATCCAGCCCGACTCCGTGGAAATCAGCTTGCGTTTCTGCGTCGTCGAATCGGAGTGGTGTTTCAAGATTACAAACTAATTCCGCGTCGAACCGTATCAGAGAATGTTTCATTTGTGCTGTGGGCGCAGGGTCATTCTCGTCCTGAAATTCAACGCCGCTTACAACCTGCACTCAAAATGGTAGGACTGGTTCATAAAGCAGATTGTTTTCCAGAAGAGCTTTCTGGTGGAGAACAGCAACGAGTGAGTATTGCACGCGCGATCGTCGGAACCCCCCCGATTTTGCTTGCAGACGAACCGACCGGAAATCTCGATCCTGATAATTCTTGGCAGGTGATTAAAATTCTGAAAAAGCTGAATCAGATCGGCATCACAGTTTTAGTCACCACTCATGATGAAAGTCTCATTCGGTTGGCAAATCATCCAGTCGTACAAATCCGCAATGGCAGGCTGTATCAACATTCGTAGCTATGACTTTTCTAACCAATCAAAAATCTGATCAAGTTGGCTCAACGTCACTAAGCCATACTGCCAGAGGATCATATGAAGTGGGGCAAGTTCAGGCTGGCTGTGCTTTACGGCGAAATCGATCGCAGAAGTTGGAAGCGCCAGTTCTTCCCGGAGAAACTGAATTAATTTCGATCTCTTTTTCGCTTCCATAGTGCCGCCCCAACTTAGATGAGAATCAACTTAACTTATGTAAACAATTTCAAGCAATCCCTGAATCATCCAAAAGTTTCAATTTTTCCAATCCAAACCATAGCCTCTCTCTATCCTTGAAAATACGGAGGCATCTTCTCAGCGATGCATGAGTTGCCCAAAATTACGCAGTTCTTTCGCACTCCAAATTGTCCAGTCTAAGTTTTAGCAATTAGAAAACTTACCGTTGGTCTTTACTGAGGAGATCTCAAGATGACATCACTGCCGCAACTGATGATCTGGAGAAAGCAAGCCGCTGATCGTTTACAGAAAATTTTGCTCAGTACGACAAGCAATACACTCCAGCCAAGTGATATTCAGGCTGATACTTTACTGCGGCAGTTAAGCAATCTTCCAGCGCGTCCGAGCGATCGTGCTTCATATCAAGGCAGTTTTCCAAATGATGCTGTGAGTGTTGCCCGCATCAAAACAGTGAATCGGCTCCGACAGTTGATTTTGAATCTTCCAAATGCTCAGTTTCAACCGCAAGATCAAGCGATCGACGCTGCACTGAGATCGCTGTTATCGATGCCTGCGAGAACCACTCAAAATCCTTATGTCGAGATCTTTCCTGCAACGCCTTTACCCGATATTGATGTCGATCGACTCTTAGAAATTGCACCTTACGCTGATCGCGCTCAAGTCACTTCACTTCTGCCACACCTGCTTTTAACAATGGCAGAGTATGAAATTAGCACTCGATTGCGTCAGGCTCACTTTCTCGCTCAATTGATTCACGAATCAGGTTCATTTCACTATCTTGAAGAGATTGATCCGGGCGACTATCTCGAAGGCAGAACCGATTTAGGCAATACTCAACCCGGTGATGGGTGTCGCTTCAAAGGTCGGGGCTTGATTCAAATTACGGGTCGATCGAACTATCTAGCTTGTGGACAGGCATTAGGGATTGATTTGATGCAAGCCCCAACGCGATTAGCTGAGTATGATTTGGCGTGTCTGAGTGCGGGCTGGTTCTGGTCGAAACATCAAATCAATCAATTTGCCGATCGAGATGATCTCGAAATGGTAACACGCACGATTAACGGTGGAATGAACGGCTTTGAAGAGAGACAGTACTACCTTGATGCTGCCAAAGACGTTTTGAATGTTTAACGGAGGAATGCGATCAACTCATGAAGGAGGGATAGAATACTCTGCGGAATCGGTCACGTCTGTCAAAGGCATCGCATCCTCATGTTTCTATTCCTCTCCAAACTGCTGCCGATCTTTCTTTATCCGTTGGGTTTGAGTTGTTTGTTGCTCATTCTCACGTTCATTTTGCTGTGGAAAAAGCGATCGCGTTTAGCTTTAATTCCCGTTACGCTCACATTGTTGATTTTGTTTCTATGTTCTAGTGCTTGGGTCAGTAATGCGATCGTTCAATCCTTAGAATTCCAATACATTACCCAAGGTGAACTTCCGAGCGCAGATGCGATCGTCGTTCTCGGTGGTGCAACTGAATCGGCATTACCGCCGCGCCCTTGGATCGAAGTGAAAGAAGAAGGCGATCGCGTGCTTTACGGTGCGAAACTGTACCGAGATAAGAAAGCACCCCGACTCATCCTCAGCGGTGGACGAGTCGATTGGCGACCGAGCAGTTCTTCTGAAGCGGAGGATATGGCGGTTTTGATGGAAACGATGGGCGTTCCGCGATCAGCAATGTTGCTCGAGCCGAAATCGCTCACCACCCGCGAAAATGCAGTGAACTCGTTGGAGATTATGAAAGCTCAGAAGATTCAGAAAATCTTGCTGGTAACCTCTGCGATGCATATGCCGCGATCGATGATGATTTTCAAGAAGCTTGGCATTGATGCGATTCCGGCTCCGACCGATTACAACACAACTAACTTTGATCGTGCCTCAACGATCGAAGCGACCATTCTCGACACCTTGCCTGATGCCGATCAAATGCGTCGCACCAGTCGCGCCATCAAAGAATATATTGGAATTTTGGTTTATCGATTGCGGGGCTGGGCTTAAACACGATTCCAAAATATAAAGACCTGTTGCAACTCTTAATAAAACTGCGGAAAAGCGTTGCAGGAAGCTTGGTACACTAAGAGACGGATGAAATCGTGGAATGCCAGATGGTAAAGCGATTTGCCGCATCCACAGACTGCACCTAGACCACACTGCGCTTTGCGTAAAACTCATGGTAGATTCTCTTAAAAAACCAGGCTTTGAAGAACTGCGCCCCGGAATCAAAGTTCCAGCGAAAGAAACGATTCTAACGCCGCGCTTCTACACCACCGACTTTGACGAGATGGCGCAGATGGATCTCTCTGTCAATGAGGAAGAATTTGAAGCGCTCGTAGCAGAATTGCGAAACGACTACAACCGCCATCATTTTGTGCGGGATGAGGAGTTTGAGCAATCCTGGGATCACATTGATGGTGAAACCCGCAAAGTCTTTGTTGAATTTCTAGAGCGCTCTTGTACGGCTGAATTTTCAGGTTTCTTGCTGTACAAAGAACTGTCCCGCAAGCTCAAAGACCGCAATCCGCTTCTAGCTGAAGGGTTTGCGTTGATGTCCCGTGATGAAGCTCGTCACGCTGGATTTTTAAACAAAGCTTTATCGGACTTCAATTTGTCCCTTGACTTGGGCTTTTTGACCAAGAGCCGTAAATACACCTTCTTCAAGCCGAAGTTTATCTTCTACGCAACTTACTTGTCTGAGAAGATTGGCTACTGGCGCTACATCACAATTTTCCATCACCTGAATGCACATCCTGAAGATCGGCTTTATCCGATTTTCAAGTTCTTTGATAACTGGTGTCAGGATGAAAACCGCCACGGTGACTTTTTCGATGCATTGATGCGGACTCAGCCCCAATTCTTGAACGACTGGAAAGCCAAACTCTGGTGTCGATTCTTCTTGCTGTCGGTGTTTGCAACAATGTACCTGAATGACATTCAACGCACCGAGTTCTATGAAGCGATCGGTTTAAATACCCGCGAGTTTGAGTACACGGTGATCGAAAAAACAAATGAAACCGCAGGTCGCGTTTTCCCCGTCATTCTCAACATCAAGCATCCAGAGTTCTACACCCGCTTGGAAACCTGCGTGAAGAACAATGAGAGCTTAAGAGCGATCGACAGCGCTACCGGATCGAAATTCGTGAAGACGCTGAAGAAACTGCCCTACTACCTCTCAAACGGGGTGCAATTAGCGAAATTGTATTTCATTAAACCGATCAATATGACTGCAACTCACGGTCAGGTTCGATAACCCTTAAACTACCCCTTGGTTTGAAGCGGTTCCGTAATGGAACCGCTTTTTTTATTCATCAAGTTGCCAAAGTTCCGTGGAATAAGCTTCGTCTAATACCTTTTTTGGACGCATGACTAAAATTACACGTCCCAGTAGTGTCGTTGTTGGCGCTTCCTCAAACCACTGCAATTCAAGCTGATCGCCGTTCGCGATCGCAAAATAACTATCTGCTTGCCATTCCCGCTCGGATCGATCCAACACAACAATCACTTCTTCTGGATTTCCGGGTAACGGGGTGGGCAATCGATCGCTGTCGCATAAAATCGCCACCGGATCATCGGCACTGCGGATCACCTGCCAACCTGGAACCGTCAGCCAGGCTCCTGTCCCCGAAAATTGCACGATCGCGAATGCGCCCGTTTCTTCGATCATCGGCACAGCATGAAGATCAGCAACGGTTAGCGGCAGCTTTCCGGCAACAGGTAAAATACGCGGAAGTTGCTCATCGGATTCTAAGCGATAGACCGGAAGGCGGGGAGCGGGACGTTTTGGCGTAACGGTGAAATCGGTTAAAAGTGATTCGATCGCACGTCGAGCGGTTTCACTCTGAGCAAATTTCAGACCTCTAGCAATGAAGCGCGATCGTTCTTGCAAATCCGATTTCTCTTTCGCCGTTTTCCAGGCTTGATAAGCAACCGCATCACCGGGATGGGCGGTAAATCCTTCGGGCAATTTGCTTAATCGCGAAAAATCTTTGAGTGCGCGAGCAACTTCGTGAACCTCATCGGTATCCAAGTCCTTCTCAAAAACCAATTCTGCTGCTGCTGCTCGCTCTGATTGAGAGAGAATCCGCAGTTCGTATAGAATATCGCTGGCTTTGTAGCCGAAGTGTGATCGAACCTCATCCGAAACGCCGCCTTTTAACATCGAATCGTAAACCTGACCTGCGACAATGATTTGATTCTGGTGAATCGGCTCAAATCCAGTCGCCTCAAAGATTGCTTGAGGAGTGTAGCCCGCTTTCTGTAGGGTTTGACAAGCCTGTGCCCATTCGACCCACGATCCCTCTTTGCGACGGAGTGATAAAAGCAGATCATCAGCATTTGGTAATTCTTGCGGTGTCTCAGTCATGGCACGTTTTCCCAGTGAATCCTCAATCAGATTACCAAAGGCGCTACGTAATTCGTCAAATTTCGGAACTCTCTAGACGATCGACGCAAGTGATTGTCAGCGTATCTTTATCGATCGGGAAAACGGGTTTACTCGAAATGCTTTGATAAAGGTGACAAATTCCAATTGCCGTGCAGAATCCAATTAACAGCGTAAGGATGATACCTAAGCGGTATTGAGGCTGAACGTTCATATCAGGACTTACTGAGTTTTCAGTCAAGGCTAACGTTCAAGTTGAGCCTGGTACGCCCATCTCTAGAAAGAACGTCAGGAGCAGCTTAACGATCAACTCCTTCAATGCTAATTGTGCGGACGAAGCACAGAAGAGGTAGAAGCTTGAACAGCGGGAGCATACTCAGGCACTAGGATTTTGAGCAGCGATCTTAGTTTATTCGGATTCTTTTGACACGCCACTAAGAAAAGCTGATCTAATAAAGGCTCTAACTCTTTCCACGGAATCATCGCTTCTCGTGCAGCAAAAATCTTCGGATGACTCGTTGCGATCGCATCCCCACCGATCAGTAGCTCTTCGTACAACTTCTCGCCCGGTCGCAATCCTGTAATCTCGATGTCGATGTCTTCTCCGGGCACTAACCCGCTCAATTCGATCATCTGCACCGCCAGATCGTAAATCCGCACTGGCTCACCCATATCTAATAGAAAGACATCCCCTCCTTGTCCCATCGCCCCCGCCTGAATCACCAGCCGCGAAGCCTCTGGAATCGACATAAAATAGCGTGTCATCTCCGGATGCGTCAGGGTAATCGGTTTACCTGCTGCGATCTGCTGCCTGAACCGAGGCACAACAGAACCATTGCTGTTTAACACATTACCGAATCGAACCATGACAAATCGAGTATGAGTTTGCGGCTTTGCTGCTAGCGCTTGGAGCACCAGTTCCGCAATTCGTTTCGTTGCACCCATGACATTTGTAGGACGCACCGCTTTGTCTGTGGAAATCAACACAAACGTATCTACCTTGCAGCGATCGGCAGCCTGAGCCGTCACCATCGTTCCGTAAGCATTGTTGATGATGCCTTGTGCCGCGTTTGCTTCAACTAACGGCACGTGTTTGTAGGCAGCCGCATGATAAACCGTTTCTACCTCGTATTTTTGGAACACTTCTGCTAAACGATCGCCATCCGTCACCGATCCTAAATGCGCTTTGCGAGAAATGTGCGGATACGTTTCCGCTAATTCCGCATCGATCGAATACAGCGCAAACTCATTCAACTCATACAGCACTAGCAAGCGCGGATTCTGCTGAGCAATCTGGCGACAGAGTTCCGACCCGATCGAGCCACCTGCTCCTGTGACAAGGACTGATTTATCCGTAATATTCACCCGCAGCAAACTTGGATCGGGTAAAACCTCCCCGCGTCCCAACAGATCAGAGATATCCACATTGCGAATTTGTCCGATCGACACTCGCTCAGTTACGATTTCTCGCACCGATGGAACCGTTTTCACTTTCACAGGTAGCCCTTTCAAACTCCGAAAAATCCGCTGCTTTTCTTGAGGTTTCGCAGATGGAACAGCAAGTAAAATCATCGTTACCTGATACTGAGCAATTAGCGTTCTCAGCATCGTCGGACTGTGGATCGGAACGAGATCGAGCATTCGTCCATGAATATCCGGATCGTCATCCACAAAAGCAACGACTTGATAAGCAGACTCACGCATCAATGCTTGAGAAAGCTGAAATCCAGTGGAGCCAGCACCATAGATGATAATTCGCTGTGACTCAAACTCCTTCAGCGTTGGAACGAGACGCGGAATTTTGGTCAATAACTTTGGTGCAGCATCCACCAGTACTAAAAATCGACGGACTGTAAACCGAATTCCAACCACGCCGATCCAGGTAATCAGCGCTGAGATAATCTGTACCGATCGCGGTAATACAGAAATATTCAGCAGTCGGCTAAAAGCAACCAGACCCGCCTCGCTTAAGATGACTGCCTTTAAGGCTAACCACAGAATTTCAGCCCCTGTATGTCGCAACAACGGGCGATACATTCCTAACAAATAGAAAATACAGAATTTAACTGGAATGACTAATATCAAAGCACTCTGATAGCGGCTCAGCTGATTGAATAAGGGCAGTTCTTCAAATCGCAGGTCGAGAGCGATACAGGTAGCAATCAGAAAAATTGCACTATCGACTGTAAACAAAAGAGAGCGCCGACACCTTCTAGGTGCGGACAAAATTCTCTTAATTGCTTGGAGAAGCAGTCCTGTTTGAAAGAGCCGAAGGATGGCTGAGGAGACAGAAAGCCTTTCACGCATCAGAATCTCGTTCCTAAATCAGTTGCATCTAATTTTTGGAATCGAGTTGAAGAAAACGGGTAGATGTGTAGTCTCGATTCCAGTACACCCTTGGTGCTTTAGTGGCACTGAAAATTGGTAGAGATCCCCTGATTAAAGAAGCGTTTCGAGTGGAAGTGATACGGAAACTTAGCTATCACTTTCAAGATTAACAAGCCTTATGTAGATACTCAGTGAGAGTGAGAATACTCAATCCTTTATAAAAATCTTCTATAAGATGATTAAGAATTGAACTACGATGCAAATCAGTAATAGATCCTGCTTAACTAGTTTTACTTAACTCCTAACTTCACTTAACTTTTGAAAAAATAGACTGTTTATTCAATAAACTGAGCTTATTTAGCGTGAGTTTCATATAACCTAACTTCACAATCACAGAATTGTGAAGCGTCGAAACACGTAAATTTACCAATTCCTCTTACGAAATACTACGGATAAGATTGCAAAAATTCCAATCCACTCAGGATTTTGGAGCGGTATAGAACGGCTCTCGAAAATCTCCTGAGTTCGTCCCATTTAAAGTGTAAAGAATATGTGAAGATGACCGCGATTGTACGGACAACTTCTTATTGCCAACGAGATTAATTAGTAGTAATTACTGAACTTTTGCGAGGAGTTTGCTCCCGCGTTGATTTAGTTCCCTGTGATCTGACTAGCGAGGCAGGCTGTAATGAAGTCTACTCATCAGGCTACAAAAGTGTGTTTCACCCCAGTTTTAGAAGAGCCATGTCATTCGGCGACTCAACTCAATGAATCTAAGTGCTCAAACTTTACTTGGAGCGAATCAGGTTGGTTTCATGCGATCGCGCAGCAGAGTCCAGATTTGATCGGCGCAGTCTCCCTAGAAGGCAGTTGGCTTTGTCTTAACCCAAGTGGCAAAACTCTGTTGGGGTTCACAGACCTGCTGCCATCCTTCACCGCTATGCTAAGCGAGTCAATGCAGCATCTTTGGCACAAAACTGTTTTGCCACAACTCTTCGATCGCGGACATTGGTGCGGACAGTTTGCTTTATTGAAGCAGGCTGAAACGATTTGGTTTGAGAGCCAATGGTTTCTGATTCGCGATCAATATACCAATCAGCCAATCGGATTCGCCACGGTGAGTCGCACGATCGAAACTCCTGCATCACATCCCACAGACCTCAAACCAGAAACGCGCTTTCTTGCCGATGCTGCACACGAACTGAAAACGCCTTTGGCGGTAATGTCTACTTCGATCGACTTACTCAACAGCGATTGCTTCTCGATTGAGCGTAAACAAAAGCACATTCAACGACTGCGATCGAAAATTCGGCAGATGACTCAGGTGCTAGATGACATTCTGATCCTTAGTCGGAGCGAACAAGCTAAGTTAGCTCTGCAATTCACTGAAATCGATCCAGTTCGCTTCTGTACCGAGTTGATTGAAGAAGCCCAGATGAATACTGATCGACATCAAATCCTGTTTTCGGCTAAATCTTCAGTTTCTACAGTTCTGATAGACGCTGAATTGCTTCAACGCATCCTTACGAATCTCCTTTCAAATAGCATTAAATATTCACCAGATGGCGGCAACATTTTCTGTCGGTTGTCGATCGATGCTCACCAATTAAAACTTCAAGTGCAAGATTCAGGAATTGGCATTCCCAAAGCAGAGCAGCCTCAATTGTTTCGATCGTTCTACCGTGCCAGTAATACAAATAAGATTGCTGGCACGGGCTTAGGACTGGCAATCGTGAAAAAGTGCGTCGATCGACTGGGTGGGCAAATTGCCGTAGATAGTACTGTGCAGGTTGGAACGTGCTTTACGGTCACAATCCCGCTTGAGAGTCATCAAAACATCGCAGCCAAACTTAACCAGCGAGTTAGATTCTCAGGTAACTCAGTATTCAGCCGCAATGGTAAATCTGGTCTAGAAAGCGATCGTGCATACTCCGGCGATAAAAACGGCTGATAGGTTTGTGCTTCAGAAGTCGCTTGCTTGATGAATGCCAAACTCACCCCTTGTAACAAGCGGCGTAGTGGTTCCACCTCTTGTCCTCTGCGCTCTTTCACCAGTGTTCCTTGTGCGATCGCCCCGCTGAAGTTCCCCGGATCGCTCACACTTAAATGCGTTGTTCCGATCGCGGTCAGTAAGTACTTCGGGGTCGGCAGTTGCAAAAAGGGCTGAAGCTGCTGACTAAATGCTGGCGCTAACGTATCATCAGTGCTGGTTAAAATCAGCGTTGGAGTTGCCACCGACTTCAATCCCGATTTGCCAAAAATTTGCCCGATCGCCGGATTAAGCGCGATCGCTTGCACCACTCTTGGATCTCGCAGGCTTAATCGCTTTTCGGGTCGCGCGATCGCAGCACACTGCAACCAATCCGCCGGAACCCGCTCCAACAATCCGCTCGTTTGGCAAAATTCGCGCAGTTCATCAAACCGCAGTTCCGCACCCGCCAATGCCAATGCTTCATACCCGCCGAGTGAATGACCAATCACGCTAACTCGTTGAGCGTTGAGTTTTCCTTGCAGCGCTCCTGGTTGCTGATTCAATTTAGCGAATTCGTCCAGCAAAAACTGAATATCTTTCGGTCGATCGATAAATTCACTCGCTGGAATCACGCGATCGGGGTTCACTGATGGTGTCGCTCCTGCCCGTGAGAGAAAAGGATGTTCGATCGCGGCAACCGTTAACCCATGTGACGCTAAATGTCGCGCCAAGTAAGCGAGAAACTTACGATTTGCTTCAAATCCGGGCGTAATCACTACAAGGGGTGCTTGAGGATTGGCAGCACTCCAGTAAAAATCAACGGGTAACTGTCGCTTGCGTGCCGTATCGACGAACAAAAGCGAGTCTTCCTGCACCGATTGCTTCCCCGCGATCGACGGATCAAACGAGGCACGAAACTGCGAATTGCCTGCATTCAAGCTGCGTTCTAACAGCGATCGAATGCCCTGCGTTTTCCAGTACGAAAGGTTTAACTGCGACGCAATCCCGATCGCCTGAGTCACATCGATCGTCACGCTTTCTTGCGGAATTGCTTTGATCACGCCGATCGCATCTAATCCATCCGCCTGTCGCGCTGCCAACGAAAAACCCGCCTGCAACGTTTCCAGACTCAATTCCGGTGCAGCTTGCCGAATCGAGTTCAACACCTGCCGCCCAGACGGTGATTTAAGCAGGTCTTCCACAACCTGAGTGCCCAGATTCGGGTCGAGCCGCAGTCGGCTAGCCAATGCCCGACGAAATTCAGGCGTTAGAACTGCCGAATACAGTTGAAGCGTTGAGGGAACTTCGCCCGTTTTGGCAAATTTTTCTAAATCTGAAACCGCGATCGATTGCTCAAATGGTCCTAAGCGTAAATTTAATCGTTCGGCAGCAAAACCAGGCAAGACTCCTGCAAGCGCAAGTGCCAGCCCTCCCACGAAACTAAAACCGATCGTTTTCAAAGAGACGTATCGCTTCACCGTAAAAGTCCACCGTAAAAGTTCTTTGTCCGTAGTTCGATTAATCAAAACGAGGTGCGACCTTTAAACCTGTTGCACCTCGCCTGCATCTCAATCCGATTGTAGAACTGACTTTAATTCTCTAACCGAGTTCCTACGTGAATTTACAGTTTGGACTACTTCTCCAAAATTCTGACCGCATTTGGATCTGAACCTGAATTGCGCTCTGTCCGAACCCAGTCGCGCTGCGGACGAACTAAAAACTTAAAGTACAGCGGAAGTTTCGACAAGATATAAAACGGGATGACTAATAATTCTGCCAATGGTAATTCTTCGCGCCCAAACTTCACCCAAGATCCCAGAACTGTACCTGCCAAACAAATACCCGCCACGATCGCTAAAATTCCAGCCGTCCAAGCTCCGGACAAAATGCCCCACACAATTGAGATCGCGCTCACTCCCATCCAGCTGATGACGAACAAAGAAAGCGGCGGCACACTCAGTTCCAATGCCAGCACGATCGCATCAAAACAGCGTTTCTGAAACGCTGTTTTGATCAAAGTAGGCACATATACTGAGATTGCTTGTAAATGTCCATGCTCCCATCGCGTCCGCTGGCTCTGAGTCGCACTCTGCTGCTGAGGTAACATTCCGATCACACGCGCCTCTGGGCAGTAAATCGGCGGATATCCTGCGATTGTCAAATCCACGCCCAGCTTCATATCCTCGACCAGATGCCCACTCGCTAGATTCACAGATTGAATTGCCTTCCAAGGAAATGCCATACCCGTTCCCGTCAGTAAGCACGGCAATCCAAGTTGCAGCAGTCCCAAAGGTCGCACCAGGTTTTTCACTTTAAAAGCAAACGCCGAAACTGAATCTTTTGCGCTTGGCTGGGGCGGTTTCGTCATTAGATAGGTGGCTTGATTCGGGCGATTAGTCTTCATCACCGCCTGTGTCAAAGCTGCGATCGCACCCGCTTTAACCTGACAATCAGCATCCACCACAATCACGACATTAGGTGGATCATTCTCCAAAAAGCGCAAACCGTAATCTAAAGCATAGCCTTTCCCCCGCTGCGTCAAATCCTGACGTTCTAACACGATCGCACTATGCTGACGCGCGATCTCTGCTGTCGAATCTGTGCAATTGTCCGCTACTACAACGAGCCGATCTTGTGATTGTAATTGCGGCATCAGGTTTGCTAAGGTCGCCGCTAGTCCAGCTTCTTCATTATGAGCAGGAACAAGAATGGCAATTCGTTCTGCTGCTCTAGTTGCACGGTGTTGCTCTGGTATCGCAAAAGATAAAGCGCAAATCGTCTCCAATAACGTCCAAGCACTTAATCCGAAAAAGATTCCGACGATTCCGATTAAAGTTGCACTGAGTATAGACATGAAAATCTGAATTCCTTCTTTATAGACCTCACGGAGTTACCAGTGCAGGCAAAATGTTCTTGATTCCTGCGAAAAAACGCGATCGCACTGGGCGCGATCGCGCAATTTCCTCTTTACAACAAGCGCGGGGCTACTTCGTTAGCAGTGATCGTAGCCGTTCACCACGATCGACTCGTTCTGAGACTTGCTCACGCGGACTGGTGTAGTAGAAGTAGCTGTCCGGCTCATACCGTACATTTACACCGTTCGCCACGAGTCCCAAAATATTTGGTTCTGAGCGATCGAGCAGCGATTTTGCCGCCGCGACACTCGCAGCATCCGCCACACCCGGACGAACCGTAATCAGGATTCCGTCCGCCATTTTGCCAAGTACCGCAGCATCCGCAGTGCCTGCCAGCGGCGGTGTATCGAACAGAATGTAATCGTAATCTTTAGAGACAGTATCTAAGAAGGCAGTCATCGCCTCCGAATCAAGAATCGACAATGGGTTCGGTGGCATTACGCCCGCTGTCAGAATTGATAAATTGCTGGTAATAGGCTTGACTGCCTGCCGTAATTCACTTTGATCAACGACAACATTAGTCAAACCGACCGAGTTAACCAGACCCCAAAGGTGATGCTGTGATGGATTCCGCATATCTGCATCCACAAGCAGCACTTTCCGACCCGATTGCGCCATTGTTGCAGCGAGGTTTGCTGCAACTTCGGATTTGCCTTCACGCGGCACAGCGCTACTAATGACGATCGTTTTCACCTTCTTGTCGAGACTCATGAATTTCAGGTTTGCTTGCAGCATCTGATAGGCTTCATGAATCATCGATCGAGGTGATGTCATTGCAATCACGCGCGGCGAGATATCGTCGGCAGTGGGCGACAGAATGGTCGGAGTATCGCTGGTCTCAAATCGCGGCACTAAGCCCAACAGCGTGTAGCCGTACTGTGCTTCGGCATCTTTGACCGTTTTGAGCGATTTATCGATCGCGTCTACGAAGAAGGCAGCCGCAACACCCAGTAGCAAGCCCACCATCGCTCCTGCTGCTAACAAGATTAAGCGCATCCGGCTTGCAGCTTGAGTTGGAACTAGCGCATTTTGCAGAATGCGGGCGTTGCCTACCTGCTGATTCTTTGCTACTTCAATTTCTTGCTTGCGGGCATTGAGATTTTGGTAGGCAGTCAGCGCGATGTCCTGCTTGCGTTGGAGTTCGCTTTGTTGTTTTATCAGAGTCGGAGTTTGTAAGGCACGGCTGCGGTAGTTGGTCAGTAGTCCAGACAGGGTTGAAATCCGACCATCTAAACCAATTCGCTGAGATTGTAGTTGTGCTAAGCTCTCAGCAAGTTTGCGCTTAATGTCACCCACTTGCAGCGCTCCTGGCGCGACTCCTACATTAGCGCCCACCGCTTCACTGACTCGCGCTTGCAATAGAGCGTTGAGATCGTCCTGCTGCTGCTTTAAGGTTTGAATTTGCGGCGTAGTGGATTTGAAACGGGACTGCTCAGTGACTAAACGAGTCTGAACCTGCTGAAGCTGGCTGAGAACTTCTTGCACACCCGCAGACTGGCTCAGAGATGCAAGGTCGATCGCCTGTCCCAGTTCTAGTCCCAACTGATTTGCAACTGCTTGCTCTTGTCGAGCAACATCTGCTAACTGCGCTCGAGCTTGACTCAACTGATCTTGAAGCGTTGCACTTGAATTAATGTTGGCAGCAGATTCACGCTCTAAATCCACAATGCCGTTCCGAGTTCTAAAGTCTCGGAGTTCTTCAGATGCCTTGTTGAGTGCATCTTCCGCGCTTGGAAGCTGACTTTCGATAAAGCGACCTGCTTTATTGGCTTCTTCCTGGTTGGTTTTCAGGTTATTGTCGATGTAAGCTTTCATGATCTGATTGACCACGTTTGCCGCCATCTCCGGATCGTCGTCGCTGTACTTCAGGTTAAGAATATCTGTAGTCGGAACCGCTTCCACCTTCAAGCGACGGCTTAGCTCTTCCGGATCCATCGGTCGCCCTTTACTGTTTTTCAATTGCAGCGTATCGATCACGCGCTGCAAGATTGGGTAAGACGTGACGACGACAGCCTGAGTATCGAGCGGGTTACCTTCCCGCTTCAAAGATTCAAGCGTTCCGACTTTTTCACCAACTCCAGTGAGCGAGGTCGTTCGGCTCGACTGCACTAGAACTCGCCCGTTCGCTTCATAGCTTGGTCGTTGCATTGAGGTGACAAGTCCAACGAGTCCGACGGTTGCAGCAAATACACCCGTAGCAACTAACCAGCGACGTTTCAGGACGAGCCAATAGCTTTGAAGATCGAAGTCTTCAGAATATCGCTTTGTCTCCATGTTCATGCTTGTCATAAGAGGAATCTAAGAAAATGGGTTGCTCATTACCTGGAGGGCACACAAAACCGAGAGATGGGCACGTTTGGGTAAGTCAGATAGCAGGAAAAGAATTAGATGCAAGCCCTAGAGTGCGGTCTTTTGTGAACAGAAGCTGTCTGTACAGGTTCGCTAGATGGTACCGCTTATCGAATTACGTTGTCAGTAGATTTCTCCTAACTATGCCATAACTTATGTTTCAAAAAGATATTGTTAAGGAATTGGAAAGGCAAAATCTTCAAAAAAGCAATCCGTAATCTCCCTAGATTGTTTTCACGAGTGATTGTGATTTTTCATGTGTGGGCTGCGGGCGTTCTGTGGGCCAAGGATTGCGGTAGGCATGAAAACGCTGCTGAAGTATCAGCCAGAAAAAGGGAAGAGCCTGAATTAGATAGCGTTTCCAAAGGCGTTTAGGTTCGCAGAAGATCCGAAACAGCCACTCTAGTCCAACATTGCTCATCCAACGAGGAGAACGCTGGACAGTTCCTGCTTCAAAATCGATCGTCGCGCCGATCGCGAGGAAGGTTTTGACGTTCGGAAGCTGGTCTTTATACCGAGTGATCCAAAGTTCTTGTTTGGGTGCACCGACTCCGATCGCTAGCACAGTTGCTCCTGAGCGGTTGATTAAATCAACGATGGCTTGACATTCGGCTTCGTTTTTCTCGAAGCCGAATGAGGGCGAGTGAGCGGCGACGACCATTTCGCGTCCGACTTTGGTATTAATTCGAGTCCGAGCGGCATCAGCAATTCCAGGTGCGGCACCAAGTAAGAAGATTTTGACGCTGGAGTCATTGCGGTAGTAGGTGTAGAACGCTGGAAATAGGTCAGAGCCAGAGATTTTCTCTTGAATCGGGATTCCTAAGAAATACGACGCGTATATTAAAACTCGACTGTCGCACACCTTGAAGTCCACACCTTGATATGCCCGGTAGAACTCTAGATCGTGCTGCAACTTCATCAGGTGATCCACGTTGGGCGTGAAAACTGTGCCCCCCAGCCGCAGCTTTTCGAGTAGCTCGAGCATTGTGAGGTTATGAATTCCAATGTTAAGAAGGTGAACCTGTCTCATTACTTTTCCCGAAAAATCTCTACTACGGCTTCCTCTCAGCCAAAACCACCCAGCACTCAATTCAAGGAGAATGACTCGCCTAGGTTGCTTGCTCATCTTGCGGTCAGTCGTTTCCGGTTGGCTTGAGAAACTACTCTGCTCGGTCTAACTGCGAGGTGGCTTCACTACGTAATCTAAGTGTCTTGCCGGAGGCGCGTCTACCTCCTTCACTGAATCTTTACGACAGCCCTAGGGGATTACCTAAATTAAAACCGTGGAACTACGGAAAACAATGCAAGGTGATTCCAAGATAAACGAGAGCTTTACTTCTAAGAAGGTGACCAATCTGAAAGAACGAATGGTAAATCAAAAATCATGAATAACAAGGTGGAAGCACATTTCAAGTCGATTCAAATTTAGATATCGCGCTTAGTTAGGTATTTCACAATTCGCTAGTTATTTTTTGCTTTTAGTCTAGAAAAACGGTGACTTAGATGAATCTACTCCTTAAGAAGTGTACGATAGCTATCACAACTTTAGAAGTACATTTCTATCATTAATGCTTTGGCTCAGTATACGTATTGTAATATTTAGTGGGAAGACAAATTTGTGTTTCCAATCACAAATAAAATTAAAACTCGAAGCATCTGTTCATTGAAAACGGTAGTTCGTTCTATAAATTCCTCAGCCTAGGCGAGGAATTAAGGCGTTCTTTACTAGTGCTGACAACTAGCACCCAAGTTGGCTCTAAAGACGAAGCTCTTCCTTTTCTTCTCAGTATTTTCCATGAATGTCTGTTAAATACTTAGAATCTAAACTAACTAAATAGGTATTAGTAAAGTACTAGCGATGTAAACATAATGACACCTTCATTTAGTAGAATTTCTGGAAGTGAAATCGCTTCTGATAACGAAATCTCAAGAACTGTAATTTAGAACTATCTCTTGAGAGATTTTTAGGGTTTGTAGAACACAACAACACTTTCAAGTTTGCATTAATATGGCTGCATGCAATTTCAACTCTCAGTAAATAATTTGTAGTGCTTGAATCAAACTGTCATGAAATCGATGACATCTACAGTACCTTCTCAATCCTCCATTTCTCCGCTGAGGGTTCGTTTCTGCTTCATTGATGCTTTACGTAGATTAGCTGTACTATGGGTCGTATTGTTTCATGCTTAACTGAAGAATCGTCTCAACTCACTTAAGAGCGTGTTTGAAAAGTGTAGAAAGTTTCGCTTCGATTGCATTCCGCCCTGAAATGGAATTTCGGGCAAATGAACTCAGACCTTGAAACTCGCTCCGAGTCTACTTCAGTAGATTTTCCACGATTAGCCCAAAATTCCATTTCAGGACGAGCGATTGCACTGAACGAAGACTTTTCAAACCTCCTCTAAGGGAGTTTTACCCCAATGGATAGATGTATCTCTTTTTAAGTGGAGTAGTTTGGGTGTTGCAATTTTTTTTGTTCTCGGTGGGTCTGTGATCGCCCATCTATTGAGTGAGAAATGCGACGATCGAGCTAACTTAGTTCCGGCAGTTTACTTTGCGATGGCTGGTCTGATGAACTCCGCCGTAATATGTGTTGATCGTGATCACACTAGCATTCTCGCTTTTGGCTTCCTGGGTGAAGCGACAGCCGTTTGAGCCAGTGGGACAAGAACTCTCGATCGCGCGATTGATTGCCCATCTGTTTTACGTTCAAGAACTTATTAGTTTCATTTTCTATTAAGGTGGCTTTATCAGTCAAACTCGCGAAGACGGTTAATACGCAATAGATTCTACTCTTTGATCCATACCGCTGAAACTGCAACTATCGCTTTAAAGGCTTCAACAAAGAATAAGCAAAGGATGAGTGACGACAGGATATGTACATAGAACGCTGGTACATACAGTGAAGTTAATTCCTGTAAGTCTCTGCTATTTTTATTACAAACTTCACAATTGTCCCGATAATCTCTGGTTACAATAGCCCGTGACGCTTTTTATCAAAATTTCGGCAGTAGTGGAAACGATCGGTTCGGGGCAGTAGGGCGATGGCGGACACGTTATCGGATGCAGAACTTTATGTTCTGAGTTAAAGCTCTGGAATTGATCGAGCGGTTAAATCATGGGTTGACGAAGTTGCGCGGGAAGCAAGTGACTGCGAATGAGTACAAGCGGTCTGCAACTTAAGGAGATAGGGAATCTTTCTGTCTCTCAGCAACTTCGCGCACCCGCTCAACTTAATGGATCGGTGGAGGATTGGTATGGCGACCGCTTTGAAGGCTGCGGTGATCGGAACCGGAGTAATTTCTAAAGAGCATCTGAGTTTTTTGGAACGATCAGAACAAGCGAAACTGGTTGGAGTATGCGATTTATCGAAGATTTCTGCGCGATATGCAGCGGATCGCTTCCAAGCGGATGCAGCTTACACAGATTATCGGCAACTATTAGCAGAAACTAAGCCCGATGTTGTTCATGTACTGACACCGCCTCAAACTCATACCTGGATTGCTAAAGATTGTTTGGAAGCTGGGGCACACGTAATTTGTGAAAAGCCGATCGCGCCAACTTATGAAGAATTCAAACAGCTTTGGGAGATTGCACAAGCAAATCAGCGGTATTTAATCGAAGACCAGAACTATCGGTTTAATCAGCCAATTTTAGCGATCGAACAATTGATCGCCCAAGGTCGCCTTGGTGAAGTGCAAGAAGTTGAAGTCCGAATGTCGTTGGCAGTACGAAAGATGACCATGTTCTCGGATGAGAATCTGCCGAATCCGGTTCACAAACTGCCAGCAGGTGTCATTCACGATACGATTACGCACTTAGCCTACTTGGTCCTGCGATTTTTGCCTGTAGAGTTCGATCGGATTCGCGCTTCCTGGAATAACTACGGGGGAGGCGATCTGTTCAAGTATGACGACCTTGATGCTTTTCTCATGAGCGGCTCAAAACACGCCCGAATTCGATTTAGCTCGACAACGTTACCGGAGTGTTTTGAAATTATTGTGCGTGGCTCAAAAGGCTATGCACAAACTGATTTATTTCAGCCGTACTTACGCGCGGTTCTGCCTCGTAAAGTCGGGAAGCAGCTTTCTCCTTTGGCGAATCACTGGATTAATGGTGCAGAGTTGATGCGGCGTAGTGTCGGGAACTTCAGCCGCAAAATCATGCAGCGAACACCTTATGAAGGATTGCATGGGCTTCTCGATCGCACGTATACCGCCCTCCTGAACGGCGATCCGCCTCCCGTTTCTTACGAAGATATGGAGCGCACGAGTCGATTAGTTGAAGCATTGTTGGCAGAGGAGAACCGAGTATGAAGCTATTAGTCACTGGGGCATCAGGATTTTTAGGTCAATATGTGGTCGCAGAAGCGCTGAGACGAGGACATCAGGTACGAGCGATCGTGCGTCCGATGACGAAGGTCGATCGCATCTCTTGGCATGACCACCCGAATTTAGAATTTGCCCGCTTAGATCTGCGGCGAAAAGAGGGACTGCTCGAAGCCCTTCAAGGCGTTGATGCCGTGATTCATTTAGCAGCAGCGAAATCAGGTGATTTTTACACTCAGTTTGCAGGAACGGTGCTTGCGACTGAGAACTTACTCGATGTTATGAAAGCGGCGAATGTGCTGAGATTAATTGCGATTAGTACATTCTCGGTTTATGACTTTTGGAATTTGCCGATCGGATCGCTGCTGGATGAAGATTCACCGATCGAGAAAAAGCCTCTGGAACGAGACGAATATGCTCAAACAAAGCTGATTCAAGAGTCATTAGTGCGTGAATTTGAGCAAGAGAACAATGCTCCGGTTACGATCATTCGACCTGGAATGATTTACGGACGTGATTATCTATGGAATCCTTGTCTCGGCGCAGAATTGACCGATACACTCTGGCTGAGAATTGGAGCGCGAGCACAAATGCCGCTCAATTATGTGGAGAACTGTGCGGAAGCGATCGTGCTTGCGGCGGAGAAAGAAAGTGCGATCGGTCAAACGATCAATCTGGTTGATGACAACTTGCCCACCCAGCGAGAATTCGCCAAAAAGCTATTTGCCCGACCCAATGACTTCCCCCGCATCGTTCCGTTGAATTGGACATTTATGCGTGCATTGACTTGGGTGCTATGGTTCTATAACCAGAAAGTGCTGAAAGGACAGGCAAAGTTCCCAGGCATCTTTGTTCCTGCAAAGCTTCATGCAAGATTTAAGCCTTTGGTTTATCAAAACAATCGTGCAAAACAGGTCTTGCAATGGACACCAAGATATAGCCTAGATGAGGCATTCGATCGTAGTTGCAGCTCGATCGATTTACTGTCTGTTGCTGCTCCAAGCTCCGTGTCTACTTCACTCCAAAATCAAGGAAGTGAAAAGGTAGTCGCACATTAAGAAAGTTTTGCCCTTACGCCCAACTGCTCTCCTAGCTTGGGAGAGCAGTTGGGTATAGACTTATCAGCCGCGAGAAGGGCAAACCAAGACTTTGCATTGATCGAAATCCTCTACATTCCATAAATTGAATGCGAATTGCTTATCTTACTGGAGAGTATCCAAGAGCGACGGATACATTCATTCAGCGAGAAGTCGCTGGACTTAGAGATCTGGGCGTTGAAGTGCAGACTTTTTCAGTGCGCCGCCCCGGAGTCGAACAGCTTGTCGGAGAAGAACAAAAAGCGGAATACGATCGCACAACCTATCTATTACCACCAAGCTGGATTCAACTGCTCGGATCACATCTGAAATTGATCACAAGCGGACGATATTGGCGATCGCTCAAACTCGCCTGGTCAACTCGACAGCCCGGATTGCGCGGCTTTCTTTATCAGTTATTCTACTTTCTAGAAGCTGGAATTCTGGCGCGACAGATTCAACTGCAACAGATTCAACATTTACACAATCATCTCGCCACTTCTAGCGGCACAGTCGCGATGTTGGCAGCGGAGCTAGGCGGCTTTACCTTCAGTTTTACGCTACACGGACCTTATATTTTCTTCGAGCCGTATCAGTGGAAGTTGGCTGAAAAGATCGATCGTGCTTTATTCGTCTGTTGCATCAGTCACTATTGCCGCAGTCAAGGCATGGTGTTCGCACCAATCGACGCTTGGAACCGAATGCACATCATTCACTGTGGCATCGACCCTGCCTTGTTTGAACCTGTATCACATCACGGAACTGGCAATCGACTGCTGTATGTCGGGCGATTAGCAGCGGTGAAAGGTTTACCAATTCTGCTCGAAAGCTTGGCAAAGCTGGTATCGAGCTATCCGGATTTAGAATTAACTGTTGTTGGAGATGGTAGCGATCGCGAAATGCTCGAAGACCTAACCGATTCGCTCAGTCTTCGATCTCACGTTAAATTCGTCGGCTATCAATCCCAAACCGAAGTTCGTCAGCGGCTCCAGCAAACCGATGTGTTTGTGATGGCAAGTTTTGCCGAAGGAGTTCCGGTTGTTTTGATGGAAGCAATGGCAGCAGGGGTTCCGGTTGTTGCCACTCAGATTGCAGGCGTGGGTGAACTGGTCGAGCATGAGGTCAACGGCTATTTAGTTCCAGCAGGTGATGTAGAGACGTTGGCGGATCAGGTTGGGCAATTAGTTCAATCTGCGGAGATGCGATCGCGCTTCGGAACCGCTGGACGTACCAAAGTCAATGCTGAATTTAACATCAAAATAGAAGTGGCGCGCCTGCATCAATTGCTTAGTCGCGCCCTTGAAGGAAAATCAGAAGCAATTCGCCCCGTAGTCAATCATGATTTAGAGCAAGAAGAAGTCTGAAAAGCAGTTCAGCCCACCGCTCAAGTATTTCCTCGAATCTGCGTCTCTGGGAGCCTCCGATAAGGTGAAGTCGGGATTGGCTCCCATTCGTCGTCAAACGCTGGAACCCGCTGCTTCACGGTCAATACCGTCGCAATAAACAGCACCCAGTAAACATTAGATAGTCGTAGGATAAAGCTTTCGGTTATGTTGTTTAGTGCGAGAAAGGTGAGAAAACCGATCGCCCACAGATGTTCTGGGTGCTTAGAAGCATAAGCACGTATCAGCGCCCGCACAAAAGCAGTGACATAACAAAACAGAAATAGGGCTAAACCAACCAAGCCAACATCCAGTGCGGTTTCGATAAAGCCATTGTGAGCATGTGGTGCTCTCCATTGTTGAGACAGGAAGTAACTGACCGCTCTCGGATAAGGACTGTCAGGCGACCAGAATGCACTTCGACCAAAACCAAACCAAGGATGATCCCATAATCGATCGAGTGCAACCTGCCAAATATAAGTTCGTCCGGTGAGGGTGGGATCTCTTCCCAATGATTTGAGCAGTTCTGTCCAATTCGTCAGCACACCCACGGTTACAGATCCCACAATCAACGCACTCAAGCTCCCCAAGATCACCGATCGCTTTCCCTGCCAACGAAAGTTCCGATAAAATAGCATCAGCGCTAACATGACAGTTCCCAGAACTAAGGCAGTTTTGGAAGTTGTAAGCAAAATCAGCGCCGTTGCACCTGCAATTCCAACCCATTTAATCCAACGATCGCGCGGTCGCTCGATCGGGAGTGAGAAAAACGCCAGGATCGCAATGATCATCATGCTGCCAAAGGTATTTTTATAGTCGTAAATCCCTTTCCAAGCTCCAGGGTGTTCGATGGTGTGTCTTCCCAAAGCGGGAACTGCGATCGCTAAAGCGACACTCGCAATCGCGCCAATTCCAAACGTCAATGCGTAGAGTTTCACCTGTTGAGTGAGCGAGAACCGTGTTGCAAGATAAAGCCCAAAGCAGGTCATTTGGAGCATTTCTCGATTGGCAAGCAGCGTCCATTCTGGAAACTCTGACCAAGCAAACGAGAACAACACGATGGCAGTGAAGATCCATAACACCCAATCTCGCTGCATCGTGATCATCGTGCGCTTCGCGTTTAGAACCAGCAGGAGCGTACTGACCAACCAGATGAAATACCGAAAACCCGTCACGACAATCAGCGGCACGGGTCCTGCGACTGTTCCATCTTCACTCGCGCCGAGCGATAGACCTCCGGTAAAGAAGGTTAGACCAAATACGACAAAACAAGTTTCAGCAAATAAAAGCAGCTTTTTCACGCCAAGTCAGTCCCTGAGTGAGTGCAGCGTCTCGATCGAGACACATTTATCCAAGCCAGTTTAAACGGTTGCTTGCTTCTCAGGTCGCGTTGGCATCAAAATCCAAAGAATCTTGATATGCGATCTCGAAATATGAGGAAATCAACAACCGTAAAAATCAGGAATTTTAAAGTCTGTGATTGAATGCTGTTTTGGTCGTATTGGAGCGTGAGTGGATAGTTCTGCTAAATTTCTCTAAGTGTAGAGATACATGAGCTTTACCGAACTCTGAAAATCCCTAGTTTTTACATAGAGTTTTTGCAAAGTTCATGGCTGATCTTTAGAAATTATCTGGTAGACATCTTATATTTTACGTGTTCTTCTACACTGTGCTTTCAGGGCAAACACGGAGAGCGGTGAGCGATCGACGCAAGTTCAGCTAACTCACACGTCTTTGTTCATCGTTCCTTGACCTTGCTCTGTTTACAAGTAGTGAACAATCCCTCTGTCTGCTAGGCTGATGTATCTTTAAAAAAGAAAAGCTACTTCAGCATGAAATCGGTTAAAGCAACGAAAATCTGTCGGAGTGGTGAGCGTGAAATTCAGTGATCTCAGAGCGTTAGATGATTATTCTGTAATTGAAACTGATCTTTGCATTGTTGGTAGTGGTCCGGCTGGACTCTCAATTGCAAAAGAGTTTGTCGGTACAAAGGTTCAGGTCTTAGTGGTAGAGAGTGGCAGCAAGACTGAAGATCCGGCAACCCAATCACTTTATGAGATTGAAAATGTAGGTGCCCCTCGACAACTCAATCAAGATGTCATTCGCTACCGAATTCTGGGTGGAACCTCTCATATTTGGACAGGACGCTGTGCGCCATTCGACGACCTGGATTTTCAGAAGCGATCGTGGGTTCCTTATTCCGGCTGGTCGATCAACCGTCGCAGTCTTGACTCTTATTTAGAGCGGGCAGGTGAAAATTTAGGAATCGGACCACACTGCTATGATGAGCGGCTCTGGGAACAGTTTAAGGTTTCTCGTCCTGCCTCTTCAGTGGATGAAGCCGTCTTGAAGCCAATTTTCTGGCAATTCAGTAAGCATCACAGCAACCCACAAGAGCCGACCCGATTTGGACAGGGTTTTATGCCTGACAATGTGCCCAACATCAAGCTGTTGATGAACGCGAATGTCACGCATCTTAATACAAATGCAGCAGGGACACGGCTCGAATCGATCGAAGTCACCAGCTTAAACGGAAAGCAAGCGACTGTGAAAGCAAAAGCGATCGTGTTGTGCTGTGGCGGCATCGAGAATGCACGCTTGCTGTTGGCATCGAATCGGATTGTGCCGCAAGGTGTGGGCAACCAAAATGATATGGTGGGGCGATTTTTGATGGATCACCCCGGCTGTGTGTTGGGCAGCTTTGATCCGAGCGCGGCGAAGAAAGTCCGCGATCGCTTTGGGCACTATTGGTTAGATAACACCAAGGGGCGGCACGTCTATCTTCACGGGATTGCACTCAGCCACGAGCTACAAGAAAAAGAACAACTGCTCAACTGTGCTGCGTATCTCGAAACGTTCACGGCTGAAGACGATGCTTGGAACGCGATGAAGGCATTGAAAACTTCGCTTCAAAATGGTCAGATTAGTTTAGAGGCTTACCGAAGTGCGGTCGCGCTCCTTGCTCAGCCTCATGCCATCGGATATGGACTCTACCGTCGCTATCTCAAAAAGCGCCCGACACTCAACAAAGCCGAGCGGGTTGAACTGTTCTGCCATGTCGAGCAGCGTCCTGATCCAGACAGTCGCGTTACGTTATCCAGCAAGGTTGACCGTCTGGGAATGCCGATTTCTAAGCTGAACTGGAAAATCAGCGAACAAGAACGACAATCGGTTCGACGGTTAGCGCACTTGATTTGCGATGAATTCGATCGCTTAAATCTACCGAAGCCAGTGTTGTCGGATTGGTTAGAGCAAAAGGAAGGCTGGGAGCCGAACTTTAGCGATCGAGCGCATCCCACTGGCACCACTCGTATGTCTGACAATCCCAAAGAAGGAGTTGTCGATGTGAATAGTCAAGTTCATGGGGTTGAAGGATTGTTTATTGCAGGAAGCTCGGTGTTTCCGACAGCAGGTTATGCGAATCCGACACTGATGATTGTGGCGATGTCACTACGGTTGGCGGACTGGCTGAAGTTTAACTATTTGCCTGCAAAGTCGGCGGAAAGCGTTGCGAAGTTGGAGAGTTTGGTTTAGCGATCGCGCTTCCGCTTTGTGATCAGAAGTTCGGGCTAATCGAGCGAAGTCCAGTGAAGGGAAGAGATTATTTCTGAAGTGGATTTCATTCTTTTAGCCCCGATTATTTTATCTATACAGTGCGGTCTGCGGTTCAGCCTTTGTCTACTTTGCGCTCGATCGCTTGCTGTACTCCTTCTGGAACATTGCTGAGAAAGTTGTATCCGGTCTTTTCTTCAAGCTGATCAATATTGAGACGGTAGTCACGCCAGGTTTTTTCCTTGATGCCTTGAATATTAGGAATATCGACAGCAATCACGCGCGTTTTGTCAGTTACGTCTGATGCCTTTGAATTTGGCTGATCCATCACGACAATGACTTTCCAAGTTGAAGCAGGAATGGAGATTTTTTGAGCGCCGATCGTGCCTTTTTCTCCTAATCCGCCTGCAATAATGTAAAGTTCTTTGCCTGAGTTTGCCAATCGTCGAGATTCACTTTCTAAGCCTTCCCACACATCACGATTGTTATCTGGAGTCTGTGGAAGAATGTTAGTCATGAGAAACGTTGTCGAGTTCGTTTCTGGATCTTTGTCACGATCGGCAGAAGGAGTTAAGTGACCGCGATCGTAACCCGTTCCGTTGTAGTCGCTTGACTTCACTTGATACCATCCCTTCGGCAAGCTGGGATCAGGGCGAAAATCATTAGAGCGGGGTGCAGTTCCAACCCAGCTTTTGTTTAGCTGCCAGCTTGACCAATTTGGAATGTGCTTGGTGTTGTTGTACGACAGAGCATAAGGACGCTTGTTCTCTGCAATTAAATAATCGTCTGCATTGCCAACATCGAATGTGGCTTTGCTCGGAATGCCCATCGTGAGATGAACATTCTTTACAATCGGAGGTAGCAAAGGTTGAGTGCCGATCGGTGTTTTCGCTCGATTGAGTAGAAAAGCACAGCCCACCACAACAGCGATAAGGAGAGTCGCGATCGCGAAAATTGCAGAGCGAGATTTCAGCATATCGTGATTTGTCTTTTTAGGCTTATTATGCAGCGGATTCGTGCTTCCGTAGCGCGTTAGGATAGATTCCTTAATGCGATAGCCGATGTATGTTACCAACTGACTTATTAATTCATCGTTTTAGTGGCGAAGAGATTGTTCCGAAGCGATTGCAGCTTGATGAGAACGTGCTGTCGATCGCGCAAGATTTGATCACGCTGTTTCAACAAGCAAAAAACGGAACGAGAGGCGAACTCAGTCGACAGTTGCAAGAGCTTGAAGGAGAAGAAACAGACTATCGAGTAAAGCGAGGTTTGGCGCATTTGCTCAACAGTGGATTTAGTACGTTTGAGACGGTCAGTCCGCTTGATCCACCCATGTTAAGAGAGCGGGTGTTTGCATTGTCGGCGCAGGCAATTCCAAGTGTTTTGGAGACTGAGAATACGATCGGGAACGTTGCAGAAACGCTGAGTCAAGAACTGAATTACGAAGTGTTTCCAGAGCAAGTGAAAGCGGGATTGTATGCTGATTTGCCAGAAAATCAGATTTTGATTAGCTTTGAAACACCTACACCAGAAGCGCTTGTCCATCGCTACAATCTATCGCAAGTGCAAGGGGTGTTTTATCGAGCAAGTCATATGGTGATTAATGCTCATCGCAATGATCCAGGACAGTATAAGTTATTGTTTCGATATATGAAGCTGTTTCAGTTAATGACATACATTGAAGGCGATGCCGATCATGGGTTTACATTAACGATCGATGGTCCGACAAGTTTGTTTAAGCCTTCAACACGATATGGATTAGCGATCGCAAAGTTACTTCCAGCATTGCTACACGTCACGCGCTGGAGCCTAGCAGCAGAATTGCAGATCAATGATAGCTACACGGGAAAAACACGGCAGGGGCGATTTGCACTCGATTCAGAATGTGGATTGGTGAGCCATTATCCACCGGGGAAAACGTATGATAGTTTGCTTGAAGAGGGATTTGTCGATCGATGGAATAAAGCCAAAACAGAGTGGCGCTTAGAACGCGAGGTCGATTTGATTCCGATTCCGGGGAGTGTGATGATTCCTGATTTTCGGGTGGTGCATCCGGATGGCAGAACATTCTTAGTTGAAATTGTGGGGTATTGGCGACCGGAGTATCTGCGGAAGAAGTTTTCTCAGGTGCGGCAGTCGGGGCGAGATGATTTGATTTTGGCGGTGTCGGAGCGGTTGAATTTGGAAAAGGCTGGCGTGAAGGTTTCGGATACGCCTGCGCGGATTGTTTGGTTTAAGGATCAGTTGTTGCCGAAAGCCGTTTTGGAAGTGTTGGAGCGGTGATAGCCTCTTGATCAAGATGTTCCTTAAAGCAGACTCAGCATGATCGAGCAATGCTTAAGATGAGGAACCCAAGGAGATTTCACTATGTCGATTAAAGGCGTACTTTTAGATATTGATGGCACATTAGTTGATAGTAATGATGCCCACGCTCATGCTTTTGTAGAAGCGTTTGCAGCTTACGGATATGATGTGGAGTTTGATCAAGTTCGACCTTTGATTGGAATGGGTGCGGATCAGTTGATTGCTCGGATCGTGCCATCGCTCTCCGGCAAAGAAGGAGAGGGGAAGAAAATTGCCGATCGACGTAAAGAACTCATCATGGAAAAGTATGGCGCAGATTTAGAGCCAACTCCAGGTTCACGACAGTTAATCGAAAAGCTGAAGCAATCTGGTTATAAACTTGTGATTTCTAGTTCGGCAACGAGCGAAGAACTATCGGTTCTGTTAAAAGCGGCTCAAGTAGATGAGCTTTTAGATCACGATATGGCAACGACATCGAGTGATGCAGATACTTCTAAGCCTGCACCGGATCTAATTGAGACGACCTTGGAGAAGGGGCATTTGAAGGCGAATGAGGCGATTTTGTTGGGAGATACTCCTTACGATATTAAGGCAGCAAAGGCTGCGGGAGTTGGAGTCATTGCGTTTCGCAGCGGTGGTTTCTCAGATGACCAATTAGCAGACGCGATCGAGATTTATGATAGTCCTGCTGATCTGCTGGCTCATTTCGATCGCTCTCCATTGGCTTAATTTGGATAAATCATCTGTTCAGGTCGCACGATTTGATCGAATTCTTCTCCGGTTAGAAATCCCAATTCAATACAAGCCTGTCGCAAAGTTAAATTCTCTTGATATGCTTTGTATGCCACTTTTGCGGCACGATCGTATCCAATTCTCGGATTTAATGCAGTTACAAGCATCAATGAGTTTTTGAGAAATTGGGTAATACGATCGCGATTTGGTTGAATCCCGACAACCATATAATCAGTGAATGAAGCACAAGCATCTGAGAGAATGCGAATTGAATGAATTAGATTATGGATTAATACGGGTTTGAAAACGTTAAGCTCAAAGTTTCCTTGACTTGCAGCAACGGTGATCGCGCTATCGTTTCCCATTACTTGCACACATACCATTGTCATCGCTTCGCACTGGGTTGGATTGACTTTTCCAGGCATAATCGATGATCCAGGTTCGTTCGCAGGTAATACTAACTCTCCCAATCCACAGCGAGGTCCTGATCCCATCCAGCGCAAATCATTCGCGATTTTCATCAAAGCACAAGCTAAAGTTTTGATTGCTCCACTGGTAAACACGATCGCATCATGCGCCGCCAATGCTGCAAATTTATTCGGCGCACTTACAAATGGTAATCCCGTTAATTTTGAGATTTCGATTGCTGATCGTTCTGCGAATTCTGGATGTGTGTTAATTCCGGTTCCGACTGCGGTTCCCCCAATCGCTAACTCATATAATCCAGGTAAGGTTGCTTCGATTCGTGCGATCGCTTGATCCAACTGTGCCACATAACCAGAAAATTCTTGCCCTAATGTTAACGGAACTGCATCCATTAAGTGAGTCCGCCCAATTTTGATAATCGCTTCAAATTCGTTTGATTTTTCCTGCAACGCATCACGTAACTTTTTGACCATTGGTAACAATCGTTGATGAATCGCTTCCGCTGCTGCGATGTGCATCGCTGTAGGAAATGTGTCATTCGACGATTGCGACATATTAACGTGGTCATTTGGGTGAACTGGATCTTTACTACCTAAAATACCATTCGCAAGGTCGATCGCACGATTAGAAATAACCTCATTCGCGTTCATATTCGTTTGTGTTCCGCTTCCCGTTTGCCAAACTGATAACGGAAAGTGATCATTTAGTTTGCCGTCAATCACCTCGTTTGCTGCCTGAATAATCAGATCAGCTTTTTCTGGCGGCAATTTTCCTAAGTTTTGGTTGACGATCGCGGCTGCTTTTTTCAAAATTCCAAATGCTCGAATCAACTCGGTCGGCATTTTGTCTTGTCCGATCGCGAAATACATCAACGATCGCTGAGTTTGTGCGCCCCAATAGCGATCGCGCTCGACCGCGATCGTGCCCATGCTGTCTGTTTCTGTTCGAGTTGATTCTGTCATTGGTGTCATTTTCTCTACAAAGCGACACTTTCTAGACTACGGGATTTGTGCAAGAGGAAAAAGTGCGATCGTAGCAAACTAACAAACTGACTTCACTGCCTCCATAAATAGAGAATCTGGTTTATAAACCTTTCCATCCGACTCCGTATCGAGTAGAAAACTCTGCCAATTTGCAATCTTGCTCGTTGTCGCAGTTTGCTGAGTCACCGCTTCAAAGCCACATTGCTGCAACAACTGAGAGAGAGAATAGCGATCGTACATCCATTGATGAATCTCACCACTCTGCCGAAACCGTCCAATTTGCAGTGCTGTATAGTCCTGCTTGAGCAACAGTTTCAACAAAACATCGCGACGGTAGTGAGAATCAACGAAAAAGGCGTACAGTCGGTTCAACGAGCGTTTTAGCGGGTGAGGAGCAGGCTGAACTGGGAGAGATTGCAGCGATCGACCCTCAGCAATCAAATTCTTCGCTTCTGTTCCCCAGCGCTCAATTAAAAATGCTTCATCCCTCAGATGGTCTTGATAAAGATAGTCGAGCATTTCACCGCCTGGACGATTTCTGATGGATTGATCGTACATCTCTAGCATGATCCAGTTGTAGCGATTTGCCCACTCGTCAGAGCCAGCAGTGGCTTGCTCTAGAGCAGATAAATACAGCCTAGCAATTTGCTCCAAATCGGGAACTACAACGCGCAAAATTCCGCTAGGACGCAGCACTCGGTAACATTCTTGCAAAAACGGTTGTGCTGAAGATTTGGGAAAATGTTCTAACACATGAGAGTGATAGACCACGTCAAAAACGTCATCAGGATAAGGAATGCCTTGGTTAAGGTCATGGGCAATCACCCCATCTCCGGTTGATGCAAAGTTGAGATTGATCCAATCACGATGAAATCGACGACCACAGCCAAGATTTAGATACTTCATGAGCGATCGAGAATTTCTAGGGCATACAAATTAGGATACAGTTGAAGAGACTTCAAGCGAGTTTAGAGCAGCGCAAGCGATCGCAGCTTGAATCCGAGTTAGAGTTCACCGAAATCTCAAAGCTTTTGCAAACTTCACCGATCGACTACTAAACCATCTTTCACGTGAATGATTCTTCGAGTTTGAGCCGCGATATCCGGTTCGTGGGTGACAATGACGATCGTAATTCCCTGCTGATTCAACTCTGTCAATAAACTCATGACTTCAGCAGAAGTTTGTGTATCTAAAGCGCCCGTCGGCTCATCCGCTAGCACCAGAGCGGGGCGATTCACCAAAGCACGCGCGATCGCGACTCGTTGCTGCTGTCCACCTGAAAGCTGATTTGGGCGATTAGTTAAGCGTTCTGCTAGTCCCACACGGGTTAGCGCTTCTTCTGCACGAAGTTTTCTTTGCGATCGTGGAATTCCCGCATACACCATCGGTAACATCACATTTTCTAACGCAGTCGATCGATTGAGTAAATTAAATTGCTGAAACACAAATCCGATTCGTTGATTCCGAATGAAAGCAAGTTCATCATCACCAAGCGATGTTAAGTTTCTACCTTCGAGAACATAATGACCATCAGAAGGACGATCAAGACAGCCAATAATATTCATCAAAGTAGATTTTCCTGATCCAGACATTCCCATAATTGCAGCATATTCACCTTCTTCAATTGAAAGATCAATCCCTTTGAGAACAGGAACATCAATATCACCTAAGCGGTAAGTTTTGGTAATGTTTTCCATCCAGATCATTGTTGCCATGATTCAATCACTCCGCAATGCTGCAATCGGATCAAGTCGGGCTGCATTTCGAGCCGGAATCACGCCTGCGATCAAACCGACGACTAATGCAAGCGTTAATCCTGACGCGATCGCAAATCCTGAAATAATGAACGGGAAGCTAAACACACTCGCTGCCGCAAATGCCAATCCCAATCCAACACCAACGCCAATTGCACCGCCTAACAGCGAAACTAAAATCGCTTCGGTGAGAAACTGACTCAACACCGCGCTGTTTGTCGCTCCGATCGCTTTTCTGACTCCGATCTCACGCGTTCGTTCTACTACGGATACCAACATAATATTCGCGATGCCAATTCCACCCACAACTAGGGAAATTCCAGCGATCGCACTCACTAATATTGTGAACAATCCCACGACACTACTAAAGGTGTTAATAATGTCAACCTGATTGCTAATGCGAAAATCATCAGGTTTTGGAGGATAGATATTATGTCGAATTCTCAGTAAGTTTGTCACCTGAAACTGTGCGGCTTCAAGCTGTTCTTGATCTTTTGACTTCACCCAAAATCCACTAATCGCGCGACCATTGAGTGAATTATTTCCCACAATTCGCGATGACATATTCGTGAGTGGAATGTAAACGCGATCATCTTGATCTTGTCCACCGACCGATCCTTTCGACTCTGCCACACCAATCACCGTGTAGCGATTGCTTTGGATTCGGATATTTGCTCCGATCGCTCTTTCTCCAGGTGAAAACAAACTATCGCGAACCGCACTCCCCAAAACAACAACAGAGTTTGCATTCTGCACATCATCTTGAGTAAAAAACCGCCCTTCCTGCGGCTTGATTTCTTTCACATCTGAGTAATTTAAATCAATGCCTAAAATCGAGGTTGAATCATTTTGATCGTTATAAACAACTTGTCCACCACGTTGTAAAAATGCTGTCACGCCTTCAGCCGCCGGAACCTGCCGCCCCACAGCTTGAGCATCTTCGAGCGTGAGCGTACTGGCTGATCCGGCTCCTTGACTGATTCCACCCGATCGAGCCACACCCGACAGCACCAGCATCACATTCGTCCCCAAGGATTGAATCTGTTGTTCCGTTGCTTTCTGAACGCCTTGTCCTACTGATGTCACTGTAATCACCGAAGCGATTCCAATAATGACACCTAGCATGGTTAAACTCGTTCGTAAACGATTACTCCAGAGTGCTTCTACTGCCATTGAAAAAATTTCAAGCATTGATATCGGATTCGGTCGAATTTCTGCGGTCTTTCCCATGTCATCAACCTCCACCGCGTCTACTGCCACCCGGAGATCCACCACCCGGAGATCCGCCCCCTGGAGCACCCGGAAAGATCGAAGGCGTTCTGGATTGGGGTCGCTCTCCTTGCGGAAAACTAATTAAAACTCGATCGCCCTCTTTTAGTCCCGATTCTACGATCGTTTTATCATCCACCGTTGCACCTGTTGTAATTCGCTGAAATCGAGGTCTTCCCTGTTCTCGACTTGCAAGCAAAACGCCTGTTCCTTCTGCCTGTCGTACGATCGCAACGGTTGGAATGACTAAAGCATTCCCGATTTTGCCGACATTGAATTTCACATTTACATTCATTCCAGCCTGCAAGTTATTTTGTCGATCGTCGATCGAAGCTTTGACCTCAAAGTTCGTCACGTTCTGATCAACTGTTGATTGGTTAGCAACCTGCACGACTCTTCCTGTAAAGGATTTACTTGGAAACGCATCTGCTTCGATCGTCACACTTTGCCCGACCTTGAGCCGCGAAATGCTGGTTTCTGGCACTTTCGCTACGACTTGATTGGTTGCCGCTAACGCCAAAATCGAAGAAGAGGTCGCAGAAGAAACAGCACTACTCGAAGTAGTCGGTGTGACAAACGAACCGGGATCAGCAAACTTGCGTGTAATGACACCGCTAAACGGAGCGCGAATCACCGTGTCATTAATCTGAGTTTGAACCGTTTTTAATTGTCCTTGAGCATTCATCACTTGAGCGCGAGCTGCCTCGATGTCTTCCGATCGACTTCCCTCTTGTTGTAAGCTCAATGCCTGTTTCAACTGTTCCACTTGAGCGCGGGCGGCTGTAATCTCTTCGGGACGAGTTCCCGTTTGCTGAAGATTAGTTGCTTGTTTTGCTTGCTCAACTTGAGCGCGGGCGGTCGCTAATGCAGTCCGAGAGGTATCAAATTCTCGTTGTGACAATGCACCTGATGAAAACAGTCGCTGATTTTGGTTAAAGTTCAGTTCGGCTTGTTGGAGATTTGCTTCGGCAGCAGCTAACTGCGATCGAGATTGAGCAATTTCTTGGGGACGATTGCCTGCAATCAGCTTATCGAGGTTGGCTTGAGCCGCAGCGAGTTGCGCCTGTGCTTGAGCAATTTCTTGCGGTCGGTTGCCAGATTCTAATTTATTCAAATTGGCTTGAGTATTAGCAACCTGTGCCTGTGCTTGGATCAATTGTCCCTGAAAATTCGAGTCATCCATATAAGCGAGAATTTGACCCGCTTCGACGCGATCGCCTTCTTTCACCAACAACTGTTTCAGCACCCCAGAACTTTTCGGACTCACGTTGACCGATTGAGCAGGTTGAACGGTTCCGTTTGCAGAAATGGTGATTGCGGTATCGGCTCGATCGACTGTGACCGTTTGAACTCGTCGTCTCGCCTCTTGTCGCTGTGATGCTGTGTACTGATTGTATCCAAAATAGCCTCCCGCCCCCAGTATCCCTACCGCAAGCAGCCACAACCCCCACTTCGGAAGTTTCGGTCTAGCTTTCATCCACTGTTTCACGGATGCAATTCCCCCTGTCTCAGGTCGAAGTCGAAACATTGTGTCTATCAGTGTAGTGAATGCAATTCCTGTTAGACAGTGCGATCGACAAAATCGTTCAACCTGGTGCACGTTGGACTTAGTTCTGATGACTTGTAGAAGACTCAAAAACTGAGGGGGTCAATTCGGTGGGGCTGAGCCAAACTAGGCGATCGCTAATCCGCACCATTTTCTCATCTCCAGGAACCCGGATAAAGAAGGTTTCTTTCGCAAATTCAATCTTTTGAACTGGTAGCCAGGTATTGCCCTCACGAATTAACAGTGGGGCATTTGATGGACTGCTGGAGTAAATGCGCCATGCTTTCCAGAGTTGGCGAAATTCGCTGTAGTTGGCTTCATAACCTGGGGGAATCGGGCAGCGTTCGTATTTGACGAAGCCCTGAGCGTCGATTTCGATCGGAATGTATTGCTGAACCACGAGGACACGATTGACGAGTTCTTGGTAAGCCGAGGGTTGCCGCACCAAAACTGCGCGAATTTTGCCAACAAGTTTGGCAGTGGCAATAAGTTCACCCTTTCTGGCGAGTAATTGTTCTGTGTTGAATGCAGGCTCAATTCGTAAGTTCCGATTTGCCAAAAACGAAAGTTCGCCCTCAACGAATTTTTTGATCAGTTCAGTATTATCGAGATTGTTCATTATGGGTCGTATCAGTAGATTCTCGGTAGTGATATTACTTAGTTAATCTACTAATCACTACTTCTGACGAGTATTCTCTGTATTTCTTCGGAGAAGCTTGATAAAGAAAGTGTGAATTCTACAAATCGGCTAAAGTTTTCTCGATCGCAGCATAAATCGATTCTAATTCATCCGTAGAAATACAGTAGGGGGGCATGATGTAAAGCGTATTCCCCAACGGACGCAAGAGAAATCCTGCATCGAGGAACTTCGATCGCAGCAATGGAGAAATGGCATTGAAGTAGCCAGATTCATCGTTTGTTTTGATTTCCATTGCCGCGATCGTGCCGCAAACTCGGAATCGATCCAGTCGCGGATGAGCGAGAAGATAGCGATCGAGGAATTTCCAGTGCAAATCTTCTAATCGTTGATAAGCATTCGGATGTTGTGTGAGCAGATCGAGCGAAACAACGCCAGTTGCACAAGCTAATGGATTACCTGTGTAGGAATGTCCATGATAAAAGGCTTGAGTTGGATCGTCTTGATAAAAAGCTTGATAAATTGCTTCAGTTGCGATCGTCACGGCTAATGGTAAGCATCCACCCGATAGTCCTTTTGACAAGCAAATAATGTCAGGTGTTGCAGCAGATTTAACACAGGCAAACAATTCTCCGGTGCGTCCAAAGCCCGTCATGACCTCATCGTAAATCAGCAGCACATTGAATTGATCGGCTAATGTTCTCAAAGCTTGCAGAAACTTAGGACGACACATTCGCATCCCCCCTGCACCTTGAATCAAAGGTTCGATGAAAATGCCAATAATGTTCTGCTGTTTGAGCAATTGTTCGATCGCTTCTAATACTTCTGCTTCTTTGAGATCGATCGTTAAATCGCCTTGATAAGTTTCAGGAAACGGAACTAACGCAGTCTCAAACATTAAATGGCGGAACTTCTGCCACCAGGTTGATCCAGAGCCGATCGACATTGCTCCGATCGTATCGCCGTGATATCCACCTTCAAAGGTAATAAAGGTGGTGCGTTGTTCTCCCAAGTTGCGCCAGTATTGATATGCCATTTTTAATGCAACTTCAATGGCAGTTGAACCATTATCTGAGAAGAACACTCGTGATAGTTCAGCAGGTAAGAGCGTGAGTAATTTTTGCGCCAGTTGTTCAGCAGGATCGTGGGTAAAGCCTGCAAAGATGACGTGCTCTAATTGTTGTGCTTGTTGATAGAGAGCTTCAGCTAAAGCAGGATGAGCATGACCATGAATCGTGACCCACCAGCTTGAAATGCAATCGAGAATTCGTCGATCGTCTTCGAGTTCTAACCACGCTCCTTGACCACGTTTAACTTTCAGAGGTTCAGGAGTGGTTTTCATCTGAGTAAAAGGTCGCCAGATCGGAGAATTCGACATTGTTCTGTAGGAATTGCAGCGATGATCATTGTCTCAACTGCCACGCGATAATAGCAATAGTGAAGTGGAACAACGATCGGTGAAAAAACGATTGCTCATTCTTGGTGGAACAACAGAAGCAGCGGAATTAGCAGCGAGAGCCGCAGAGATTCCGCACCTGGATGTGATTTCTTCTCTCGCTGGACGTACTCAACAGCCGAACAATCCTTCTGGCATCGTTCGGATCGGTGGATTCGGAGGTGCAGCAGGACTGACCAACTATCTTCAAGATCATCAAATTGATTTGCTGATTGATGCAACTCATCCGTTTGCGGCTCAGATCTCATGGAACGCAGCAACGGCAGCCGACTGCGTTTCGATTCCTCGATTGTCGATCGTCCGTCCAGCATGGCGACCAGAACCACATTGGATCAACGTCGAAAGCAACGAAGCAGCAGCAGCAATTCTACCTGATTTAGCACAGCGAATCTTTTTAACGATCGGACGACAAGAACTTTCTACATTTGCTCACTTAACTCAGCTTTGGTTTTTGATGCGAATGATTGATCCGCCTGTTGCTGGAACCCCCATTCCACCCGGAGAAGTATTGTTAGCACGTGCCCCGTTTTCAGTCGAACAAGAGCGATCGTGGATGCAGGACTATGAAATTCAAGCGATCGTCAGCAAAAATAGTGGTGGCGATGCAACGGTTTCTAAGTTGATTGCTGCTCGTGAGTTGAAGCTACCTGTCGTGATGGTACAGCGCCCAACCATGCCAGATGGAGACTGCGTTTCTGAGGTTAATGCTGCATTGTTGTGGATTCATCAACAGCTTTAATCACACTCCATTGCGTAATCGGTGACATTGCTTTCCAGCCTAGAAATTTTCCGATCGGTTCCGCCCGCTGAATAGCAATTCGTGTCAGTTCACCACCAAGCTGACTCTGCCAGTGAAAAAGTTGTGCTTCAGTCTCGACCGTTACTGCATTCGCAACCATTCGCCCATCGGAGCGCAACGATCGCCAACAAGTTTCAACTAAATCCGGTGTGGTTAGTCCGCCACCGATAAAAATCGTGTCTGGTTGAGGAAGATTTTGAAGCGCGATCGGAGCTTTTCCAGAAATAATTTTAAGATTGGGCACACCAAGCGTATTCGCATTGTGGGCAATCAAACTCAAGCGATCGACATTCGATTCAATTGCAATCGCCTGACATCTGCGATCACTCCGCATCCATTCGATCGCGATCGACCCACAACCCGCCCCTACATCCCAAAGTAACTGTCCCGGTAGAGGAGCAAGCGTTGAGAGCGTAACGGCTCGAATTTCCCGCTTGGTAAGCTGTCCATCGTGTTGATAAGCAGAATCGGGAAGACCTGGGGTACGAGCAGGCAGGGGAGCAGAAGCACAAGTAATTGCGATCGTATTAAGGTCTGCAATGTCAGTGTGATTCCAAGCCCCCGCCGTACTTTTGAGAATGCGCTCTTGTGTTCCACCTAAATGTTCTAATACAACAATCGAACTTTCTGCTAAACTCCGATCGCGCAAAATCTCAGCCACAATTGTAGGAGTTTGGCGATCGGCACTCAGTACTAAAATCCGCGCACCCGAATAAAGGACTGCATTAAGTAACGCTGGATCACGACCGCAAAGACTGAGTGTTTCGACTTCGGACAGCGACCAACCCAACCGAGAACAGGCAAGACTAAAAGCTGAAGGAGCAGGAATGATTGTAATTTCGTCGATCGCAATTCGACGAGTCAGCGTTGCACCAATGCCATAACACATCGGATCACCGCTGGCTAACACACAAACAGACTGTCCGCGATAAGACAAAAGCTTTTGAACTGAATCTTCGATCGGAGAAGTCCAACGAATTTTCAGGCGCGGATCGGGAGGCAGCATGGCAAGATGTCGATCGCCCCCGACGAGAATTTCAGCTTGGTCGATGCGCGATCGTCCGACGGGTGCAACGCCTTCCAGCCCATCGTCGCCGATTCCAACGATCGATAACCATTTGTCCATGCTGATTTGAGCAATCCTGATATAATCTTAAAAGAACTTCTGGATGACTAGCTCAATGGTAGAGCATCGGACTCTTAATCCGCTGGTTCTGGGTTCGAGTCCCAGGTCATCCATCGGTTCTAGCTTACAAGATTCTGGCGTGTGCCAAATCTGATCCTAGAACCCACTCACAACCGAATAGCGTGGACGCGATATCTAAAGCGTATTCACAACTTTTTAAGGGGAGAGACACCCATAGAAGGCTATGAATATCGATTCAAGATACCGCCGTTTTTACTGTGTGTGAGAAGTCGATTTATAACCTAAAAGCCTTATACTCCGGTTCTCACACACATCCGTTTCAGGCTTGGAAGCGCGATAGCGCACTCACCCAATAAAAAGCCGTCCCATCCGAGCGGACGGCATCCAGTACATGAAAACGATCGTACTTGTAGCGGGGAAAGTCAGACACCCCCAGCAAAGCTGGTGGCTTGATGAGTGTGACCGCCCCAAGGGCGGATGTCCTTGCTAAGGG
>PSLO01000153.1:2439-6336 GCA_040289665.1 Leptolyngbya sp. ERB_1_1 | reverse complement strand
CGATCACGTTTGCCACCGTTTCTACACCCGCTAAATTCGACAAATCCGCCTGAATCCACTCCCCAATCAAGGATTCAGTACGAGAAACCGCGACCAAGCGATCGCATTGAGATACCAAATGTTCAGCAACAGCAAGCCCAATTCCACGACTTGCACCAACCACAAGAATCGTTGTGAACGACATCCCTGTTCTCCAAATCTAACTAATCCATAAATTGACGGATTTCTGCTTCGGATAATCCGGTGAGTTGGACGGCTTGCTCGTTAGCTTCGCTGCACGGGTACGTGTTCGACATTCCCGATTGCAATAAATTCAGCACAACCTGTCTTAATTGAGATTCCGCCTGCTGACGTAACTGTTGCTCTTGCAAGATGCGCTCTTCATTGTTTGGAATCCAATGACCATCAGCATCGTACCACCGTATCCAAGACCGGGTAATGCCATCAAATTCACCGTACCAAACGCCCCTAAGCCAATTCCTAACAACGGTAGCCAAACTCTGGGATTTTCGCGATCGACTCGTTGTTCTTGATAGCGTCCCTCGATCAGTTGGAAAAATCGTAGGCGATTACTATATCGACTAAACACGAAATAGTAAGGCACTTGCAAAATTTCGCCGTAAACCTGCATTTTGTGGGGCGGTTTGATCCCCGTTTCATCGTCTTCGATCGTGTAAGGCGGCAAATCGGGCGGTACGTCTTCCTCAATCCATTCGTCGGTAAACGCGCCTAAGTCTTCAAATTCTCGTCCGGGTGAGAGCAACTCAACAATCACGATCGGTGCTTTGCCTTCATCCCAAACCACATAGCTATTTCTAAGGTCTTCCTGCTGGTAAAGTCTGGGTACATCAACGACAAGGAACCAATCGGGGCGTTTGTGCCAGCGGAGATGATCAGGCGCGTAGTAGAGATTCATATCCGTGCCCGCAAAAATCCGATCGCTCCCATAATCCACAAGCCGAAGCGTTTGACTCAATAGTTGGGGTTGGATGTCATGAAATTCGTCAGGCAAGCCGGATTCCTCTGGATCTTCACTCGGCAGATCATACATGGTCGGGAGCTTCTGATTTGCGTGAGGAAATCTCAAGTTCGGCTGCATGATAATAACCTAGAGAGATTATTCTTTATTCTAAAGCGCAAGTCCGATCGCAATTGCCACGATCGCACCGATCAGCGTATTCAAAATGTTCACAACATCGTGTGTGAGAACCGGGACTTTATCTTCGATCGTGGCTCCGATCAAACTCTCGATCGTCGTGGCGACAAATGCCGCGATCGCACAAATGATAATTCCGATCGGACTAATCAATCCGAGTAGCCAGCCGACGATTGCGATCGCGATTGATCCGATTACACCTGCGATCGTGCCTTCCAAACTAACAGCTCCTTCTGTCCCACGCGGCACAGGCTGCAAAGTGGTAATCAAAAAAGTCCGCTGTCCATACGCCTTGCCAATTTCCGTTCCGCAAGTATCGGATAACTTGGTGCAAAAACTTGCGACAAATCCCAACTGCAATAACGTAATCCAGCGCAGCGATGTTGCAGAATTTTGACTCAGCAGCACAAAGACTAAAATTGCACAAATCGCACCGACAAGCGCCGATCCCCAAACGTTTCCGGCTCCTCTTGCCCCCGATCGTGCTTCCGCAATACCCAATTCTTCTTTCTGTGTTTTGCCCACAAAGGTTACGCCAGACCCAACCAGAAAATAGAACATCACCAAAAGGTAGCCTTGCCAACCGAGACAACCCCAAACAATGACTCCTAAAATCCAAGCATTCGCCAGCCCGTCTCGAGTCAGCAGTTTTTTCGGCACGATCGCAGCGACTCCGAGCAAAACGGTATTCACTGCGATCGCGATCAGCCAGTCTGAAGAAATTAGAGGCATGATTCACAAGAAAAAATTCGCCATAATTGATTGTGACATCTTCTACGGTGCGATCATGTCTTCAGTTCTGTTTCATTTAGCGTTTCCAGTTCGCGATATTCCAACGACTAAAGCCTATTATGTGGACGGTTTAGGCTGTGGTTTGGGGGAGAAAATGATCAATCGGCAATCCTGAATTTGTATGGTCATCAACTCGTCGCCCATGTGACATCTGACGCGATCGCACCGCAAAAAGGCATTTACCCGCGTCATTTTGGGCTAGTTTTCACCGACGAAGCCGACTGGAAAGCATTGCTTGATCGAGCCGAACAAAAACAGCTTTCGTTCTATCAACAACCAAAACAGCGCTTTGTTGGTACTTCTCTAGAACATCGCACCTTTTTCTTGATCGATCCATTCAGCAATTTGATGGAGTATAAGTACTATGCTCATCAAGAAGCAATTTTCGGCGATCGACATTCGGCGCAAATTGGCGATCGTGAGAACTAAGCAAACCTAATCTAATTCACGTCTACCTTCTAATGCTCGCGCCAAGGTGACTTCATCGGCGTATTCTAAATCCCCACCCATCGGTAACCCGAACGCAATCCGAGTCACACGGGTAAAGGGCTTAAGCAAGCTCCCAACATACAAGGTTGTTGTTTCGCCTTCGACACTAGGACTAATCGCGAGGATCGCCTCTTCTACCTTCTGCTGACTCACCCGCCGAACTAACTGCTTAATGTTGAGTTGCTCAGGCCCAATTCCATCGATCGGGGAAATCAATCCGCCTAAAACATGATACTTTCCGCGATATTCCCGCGTTTTCTCTAGTGCAATCACATCGCGTGAATCAGCCACCACGCAAATGGTTTTGGTATCACGCTGGGGCGATCGACAAATGTCGCAAACAGGTTCCGCTGACAAATGACCGCATACGGAACAGTACCCAACTTGTAGCTTTGCTTCCATCAATGCCATCGCCAAAGCTTTCACTTCTTCTTCGGGGCGTTTGATCAAGTGCAGGGCTAACCGTTGAGCCGATTTGGGTCCAACACCGGGGAGGTGCTGCAATTGCTCGATCAATCGAGCTAAGGGGCGTGTGTAAACCGTTGTCCTTCCTCCGATTCGCTTGTTCGATCGTAGCGCAAACCGCCTCTATCCGGGGGGCCAACTCATCGATCGACCACCCAATAGATGCAGATGCAAATGATACACGGTTTGACCGCCATCTTCGCCTGTATTGATTACGACGCGGTAGCCGTTTGTTAGCCCTTCTTGCTCTGCCACTCGCTTCACCGTCAGTAACAGATGTCCCATCAAGGCGTGATCTTTAGATTCTGCATCGGCAAGTTGTGCGATCGGCTGTTTGGGAATCACCAAAATGTGAACGGGCGCTTGGGGATTGACATCGCGAAACGCCAGTGCCAAATTATCTTCGTAAACAATATCGGCAGGAATTTCCTTACGAATAATCTTGCCAAAAATCGTATCATTTGGGTCACTCATATTTCTGAGTCCAATGAGTTCGCTGCTTATTGTATCAGCCGCTTGAACTTTGTTTCGTTTAATGTTCTCGCGATTGATTCTGGGTACGCTACCGATCAGAATCAATCGGAACACAAAGTATGTTAGCGCGAGTTTGGAGTGCGTCCCTAGTTGGAATTGATGCCGTGAAAGTTGGGGTTGAAGTCGATGTTGCGGCAGGGCTACCAGGAATCGTCGTGGTTGGATTACCCGGAACAGAAATTCAAGAATCGAAAGAACGGGTCAGAACTGCGATTAAAAATGCTGGATTTGCGTTTCCAATGCGGCGAATTGTGATCAATCTTGCACCTGCGGATCTCCGGAAAGAGGGACCTAGCTTTGATTTGCCGATTAGCATTGGAATTTTAGCTGCTGCGGAACAGATTCAGATTGAAGGACTGGATGATTATTTGTTTTTAGGAGAGGTTTCACTCGATGGAAGTTTGCGTCCGGTGGCGGGAGTTTTAGCGATCGCTGCTGCCGCCAAAAGTCTTGGCATTTCA
>PSLO01000153.1:0-2429 GCA_040289665.1 Leptolyngbya sp. ERB_1_1 | reverse complement strand
CCCGCCGATAATGTTCGAGAAGCCGCTGTGGTAAAGAATCTAAACGTTTATGGTTTCAAGCACTTATCCGAAGTGGGTGCTGTTCTTGCTGATCCCATCCGCTACATTCCTGCTCAAATCGATGGAGAACTGGAACTTGCTGAAACGCAGTTTTCTGCTCCAGATCTGCGCGATGTCAAAGGGCAAGCTCATGCCCGTCGTGCGTTGGAAATTGCTGCTGCTGGTGGTCACAACCTGATTTTTGTTGGTCCTCCGGGCAGTGGTAAAACCATGTTGGCGCGTCGATTACCCGGTATTATGCCGCCGTTAGAGTTTCAAGAAGCGCTAGAAGTGACGCAAGTTCACTCGGTTGCGGGATTGCTGAAAGACAAAGGATCGCTGATTGGAGTGCGTCCGTTTCGGAGTCCGCATCATTCGGCTTCGGGTGCGGCATTAGTCGGAGGTGGCACTTTCCCGCGTCCTGGAGAAATCTCGCTGGCTCATCGTGGGATTCTATTCCTAGACGAACTCACTGAGTTCCGTCGAGATGTTTTGGAGTTTCTCAGGCAGCCGTTGGAAGATGGACACGTAACGATTTCGCGAACTCGACAATCGGTTTCATTTCCATCACAGTTCACCTTGGTTGCAAGCACGAATCCTTGTCCTTGTGGATTTTACGCTGATACCGTACAGCCCTGTACTTGTTCACCGAGAGCGAGAGAGCAATACTGGGCGAGGTTGTCAGGACCTTTGATGGATAGAATTGATCTGCAAGTTGGAGTAAATCGGCTCAAGCCTGAAGAGATCACCCAGCAACCGACCGGAGAAGATTCGGAAACCGTACGATCGAGAGTTCAACAAGCTCGCGATCGAGCCGCCCTCCGCTTCAAAGAAACCCCTCTACGCTGTAACGCTGAAATGCAAAGCGCTCACTTACGCCAATGGTGCAGACTTGACGATCCAACGCGAGCGCTGTTAGAAAACGCTATCCGTCGCTTAGGGTTATCGGTTCGCGCCAGCGATCGCATTCTGAAAGTGGCAAGAACGATCGCAGATTTGGCAGATGCCAACGAGTTACAAACGCATCACGTTGCAGAAGCGATTCAATATCGAACCATCGATCGGATGCAGTAAAATCACAGCTTGAACCCTCGTTGTGCCACTTTTGCGATCGCAGCCCAAGAAAACAAATCAAAGATATTACTCTGCTTCTGCGGAACTTCCGCTTCGGTTAGATCAATCGTTTCTGGCAGCGGTGACACACTCCCTGGCAAGGTGCGTTGAAACAAGTGTGTGCAGTAGGATGGCGTTCGGATCACTTTCACAAGTTGTAGCGGCGATTCGGACAATACCGCCCCAATCACTTCTGCCCCAATGATTCCTGACTTTTTGGTGCTTTTTTGAAGAAGCTCTTGGTTGGTTGTTTTGACTCGGTAGTCATTGCTTGTGATCAAATAACCATTCGGTTTAAGTGCGTCAGCCAGCTTTTTTGCGACTTTCTCAAGAACGACTCGATCGCCCATGTAGTATAGGATTTCGCTACACACAATCAAGTCAAAGCAGTCAACCGGAAGTTCGTCTTGAGTCAGATCGAATTGAATCAGGCGGACATTCTCACATTGTTGCAAGACACAGCGTTGGGTGGCTCGTGTTAATGCAACGAAGGAAATATCTGCGGCGACCAACTGCTCAACATACGTCGCGAGTTGAACCGTAAAGATCCCTTCGGCACAGCCTAATTCGAGTGCCTGCGGAATGGGTACAGATGGCAGGAGTTGCAGTTCTTGTTCATACTTCCATTTTTCATAGGGGCTGGTGTATTGCCACGGATCACGCGCCAGTCGAAATAGGGTATTGAAACTGTACTTGAGCCAAGCGCTATTGAGGCGCTGTTGGAGTTGCTTCATCTCGCGCCTTTTGAAAAAATTTCGTTAGCAAGCGTGAGCCGGCACAGGTTTAAGCTCAAAGATAAATCGTTCATGAAAATTAGGGCAGTGGGTTGTGATGTTGCATCGCTCATGATTACGATAAGGGATTTCAGCCATCAAAAGAATTTCTTTATGCTTTATCTTTCTCGATTGGGAATGCTTGCTTTAGTGGAAGAAATTATTGACATATCATTCATGAGCGGCGGAATCGTCCGATTCTTAAGGATTAGGTGATCTGCAACTTTAATGTATTGAAGTTTAGCTCGACTTTATCCATTGGTCGAAAGCCTCAACCCAACCAGCTTCCGAGATCGCGGAGTTGCCTTTTGACTTTTTGAATGTCGCTGCTTCTCTAGACTTGGAAGAAAGTTTGAGGCGCTGAGCCGGACTCAAACGGCAGTAGGAATTTACTGAACTTTAACTGGATAAAGTCGAGCTTAGAGCTTTGTTATACCAAATCTCCAAAACCAGACTACAGATGATATAACTCAAGTGTTGCATTCTGTTCGCAGTCATGACAGG
>PSLO01000152.1:0-6342 GCA_040289665.1 Leptolyngbya sp. ERB_1_1 | reverse complement strand
CTCAAAGCTCATCGAGTCGCACTGGTAGAACCAGTGGCTTACCCCAAAGATTCAGTTAGAGCGATCGCATTTTCGGATTCGATTATTGCTACTGGAAGTCTCGATCACACCATTAAGCTCTGGAAACCGGATGGAACGTTGATCAATACGCTGAATGGACATCAAGATCAGATCTACAGCATTGCGTTTAGCCCAAGTGGACAAATGTTTGCTTCAGCAAGTTTAGATAAAACGATCAAGCTCTGGACACAGAAGGGTCAACTTATTACAACATTGAGCGGGCACACTGATGGCGTTCGCAGCGTTGCATTTAACCCAGATGGGACATTGTTAGCTTCAGGGAGTCGCGATCGCACTGTGATTTTATGGAACCTCGAACAAGTGCTAAAAACAAATTCTGCAATTGCGGCTTGTCGCTGGTTGTCTAACTATCTATCGACGAATGCAGCGATCGGTGAATCTGAGCGATCGCTGTGCCAGCGACAGAATATCCGTAATGAGCCTTAGTCTTTTGTAGATTAATTTGATTCAACGGGTGCGAAATCTGCAAGATAAGGCATAACTATCACAGGCTTCTCCCCGTTTTAGAACATCGCTAGGTGATTTTTATGTCTGATTTGATGTGGTCTGCCCCAACTCGTCAAGCTTTACCCATTATTCTGGTGCGTGGATTTGCCGGAACCGATAGCGTCAGCGAACGGCAACTGACGTACCAAGGATTTAATGATGGCAGTGTGTATCCGCAAAAACGCGGCGAAAACTATATTTACGAAGGCATGATTTTGCGCTTCATCAAATCGGATTGGCGCTACAACGATGCGACGAATGTGGTGGGCTACTATCCAAATCAGATGGCAACATCGCCTGTAATTCCTGATGAACTGAAAGTTTTTGATTCAAGCTTTTTTAGTGGTCGGGTGATCATCGACCCAGCAATGGCGCTTCATTTTCTGCGATCAGATGAGCCTTGGAAGAGTTTATGGGTGTTTCGGTATTACGATTTGTGCGATCGCACTTTCCCGATCTACGGTGAAGCGTTGGTGCGCTTGATCGATTTTATTCAGGCACTTTGTGCACTCAAATCTCAAGGGACAAAACCAAAGGTCAACATCATCGCGCATTCGATGGGCGGTTTGGTGGTGCGCGAAGCGATTCAGCGGACTTATCCAAAACGGAGTGCGATCGCGGCTGATGAAGCAATTAATAAAATTGTGACCTTGGGCGCACCGCACAAAGGAATTGCATTCCAACTGCTCAAAGATTTGCGCTGGTTGCCGATCGAAGCCGCAAACGAGCTAGAGCATTTTAATCCTGAAAACCAAGCTGATCCAAACAATGACGCTTCAGCGGTGAATTTTGCGCGATATTTTCCGCTCGATCGATTGCTGTGTGTGGTGGGCACAAACTATCGGGCTTACAACAATCAAGCGGCTGCCTTTCTCAATCGAATTTCACCGATCGCAGGCGAATTAGGCATGAGTTACAACCGCAGTGATGGTTTAGTCAAGCACAGTTGCGCTCAAATCGATGGTGCACCTCGCACGTTTGTACATAAACCTCATGGTGGTTTTGATTCGATCATCACGTCGCGCGAATCGTTTGAGGTGGCAACTCGCTTCTTTTACGGCGATGTGAGAATGCGACTGAGACAAGTGCAAGCACAGGTAAAACGTGGATTTGATTTCTTCGGTAAGAGTGAATTCTTCTTCGGGGTTTCGGTGAAGCCGCGCGGAGTCGATTTTGAATTATTCCACCAAAGCAAAGAGGCTGAGAACTGTTATGGTCCGTTCCGAACTGGGGATTTTAGCGATACGGATCTCGCGTTTCCTTGGGCAGACGATCGCAAGCTGATCTGGGAGGGATATCTCAACACGAGAGCGAGTTTATCCCAGACGGATATGGTGATGCGGCTTGAATTTTATGTGGGCGAGCGTGATGTATTTGGTGTTGGCTTTTCTGATAACATTGTGTTCGCAAAACAGTACTATATCCGTGCTGTTTCGCAACCTTCGCTGCAATTGTATTTGTATAACAGTGAGGAATTTGCCAGCGACGATCCGATGCAGAATGCAACCGCAATGCAACCCGTTTCCGGCGGTTGGGAATTCGATGTCAAGGGTACAGGATTTGTTGGCACGTACCGGATTGAATTAGATCAAATTCCGGAGGTCGGAAGGGCAAATCCATTGGCGTAAAAATTTATCTTGGTAGATTTATCTAAAACAACAGTTTTAGTTTTTGGTAATTTAGACTATAATTATCAAAACTCTCTACCGAATCGATCGCCCATGTTTACGACTGTTGCTCCGATTAAACCTGCGTTACCGCGTGACTTGTTTGGTGCGATCGCGGATCTCAAACGCGAACTGAATGCGGTGATTTTGGCGCACTACTATCAAGACCCAGATATCCAAGATGTCGCGGATTATCTGGGTGATTCTTTGGGTCTTTCGCAACAAGCTGCCGAAACCGATGCCGATGTGATCGTGTTTGCAGGGGTTCACTTCATGGCAGAAACGGCGAAAATTCTCAATCCAGATAAGTTGGTGCTGCTGCCTGATCTGAATGCGGGCTGTTCGCTGGCGGATAGTTGTCCGCCGAATGAATTCGCTCAATTTAAAGCAAAATATCCAGACCATTTGGTAATTTCTTACATAAATTGCACCGCAGACATCAAGGCAATGAGTGACATTATTTGCACCAGTGCTAACGCGGTCAAGATTGTGAATCAGATTCCTGTGGATCAGCCGATTATCTTCGCGCCCGATCGCAATCTCGGCAAATACGTGATGGAGCAGACCGGACGGGACATGGTGCTGTGGCAAGGAAGCTGTATGGTGCATGAAACATTTTCGGAAAAGAAGATGATTCAGTTGAAAATGCAGCATCCTGAAGCTGAGGTGATCGCTCATCCAGAATGCGAAGAAGCTGTCCTGCGTCATGCGGATTACATTGGATCAACGACGGCTTTGTTGAAGTACTGTCAGAAGAGCGATCGATCTGCGTTTATCGTTGTGACTGAACCCGGTATCATTCACCAAATGCAGAAAGCCGCACCGGATAAGCAGTTCATTCCGGCTCCCCCGCTGAACAATTGCGCCTGTAACGAATGTCCGCATATGCGACTCAACACGCTGGAAAAGCTGTACCTCGCGATGAAACATAAAACGCCAGAGATCACCCTGCCCGAATCAACTCGAATTGCCGCATTGCGCCCGATTCAGAAGATGTTGTCGATGAGCGTATAATAATCAGCGATTTCTTGCACGATTTGTTGCTGTTTTTTGCTGGCAAATCGTGCAACAAATTCTACGGTGTTCCAGTCAATGCCGTTGGAAATGTTAACCCGGAAATGGCTCATATGAAGTTCGCGCCGCTGCTTTGTGCAACGCTTGCATTGTCGATCGCGATCGACGGTCTAGTATCTTCTGCCCGCGCTCAAGCTCCCTTATTCCCGCCTCGTCCACAAGCGACCCCGCTCCCTCTACCGCCTCGCATTCCGACGCTAACTCCGCTCCCGTTACCTGCGCGTCCGACTGTCGCACCCGTGAATGGTGAAATTTGTCCAGCTCAATTAGGTGGAACATTGGATCGCATTGTCAATGCTTTACCTGCAAGTTGGAGTGTTCTAGTTCAAACTCAAGCGCCACGGGGTGCACGTCAGAATCTTTACGCTCGCAATGCCTCTACTCAACTCATTCCTGCTTCTAATAACAAGCTGTTTACCACCGCTGCCGCGCTGACCAAACTCGGCGCACAGTATCAAATTCGGACTCCTGTTTTCGGCAATAGCAATACGCCGGAGCTAGTAACGCTGCGGGTGATTGGTCAAGGTGATCCAAGCTTTGGGACGGCTCAGTTGAATTCACTCACGCAACAGTTGCGCCAACGTGGAGTTCGGCAAGTGCAGCAATTGATCGGAGATGATACTGTTTTTCGGGGAGCGGACTTTAATCCGTATTGGGATCAAGAGGATCGAGGACAAGGTTATGCACCGCCGATCAATAGTTTGATGTTGAATCAGAACAATATTTACTCTGGTGCAGTTCCCAATCCAGGAAATTACTTTGTGGGCGAGTTCCGTAGTCAATTGACGAAGGCAGGAATTCAAGTGAAGAGTTCGACACTGGTGAAGCGGACACCTGCACCTCCAGGAGAGGTTGAATTGGCATCGGTGATTTCTCCTCCACTGTCACGGTTGGTGTTTGAAACGAATCAGGAGAGTGATAACGCTTATGCAGAGGCGATTTTGAAAACGTTGGGTCATGTGCAAGATCCGACTAGCTTAGATTCAACGAGGAGTGGCGTGATAGCGGTACGATCGATTCTGTCTGATCTTGGAGTGAATCCGAATCGATACAGTATGGTGGATGGCTCGGGACTTGCCGATCGTAATCGCGCCAGTGCAGAGGCATTTGTGCAGACCCTTCAGGCGATGGCGGAGGGATCTCAGGCGGATGTGTTTCGACGATCGCTGGCGGTTGCTGGAGTGAGCGGGACGTTGAGCAATCGGTTTCGGAATACTCCGGCGCAAGGGATTGTTTCTGCAAAAACCGGGACAATTTCGGGTGTAGTGGCGCTCTCCGGTTATGTAACGCCCCGGAATTATTCACCGATCGTGTTTAGTATTATCGTGAATTCGGGTAATTCGGCTTCTACGGTGCGGTCTTCGGTGGATAGTCTGGTGGTTGCATTGACACGATTGCGGAATTGTTAATGAGCGATCGATGATTCTGAGACAGTTGTAGCCAGTCAGAGGGATTGACTGGCGATCGTGCTTTTAGGGGTTTATTTGAAGGTGAGACTGTTTGATGTTTGGAATGGAACGGTCGCTTCACGATACAGAGCGATCGTGCTTTTTGATGAAACGTTCTGACTTCAGGATGAAATGGTCTCGATGAACTACTCTCAACCGCTTCGCTGAGTTGAGGGTTTCTGACGCTTCGCTTCGGCTAGTTGCTTTAGAGATCCCGTTTTACGGGCTTCTGAAGTAGAGCTATTCCGATCCACGTTTACGAGGCTAGTTCCTAACCCCGATGCCCAATTGAGCATTACTTTTGCAGCCGCGACATCTCGATCTTCTACGCATCCACACTGGGAGCAATGATGAAGGCGCTGCTTAAGTTCCTTCTTTTCTTGATGACCGCAATTTGGACAAGTTTGGGACGGCTTAACTTTCTGTGTTGGGACTTCGACAAACAATCCACCCGCTTCGATGAGCTTGTACTCCAAAGCTTTACGAAACATTCCCATTCCCACGTCTAGAATCGAGCGATTTAAGCCCGTCTTCTGACGTTTGCGCTTCCCTTTCTTAGCTTTGCTGGTCATCCCTTTGAGATTGAGTTTTTCGGTGGCAACGAGGCGATTACGGCTGACGATCTCTGCTGCCTGTTGGTGTACCCAATCTTGTCTTTGATTAGCAACTTTGCGCTGGAGTTTGGCAACTTTTTTTGATGCTTTTTTCCAGCGCTTTGATGCTTTGGTTTTCTGCTTGAAGTTTGGAGATTGCTTTCTCCGCTTCTGTTTCGACACTTTGCGGATTTTCGCTTGAGTCGTTGCCATAAATCGAGGATTCTCGATCATCGTGCCGTCACTCATTGCAGCGGCGGTCAGACACCCAAAATCAATCCCAACCGCCCCCGTACCTGTTGCTCGAACTGGCTCACACTTGACGGTGATAGAGGCAAACCATTTTCCATGTCGATACAAAATCGTGCAGGTAGTAGGAGTGACCCATTGACGGGCTTTACCGCGCATCTGAATCTGTCCCAAATTAGAGAGATCCAAGTACCCGTTATCGCCCGTAGTGTGTGCCTTCCATCCAGCACTGCAAGGATAAGTCCAACCCGAATAGTCTCGAATTGACTTGAATCGAGGGTATCCACCCAATCCCTTAAAGAAGCGCTGAAACGCAAAATCTACCCGCTTCAAGGTTGCCTGTAGAGCATGAGAACCTAAATCCTTATACTCTATCCAAACCGCCTTGAATGCGGGTAGTCGGTTCTGTTGATCAAAGTAATCAACGGACTCACCGTGCTTCTGATAGCTGTCTTTTCTGTCGGCTAACGCAGAGTTGTACAGATACGCATGCAGCCGTCTCCATTCAAAAAGCTTGGCTTCCTGAACGGGTTTCGGGTACAGGCGGTAAGTGATACGTCGTGTTAGCATGAAGTTATTATAGCGCTAAATTAGCACCATGAAACGATTCTCATTAAGACTCTCGGACGAAGAGTTGGTAAAGGTTACTGAGTACGCAGAAAAGACCGAACAATCGATTAACGATGTGATTCGCCAAATCATTCGTCAGTGGAAGCCTAAACCTTGATTGGCAACTCCGCTCCA
>PSLO01000151.1:0-6470 GCA_040289665.1 Leptolyngbya sp. ERB_1_1 | reverse complement strand
CGTTCGAGTTGTGCGTTAAGTCATTGAATCTGTCGGAAATCTCTTAGCGTTTATGATTCATGCAACAAAGCCAAAAAGAACAGAAACGTTTTACATAACACCTGACACGCGCAAATTCTGTTGTTATATTTAAGCGTTCGATGACCGTTTTTTCCCAGATTTCCCTTTACAAAATGCTCTACACAAACGTGCCAGAGGGTCAAGAACCGCTTCGGGTTCACTTCGAGCGTCAAATGAAACGGATTCAGCGCGATGTGTTGCGAATGGGGGCACTCGTCGAACGATCGTGTTGTCTTGCACGAGAAGCTCTGTTCGATCGCAATCTCGCGGCGGCTGAACAGATTAATAAACTCGATAAAAAGATCGATCGTCTCTACAAACAAATCGAACTCGATTGCGTCAATCTAATCGCGCTACAATCTCCAGTTGCCCAAGATTTAAGATTGCTGAGTGCTTTGATGCAATTGGTGCGCGATCTAGAGCGGATCGGAGATTATGCCAAAAATCTCGGTGATGTAGCAGTGCAGTTGTTTCCCTATCCCGAATCGCAGCATATGGGGCAAATTCGCCAAATGTTCGATCGCTGTCGAGCAATGTTGGCGTTGAGTTTAGAATCGCTGTCTGATCTGAATGCGGAATCGGGCTTAGATGTCCGTCAACGTGATTATGTGGTGGACTCGGACTATGAGACGCTATACAACTTGTTAGCCCGTCAGCAAGACGTGAAAGGCATGATAGAGCCGATCGTGCTGCAAGTGCTGGTAATCCGCCATTTAGAACGCATGGCAGATCACGCCGCAAATATCGGAAAGCGCGTGGCTTATATCGTTACTGGAAAGCGTTGAATTTTAGAAATATCCGTGTTCGGCTAAAAAGTCTGCTGAAATGCGATCGGGCACTTCCATCTCAGATTTGCCTCCACGTAAGAATTTCTCAACATACTTTCCTAAAATATCGCCCTCAAGATTGACCCAATCTCCCGGTTTTAACTCCGACAAATTCGTTTCAGCGTAAGTATGAGGAATCACCGCAACCGTGAACCATGATCCATCAGCGGCACAACTCGCCACGGTCAAACTAATCCCATTTACTGAAATACTTCCTTTTGGGAGAATATAGCGCGCAACCTGTTCGCTTTCGGTCTTAAACAGAATTTCCCAAGAAGTTGCGGTCTGAGTTGCAGATTCAAACGTACCAATCCCATCGACGTGACCTGTGACAAAATGCCCGCCGAGTTTGCTTCCAACTCGCAGTGATGTCTCTAAATTGACGGATTTTTCACCGTCTGCCGATCGTCCAAGCGTGGTGCGGCTCACAGTCTCTGGAGAAACATCGGCTACAAACCCATGGCTGAGAATCTCTGTCACCGTTAAGCAAACGCCATCGACCGCAACGCTATCCCCGATCGCTAAATCTTGCAAAATCATCGACAGGTGCGATCCTGAAATTTCTACTTGCTCAGGATTTAATATCACCAAGCGCCCGATCGTTTGAACCAGTCCTGTAAACACAAATAATATCCTTTTTTGCAAATTTACGAATGTCGGGGATCACTGTCCCCGCCTGTAACCGTGTGACTGCCAGCGAGACCCTCTAATTTTTGAGAATCCTTCTAGATATTCAACTTCAGACAGATTACAGTCTAAAATCACAATATGGCTTTGTGCTTGTTTTATCTTCCTTCTTGGAAAATTGATGAAATTGGAAGTCTTCTTTCAGTTTGTCAAATTTTGAGACGGATCATCTAGGATCGAGTTCAAAGACCAGGGCATAATGGACGGCATCCTGCTCCCGGATTCGATCAATATGTTGTTTGATCTAAACATTTAGTAACTTCTCCACCCTTTTATGCTTCCTGCCGGAGTTCTAGAGGCTACACCATGATTGAAATGAAGGTTGCGGGCATTGCGTTAGACGCGCAAACTCGAAGCCCGATCGTATTGCTGAAGGATGCAACCGATCGACGAGCGCTTCCAATTTATATCGGTCCAGATCAAGCGAAAGCAATTGTCAGTGTTCTGGAAGGTCAAACCCCTCCACGCCCCCTGACACACGATTTGTTCGTAAACTTTCTAGAAGCTTGGCAAATGATCGTCGAAAAGGTAATTATTCACTCTCTACAGGATAATACCTTTTATGCAGTCTTAATTGTGGCGCAGGGAGAAACACGTCGCGAGATTGATTCGCGTCCAAGCGATGCGATCGCGATTGCACTCCGCACGAATAGCCCGATTTGGGTGATGGAAGAAGTGGTTGCAGATGCGTCGATTCCGGTCGATCGCGATGCGGATGAAGCAGAACGGCGAGCATTCCGAGAATTTCTATCCAACCTAAGTCCGGATGAATTGATTCAGCGAGGACGATTTAGCAGCGGAGAAGCGCAGTAAAGTTTGCTCATGCAGCATCGCCGTTTCGGTAAGACAAATCTTCCTTATTCAGTCTTTTCGCTGGGGACAATGCGCTGTCTGGCATCTCCTCAAGTGATGGAACAAACCGTTCAACGCGCGATCGAGCTTGGTATCAATCACATCGAAACCGCACGAGGATACGGCAAAAGTGAGGAATTTTTGGGGTCAGCATTGCGGTCTGTGGATCGCGATTGTATTTTTCTGACGACAAAACTTCCACCGAGTTTAGATGCTGCACAGACAGAGCAATTGATTGATCAATCCTTGCAGCGGCTTCAAATTGATTCGATCGAAAGTGTCGCGATTCACGGTTTAAATACCTGGGAGCATCTCGATTGGATCAAAACGGAAAATGGCTGCATGAAAGCAATTCAAACTGCGATCGCAGATAGACGAGTGCGGCACGTTGGCTTTTCGACGCATGGCTTTCTCGATTTGATTTTGGCAGCGATCAAGACCGACTTGTTTGAATTTGTGAATCTACATTATTCATTCTTTTTTCAGCGCAATGCTGCCGCGATCGAACTGGCTCACCAGAAAGATATGGGCATTTTCATCATTTCGCCTGCTGACAAAGCGGGAATGCTCCATACACCACCGCAAACGCTGATCGATTTGTGTGCGCCGTTTTCCCCCCTTGAGTTGAATTATCGATTTTTATTGAGCGATCGTCGAATTACGACGTTAAGCGTTGGAGCCGCGAATCCTGAAGAATTAAACTTAGCTTATTCTGCTGCAGCGTTGAGCGATGAGGAAATAAAAGCGATCGAGCGCTTGAAATCGAGAAGTGCGATCGATCCGGATCATTGCAGCCAGTGTTTCGCCTGCTTACCTTGTCCCGAATCGATTCACATTCCTGAAGTGTTGCGATTGCGAAATCTTGCCACAGCTTACGACATGACCAGTTTTGGTGAGTATCGCTACCGGATGTTTGAAAATTCGGGACACTGGTTTCCGGGAAATAAAGGGAATCGCTGTACCGATTGTGGGGAGTGTTTACCGAGATGCCCGGAGAAGTTGGATATTCCAAGATTGTTGCGGGAGACGCACGATCGATTAAACGGCAAACCAGGACGGCGACTATGGCAAGATTAAATTGTGGCAGGATTAGAATAAAAAGTCGTCTGTAATTATGAATCGAGAGCAAATTGTTTCCTGTGATCCACAAATAATGAATGGAGAGTTGGTTTTCACCGGAACGCGCGTACCTGTGAAAATTCTCATACAACATTTGAGCGCTGGAGATCCGTTGGATGTCTTTCTAGATGATTTTCCTAGCGTCACTCGTGAACAAGCGATCGCTTTTCTAGAATTGGGACTCAAAGAGGTAGAAGTCAAGAATGCGCGTGTTGCTTGATGAAAACTTGCCTCTGTGATTCTTGAAGCACGAAGCAATCGCTTTGAGGATCTATTAGTGCTTTTGCCGCAGCTAAATGAGATTGTACAGACTATTAACATTGGAGAATTAGTCCGTATCAGCTCTGATTAGATAGCTTTCATCGACATTATTAGCCAATTGCATTGGCGATCGCTCCCTTCAGCGTTTCAACCACATCCGCGATCGCAATTTCTTGCACTGCTTTGGTCGATCGCTCTACCATTTCAACTTTGCCATCCTTCAAAGATTTCCCGGTTACGATTCGGTAAGGAATTCCAATCAATTCAGCATCTTTGAACTTCACGCCTGCTCGTTCATTCCGATCGTCGAGCAACGTCTCTACACCTGCCTGGTTCAACTCGGCATACAGCTTTTCTGCTGCACTCACTTGATCGGCATCATTGACATTAGGAATCACAACGATCGCATGGTAAGGCGCGATCGCAACTGGAAGAACAATTCCATCTTTGTCATAAGATTGCTCAATCGCAGCCTGAGCCAACCGCGAAACCCCGATTCCGTAACATCCCATCACCAAAGGTATTTCTTCACCTTGCTCATTCGTATAGGTCGCATTCATCGCTTCTGAATACTCAGTTCCGAGTTGGAAGATATGCCCGATTTCGATCCCACGCGCGGTTTTTAGCGTTTGATTCGGATCGTGAACGGCTCGATCGCCAACTCTCGCTTTTCGCACATCGACCACGCGATCGGGTTTTTGAAATTCCTTGCCCCAATTCGCACCAACCACGTGATAACCCGATTCGTCTGAGCCTGTGACAAAGTTCTGTAAATCTGTTGCAGTCTGATCAATGAAGCGAACAAACTTCGGTGAAATGTCTTTGCTCGATTGAATATAACTATCTGAAATTCCAGGAGAAATATAGCCTAACGGTAGTGATTTTGCTGCCCATTTTTGCTGAGCTTCGGCATCAGGAACCGTGAGCGAAATGATTGTTTTTCCATTAAATTGATCAGCAATTTTCGTTAATTCATTCTGCAATTTCACATCATTGACATCTTGATCGCCTCGGATATGAACTAACACTAGTGCAGTCATTCCACTATCAAACACCGCTTGATAAAGAACATTTTTCACAACATTCGTGGCAGAACATTTTAGGAATTGGCAAAGCTTCTCGATCGTTTCCGTTCCCGGTGTGTCACGTTTCTCATAGCTGGTAAACGGCGAAGCCTCGACATCGGGAGGAAGGGCGATCGCTTTTTCCACATTCGCCGCATATTTTCCATCTTCGGTGTAGAGAACTTCGTCTTCACCCGCCGCCGCAAGAACCATGAATTCTTGCGAACCTGATCCGCCGATCGCGCCAGAATCCGCATCGACTGCCCGAAATTTCAAACCCGTTCTGCGAAGAATGTTGCAGTAGGCATCGTGCATTTTTTGATACGTTTTCTTCAGTCCTTCCTCATCCGCATCGAACGAGTACGCATCTTTCATAATGAATTCTCTCCCACGCATTAAGCCGAAGCGAGGACGAATTTCATCGCGGAATTTGGTTTGAATTTGATAGAGATTTTGCGGCAGTTGACGATAAGAGCGGATCATCTCGCGGGCGATCGTCGTAATTACTTCCTCATGCGTCGGACCTAAACCAAGTTCGCGCTCTTGTCGATCGACGAGAGCAAACATAATTCCTTCTGCCTTGGTATACGTATCCCAGCGACCAGATTCTTTCCACAACTCCGACGGCTGTAACTGCGGCAGTAAAAATTCTTGTGCGCCTGCTGCATTCATTTCCTCGCGCACGATCTGCGAAATCTTTTGCAACACCCGCCACATCAGCGGCAAATAGGCATAAATCCCGCTACCGATCCGCCGAATATAACCCGCCCGCACCAACAGCTTATGGCTGGGAATTTCTGCCTCTGCGGGATCTTCGCGCAAAGTCACCAGTAGCATTTGAGATAGCCGCATCGATCGTGCCCTTCGTTAAAAAACCACACTCTATTCTAGCGGCTCTTAGTTCAATAAAGAGTGAGCGAATAGCGCAGCTTGAGTACGATCGCGTAAATTTAATCGGCTGAGAATGTTGGTCACATAGTTCTTCACAGTGTTCTCAGAAAGAAATAGAGCTTCTGCAATCTCGCGATTATTCGCACCAGAAGCGATCAATCGCAGCACATCCAATTCTCTCGCGGTCAGTTGTGCAAGTTCTGGTGGCGGTTCGGGTGTAGAGACAGGCGCGATCGACATCAAAGCTTTTTCAAATAAGCCAGGTCCAAGTTGCGTATGACCTTTGTGAACCGATCGAATGGCTAATGCAAGTTCATCGGGTTCCGTATCTTTGAGTAAATATCCCTTCGCCCCGAATCGCATGGCTTGCGAAACATATTCTTCATCATCAAAGGTAGTAAGAACTAACACTTTAATCGTCGGAAACTGTTGCATGATTGCTCTTGTCGCAGCAATGCCATCCATAATCGGCATTCGGATATCCATCAAGACAAGATCGGGTTGTAGAGCGGCAATTTGTTCGATCGCCCGTTGTCCATTGTCCGCTTCACCGACTATCTGCATATCTGCATTCGACTCCAGCATACTCCTGAGTCCTTGCCGAATAATATGCTGATCATCGACGAGTAAAATCCGAATCATATAGCGATCCTAAATCAGTTATGAGAAGCAGCCATAGGTAAATAGCTTTGAAAAATTAAAGGTCTGG
>PSLO01000022.1:0-55383 GCA_040289665.1 Leptolyngbya sp. ERB_1_1 | reverse complement strand
ACACGACCCCATAATTGTCCTCAACGTGTTGAGTCAGTTCACTGAGATTCCAGTTGTTCTTCTGTTGGAGCCAATCGGTCACCGCTTGTCGTTGTTGAGCATCAAGATAAGGGGTTGAACCGCGGTGCTGAAGCCGTAGCCCAACGACTCCTTGTTGTTCAAATACTTGTTTCCACTTACTGACAAAGCCGACTGACACCTGCAACACGTCCCGAATCTCAAAACAGGTGTACTGCTGAAACACCATCTGTACTGCCACCGCTCGTTTTAGTTCACGTGGATCAGGGTTAGTCTGGATCAATTCAGTGAGTTCATTCATGGATCAATTGACAGAACTGAATGGAGAATGTAAAGCAGTCTATCACTTTTGTTCGCTTTCACATATCATTTAGGATTGCTATAGCAACCGCAATTGTCACAACGATTGATGCGGGTACACGAATATTGAACCTGAGCGTTGCTTTGATGAATCCTACCTCCCAAGGTCAGTCTGAGTTAGAAGAAGCATTAAATTATGCTTTGCAGCGTGGTGTGATAGTTGTTGCGGCGGCAGGAAACCAGGGAACGCTCGGCAGTTCCGCTATTACCCGCCATCCCTGGGTGATTCCAGTAATTGCCTGTGATTTACAGAGTAGACCAATTCATCAGTCAAATCTAGGAAGCTCGATCGGTAGGCGTGGGCTGAGTGCTCCCGGTGATGGCATTACAAGCATCTCTCCAACAGGAAAGCCGTATATCTCAGGAGGAACCAGTGTGGCAACACCTTTTGTAACAGGTGCGATCGCCCTTCTGTGGTCAGAGTTTCCGATGGCAAAAGCGGCTGAAGTCAAGTTTGCGATTACACAAGCTTCGCTTTCAAAACGCACTACTGTGATTCCACCTTTGTTAAATGCTTGGGCTGCTTATCAAGCAATAGCAAACGTTTTGACATAACCAGGACAAGGAAAAATATTTCTTCAATGAATCTCGATCAGCAATGTATCAATAAAGAAGGAGAAGAACAATGAAATTACCTGGATTTACAGCGGAAGCATCCCTCTTTACGACAGCAGACACCTACTCACACCAAGACAAGTTTTCAAGCATACATAGTTCTTCCATCAGTCCATCGTTTTCGCTGTTACTTCCTGATCCCGATGATAATTGCACGATTCCTTGTCTAGAGCGGTGTTTGAACAATCGCAGAATTAACCCCCGTCTGTGTAGCAAAGTATGTTCGATGATTTGTCAGCAACTGCAGCTACCTCTGTAGGAATCACAAGGCATTGGTGAACCAGTTCATTACCCATAACAAGGAAAGTAGAAATGGCAGAACAGACTCAAGCAATCAAACCGTTAGAAAATCTTCAGGTTGACAAGATGAATCAGCCAGCAATTATTCCTGCTCAAGCTGGAAATGGAGAATGTAGCTGTGGAGGAGCGGCAAACTCTACTCCACCTGCTTATGTCTATGCGATTGGTCGCGTGGGGTGGCGATTCCGTAGCCCATCTATTGAAAAAGAATTTGCCCAGGCAACTGGACGAGTCGATACAACTGGACTCACAGACCGACAAGCATTTTATGAAATTTTGTCACAGCGACAGAACCGCTACTTAGTGCGTCAACTATGCTGGGTACTAACCATTGAGGGACTAGAAACCTATCTCTTGATTCCATCTGATCCAGCCGATCTAGACTTGCTGATCGAGGCGATTCGCCCTGCTCCTAGCCCAATGGATATCGATGTTGTAGTCGGTGTGCGAGGACCGATCGCTCCACCTGAAACCTGCAATGGTCTCATGATTCCGATCGTCGTGTTTGACCAAATTTACTCGTTTGATCGTGACACCTTAATTCAATCGATCCCTCGACCAGAGGAGACGGTTGAAGAACAGTTCAGGGCGGTGAGTGAAGAATTGTTCGATCGCATTATGCAAATGGCAGATAACGCAGGTGCCACAGATGAGCATCGGGCATTGAACTACCTCGCGGTTCGCTATCCTGCTATCTACGCAACCTTGGCAGATGCTCATGGGCGAAATAGTTCATTAACATCCGTAGAAGCTCGACCTTCAAGACTCAGCGGCACTCGCAAGATTGTGGATGTCATCTTTGTCTTTACCAATCGCAGTACGGATGTTGCTGAGAAGTATTTTGTGCGTGTGGATGTGACGGAGGAGTTTCCGTTCTTGGTGACAAAAATGTCACCTTACTACGATCGATGAGTTTGAATCATCAAAAGGAGATTTATTTATGGGACTGCCGGGATTTGACGCAGAAGCTTCGCTCTACAGAAGCAACCGAGATTTTCAGATCACCAATTCTGCTCAAGGACAAATAGAGGGGGCTAAAGTGATGCCTCAATTTCAGTTCGCATGGGATTTTTGTACTACTAAGACTTTGTTTTGTCCTGATGGTTTTGGGGGGGTCGTAGAATGTGGGCGTATCATTGACAAGTGCTACCACTGTGACAGAACAGGATGTAGACAGATCCCTAAATAATTGAATTGTTCTATGCATTTACCTGGATTTTCTATAAAGGGAATAGAGCAAAGAAACTGTTCCTCTAGATTGTTAGGTAGGTGGTAGAACATCAAGAACGCAAATCTTTCAAAGGACACTTCAGGAAACTTAAAGAGCTAAAAGGAGTTTTTCATATGAGTCTACCTGGCTTTACAGCGGAAGCAGCGCTTCACAAAATCAGCAAGTCATACCATATCACTGGAGCGAGCGTAATTTCCGCTGCCCAAGTCGTGCCTGCTATGCCTTGTTGTTCAGCACGTGATTATGCCTGCGATAAATGTGCTGATTGCTTAGATGGCGCTCATCCTAACCGTTGTCGTAGCATCTGTCACTCCTGTGGCGGATCGTGCAGCGAGCGGTGCTGATCGCAATGTGCGGGGAATGACTAACATTTTGACGGCTCGAAGTGTCGTCTAGTACAAAGAATGGTGTGCTTGATGCAAGGAGTAGATGCCTTGCCATCTTCGCCCAAACTGTCGCTCTGCACAAATCACGATGCGTGGGCGAATGGAATTCGCCGCTATACAGACAGAGTGTGTCGCCACATACTCACAGCCATTGTTCGGGTCAGTCCGCGACAGCGGACTTCGTCTGTGTAGCCCCGAATTCCATTCGGAGGGCATTCATGCGGGTGATTATGACAGCTAAAAAATAACAAGATTGTAATAAACATTATCGGAAATAGCAGTCAGTAGGACTTCAGGAATCAAAATATCAAGCGATTGCGACAACAAATCCCCTCCACTGCGCTCACGTCTGCTTATGCCCAAATCACGGTGAGTGATACTGGCAAAGGCATCACTCCTGACTTCTTACCGCTCGTCTTTGACTACTTCCGCCAAGCAGATAGTACAACGACTCGAAGATTTGGGGGATTGGGGTTAGGACTCGCGATCGTGCGTCACTTAGTCGAACTGCATGGTGGAACTGTGCAAGCGGCAAGTCTAGGAGAAGGGCAGGGAGCTACGTTTACAGTCAGGCTTCCTGTAGTTGCTGCTGCAAGCCTAAATCAAGAGGATTCGTTTTCTCACAACCACTCAGACTTTAATCTAAACGGGTTGCAGGTGTTAGTTGTCGATGATGAAAGAGATTCACGAGAGTTTATCGCTTTCCTACTCGAACACTATGGCGCGATCGTGACTGAAGCAGACTCAGCTAGCAAAGCTTTAATCAATCTGGGACAAGCAAAATTTGATCTGCTGATTAGTGATATTGGAATGCCCGATAGGGATGGCTATGACTTAATTCGTCAAATTAGAGAGCAATCATCTGTCCAAGGGGGAAACATTTCCGCGATTGCGCTCACCGCTTATGCCGGAGAATCCGATCAACAGCAAGCGCTCTTATCAGGCTTTCAGCATCACCTTGCCAAACCGATTGATTCTGAGGCGCTACTCTCGATCGTCTCTGAGTTCATACCCTCGCCTAAGTAGGCAACATCCTTTGCTCTGTGAAACGCCAAGATTCTGCCCTCACCCTAAATCCCTTTCCCTAAAGAGAGGGATTTAGAATCAGGGCGGTTCGGAGTTCATGGCTCATTTGGGATCGCTACAGATTTGTTTTTCTTCTCTCCTTTTCCTTCCTGCTTCTCGTCGTAGCGGCGCTCTTTCCTTTCTTTTTTGTCCGTTTGACCTGTTCCAGGCTGTACCGAAGTTGGGGAAGCTTCAGGCGTGGGTGTCGGAGTTGGCGAAAGCGTTGGATTCGCAGAAGGTTCTGTGTTGAGCGGCGGCTCTGGATCGGGACTCATTACCGGAGGTAAGGGATCAGGGGTCGCCTCAGGAGCGATCGAGGGAGATGAAGTTGGTACAGCAGGTTTGCTTGTCTGCGTCGGGGTTGCCTTGGGACTCGCTTTGAGTGTAGTAGGCGACGGTGTAACGATTTCTTGGGAATTTCGCTCTGGGCGAGCCGACGAGTCAGGAAGCGGCGACACAGCAGGCTGGGGAGACGCTGGAGCCGATGTCGGTGTTGAAAATTTGGTTGCCCATAGACTTACAGATGCCAAACCGACAAATGCGATCGCGCTCCAAAGCCAGGGTTGCCTGCTCTTAGCGTGTTGCTCTGGCAGCGGTGAATTTGTCTGGATTGTCGATCGATCTGAACGAGACGGTGCAACGGCAACGGTTGCCATCTTACTTAGCGGAGCGGTTGGAGCGGATGCGATCGGCAAAACCGAAGAACTCGCTGTCTCAGAGTCTGGAAGCAAGGCTAACCATTGATTCACGCTTGCAGGTCGGTGATGCGGTTCAAGTGCCATGCCGCGCAAAATTGCCTGATTGACATTCGGACTTAAATCTGGGCGGAACTCGCGTGGCTCTGGGAGCGGTTGGCGATCGCGCAAGATCGATGCGATCGGAACCTGAGCCGTCACGAGCGAATAGAGCGTTGCAGCTAGTCCATAGACATCGATCGCAGCGGTACGTTTGGTTTGGGGCAAATATTGTTCGATCGGGGCATAACCTTCAGAGAACATACTTGTGTGCGTTTGAGTCAACCCCGGAGAAAATTCTCGCGCCGTCCCAAAATCAATCAGAATCACCTGTCCTGTCTCTCGGTGCAGGATCAGATTTTGAGGCTTAACATCGCGGTGAAGCAATCCGAGATGATGTACGGCATTTAAGGCTGCTCCGACTTGACGAATGTAGGCGATCGCGACTCCTTCGCTCAAAGGCGACTGAGAAAAGACAATCTGCGCCAACGTCTGTCCTGGAATATAGTCCATTACCATATAAGGCAAGCTATCTTCCACAAAAAAATCGTTGACTCGGACAATTCCCGGATGCACACACATCGCTAGCCGTTTTGCTTCATCCTGAAACTGACGCTGAAAGTTTGCAAAGTTTTGGTCTTGCCGCAGCGTGTCATTTACCGTTTTAACCACTACAACTTGATCGAGCCAATGATGAGTGGCACGGTAGGTGATGCCAAATCCTCCCCGTCCGAGTTCTTGATCTAGCGTGTATTTCCCGCTTTGCAGCGTTTTGCCCACGAATGTAGTCATCACGATCGGTACAACTTGGTTAACAATCGGTTCTAGTGTAAGCTACTGCTGCTCGATCTCCGAGTACCCGTTGAATTACGAGCGTGTGTGCCTATCTACTAACTACTAAACAAAGTGGGTAGAGCATTTATCGATCTACCCACTTTTCACACACTAACTTTCACGATCGCAGCAATCTGGCTACGAAGCGGCAATCGTGGACGTATGAAAGTAGGCAGGTTCATTGCCCACTCTCCATTTGATGTTGCATCCAATACTTGGCTTTTGCTCGGTCGTCACAGGTTGATCCGAAAGAACCGCATCGATCGCGGCTCTCAAATCTTTTCCCGTGACCGGAACCTCACTTCTCGGACGACTTTCATCAAGCTGACCGCGATACACTAATCGTCGATCTCTATCAAACAGAAAGATATCTGGCGTACAAGCGGCAGTATAGTTCTTTGCGGTTTGCTGAGTTTCATCGAATAGCAAAGGATAGATTAGCGCCAGTTCTTCGGCAAAGGCTTTCAGGGACTCAGGTGCGTCATCAGGATGAGTGGTTGGATCATTAGAACTGATTGCAACAATGCCAAGGCTTTGGTCTTGATAATCTCGACCGAGTTTCGCAAGCTCCTGCTTAATGTGCTGCACATACGGACAATGGCGACTGATGAACAACACCAACAGCGCTTTCCGATCAGCAAAATCCGCCAGGGTCACAGTCTGGCCCGAAACCACATCGGGAAGCTGAAAGTCGATCGCAGGTGTTCCTAAAGCCAGCATCGTTGAAGGAGTCAGTACCATAGTGCAAACCTCAAGTTTTGTCACGTCTGTATAAGATAAGGAATCTACGGTCGTTCTTCAACCGCACCTACCGTTCTCATCGGCAGTCGAATTGCTCTCAATCAAATGTGAAAAATGCAGCAGACCTAAAAGACGGCGATGTTTTCCTCATACAATTCGAGCGTTTGCAAGAACACGAAATTAAGCCTGCTCGGATTTCTCAGTTGTTCGTCATCCATCTATAGGAAGAGCTTAAGCCTAAATACAGACCGCGATAGCCGATCGCACCTGCGACGCTGCCCAAAACAGTACTCCCAGATCTCGCTTTGTCTAGGAGCTTAATTTGGCAAAAGTACTCAATGCCCTATTTTCGATTACATAGAAGGATTTTAGAATAACAAACGTTTAGCTTCCGGCGAGAATGGCAGGCATTAAAACACCATCGATCGCATGAATCACACCGTTATCCGCTAGAATGTCTGACTGCGTTACGCGAATATCATTCACCCGAATGCTGTCACCATGATCAACCGCAATCACTGACCCTTCTAGCGTCGGTGCTTCGTCGATTTCAGTCAAATCTTCAAATCGGACATCACCTGATAGAACGTGATAGCTCAGAACGCGCCGCAATTTAGGTAAGTCTTGGAGGAGTTCGTCTAAAGTTCCTTCTGGCAATTTGGCAAAGGCTTCATCAGTGGGCGCAAGCAGTGTAAGCGTTTCGTCTGCGTTTTCGAGTTCTGCTGCGATTCCGGCTTTGTCGATCGCAGAAAGCAGCGTTTTGAATGATCCTGCTTCGGAGGCAGTTTGTAAAAGATTTGCCATATGAATTCGGTGTCCTGTTCAATTCCTCTTTTTAAGAAAGAACATTACGATCGAATTTACATCGAACGAAAGAGGGAATTGAGGACAGAGTTACTGCTCGCCTTCTCCAGAGGGATGGGCTTGATCTAACAAGTTCTTTTTGGACTCTTTAAGTTCACTCCACAGCACTTTAATTTGCTTATAAGCTTCACCGGGAGCAATTTTGCCGGAGGTTTCCAACCCACACAGCAACGAAACGCGCTGAGCAAATTCTTGCAGATTTGCATTGAAGGCTAAATTCTCCGGGGCGAATTTCCCTCGGTAATGCGCGGTTGGGTAAAAGAATTCCTCTTTTTGTTGCTCTGGCGTTTTATCCACAGTTTCACCCCGCTTTCTGTTTGCGTTTATTTACATTGTATGTTGACTATTTTGGGCTGAAAAGCGAGAAACCATCACTCTTGTGTCATAAGGATTACCTTGAGTCGATCGAGTACCCTGTCTACGGTTGCTGCAATGCTGACTAGATCTGGATTTAGCGCTCGAAAGAAATTTTGGGCGATCGTATTTTCGGTCAACAAAATCACATTCTTTCTCGCTTTAATCGCTAACGCAATTTCCGAGGCGGTTCCCGCACCCATGCCACAAGCGACGATCGCATGACTCGATAGCACGTTGATATTATTTCGCGCATTGCCCATATCCGTGATGATCGGAATATCGATCGCGTCAGAAATCTCCGAGTCGATATAAGGCAGAATCCCGATCGTTAATCCGCCTTGACTCTTCGCTCCTCGACTGACCGCATCCATCACGCCGACATTCCGCCCGCCGCTTAATACAATCCATCCCATTTTTGCAATCTGCTGACCGAGTTCGTAAGCAGTCTGAATTTCGAGCGGGGTCGCTTCTCCCACTCCCATTACCCCAACGATCGTTTTGGGCATTTTGACAACAGAATCGAATTCTGCAAATTGGATATGAGTTTTTTACCATTCGTTTCGGTGATTGTGCCTATCTACAACGGTGAAACAGATTTACCCGCCCTACTCGCTAGTCTTACGGCACAAACGTACCCGAATTTTGAATGTTTATTGATCGATAACAATAGCCACGATCGTACGGCTGAATTATTAGAAGCAGCAGAATCGGAGCGAATTCGATCGCTGACTCAATCCCAAATTCAAAGCGCTTACGCTGCTCGAAATCTCGGCATTCAGAACGCGACTGGAGAAATTCTTGCTTTTACCGATGCCGACTGTCGCCCAGAACCGAACTGGCTCAAAGATTTGATTCAGCCTTTTATCGATTCAACCGTAGGATTAGTGGCTGGAGAAATCAAAGCGTTCCCAGGGCAATCCCTGTTAGAACAATACGCCGATCGACAAGAAACTCTGTCTCAAAAACATACGCTAAATCATCCTTTTTGCGCTTATGGTCAGACTGCCAATCTTGCAATTCGATCTGAAGCACTCAAGCAGGTTGGCTTATTTCGTCCCTACCTCACCACAGGCGGTGATGCCGATATTTGCTGGCGAATCCTACGCGAAACTTCTTGGCAATTGCGCTTTGCTGAAACTGCGATCGTGCATCATCGTCATCGCACCACGCTGCACGAACTCCAAAGCCAATGGCGTAGATACGGGCGCTCAAATCGCTATCTACATGAATTACATGGCATCGATCTCATGCGCGATCCTAATTTTGGAGAATACCGTTATCGATTGCTGCGGTGGATGCTAAAAGAATTGCCGCTCGCATTCCTGAATTTGATTCGAGGCAAAGCCGATTTGGTCGATCTCATCCACACCCCGATCGGGCTTCTGTGTCTAAGAGCACGTGCTGAAGGACAACAACAAGCCCAACTCCCAACTGAGGCATATACGATCGAATCCCTTTCAATTCCAGCATCTCGGACTTAAATGGCGTAAAATTCGTTAAATTTAAATAAATGCGTCAGAGGGATCAATCATGCCGGAGCAACTTCTATTAGTCGATGATGAGCCTGGACTCCGGGAAGCGGTGCAAGCCTATCTCGAAGATAGTGGCTATACGGTGCATACCGCCACCAACGGGCGTGAAGGCTGGGAAACATTACAGCGTGTCCTACCCGATTTAGTGATCACTGACGTGATGATGCCACAAGTCAGCGGCTACGAATTTCTCAAACAACTGCGCGACGATCCACGCTTCAAAACCCTGCCCGTTATTTTCCTCACTGCGCGTGGGATGAAAAGCGATCGCATTCAAGGCTACGATGCAGGCTGCGATGCGTACTTACCCAAACCCTTTGATCCAGATGAACTGGTTGCGATCGTGACTCGATTGCTCAAACAGCGAGCAGACCTCAAAGCAACGGGTAGCGATGGGGATGTCAATCTTGCAGATCTTTCACGGCAAATTGCAGAAATTCAAGCCGAACTCAAAGGACGAGGTGCGATCGTTCAAACGCCCGCACCGATGAAGCTCGATTTTACGCCCAGAGAACAGAGTGTTCTCGATCTGGTGGTCGATGGATTGATGAACAAAGAGATCGCTCGTCGGCTTGATACCAGCGTCCGCAACGTTGAGAAATATGTCAGTCGTCTCTTCAGTAAAACCGGAACCAACAGCCGTACCGAGCTAGTCAGATTTGCGCTTGAGCATGGTCTGACTACTCCAAATTAGCTGCATCAAAATGACGGTACTAATTCCGCATGAAACCAACTATAGCGCTCAAATTTGGATAGTCAACTGATAGTCAAAAAGTGTCTAAAGACCTCTAAAATCACTCAATCGATCAACCAAAAAAGAGCCCTCGAAACTTCGAGGGCTCTCTCAAAGCCTTAATATATCGGCGGTTTAATACGGAGAGAGGGATTCGAACCCTCGTTACAGTCACCCGTAAACAGCAGTTCCAGTGCTGCGACTGAAAGGCTGAGAGTCTTATGTTTCAGAGGTTTCAAATTTGGTGATCATTAAGATAGTCATTCCATAGTCAAACAGGAACACGAGCATCTTAATTATTCTTTACGTTTGGAGGAAGAGAAGGGGAGCGATCATATTTTTCTGCTACCAGCTTTTTTGAAATAAGCTTTATTTTTTCTGAATAACGATTAATTCGACTGTTAGGGACGAAATTATGAGCCTCTGCCGAGTTGCCGATGTTGTAGAATCGAAAGTCCGTAAATCACGAGATTCGAGCTGAGACTCTATTGAGGCGATTAGCGTAGAGCGAGCTCCGCAGGAACCGTGCAACTGTATTTCCTCCTTCTCTGCCGAATTGAGATGAGGCAGAGCGCTAAATTAGGCACGGCTTAAATTTTATATCGTTTCGATCATCAAGACTCTGATACAGTAGACCTCTTGCGTGAATCGGTGGGGGGGTAGTAGAAATAGGTCAAGGAGGACAAACACATGACCTACGAACAACTCAAGACGCTCAAGCCCAATGCCTTCAAACGCAGATGCGGGGTGCATCCTGAAACTTTTGCTCAGATGGTCGAGGTGCTGCGACCCGACCTTGACCGAACGGGAAAGCGGGGTGGGCAAGCCAAATTAAGCGTCGAAGACCAATTGCTGGTCGTGCTGGAGTATTGGCGCGAATATCGCACCGTCTTACTCAATTCCCTATGGAGGGAAACCCTCCTTCAGGATTGAGCGCCAGTTTCATATTGGCAGTAGTTGGGGGTTGAGCGAGTCGGCAGTCTGTCGCCTGATTAATCGGGTCGAATCGTTGCTGATGGCATCCAGCAAATTCCGCTTACCCGGTAAAAAGCAATTGTATCAGGACGCTTACCCTTGGCAAATTGTCGTAGTCGATGTCACCGAGAGACCCATTGAACGTCCCCAAAAAAACAAAGAGCTTACTACAGCGGCAAGAAACGCCATCACACCCTGAAAGCGCAAGTCATGGTGAATCAATCGACTGGGCAAATCATTTGTACCGCGTTCAGCAAGGGACGAGTGCATGACTTCCGAGTCTTCAAGCAGCACCGCATTCCGATGCTTCCCGAACAGTTGTGTCTGGCTGACAAGGGCTATCAAGGTTTGGCGGAGTTGCATCCCTATCGCTGCACTCCGACCAAGAAGCCAGCCAAATCAATGCTGGACAAGAAACAGCGGCAATACAATCAAATGCTGGCAAGTTTGAGAATTGTGGCAGAACACACCAATCGTCGATTAAAGATTTGGCGAATTCTAGCGGAACGCTATCGCAACCGCAGACGGCGATTTGGGTTACGGTTTAACCTGATTGCTGCGATGGTCAACATCGAGCTTGCCCCCAGTTCTTGATTCACGCAAGAGGTCTACTCTATCAGCAGTCGTAAAGTGGCGGCAGCACTGACCTCCAAATAGAGCCTAAAACGAGATGTCCCAACGAATGCGAATCAGTACCTCCTAGCATCGTTGGGTACTCACTATCGTCTACACCAGGTTTTTCATTTCCTTGTATGAAGCCACCTTGCCCATCATCAGTAGCTCGGTGGTCGCTGAAATGCTCTAGTGACTTGTGTTAGCGCCTGTGCGATCGCGCTGAACAAGTATCCAATACGTTGAGCAATTCCCTTGGCAAAATTGGGTTGTCCAGCCTGTTCTGGATCAAACATTGCCTAAGTCAATCGCCACACAACATAGCCAATAATTCCGACTGTGACGAGACTGAGAAGGAATTTTCCAAATGGCTGGACAACAATCTCCTGCAATGTTCCGCTCGTATCTGTTGTTCGTCCTCCAGTCTCGATCGCGGCTTGTGCTGCCAACAATCCCACAATAAAATAAACAATGCCCTTCGCTGCATAACCAAATCGAGCAAGCTTTTCAAACCCTGGATGAGAAATAGTTTGCTGTACAGGCTGTTGTAATTTAGGAGGCAGGTTGGGCTGAGCCATACCAGTTAAAGTAATAGTATCGGTACTGTGAAACGTTGAGCTAAAGCATTACGCCTATCAAATTAGTGAATTTGGGCTAAAAAGTTTTTGTGTTTACTGCCTAAGCAAGATGGAAAAACAGTAAGTTGAAGCAGATACTAGCAGGGGACGAATAACCTTTTCGGTGGGTGCGGCTGAGTTACTGCTCAGTATTGTAGATTCAGTCATGGGTATAGCCCACCTGAATTCAGTACTCTAAACTTGAATGAACTTCTGATGATTTACTCCTTAATTTCAGAAATTGTTAGAACAACAAGGGAGCAAGAAGCTGCTTTAGGATTGAGCGGTGAAACGAGTCGTACTCGGTTTTTTCTCCACACCCACCCAACCCAGAAAGTAATCTTGTTTTTTCATGGGTTTACGGCTGTCCCTCAGCAGTTTGTACCGATCGCAGAAGCTTTCTTTCAAGCTGGCTATAACGTCTTAGTTCCACTGCTGCCCGGACATGGACTGGCTGGAGACTGGAATCAAGACAATCCTCCTCCGTTACCAGAAGATATTTCAATCTATCAAGCCTTCGCGATCGAGTGGTTGCAGTACGCTCAACAAGTGGGTGAAACCGTGGTTGTAGGAGGTCTTTCGGCAGGAGGAACGCTTGCGGCTTGGCTGGCTTTGGAATATTCACGATCGATTAATCGAGCATTGCTGTTTTCGCCCTACTTCAGCAATACGAATCCCGTCGCTGACTGGGCAGTGCAAACGTTTGATATTTATTTTGAATGGAAAACTGAACCGGGCGCGGTGAATTTTGGATATCCAGGATTTGCTATGCCTGCACTGCGAATCTTTTTGGACTTTGGGCAAGCAATTCTACAAGAAGCAGAAACAGCAACTGTTCCGCCGCTCCTGATTGTGACCAGTGAGCGCGATCGCGCTATCAATCGGCAGGATCTCGAAAAGCTGTTTTATCTTGCACTTCAATCCCAACCTCGCTGTTGGTATCTGTGCTTCGATCAGAAGCTAAACATTCAGCACAATATGATGACCAAAGCCGAGGGCAATGAACATCAAGAGTTAGTGATTGCAATCGCAAAAGCTTTTGTGAATCGTGATTTGACCTGGACAGAGGCGATCCCACTGGTTCAAGCAACGGCGCAAGGTGAAGCGGCTGATAACAAGTAATCTAAAGCAGAGTCGATCGCGGTTGAGTATTAATCTCATCGCCATGTTGTTGTCACCTGCACTTCATCAAAACTCAACACAATAAAAATAAGCGCTACATCAGTAAAGATTAACTGCCGGAGATGAATCATGAAAAAGGATTTTGACGAAGGGCTTCGGTCTGTCGATCGCTCAAATCATACGTTTGGAAGAGCAGAACTATACCTTTTGCTGCTATTGTTCGTGGGCGGCACTGCGCTAGATTCTGGGTTCCTTCACCCCCCGCAACCGTTCGGACAATCGAGCGCCCAACGCGCTAAGTAATTCGATCGCGGTTGTCTGAAATTGATCATGAGACGCATCATTAAACCTGATTTCAGCTACGTTTCTCATTTCCTATTACGACCGAAGCGACTGGCGATTTTTGAAGCGTGTCTGATCGGATTCGTCTCCGGACTGGCGGCACTCATATTAGCGCATGGAGTCGGATGGCTTGGCGGGTGGCGACAACACCTGATTGGAGTGATCCCCGTCTATGTCGCGCTACCCGCGATCGGGCTTATCGGCGGATTGTTATCTGGCTGGATTGTCGATCGTTTAGCTCCTGCCGCGAGTGGGAGTGGTATGACTGAAGTTAAAGCAGTCCTCGCAAACGTGCCGTCTCCGCTCAATTTACGCATTGCCTTGGTGAAATTAATTAGTGCAACGCTGGTGCTGGCTGCGGGAATGCCACTCGGACGCGAGGGACCTACCGTACAAATTGGAGCCGCCTTAGCCAATCAGCAGAGCCGCTGGTTTCCGACTTCTCCGGATCATCGTCGTCAGATTTTGGCAGCCGGGGCAGGAGCAGGATTGGCAGCGGCATTTAATGCGCCGATCGCGGGTGTGTTATTTGTGGTCGAAGAACTGCTACAGGATGTCTCCGGCATTACTTTGGGAACGGCAATTCTCGCATCGTTTATTGCATCGGTAGTTGCTCGCATTAGTGGGTCGCACAATCTGGATCTCGATTTAAATGTCATAGGAGCCAATACGAGCTTTTCTGCTTCAGAAATTCCCTTTTACTTGCTGCTTGGAGTTTTAGCAGGTGGGTTTGGGGTGTTGTTTAATCGATCGATTCTTAGCAGTCTCACGCTTTACCGACGATTCTTAAATGTGGGCTTGCCGTGGCGCGTGGGATTTGCTGGATTGATCACTGGGCTTGCTTTAGCCGCTTTGCCTGCTGTGTTTCGCGATAATGCTGGACTGAGAGAACTGCTGCTCACTGGAAAAGCAGATTGGCAACTCGTCGCGATCGTCTTTTGCGTTCAGTTTTTCCTGATTGTGGTGACTTATGGATCAGGCGCACCTGGCGGGTTGCTGATTCCGAGTATGGTACTAGGGGCTGCACTCGGTTATCTAGTGGGCATTGGAGAACATCAGATCTTGGGGCTGAGTTTGGCGACGACTTATGCCAGAGTTGGGATGGCAGCATTTTTTTGTGCAGTGGCTCGAACACCCATTACGGCGGTGATTCTGGTGTTTGAGATGACCACAGATTTTAACTTAGTGTTGCCGTTGATGATCGTTTCAGTGTCATCGTATCTCGTTGCAGAATTGATCGAAGCGGGTTCACTGTACGATCGCTTACTTGAATTCAAAGGGATTCATCTTACAAAGGCAACGGATTTAGATCCTTGGACAGCGCGAACCGCATTAGATGTAATGCAGTCGAGAGTCGAAACACTGACAAGCCAAATGCGACTCGAGGAAGCACTCCAAGCCTTTTCACAGTCTACACACCGCACATTTCCGATAGTCGAATCCGGTAAGCTCGTGGGCATGGTATCGCAGAAAGACATCGCAAATCTAGCGGCAAAGGGGATGAGCGGCGATCGTCCAATCAGCGATCTCATGACTCCAAACCCGATCGCGATCGCTCCAGATGACACTTTAGCTTATGTGCTGCATTTACTCGATCGTCATCACCTCCACAGTTTGCCAGTGGTCGAAGGACGGCGGCTCGTGGGCATTATTACCCGCAGTGATATTATTCGCGTCGAAGCGGCTTATCTCAACGCCAAAGGATTGACGACAACGCCATCAGAGCGATCGCGCATTGTGTATCAAACTCGATCGCCCGAAACTGGACAAGGACGGATTCTCGTACCGTTGAGTAATCCAAAAACCGCGATCGCACTTTTAGAACTCGCGTTTGCCATTGCTCGCGATCGTCAGGCTGAAATCGAATGCTTACAAGTCATTGTTGTCCCCAAACATCAATCGCTAGTTGAAGCTCCGGTGCGAACAGCAACCAGTCAAAAACTGTTAAAACGCGCTGTTCGGCTCGGTCAAGCCTGCCAAGTTCCGGTTCATACCCAAATCCGAGTCGCGCATGACCTTTCCAGTACTATTCTCGAAACCCTCAGAGAGCGGCATATCGATCTCGTTCTCCTGGGTTGGAAAGGCAGTACCACTACGCCCGGACGAGTGTTTAGTCGCGTGGTGGATACGATGATTCGACAGGCAAGCTGTGAAGTGATGCTGGTCAAATTAAGTGAGCAAATGCAGTTCGATCGCTGGTTTGTTCCAATTGCAGGTGGACCGAATGCTGAAGCCGCAATTCGATTGTTGCCTGCATTTGTTTCGAGCCGTCAAGTTGCACAAGTTCGGTTATTTCATGTGTGTAGTTCCGAGGAAAACGGGGTCGATCGTGCTTCCATGCCCGAAGTCTTGCAAACTGCCGCCGAGTTTCTCAAATCTCGCCTCGATGCTCCTATTTTGCTGACTCCGGTGTATGCGGATTCTGTGTCTGCGGCGGTACTGAGTTATGCGAAACAAGACGAAAGCGATGTGATTCTTTTGGGAGCGAGCCGCGAGGGACTGCTGCAACAAGTTAAAAGCGGCAACATTCCCGCAATGATTTCTCGCCAAAGTCCCTGTACAGTCATTCTAGTTCGGGGCAAATGAACTTAGAATTGATCTGCGGTGAGCAAAATGCGGTGTCCATCTGGATCTCTAACAAGACAGTGATGAGAACTCGATGAAACAGAGTGAACGTGATTTTGCTGCAAGCGATCGACGATCACTTCAATTCGGTGAACGAAAAATTCGACTTGCACCGAAGCAATATCCCAACTTTTCCAGTCTTCTGGTATCGAGCGTCCATTCTCTGGAGTTAAATAATCGAGCAGTTCAATTCCTAACCCACCTTTAGCAGGTCGGAGCGCTGTAATGCGAACTTTGGCTTCGGGTAAACCATCGAGTCGGGCTTGGGTTTCTCCTTGGTTCAGGCTACCGCCATCAACGTGCATTCCTAAAAGATCACGGTAGAAATAGAGACTTTGTTCAGTCTTTGAAATTGTGATTGCTGTGTGATCAATGCCGAGAAACAATCGATCGCTGTTCTGGTACCATTTGGCTTGTCCTTTGTCGGGTGGAAACCAAACCAGTTCTAAGTCATGGAGATCGGGGTCTTTGAACTTAAACGCTCGAACTCCCGCAGAAGCTAGATTATCCGGTGGAATGGTTTGAGGCGCAGTTGAAATCGGTTCGATCGCAAACGACTTGAGATGAGCATAAGCTCGATCGAGATCGCTAACAACGATCGCTAAATGTTGAAACCATAAATCATTACTTTGTGAATCTTTGGGAATCGGCTTTCCTTTAATGTTGAGGTACTGCATTAATTTAATCTGTTCATCACCAAGCCGTAATGTAACACTACGAATCTTCGCGTTCTTCGCTCCTTCTAAGTTCCTATTCTCTGTGAGATCTGAAACGAGTTCAAATCCCAGTGCATTGATGTAGAAAGCTTGGGAGCGATCGACATCACTCACGGTTAATGCGATCGCTCGAATCCTTTGAACAGGATGACTCTGCTGACTCATAACATTAGCTTCCCCTAATGTCCCACTAATACAAAGAAGCCAATTAACAGCAAACTGGCAATCAGCGCAAATGCGATCGCGTGTTCAACCTTTTTGCTCACGATACCCACAATCATAACTAAGATAATGACAAACACGATCGCTGCAATATGAGTAAAGTTTGCCCAACTTTGATTGACTAGCGGATCGTTCGGCACAGTTGGGGAAGGTGCTGGATTTGGATCTTGCAGGGTTGCGCCGAAGAACAACTGCGCGAGGCTCATAGGATAGAGGTTCATCGTTGCTCTCCGCTAGATTCAGGACTCAACGCATCGAGCAATTTTCGAGCCGCGATCGTCCCCACTGCAATTCCTCCCACAACTCCCGCAACCGTAGCAGCTTGCTTCAGCAGGCGAGAATCTTGCTCGAACAGTTCTTCTTGAATCCATTCGGTAGTTGCTTTGAAGTTATGAATCGGAGTCGGTAGTAATTCCAGATAGGTTCCCTGCCGAATTAAATGACCTGCTTCACCTGTGATCGGAACTTTGTTGAATAAATTGGCAACGGCATTCTCCAATCCTAGCTTTAACAGCGTTCCGCGTAGATTGACATGGGCAGGTTTTAAATCATATCCCAGTGCTAAAGCTCTGAGATTGTAAGCGATCGCGTAGCCTTGTTGATACGCGACTTGAGCAGTTGGCGGTAGGGGTTTGGGATCGGGATGATGTTCCTCAGCACTGGTCGATTGATCGCTCTGATGCTCAGAGGGTTCGTACTCGTCACCGCTACCAGAAACAGACGGCTGGAAATCTATCGCACAATCACCGCCTGCAAACACTTCTGGAAAGTCGGGAAGTTGCAGCGTTGGAGTGACATTCAATCGTCCATGCTTGTCACGATGCTCGTTGGGAATCGGCAACGATTTGATCAATGGATGCGTGTTGGTTCCGGTTGTCCAGATGATTGTACCTGCTCGGAGCGTTTCGGTTCGATCGTTTCGCTGATACTGCAACGCATTCGGATCAATCGCAGTCACTTTTGCACCGATGATTACTTCCGCTGAAGTAGCGCGTTGTTGCAGTTCTTGTTCTGCCGTTTCTCGCAGCGCACTATTGACATCTCCTTTAAGCAAGTCGCCGTGATTGACTAAAACAACGCGAACTTCTTGCGGATTGCCTCCGATCGCTTCGTACCATTGTGGCAGTAAATCCGCTAGTGTAGCTGCCATTTCAACCCCCGATGGTCCACCCCCAACAACAGCAGTTGTCAGCAGTGAGCGACGTTGTACAGGGTCATCCAGTTGAACGGCTCTTCCTAAACAATCGCGCAGATATCGATCGAGAGCGATCGCGTCTTCGCGTGTCCGAAACGGTAAGGCATTTTCTTGAGCGCCTTTGACTCCAAAGTAACCTGTGGTACTGCCCAGACCTAACACTAGATTGCTGTAATGGTAAGTATCGCCTCCAGCCAACTGTACCTGTCGTTGATGTAAATCAATGCTTTGAACACTATCTTGAACAAAAATTACGCCACTGTGCTTGAGTAGGTCTTCATAGCGCGGCACAACTTGATCCGGTTCCATTTCACCACTGAAATACTCATAGAGTAGCGGCTTAAAGCAGAACCGCTCGGAGCGATCGATCAAAATTACCGAACGAGGATAATGCTGATGACTCAAATGCAAAGCGGTAAACAGTCCAGTAAATCCACCACCTAGAACAATTGTTTGATACGTTGGATTTGCCATAGTTTTTAACATCTAAAGAAACGAAGCGTCTTTTACAGGTGATGAAACTTTTTAATCTCACTGCAAGATCCCTTGCTTTGCGGCTTGTACCACAGGTTCGACGTGCAAACCATATACCCAAACTAACCGAGTGCCGAGATAGGTTTGAAAACACACCAGCAAGCTTAGAACGGTTGCAACTCCCAAGTAAATGGGCGGAATTCGCAGCAGATTACGGCTACGAATGACAAAACGCCAAGCGACGATCGCAACTAAAATCGCGGACAATGACCAACCTGTAATCGTGTGTGCAGTTAGAGTCGATTGCGAAGCTTCGTAAGCATTTGCTAGTCCTGCTTCAAACTGTCCAAACAGAATCGCAACGAAGATCGCGATCGCAGCGACGAGCAAATTCCAAAAGCTCACCTCAAAGAATCGAGCATTGCGCGTGAAGTAGCCGATCACATCACAGCAGAAGGAAAATAGCACCATCGCAATAATGAAGTGAACCACGATCGGGTGTATTGGATCAGGATAGGGTAAAGCTTGACTATTGAGCGGTAGCGTCTGCATGATTTGTTTCCCTACAATCAAAACTTTCCCGTACTGCTCGGAAGTGCCCACTAGCCGCACCTGATCAGTACAGGATACAACTTAGTAGAATTAGCTCTGCATTTCTTGTACCTTGAGGAAGATTCGCTAGTTCGATCGCAATTCGATTCGATACTGTTAGAGAATGCTTTGGAAGTGTTGTAAGAAAAGTGATGTAAGGCTCTTCACTTCGTTGCCGTCCCGCCCTCGAATGAAATTCGAGGGCGGGTGAATGCAGCAAACGACAACTTTACAACAAACACTCTTAGCTGGTTCAGTTGACCTTCCTCCCTGCGCTAGAGGTATCTCATCTTCTTTCTGCTTAAAGTAATTCAGAAATTAAATCAAGACAAGTTTATGAGCTACTCTCCACATTTGCTCAAAGGTCAAAAAGCACTGGTAACGGGTTCGAGTTCTGGAATTGGAGAATCAGTGGCGCGACAGCTTGCAGACGCAGGCGCATCGGTGGTAATCAACTATCACTCTGAAAAAGATGAAGCTCAAAAGATTGTGGACGACATTCGATCGCAGGGCGGAGAAGCGATCGCCATCGGTGCAAACGTGGCTCACGAGGATGAAGTCAAGGCAATGTTTGAGCAGATGTTTCGGCAGTTTGGCACGATCGATATTCTCGTCAACAATGCAGGATTACAAAAAGATGCTCCATTTCTCGAAATGACTCTAGAGCAATGGAATCTAGTGATCGGAGTCAATCTCACCGGACAGTTCTTGTGTGCCCGTGAAGCCGCAAAAGAATTTATGCGACGGGGTGTAAAGCCAGATATTTCTTGTGCCGCAGGTAAAATTATTTGCATGAGTTCAGTGCATCAAGTGATCCCTTGGGCGGGTCATGTCAACTATGCGACCAGCAAAGGCGGCATTGATCTGATGATGCGAAGTATTGCTCAAGAACTTGCTCCCCACAAAATTCGGGTCAATAGTATTGCTCCTGGTGCAATTAAAACCGCGATCAACAAACCAGCTTGGGATACTCCAGAAGCCGCCGCAAAGTTACTCACCCTGATTCCATCCGGTCGAATTGGCGAACCCGACGACATTGGTAAAGCTGCGGTTTGGCTCGCCTCGGATGATTCGGACTATGTTACAGGAACAACTTTATTTGTCGATGGTGGCATGACGTTGTATCCGGGATTTGCAGCAGGTGGTTAACGATGCCAACAAAAGTTTATATCAATTCCGGTCAAGTCACGATCAATGACGGTTCAACGTTTCTCGTGACAGATTCCGAGGGACTGATCGATGACGCGCTTGCACAAGGCTTCTTTGTTCAAGACACTCGGCTAATTTCTTACTACGAAGTCTCGATCAATCGCGATCGCTTAATCCTACTCGCATCGAGTCCACTGAATCATCACAGCGCCCTTTACCAATTCAAAAATGCGCCACTTTACACTGTTAACGGTACGATTCCCGATGGTCAACTGGTCATTAGCATTCGTCGCGATATTGCTGGCGGAATGCACGAAGATATTGATGTTACGAACTACTATCACGATCGCGTTGAATTTCAACTGATGTTAGCAATTCGTTCCGATTTTGCCGATATCTTTGAAGTCAAAGCGAAACGGATTCTGGCGCGAGGAGAATCAGAAACGACTTGGAACGATGGCAAACTGACGACCGAATATCGCAATGGTTCGTTTTATCGAAGTTTGATTGCTAAACCCGATCGCTCTAGTTCTCAACCTCGATATGCGAATGGTCGATTATTTTTTGATGTCACGATCGAACCTGGACAGACTTGGCATACCTGCCTCAATTTCACTGCCGTTTGTTCAACGAAAACTGGAAATCGAGTGGTATTGGAACCTCAGAATACCTGTAATATGCCGCATCACACAGAGGCAAAACAGATTAGCGATGATTTTCTTGCCAATGCCACCAAACTCAAGTCTTCTAATACTGCGATCGCGGACTACTACCATCAAGCCTTAGTAGACATGAGTGCGTTACGCATCCAAGTTGAGGATAATGGTCATCACTTTTGGATGCCTGCGGCGGGTATTCCCTGGTTTGTAGCAGTGTTTGGACGCGATTCAGTAGTCACCAGTCTACAAACATTGGCGGTGTCTCCTGAATTTGCGCGAGGAACATTAGTGCGGTTAGCCCAACTTCAAGCGACTGAGATCGATGACTGGCGCGATGCCCAACCGGGAAAAATGCTTCATGAACTGCGCCGCGATGAACTCACGCAGCTACATCAACTCCCTTACACGCCCTACTATGGCACAGTCGATACCACGATTCTTTGGATTACAACGCTAGCGCAAACCTATCGCTGGACGGCTGATACCGCATTGCTCGAAGAATGTCGGGATGCGTTCGAGCAGGCACTGAATTGGATCGACCAGTTCGGCGATTTTGATGGCGATGGCTTTGTCGAGTTTCAAACGCGCTCTCCTCAAGGATTACGCAACCAAGGCTGGAAAGATTCGGGCGATTCGATGGTCTATGCGAATGGCAAAATGGTCGATCCGCCGATCGCGCTTTGTGAAGTGCAAGGCTATGTCTATAATGCTTGGAACTGTGCAGCAGAGATCTACGAAGTCTGGGGCAATGCTGAACGAGCGAAAGACCTGCGACACAAAGCCGATGAACTGTATCAACGATTTAACGATCGCTTTTGGATGGAAGATGAAGGCTTTTACTGTTTAGGGTTAGATAACCACAAGCAGCAAATTAGGTCGATTACCTCAAATCCCGGTCATTTGCTCTGGTCTGGAATTGTTCCAAAAGACCGTGCCGATCGACTAGTAAAACGACTATTTCAGCCCGATTTATGGTGCGGTTGGGGCATCCGTACATTGTCTTCCCAAAATCCTGCTTACAATCCGATTAGCTATCAATTAGGCAGCGTATGGCCCCATGACAACGCCGCGATCGCGGCGGGACTGAAACAATATGGCTATCACCAAGAAGCCAACCAGATTGCTGAAGGAATCTTTGCGGCAGCCAGTTATTTTGAAGCGGGACGAATGCCAGAGTTATTTAGTGGCATTGAACGGCAAGACGATCGCTTTCCCGTTCCCTATCCTGATGCCAACATTCCGCAAGCTTGGGCAGCCGGATCAATTTTTCTACTGATTCGTGCCATGTTGGGACTGCAAGCCAACGCATCTGAGTGTGAATTGCAGATTGATCCAGTTTTGCCCGCATGGTTACCCGATGTAGAACTGACAAACCTAAAAGTTGGTGATGCTACCGTGTCTTTACGCTTCTGGCGCGAAGGCAATCAAACACGATGGCACGTATTGAAAGGAGAACTTAACGTTCAAAAGGTCAACAAGTAAAGGAAGCTCAATTGCTCTTGTATAAACCATCTCGAATGACGGCATGAGGCAAAGTAATGGCAGAAAGACCAATAAAAAACAAACCAATTAATCGATCGATGTTGTGGTATCAGCTTGGTTCGGTAAAGCTCCAAGAAAGCTGAGTCAGCATGAGAACAAACAGCGCGATCGAAACGAGCGTCAACGGAGCCGCTTGAACATAGAAAGTAGTTAAATTAAACGCTGGATTGAACTGACGAATCAAATGAATCTGAGCCACTGTAGAGCTAAGTGAATGCCAAAGTGTAAAATAAATACCAAAAGAGACAATCAGCGGTGCTGAGTTAAACAGAACTGCGAGTACGAGTAGATTAACAACTTCTCTCCAGAAAACAGATCGAGAAAGATACCGAAGTTGAGTCAACCCGCCCAGAAGCAATACGTTAAGCAAGATAATGACCGCGATCGCACAGTCTGCATGAGGAAATTCAGTCAACCCTGTTTCACCCATCACTTCCTTTAAGATTGCCGTGACTGCTTCAGGATCAGCAAGAATCGGCACAAATATCATAAAAGCGCCCCAACAGCAGTAAATTAATGATTGAATCAGATGATTTGGCAAAGATAGATGGTATAGCTCAGACTGCCCAAGGTGGTAAAGGCTAATCACGATGAAAATACTAAGCGCTAAGGCAGGAAACCAGTACCAGCAAGTGACATCGCCTACGATTAAGAAAATGTATGTGGCATAAAAATTAAACCGACGAACACCCGTAAACCTTGCTTGATCTGAGTATTTGAGCATCAGGCAGTCAGCAGCACCATGCGGAATGCCAAATAAAATTACTAGAATGATGATAAAAATAAGACCGTGATTAACAATCCAGGTTGGAAAGCTAGCAGCAAGATAGCTAACTAATAGAGTAATGCTTAGCGCGATCGACCAGCGGAGTTTTGAGATGAAAGTAACTCATGCTAAAGCTGTTTTCTACAAAGATGAGCGATCATCTGATGCGATCGCTCATCTTCAATGCTGCGAATTGATCACCGATTTTGGGAGCGAACAGGCTCACTCTCTATATAGGAATGCACTGCTTCCATGATGTTGTGCGAATTACTAGCTTGTGCGAGAACTTCTGAGCTTGCGCCGTTGAGAATCAGTCCGAACCCAACCTTGGCACAAACATCCAAAATCGCGTAGCAAGCCGTTTCTACCCCAACGCTCAACACAGTGAAGCCTTCTGGTCCCAAAATCCAAACGATCGGGTACGCAATCCAAAGCACTGTCAGCACGTTTCGTAAGGTGAGATAGAGCTTGTTCACTTTGGCTGGGCGACGAGGAGCCGTATCCGAAAATTCAGTAAATAGAGCAATCAGAATTGCAAGGAAAGCACCGGAACTAATTACATACCAAAGATAGTTCGTTGGCGATCCTTCTAACGTCGCCACTAACCCGGTCAAAATCATAAAAATATCAGCACCGATTACGCCCCCGATCAACTTGGGACGGCATCCTGCAACAACACCCAGATCTAATAATAAAAGCGGTGTGGTTACAACCCAATCGACATAGCGACCCCAGAATATCTCATGTTGTCCTTTGAAATCCGTGAGAACTGTTTCTCCTAAAATCATAGACAGGTACAATGACGCTGCCCACAGGGTAATAAAGAAGCTAACGAGCGCGAACTCCATGCCTTCTTTTCTGCGTTTCGCGATCGCTTTTGCACCAAACACGATCGTACCAAAGACCATGCCAATAAACCCAACCCATAGCCAAACTTGTGTCGTGTATGTCATCTGCTACCTACTTCAGAAGCTGTATGATTACTTTCAAACTATAGGAAGTCTATGGTGCTGCAACTTCACTCCAATGACGTAAGGTAGAACTCTCTCCGAAGCACTGCTAAAATTTCACATCGATTTCATTTTTATGGTGTTGAGTGATTCCATCAGCAAAGTGTTTTTAGCTATTCAAGCGATAGCCCACACCATACACAGTTTCAATGAGAGTATTGTTACTTTCTTCACCTAGCTTGCGTCTGAGTAAACGAACTTGAGCCGCTACTACATTGCTTGCAGGTTCCTCACCCAACTCCCAAAGCTGATTCAAGATTTGGTCGCGGGTTAAAACCTGATTCGGATGCTGCATCAAATATTCCAACAACTGAAACTCTTTGAGGGTTAAGGTAACGGTTCGCAGTTCACCTGTCGGAAGCGCGTAAGTGACCGCATGAGTTCCATAATTGAGTGATAAGCTTCCCACCTGGGATTGTCGGGGTTGTAGCTGTGGAGGTCGCCGTCGTAGTGCCCGCAGTCGTGCCAGCAGTTCTGCCATGCCAAAGGGCTTGACCAGGTAATCATCGGCTCCGCTGTCTAAACCGATAATTTTCTCTTCCATGCGATCTTTTGCGGTCAGCATCAACACGGGAAGAGAACTCTGGTGCGATCGCAGTCGTTTACACAACTCTAAGCCGGACAATCCGGGTAGCATCCAATCAAAAATGGCTAAGGTGTACTGCGTCCAGTCGGTTTGGAGATACTCCCAAGCTTGCAACCCATCGAGAAGCCAGTCTACGACATAAGCTTCGCGACTCAAAACTTGTTTGATTGCGGCACCGACTGGCTCATCTTCTACTAATAACAATCGCATAATCTGTGCTCGCGTCTTGAGGAACATCTCCAATGATAATCGCCAAAATCACTGGGAGTTATCTCGATTGGTAATCCAGCCAGGTGAAATCAAGATGAAATTTGAGTCGATCGTGCGGCTGAAATGCTAACTCTTCCAATGGTCGGACGCGATCGCGACTTCTGATCTGTAGAGTAGTTCAAGCCAAAAAGCCGATCACTTTACCGAGAGGCATAAATGAATTCAGAGCAGCAGCGACTAGAGGAAAACCAACACCCTGATGAACCGTGGTATCGTTGGGGGTCTTATCTCAGTGAGCGGCAGTGGGGAACCGTGCGCGAGGATTATTCTGCATTTGGTGATGCGTGGGATTATTTCCCGCATGATCACGCCCGTTCTCGTGCTTATCGTTGGGGGGAAGATGGGCTAGGTGGGTTTTGCGATCGCGCAGGTGAACTGTGCTTTGCTCTCGCTCTCTGGAATGGACACGATCCGATTTTGAAAGAGCGATTGTTTGGTTTAACGAATGGACAAGGCAATCATGGCGAAGATGTTAAGGAATACTATTTTTACTTAGACAATACACCGACTCATTCTTATATGCGCTGGCTGTACAAGTACCCGCAACAAGCATTCCCCTACACTCAACTCGTCAATGAGAATGCTCAACGAAACAAGCTTCAACCCGAATTTGAGTTACTCGATACGGGAATTTTTGATCAGAATCGCTATTTTGATGTGCTGGCTGAGTATGCAAAAGTAACACCGGACGCGATTTGCATTCGCATTCATGTCACCAATCGAGGTGCAGAAACCGCCGCAATCGATGTTCTCCCGACCCTTTGGTTTCGCAATACCTGGACGTGGACAGGCAATCAACCTGATAAACGATTATCTGCCGTGGGCGATCGCATCATCAAAGTCGCAAGTCAGAAGCATGGGAATTACTGTTTGATGTGTGATGGTGATCCAACCCTTTTGTTTACCAACAACGAAACAAATATGCAACGACTTTACAACGTTGCGAATGCTTCATCTTATGTAAAAGATGCCTTTCATGAATATGTAATTAGTAAAACCCAATCGGCAATTAACCCTGAACGCATTGGAACAAAAGCAGCCGCCCTGTATCATTTGGAAATTGATGCCGGACAAACTAAGACGATTCAGCTACGATTCACAAATCGATGCGTAGAGCCTGCTTTTGGCTCCGATTTTACAGCGATCTTTGAGCAGCGACGGGTCGAAGCCGATCAGTTTTACGAAGCTTTATCACCCGAATTAGATGCCGATTCCCGCAGGATTCAACGTCAAGCTCTAGCAGGATTGCTGTGGAACAAACAGTTTTATTACTATGATGTCCACACTTGGCTGCAAGGCGATCCGGCTGAACCGTCTCCACCCATGCAACACAAGACGAGTCGTAACGCAGATTGGTGGACATTGGATGCTGAACAAGTCATTTCGATGCCGGATAAATGGGAATATCCTTGGTTCGCTGCTTGGGATTTAGCATTTCACTGCATTGCGATCGCAACTGTCGATAGTTACTTTGCCAAACAACAGCTATTGTTGCTAACTCGCGATCGCTATATGCACCCGAATGGTCAACTGCCTGCTTATGAATGGGCGTTTGGCGATGTGAATCCACCTGTACAAGCCTGGGCAGCATGGCGCGTGTACAAAATGGATCAAAAGCGATCGGGAAAGAGCGATCGTGACTTTCTAGAGCGAATGTTTCATCGGTTGTTGCTCAACTTTACTTGGTGGGTGAACCGCAAAGATCCACGCGGACAGAACTTATTCCAAGGTGGCTTTTTGGGATTAGATAACATTGGCGTATTTGATCGCAGTCAGCCCTTACCCACAGGTGGCTATCTCGAACAAGCGGACGGAACGGCTTGGATGGCAATGTTTGCGCTGAATATGTTGACGATCGTGCTCGAACTTTCCCGTGAAGATGAAACTTACAGCGATATGGCGCTTAAGTTTTTTGAACATTTCCTATACATCGCCAATGCCATCAATCATGTGGGTCATTCAGAAACTGCGCTCTGGGATGAGCAAGATGGATTCTACTATGATGCGTTACATTTGCCCGATGGTGAAGATGTATTGATGAAAGTACGATCGATGGTCGGGCTTACCCCTTTATTTGCCGTCGATACGTTGGAACCGGACTTGCTGAATATTGTGCCGGGACTGAAGGATCAAATTGAGTGGTTTTTAACGAATCGTCCAGAATTAGCTCATAATATTGCATCAATGCGGGTCGCAGGAGAAGGAGATCGACGACTCCTCTCGATTACCAGTCCGGAAGGCTTGCGTCAGATTCTGAGACGACTCCTCGATGAAAATGAGTTCCTTTCGCCTTATGGGATTCGTTCTCTTTCTCGGTATCACCAAGCGCATCCTTTTATCTTTAACTGGAAGGGGAGCAAATACCAAGTAGACTATGAGCCTGCGGAATCGACGACCAATCAATTTGGGGGCAACTCGAACTGGCGAGGACCCATCTGGTTTCCGCTGAACTACTTGATAATAGAATCGCTACAAAAATTTCATCACTACTTCGGGGATGACTTCAAAGTAGAATGTCCCACTGGCTCAGGCGTAATGCTGAACTTATGGGAAGTTGCGACTGAGCTATCGCAGCGATTGATTCGCATTTTCTTAAGAAGCGATCAAGCCCAGCGTCCCGTTTATGGTGGAACCGAGAAATTTCAGCAGGATGCTGATTGGAAAGATTTGATTCTATTCTATGAGTATTTTCAGGGTGACAATGGGGCAGGACTCGGAGCCAGTCATCAAACGGGCTGGACGGCTCTTGTTGCTAAGCTGATTCAGCAGGCTAATGCCAAATCATGAATCGCATTCAGGAGGCTTTCCGATGGTGCAAGACTCGACCCCACAACCACGAAAAGATCAAGAGCGCATTCTCTGCGGGTACCGCAATACCATCCCTCAAATTCAAACAGCAAATCAAACATAGCTCTGACGGAGAAATTATCATGGCTGCCTCAACTGTTGAACTGATTTATGCACCTTCAGAAACCATTCAAATCAAAAGCCTTCAGGATGAAACGATCGTGATCGAATTCGCTGATCCTCAAGGTTACACTGTAAATCGTGCAGCCGCAGAGCAATGGTTTGCAGACCATGACTATTTTCCGATTCCTGGCGCTACAAACCTGTGGGAAAAAAGAATTACAGGTGTAAAAACGAGCGATCGCAGTTCCCCCGATGATCGTTCTCAATCCAATTCCGAGTCTCCACCCATCTTGGACTATTGGTATGTCTGGACAGATCAAGCTGGCGTGAGCCGTCAATCTCGTCGCCAAATTCAAGACTTTCGACTTCAAAGCATCTCACCTCCGGCGGCTCCTCAATGGTTAGGGCAGCTAAAACAAGCAGGTGCAACGGTTAGCTTTACAGTACTGCCAGTCGGATGGACTGGAACTTGGCACGAGAACCCCAAACCTCAGTGGATTATTCCTTTATCTGGTCGCTGGTTTGTTGAGACAATGGACGGACAGCGAGTAGAAATGGGAGTGGGTGAAATCTCGTTTGGCGCAGACCAGAACACTCAGGAAGACGCACAGGGACACAAAGGGCATCTTTCTGGGACGGTTGGCAGTGAACCCGCTGTTCTGATGTTGGTACAATTTGAGGAAATGCCATCGATCGAATAAAAAAGAGCAAAGCCACACCCTAGAAAAGTCTCCACGATCAAGGAGGCGATCGCACGATTGGAAGGGTGATCAAGTTCTACATCACTGCCTGCCTAAATCGCCCTGGTCAAAAGTCCGCTCGATCGTTAATCACTCGATCAACAATGCCTTGCAAACAAACTCGAATCGGGCATTGCAGTCTTTTTAGAATTCACTGCACTCGTTATGGAATGAAATGCAGCCATTTTGAAATTTGCTCCAACCATTTTAGAGTTAAGCGCAATCATTTTGAGAATTAGTCCAATGATTTTCAAAATGATTGCAGTAATTCTCAAATTAAGTGCAGTCTTTTTAAAATTTACTGCACCTATTACGGAATGAAGTGCAACTATTTTGAAATTTGCTGCAACGATTCTGAAAGCTCGCTCGACTCAATTCAATCACAAAGTTATTTATAATTTTGTGGGATAAGCTTTCTGTTCTCATCCCACAAATTAGATCCTAGCTCATTACCCAATCTACCAGGAGCCTAACTCCATAACCCGTTGCGCCTGCACCGTTGTAGCCGTTCTCCTTATCTGTCCAAACCGGACCTGCTACATCCAAATGCGCCCAGGGAGTCTCTTTGACAAACTGCTTCAGGAACAATGAAGCCGAAATCGCACCACCTGCACGAGCACCCGTATTCTTCATGTCCGCAATGCCCGATTTCATGCTTTCAAAGTACTTTTCTTCCATCGGCATTCGCCATAGTTTTTCACCGGATTGCTCACTGGCTTTGAGCAGTTGATCCGCAAGCTCATCGTTTGGACTCCACAAGCCTGCAATGTTATCGCCTAAAGCAATCACACAAGCTCCGGTTAAGGTTGCTAGATCGACGATCGCATCGACTCCCAATTTTTCGGTATACACCAGCGCATCTGCCAGCGTTAACCGTCCTTCTGCATCGGTGTTGTTGATTTCAATCGTTTTCCCATTCGAGGCGGTGAGAATGTCGCCGGGGTGAATCGCACGACCGCTGATCATGTTCTCGGTGACAGCCGAAATGAAATGTACTTCGACATCGGGTTTCAACTGCGCGATCGCTTTGACGGCTCCGAAGGTCGCTCCGGCTCCACCCATATCAGTTTTCATCATTTCGATGCCGCTTCCTGCACCTTTGATGTTCAACCCACCGGAATCAAAGGTTAGACCTTTACCGATGATCGCAACTTTTTTACGTGCGGTTCCTTGCGGTTTGTAGGTGATGTGGATGAACTTTGGAGGTAAGTCAGAGGCTTGAGCAACACCGAGAAAGGCTCCCATGCCCAGCTTTTCACAGTCTTCTTTTTCTAGAATTTGAATGTCTAAACCGTACTCGTTCGCGATCGCAAGTGCAGTTTCTGCCAAGGTAACCGGGGTTACATAATTTGCAGGAGCCGCGACTAGTTCACGCGCGAGGAAGACTCCAGAACAGATTTGACGCGCTTTTTCGATCGCGGCTTCTTGACCCGCTAAACCGAGCAGTTCGATCGACTCGATTTTCGGGCTGTCATCGGGTTCTGACTTGAAGCGCAGATCTTTGTAGAGCGAAAGTTCAATTCCTTCGACGATCGCTTGAGTCGTAGCAGCAGGATCATTATTCCAAATCGGCAGGCTGACCCCCAACGTTTTACAGCGTTCGCGTTTAGCGAGTTTTGCAGCGGCGGCACTCGATCGACGAAGGGCTTCTAAATCGAACGCATCGAGTTTACCGAGTCCGACTAGTAAGAGTTTGCGAATGGGACTGCCTGCGATTCGAGTTGATGCGGTGCTGTTGGGTTTGCCTTTAAACTCGACTTCGGCAATTAATTCTGCGATCGCGCCCGATAATTTTTGGTCGAGGGCAGCGACATCGCCAGATAACTCCGCACCTTCAAATAAACCGATCGCTAAACCATCTCCTGACCATTCGAGTAGTGAAATTCCCGTGGCTGTTAAATTCATTCCGATCTTCCCCAATGGGTTCTAACGTCTGCCTTCCAGTATCGATCAAAATGCAAGAAACCGTAGAATCCATGTGTAATTTGAAACTAAGTTTCTATTTGTGCTTCAGAATGATTAAAACTTTGCTATAACTGCTTACAGTTTGTGTCGAATTGCCCCTTTTTGGAATCTTCTCAATGCTAAAGCAACTGATTAGAGAGCGGAAGTTCTGGGTAACGCTTGCCGCGGGAGCTGGGGCGATCGGTTTAGTGGCGGGTGCATTGCTTCCGATCGAGAAATTGAGAGAAGTCTCGCAAGTGCCATCAGGTGTGATGGGTTCGCTTCAGTCGTTGAATATTTCTGGATTGGGCGGGATTGGCACACCGAGTCGGGTGATAAGTCCGTTAGTAGCAAAAGCGCCAAACGAGCGAGCAGACGCACTTCAGAAAGTGACCCAGACCGCTAGTTCAACCTTAGAGCGCGATCGTGCTCGTTACTTATTGGCAAGCGATTTGATCTCGCAAGGGCAAGGCGATAAAGCGTTAGAACAACTCAAAGATCTAGAGCAAAGTTACTCAGTCTTGGCGGCACAGATTGGAGTAAAGCGTGCCCAAGCCTATGAAGCGGCAGGCAAACAAAAAGAAGCGACTCAGACGTTACAAGCGGTAGTAAACCAGTTTCCAAAAGATCCAGCGACCGCAGAAGCGCTATTTACTTTGGGACGCAAAAATCCTCAATTTTGGGATCAGGCATTATCGCAATTTCCATCTCATCCCAGATCGATCGAGATTGCAAAAACACGATTGAAACAGAATCCGAAACAACTTCCTTTACTGCTGCTAGTTGCCAAGTATGGAACGAGCACTGATGGCTATACTGCGTTACTCGATCGGCTTGTGTCACAGTTTGGTAATCAGCTACAACCACAAGACTGGGAAACGATCGCCTTCGGCTACTGGGAAAACCAGGTTTACGATAAAGGTGCGATCGCTTATTCTCGCGCTCCTCAAACTCCGCTTACTGCTTATCGTTCAGCACGTGGACTGCATCTTAGCGGCAAGCCCGGAGGGGTAGAGCGGTATCGGCAAATGGTGCAGCAGTTTCCACAATCTCCAGAGGCAGGTTTAGCTTTAACGCGATTAGCCGACTTAGCCGACACACCGCAAAGTGCGATCGCTTATCTGGATCAAGTCATTCAAAATTTTCCCGATCGTGCCCCGGCTGCTTTGGTTGAGAAATCGAAAATGCTCGACAAGATGAAGAGCACCAAAACAGCAACGCAAATGCGGCAACTCGTTCTAACACAATATGCAAGTTCAGATGCTGCCGCAGAAATGCGCTGGAACTATGCCCAAGAAAGCGCGAAAGCCGGAAATCTCAAACTTGCAAGACAATGGGCAGAACCGATTCTAACCAACAATCCCACGAGTGAAGTTGCACCCGAAGCTGGATTTTGGGCGGCGAAATGGGCACAAACGATCGGCAATAATGATCAAGCCGCAAAGCTATTTCAGAAAGTCCTGAGCGAACATCCAGAGTCGTATTATGCTTGGCGATCGGCAGGGATTTTAGGCTGGAATGTGGGTGATTTTAATACCGTGCGATCGATGAATCCCCAGGTGCAAAAACCGCTCTCTCGTCCAGAGTTACCTGTCGGTTCGCCTGCAATGAAGGAACTGTATCAACTCGGTCAAGATCGAGATGCTTGGTCGCACTGGCAAATCGAATTTCAAAACCGTGTTAAACCCTCGATCGTGGAACAATTTACCGATGGCGTGATCCGGTTAGGTGTGGGTGAGAATCTAGACGGAATTTATATGGTGGGAAGTCTGCGCGATCGAGAAGCACCCGAAGACAAAGCGCAGTATCAACAGTTAAGAAAGCAGAATGGTTATTGGCAAGCCCTCTATCCCTTTCCTTATGTGGATACGATCGAGAGTTGGTCACAACAACGGCAGCTTAATCCGATGTTAGTTACTGCTTTGATTCGACAAGAATCCCGCTTTCAGCCAGACATTAAATCTAGTGTTGGTGCAGTGGGACTGATGCAAGTGATGCCGGAGACAGGCGCATATATTGCTAACAATATCAAAGTCAAAGAATTCAAACTGGCTGATCCTGAGACGAATATTAAGTTCGGGACTTGGTATTTAGATTATACGCACTTGCAATACAACAATAATTCGATGTTGGCAGTGGCAAGTTACAATGCAGGTCCTGGCGCGGTTTCAGGTTGGCTGAGCAAAGCAACAACCCAAGACCCAGATGAGTTTGTGGAAGCAATTCCTTATTCTGAAACTAGAGGATATGTGAAGTCTGTTTTGGGTAACTATTGGAATTATCTGAGGCTTTACAATCCTGAGATTTCACAGCGGGTTGCTCAAGTAACGGGCGATCGTCGTTAGCTCGACTTTATCCATTTGTCGATATCCCCTGCTCAAGCGGCTGCCACGATCTCGGAGTTGCCCTTTGACTTGAGATGAAGATAGCAGTCACCCCTTATTTTATCTACCCTTTACGAAAAGGCACTACCATTCACTGAACTTTAAATGGATAAAGTCGAGCTTAGGGCAATGAGAACTCAAAGGAACACAAAAAACCCCTGACAAACTGTCAGGGGTTGAATCATCAGGGTGCATCTACCAATCCTGTATACGACCACCCTAGATCTGATCCGGAAAAACCAGAGACATCGTTCAATTCATTAGCACTTCAAATCGAGCGCAGCTTGCTTAATCGGCTCAAGCAGGTCGATCGAGACTTTTAGACTGTTGAGCGATCGATATTCATCTGCCTTGCTATCGGCTGGAATGCCATGAAAATCACTCCCCCCACTCATCAACAATCCATACTGAGCGCACATTTCTTTCAGTCGTTCTGCTTGCCAGAGTGTATGACTCGGATGGTAGACCTCAAGCCCCATCAAACCCGCTTCAACCAGTGCTGGTAAGACCTCTTTGACTGGCGCACCCCGAAACAGAAACGGATGTGCCCAAATCGGAACCGCTCCACAGTCGCGCAACAATCGCATCCCCTCTGCCGCGCTGAATTTCTCATACTGCACAAACGCAGGGCGATCGTCGGCTAAAAAGCGATCGAAGGCTTCTCGCGTCGATTCCACATGACCCGCTCTTACCAGCGCAGAAGCAATGTGAGGACGACCGGGAGCCATTCCCTCACCCATCGCAGGGAGTTCAATTTCATATCCGAGTGCAGCGAGTTTATCAATCATCTCTTGAGCGCGGCGCTTTCGACCTTCAAGACGCTCGGTTAGCGAGGGAACTAAGCGATCGCGATTCGGATAAAATCCCAAAATATGGAGAGAGCGATCGCGAAAAACAGTACTCAATTCCAGACCGGGCACGATTTCGAGGTCGGGTGGAGCCGAGGCGATCGCTTCATCCCAACCGGAAACGGTATCGTGATCGGTAATGGCAAGGGCACGAACACCAGACTCGATCGCCGCTTCGACAAGCTCGCTCGGACTCAGCATTCCATCTGAGTAAGTTGTGTGGCAATGTAGTTCTAACATACCTCTAATCTAGCGCACCCCAATGCCCGAAGGTCCTGAAATTCGCCAAGCTGCGGATCAAATTGCTGCGGCACTTGTCGATCGACGAGTGACAGAAATGTTTTTTGCATTCGATCGACTGAAACCTTACGAATCTGAATTGGTTGGACATTGTGTAACGGCAGTTCGGCCTCGTGGCAAAGGAATGGTAATTTGTTTTAGCAATCAGCTTTATATCTACAGTCACAATCAGCTTTACGGTCGCTGGTCTGTTCGCAATCATCATTCTTATCCACAAACCAATCGACAGTTACGTCTAGCGATTCACAATGCAAAAAAGTCAGCTTTGCTTTACAGTGCATCTGATATTGAAGTTCTACAACCATCAGAGTTAGCAACACATCCATTTTTAAGTCGAATCGAATTGGATGTACTAGATGAAGCGGTCACCGTCGAACAGATTGAAGCAAGGTTTCGAGACAAACGGTTTTACCGACGACAATTGCCAATTCTGTTGTTAGATCAGCATTTCTTGGGTGGATTGGGAAACTATCTTCGCAGTGAGATTTTATTTGTGGCGCGAGTGTTTCCGACATCGCGCCCGATCGATTGTTCATCCACACAGATTCACGCGCTTGCACAAGCCGTTTTAGATGTCACCCAACAGTCTTATCTCACGAAGGGAATTACCAATGATTTAGCGATCGCGATGCAGCTAAAAGCCCAAGGACATCGAAGAAGTGACTATCGGCACTATGTGTTTAACCGAGAGAATCGTCCTTGCTTTGTATGTGGAACTTTGATTGTGAAAGAAATCCTTGCAGGACGGCGCTTGTATTACTGTCCGCACTGCCAAGCAAAAATTGCAGTTTAACTGATATGCAGAAGCCGCATTGTATTCATTTGATCCCTGCAACTCAAAAGAAATTTTGTTGCAAAGGATACATTCATCAGACTTGATGGCTTCTATAAATAAACCCATTGTTGTTTGAGCCACATTTCGCTTTCTTTGTGAACTACCTCGCGATCGAAGATCACCATCGGTAAAACACAGTCAGCTTTCAGAAAAAAACCTTACTGTTGAGGCGATAGCAGACAGCAAGGTCGATCGATTGTTTCTTTCCTAAAGGATATCGTACTATGCTGCGAGGATTGCTCTCGTTCCGAGGTTCGTATCGGATCTTAAACTTTGCTTGGTTTGCTTTTTTTCTGACCTTTGTCGTTTGGTTTAACTATGCACCCTTCTCGACAGTGATTCGAGAAGATTTGCATCTAACCGTGGCACAAGCGAGAACGATTGGTTTATGTAACCTAGCGCTTACCATTCCCGCTCGGATCATCATTGGCATGATTCTCGATCGCTTTGGTCCGAGAATTACCTATTCTGCATTGTTAATCTATGCTGCGCTTCCTTGTTGGGCGTTTGCTGCTGCACAAACCTTTGATCAAGTAGTCCTAAGCCGTTTGGCAATGGGGATTGTAGGTGCGGGCTTCGTGGTTGGAATTCGCTTGGTCGGAGAATGGTTCTCAGCCAAACAGATTGGTCTGGCACAAGGAATTTATGGCGGTTGGGGAAACTTTGGATCATTTGCCGCAGAAGCATTTTTACCCTCGATCGCATTCGGAACCGCCTTTCTTTATGCGGGACATGAAAACTGGAGATTTGCGATCGCTCTATCCGGTGTGATTTCGCTTGTCTTTGGTGTTCTATTCTACAAAAATGTGCAAGATACACCACCCGGAAAAGAATACCAGCGTCCAGCCCGCGATGGTGGTATGGAAGTGACTTCAAGCAAGAGCTTTTGGGTGTTGATTCTAACGAGTGTTCCTCTATACGGTGCGATGGGGTTGATCGCATGGCGGTTACAGTTAATCAAATTCATCGCACCCCCTACAATGTATGTCGTTTGGCTAGTTCTTGCAGCGTTGTTTGTGCTGCAAACCTATCAAGCCTTCAAAGTGAATCGCGAAGTGGTCTTAGGCGAGAAAACTTACCCGAATAGCGATCGCTATGAGATGGGACAAGTCTTTGTGTTAGAACTTGCTTATGCAGTCAGCTTCGGATCAGAGTTAGCGGTTGTTTCGATGTTGCCAGAGTTCTTTGAGCATACGTTTAACTTGTCGCATCAAATTGCAGGTCCAGTTGCCGCAACCTATCCTTTGATGAATCTGATTTCTCGTCCCGCAGGTGGTTTGATCTCAGATAAAGTTGGCAGTCGTAAATGGACGCTTACCTTTATGATTGCGGGTGTCGGTGTCGGTTACATGGTGATGAGTCAGATTCATTCTGGTATGCCGTTACCGATCGCAATTTTATTAACGATGGGTTGTGCTTTCTTTGTGTTTGGTGGTGCAGGTGCAACGTTTGGAATTGCGCCCTTGATCAAGCGTCGAGTGACTGGACAAATTGCAGGCAACATCGGAGCTTATGGCAGCGTTGGATCAGTTCTGTATGCGACGACTTATAGTTTGTTGCCGCAGACCGTAGAGGGAAATCATACCTTCTTCCAAGTGTTAGGAATGGCGGGAATTGTGGTTGCATTCCTCTGTGCATTTTTGCTGAGAGAGCCGAAAGCGACCAAACAAGAAATAGCGGAAGCTGCAATGATATCTCATTAGTTCAGACTATCTCAGCAATGACTGTCCTACCCAGCATCTAGGAGAAAATTTTGTCATCCACTCTTCATCCGAATGACGCTTCGCTTCCGCTGCATGGTACTGCTGCTCGTCGCGAATTAACTTATGCTCAAACGATTCTCTGTGCAACAGTGATTGGCATTACGGGCGGCTTCGTTGCAACGGCTTATTACTACGGACTGGAAGGTTGTTTACATTTTGTGTGGCACACCTTACCAGAATGGATTACACCGAGCCTACCGTTTGGACTGGCACCTGCTAATTATGTTTGGATTGTGACAACGATCGGGGGATTCTGTGTCGGTTTGGTGCTGCACTTCATGGGACTGCCTGGAGAAGTCTCGATGGTGGTCGATAAAGTGCATGATCCTGGTCAAATCGAAGTGCGGCAAACCCCTGCGATGATTGTAGCGTCTTTGTTTTCAATCACAGCGGGCGGCAGTGCTGGACCTGAAGCGCCCCTAGTGCAGATCATCGCAAGTTTCGGCGGTTGGCTGGGTGATAAGCTCAATTTGACTTTAGTGAATCTGAGAGTGCTGACTTTTTGTGGCATGAGTGCGGCGTTAGGGGCGTTTTTTGGTGCGCCGTTAGGAGGTGCCCTGTTTGCGCTTGAACTGCCGCATCGTCGTGGATTAGAGTACTATGAAGCACTGATTCCAGCAGTGTTGTCTGCGATTCTGAGCTTCGTCGTGTTTCGGGTGAACACCGGATTGACGATCGGCGGAATGTATCATTTTTCCGATGTGCCGCCGTTGACCTTGACGAATTTGCTGCAAGGCGGCGTGTTCGGGATTGTTGGTGCAGCGACGGCTCTGTTGTTTGTGCTGATTTTCCGGACAGTCGGCTATCTCGCACGCTGGATGGAACATCAGACGATCGTACTGGCAACACTCGGCGGTTTGTCGATCGGGCTCATTGCAATGGTGTTTCCGCAGACACTCTTCTTCGGTGAAAAAGAGATTCAGACCGTGTTCGATACGGGCGCAACGTTGGGAGTTTCGATGTTGCTGATGATTGGAGTTGCGAAGATGCTAGCGGTTAGCTGTACATTGCATTCTGGGTTTCGAGGAGGATTTATCTTTCCATTGTTTTACATTGGTGCGGCAATCGGGCTAGCAATCGCGATGGGTTTTCCACAAGTGCATCCAACGATCGCAATGGTCTGTATGATGGCTGCGGTTAACGTTGCGATTACCAAAACGCCGATCAGTACAACTGTGATTCTTAGTGTGTTGTCGGACTCTGCGATCGTACCCGTGATTGTCATTGCGAGTTTTGTTAGTTTTCTATTGACAACAGAACTTTCGTTGATTAAAACTCAGCGATCTCGAACTGTGGCATTGATATCGCGACAGCATTCAATTCCTCAGACGAATTCCTCGAACATTGCAATCTCGTAACCATAGTTGAACCGCTTGTCCGATCACTCCTTCACGGCTTTCCGTTGGAGGGGTGATCGGCTGATTGGGAGTCGGTGTCCCAATGCGAGTAAACATCAATGCTAATTGCCAACCCTGCGGATCGCGCGTGAGAAACAACCAGTGAAATTGTTGAATGTCGATTGCTTTTCCGCTGACGATTTCGCGCTCCAAGGTTGTGATGAAGGCTTGTTTTAATGTGGGGTCGATGGGTCGATCACTGTTGAGCGGCAGAGGTGCAAATTCGGGTCGCCCTGCTAATATCACTGAATTTCTGGACGATCGAATGCTTCCTAAGCGCGATCGAACTGCAATCCGATTCGCATATCCGGGCAAATCTCGTAGCATTGCCTGTACTGTCGGCTCGACTTCCGTAGGACAGGCAATTTGAGCCGCTTGGACGGGGGGAATGGGGAAAAGATTGGCGATCGTGATTCCGATGGCGATGATTTGGAGTGATCTGGTCTTAGTCTTAAAGGAGGTTTGAGAAGTGGTGTTCATTGCACCAGCCCGCCCCAGACTGGCAGTCAGAGCGAGGCAGCGACGAGAGCGAGGACTTCCTATATTTTCAAATATCCTCTCAGGTTTCATGATTCACGCTTCCAACTCCTCACAAATTCGATCGAATGCCGCGATCGGATCTGCCGCTGCTGTAATCGGTCGCCCAATTACCAAATACGTTGCTCCTGCCTGAATTGCCTGCTTTGGAGTCATGATTCGCTGTTGATCGCCCGCTGCTGCCCAGGTCGGACGCACACCCGGACACACCAACACAAACTCCTCTCCACAAACCTGCCGCAATTGAGCCACTTCCTGCGGCGAGCAGACTGCACCCGACAAGCCACTTTCTTTTGCCAATAACGCCATCTCTAAAGCGTATTCCGGCAGTTCTAACGGAATTTTCAATTCAAACGCCAGCGATCGAGCCGATAAACTCGTTAACACCGTGATCGCAATCAGTTTAGAAGGCGTAGACCCTTCTGGCGTATTCAACTCGATCGCGCGTTGTGCCTGCTCTAAAGCAGTTTTGCCTGCGGTCGCATGAATGGTGATCAAATCCACTCCAAACCGCGCCGCCGCACTACATGCCCCCGCTACCGTATTCGGAATGTCGTGGAACTTCAGATCTAGAAAAATCCGTTTTTGTCGCTGTTTCAGAATCGTGAGAATGTTCGATCCGCTGCTGACAAACAGTTCCAAGCCGACCTTCCAAAACATCACTTGCGGCAGTTTGTCGATCAGATCGATCGCGGCTGCTTCCGATGACACATCTAACGGAACAATAATGCGATCGCTCATAGCACAAACCGCACGAATTTATTTTTACCGAGTTGAAGCACCTTTCCGGTCAGCGCTTCGGGCGATTCAAACAGCAGATCGACATTGCTCATTTTTTCACGGTCGAGTTTAACCGCTCCGCCCTGAATTTGCCGCCGCGCCTCGGAACTGGTTTTGCACAACCCTGCCGCGCTGACTAAATAAAACAGTTTCGCGGGAAATTGCACTCCAGACAGCGAAAATTCTGGAACCGAATCGCTTTGAGATCCCACACCTTGCACGAGATTCAAAGCGGCGTTTTGGGCTTCCAGGGCGCGTTCTTTGCCGTAGTATTGAGTCACAACCTCTAGCGCGAGAAGTTTTTGGCGATCGCGTGGATTTTCCGGCAGTTGATCGAGCGGCAGATCGGTTAAAAGCTCGAAATATTGGTCGATCGCAGAATCCGGAACTTTCTCTAGTTTCGAGTACATACTCAGCGGAGCTTCAGAAAGTCCAACGTAGTTCGAGAGCGATTTCGACATTTTCTGAACACCATCCAACCCCGGCAAAATTGGCATCAGTAGACCAAACTGCGGCACTTGTCCAAAATGTCGCTGTAAATCCCGTCCCACTGCCAAATTAAACTTTTGATCCGTTCCACCGAGTTCGACATCGGCTTCTAGCGCCACCGAATCGTAACCCTGCATCAACGGGTATAAGAATTCGTGTAGATAAATTGCCGTCCCTTGCTTGTAGCGCTCCGCAAATCCTTCTTTTGCCAGCATTTGTCCCACGGTCATGGTCGCTAGAAGCTCAAGCGTCTTGCTCAAATCCAACTTCGACAACCATTCTGAGTTATAGCGCACCTCCAATCGTCCTGGCGTATCGAAATCCAGAATCGGGCGTAACTGCTTGAGGTACGTCGCCGCATTTTCCGCCACCTCTGCCTCAGATAGCTGCTTGCGAACTTCAGATTTTCCGGTCGGATCGCCAATTCTTGCAGTAAAATCTCCAATCAACAGCACAGCGATATGTCCAGCATCCTGAAACTGCCGCAACTTGCGGTAAATCGTACTATGCCCTAAATGGATATCCGTCCCGGTCGGATCAATCCCGAACTTAATTCGCAACGGACGATCGCTCTTTTCCAAGCGCACTCGTAAATTTTCAGTCGGTTGATCAGAATCCGGCTGATCCGGGAAAATTTCAGCCGTACCCCGAAACAACCAGTCAAGAGAGTGAAACATACCTTATACTTTTGAGAAAATCAATGATTTAGACGATCGCGGCTTCTTGCTTTTTCACCAGGTCTTAGCCACACTGCTATAGTTTTCAAACGCTCTGAGATTCATCGAAACTTTGTTTCATTTGTGTAAGTCTCAATTATCCTACTAGAGTTGCTTCACCTGATCCCGGAAATGTGTAATCGATTCGAGTTTTTATAGAATTGATTCCTTAGTGCCTCAATCCTTTTTTAACTGAAAGAGAGTTTGCCGTGTCGTCCAATACCCTTAGACAAAAACAGCAGCGAGAACCCGAAACCACTTTAGAATTTGTCCAATCTGTGGGCAAAGTAACGGGTGGAACGCTCCTTGCATTTACGATGCTGTCAAGTTCGGTGATCGCAGGCGGTCTTGTCGGACTCGCGATTAGTTTTCGCAATCTCCCAGATGTTCGATCGCTTCGGGGCTACAAACCCAGCGAAACGACGCACATCTACGACATGAAGGGCAAAATGCTCGCCAGCATTCACGGTGAGGCAAACCGAGAAGTCGTGCCGCTCAACAACATTTCTCCCCACCTCAAGCGAGCGGTGATTGCGATCGAGGATAGCTATTTCTATTCACATCGCGGCGTGAATGGCGGTGCGGTTGCGCGAGCGACACTGGCAAACTTTACCACAGGACGCACGGTAGAAGGCGGCTCAACCCTGACCATGCAGCTTGTGAAAAACCTGTTCCTTTCTCCCAAGCGGGCGCTCAGTCGAAAAGTTGCTGAATCCGTGTTAGCGCTCCGGATCGAACAGATTTTCAAAAAAGACCAGATTTTGGAAATGTACCTGAATCAGGTGTATTGGGGTCACAACACTTACGGAGCGCAAACCGCTGCCCGCAGCTATTTCAACAAAGATGCAGCAAACTTGAATTTGGCTGAATCTGCGATGATGGCAGGACTGATTCAATCGCCAGAAGCGCTGAGTCCGTTTGTGGATATGAAGGCAGCGAAAGCCCGTCAAGCAGATGTTCTCAATCGGATGCGAGAACTTGGTTGGATCACCGCCAACGAGGAAGCCGCCGCCCGCAAACAGCCAATCAAGCTCGGAAAAATTACCTCGTTCCAAACGAGCCAGATGCCTTATGTCACCGATGCGGTTGTCCAAGAAGTGACGCGCAAATTCGGACGGGATGCGGTGTTGAAAGGCGGAATGCGGATTCAAACGACGATCGATTCTAAGATGCAGCGGATTGCTGAAGATTCGGCGCGCCGAGGAATTAATACGCTGAATTCTCAAGGGGTCTATGCTGATCAAATGGCGATCGTGTCGGTCGATCCCCGGACACACTTCATCAAAGCAATGGTCGGCGGGGTCGATGTGAAGAAGAGCCAATTCAACCGCGCCACTCAAGCCCTTCGACAACCGGGTTCAGCCTTCAAACCTTTTGTGTACTATACTGCGTTTGCATCGGGTCGCTATTCACCAGATTCGACCATTCTCGATGCTCCTGTCGGTTATCCCGATGGATATGAGATGTACTACCCGCAAAACTACGATCGCAGTTTCGGGGGTGCAATGACGCTAAGACGTGCGTTAGAGCAGTCTCGCAACGTTCCCGCTGTCAAACTCGGACAAGAAGTCGGCTTGAATAAGGTGGTCGAAGTCTGCCGTAGTATCGGGATCAAAAGTCCGATTAATCCTGTGATTTCGCTGCCGCTCGGTGCTGTTGATTTGACTCCTTTGGAAATGGCGGGTGCTTACGCAACCTTCGCAAATAACGGTTGGTACTCAGAAACTACCCTAATCGCCCAAGTCACCGATAGTAGTGGGAACGTCATTTTAGACAACACACCGAAACCGAGATTAGTTCTTGATCCTTGGGCATCTGCTTCGCTCAACGATGCGCTTCAAGGAGTCATCACACACGGAACGGCAACATCGGCTCAAATCGGTCGTCCGGCAGCAGGGAAAACCGGAACAACTTCTTCTGAGCGCGATATTTGGTTTGTCGGTTATGTGCCTCAGCTTGCGACTGCCGTATGGGTCGGAAACGATGACTACACCCAACTCGGACATGGGGCGACGGGTGGAACGTTTGTGGCTCCGATTTGGCGCGATTATATGTCTCAAGTGCTACAAGATGTTCCCGTTGAGCGCTTCCGCCCTGCTTCGGATTTTGATAAACCGTAATCGTTCAGCGCGATCGTGCTCGTTCCCATAAATTTCCGCAGTTTGCAGCGTCGATCGCAGAATGAGACTGCTTTTTCAGATAGAGCAGTCGCATTTCCCCATCTTGAGGGCAGCAACAGAACTAAATCGCGTTGAACCTCACGCCAATAAACTTCAGGAAACCGGACATAGTCGTAATTACAATGGCGTAGCACCCGTTCGATCCGTCGATACCGATGCAGCGACCAATCTCGTAAAATCTGCCAAGACGGATGCAAATCAGGTGACAGAATAAACGGATATGCCCGACGATGCAGTTTTGGCAAATAATCATAAATCCAAAACTCCATCATCGATCGATAACCCGGATTCTCATACGCTCTCAGTTCTAGAATCTCAGAGCGGGTGACTCCAAAGCGATCGAGCAATTCCGTCGGCAAATAACAAACGCCCTGTTCTGCATCTTCACGCAAATCTCGGAGTGTGTTGTAAAACTGATCCACGACTCCAAAAGCGCCCACAATTTGCCAAGTTTGAGTTGACAAAAATGGCAAAACTTGGAAAAATGACGAAGCCAAATCGCCTAACATGGTTTCAAATGTCTCGATCGTTTCAAAAACCAGGTTTTTTTGACTGTAACGATCCAGTGATATCAAATATCGCTCCCACGATCGTTGAGCAAGTTTTCCAGTCGGATCAGGCTGATCAAACCAGCGCTTTCGCATTGACTCAAACAGCGATCGATGTTCCCCCACAGGTTGCGCTTTTCCAGTCGCACTCAACCAACGCCAAGCCGTGTAAAAATCTTGAAACTGTCCAGAACTCCCTTCAACCAGTTCACTTTCTGCTAAACGATCCGCTAAGCGAATCCAGCGAATTCGCTCGATCCAGGCTTGCCGAACCTCCGGTTCTAATTCCATGACCCAAGCAGCATTATCCTCGTCCTTTAGGGCATCATCCGCGATCGCGTGATAATGGGACGACCCAAACAATTCAGCAGCAGACGTGTTCATATCAACAGGTGAATTTCGGACTTGTCACGGCACACGCAATTAGGATTCCCAGAGTTTGATAGGATTAACGGATGTGAAGTTACAACCGTTCCAAAAGCGAGTGGCTTCAACGAATTCGCTGTGCGTGAATTTGTGGAGCTTTTGTGAATGGAGACAGGTGAAGAGCAGTGATTAGTCAATTCCCTCGTCAGTGCCTTCAAAAGAGGCGCAAAGTGAAGATGCAGTCGTGAAAGTTCAACCTTCGAGCGCGGTTGAGCCTAGTAAGCTGCAAGTATAAAAAAGCACGTTTTTTAATTGAATTTGATTGAAGTTGCCAATCATGTTACTCGCTTTTACAAGAGCCGTTAAATTTTATTGTCTTCAATGAAAAGGATAGGTTAACCCATGTCTTTATTTGATTGGTTCGCAAATCGGCGGAAGTCCGATCCTCAAGTTCCTCCCGCTCAAGAACGAGAAATCGCAGACGGACTGTGGAAAAAGTGCGAGATGTGTGGTGTGCTAACTTATACCAAAGATCTGAGAGCAAATCAGATGGTTTGCGTAGAATGCAATCATCACATGCGGGTCTTCAGTCCGGAACGCATTCGGCAATTAATCGACGCGGATACTTGGGTTGCGATCGATGAAGACATTCTCCCAACTGATCCGCTCAAATTTCGCGCCCGCAAATCCTACAGCGACTATCTCCGCGATACACAAGAGAAAACGAAACTGACCGAAGCCGTACAAACCGGAATCGGACAGCTCGATGGTTGCCAAGTCGCATTAGGCGTAATGGATTTTCGCTTTATCGGTGGCAGTATGGGATCAGTTGTGGGTGAAAAAATTACGCGCCTGATTGAGCGGGCAACTCAGCAACGTCTCCCGGTCGTGATTGTGTGCGCTTCAGGCGGCGCGAGAATGCAAGAAGGGATGTTAAGCCTAATGCAGATGGCGAAGATTTCTGGGGCACTCCAACGACATCGAGAAAGCCGACTCCTTTACATTCCGGTACTGACCCATCCGACCACTGGAGGTGTCACCGCGAGTTTTGCCATGTTGGGAGATATTATTTTGGCAGAACCGAAGGCGATGATCGCTTTTGCAGGACGACGAGTGATCGAACAAAACCTACGCCAAAAACTTCCTGATGATTTTCAAACGGCGGAATATTTGCTGAATCACGGGTTTGTCGATGCGATCGTACCTCGTACCCAACTGAAAAAGACCTTAGCGCAATTGATTCGCTTGCATCAGCCCGTAGTTTCGTCCGCTCACAGCATTCAAATTCCAGGAATAAAAACCTTTACCTCAGTCCCCGATTAGGGAGATTCTCAAGATTGGTGAAAGCATTGTCACAGCGGCATGATATTGGTATTAAAGAGGTCTATTCTCATCATCAGCAAAGCCGATCGTTCGATTTGCCGATACCCAAGCTGCCATTATCGATTGTTGTGTTGTGATGTCCGATTACTGAGCCACATTTAAGGAGAACCATGCTTAAAAGATTTCTTTGGCTTGCTGTTGCCACCGTCTTTTTTGCGTTTCAGGTGTTTGCCTCATCTGCAAATGCTGCTGAACTCGATGCTGCAACCCGCACGGTTGCAAAAGATGCCAACGGGGGAACGATTACCCTTACGCCCAAGCAAGTGAAAGAAGGCAAGCGCCTGTTTCAATACGCTTGTGCCCAATGCCATGTGGGCGGCGTAACCAAAACTGACCCGAACGTTGGGCTTGACCCCGAAGCGCTTTCGCTCGCTACCCCGCCGCGCAATAACATTGATGCGCTCGTCGATTACATGAAAGATCCGACGAGCTACGATGGATCAACCTCGATCGCGGAAGTGCATCCGAGCCTCAAGAGCAAAGATACCTTCCCCGAAATGCGGAACCTGACCGATCAAGATTTAGTTGCGATCGCAGGTCATGTCTTGCTTCAACCCAAGATCGTCGGCGACAAGTGGGGCGGCGGCAAAATCTACTACTAAACCCTGTTAGGCTGACCCTCTATGCTGATACAAGCTTTTCGATCGCTCTGGCAACGAAGCCTTTTGCTCTTCTGTTTCGCTTCTATCATCTGGGGAGCGGTCAGCCTCCCTGCTCATGCAAAAGTTGATCCGTATATTAGAAACTACTTACAAGTTATTGATCCGGTTCCGGTTACGATCAACGATCGAGGAGAAACGCGATCGTTTTCGGCGGAGAACTTGATCGAAGGAAAGAAATTATTTGAACTGCATTGCGCTTCCTGTCATGTTGGCGGTTCGACGTTACCTGATCCTGATGTTCCCTTATCATTAGAAGCGCTGAAGCAGGCAACGCCGCCGCGCGATACCGTTGAGCAATTGGTTAAATTTATGCGCCAGCCGATGACTTACGACGGCAGCGAGGATTCATTGTTATGCCGAGAGGTTCCAGAGTCTTGGCTGTCTCAAGCCGAAGTCGAAAATTTGGCAGGTTTTATTTTACGCGCGGCTGAGAAAGCAAAAGGATGGGGGATCGCGAGTTTTTAGGGCGGATTTCTCGATCGATTTTTAGTTTTACAGGCTGTCAATCTGAGTACGACAAGCTGTAAAATGAACGAGAACAATCTAGAAAGATTATTCTAGAAAACCACTCCGTTCCGAGAAAAATTATGAAATCGATCGCTTCTGCTATCCGGGGTCTGTCCCTGGCATTCTGTGCAGTTCTACTGATGATGGGCAGCCTTTTCCTCGCTGCTGCTCCTGCCTCAGCAGATTCCGTAACGGTGAAGATGGGATCGGCTAAGGGTCTGGTGTTTGATCCGGCAGTCGTGACCGTTAAGCCTGGAGACACGATTCAATTCGAGGTGGGTCAGTTGCCGCCCCATAATGTGATTTTTGATTCTGCAAAAATCCCTAACAAAGATGCAGAGTTGGCAGCAAAAATGTCGCACAAGAATCTAGAAGGTGCGAAGAAGACCTTTGAAGTGACGATTCCGGCAGATGCACCCGCTGGAGAGTATACCTACTACTGCTTGCCTCACCGGGGTGCAGGCATGGTTGGTAAAGTCGTCGTCCAAGGCTAATTCAAATCGTGTTCTCCTTGGTCTCCGTTCTACAATAGATAAGAGTGCCTTTTACCCACGTCGGCGCAGGATTGAGGAGAATGAGAGCAAATTGGCGAATGTCTTGGTTTAAGTTTGCGATCGCCCTGTTTGGATGGGCGATCGCAATTTTTATGACAATTTCTCCTGCCTGGGCAGAACCACCCAATGGTGAACGACTCTTCGGTGCGAACTGCTCTGCCTGTCATATCGGGGGCAACAATGTGATCATTTCGCACAAGACCTTGAGAAAAGAAGCGCTAGAGAAGTATGAAATGAACTCTCTAGAAGCGATTCGGCATCAAGTGATCAACGGCAGAAATGCGATGCCTGCCTTTGGGAGCCGATTGAGCGAGGAAGAGATTGAAGCGATCGCAACTTATGTTTTAGGACAGGCGGAAACGGGATGGTCAACAGCGCGAGTTGAATCAACAGAAGCAGTTTCAGGGGTTTGACGTGAGATTCGCTGAGTTTTATTTCTAATTTTTCCTGCTCTGCTGCGATGAAGTGTTGGGTTGCAACTTTTAAACAACAAGACTTCCGTCAGGGTTGAACTCCCAATTTTCAGCCCAAGCAACCTCCCACAAGTGCCCATCTAGGTCAGAAAAATAGCCGCTGTATCCACCCCAATGGGCAATTTGAGCAGGTTTCTCTATTTTTCCGCCAGCTTTGTGAGCAAGCGCTAGAATCTCATCAACCTCGTTTTTAGTTCGTGTATTATGAGCAAGCGTAATGCCAGAGAAACGGCTACGCTCCTTTGGAAAATTAGGGTCTACATCCTCTGCAAGTTTGTCGATCGGATAAAGCGCTAAACGAACACCGCTGGTTTGGAAAAAAATAATGCCTTGTTCTGGCTTCCAAGTTTTGGGAAACCCCAATCCTTGGTGATAGAACTGATACGATCGCTCAAGATCTTGAACACCGAGCGTAATAATGCTGAAACGTGATTCCATAAGCCTCTATCTCACACAAATGCGAGGGTTACCTTACGATAGCAGATTCCTCAAAATGGTACCTTCAGCAATCAGTTAAGTAGCCTAACGACTGGTTAGAGGATGTTTGAGAAGGATCGAAACTGCCCTCGCTTCGATGGTATCCGCCCTGAAATCAATTTCGGGCTAATGGTGGAAAGCCTACTGAAGTAGACTCTGAAACGGTTTTCAGTTTCTTAGTCCTTTTCAAAGGATTTGCGCCGATCAGCCCAAAATTGATTTCAGGGCGGCTTTGGCAGCGAACGAAGACTTTTCAAACCTCATCGTTGGGTCCAATCAACTTTGGGCAGCGGCGGATTTAGCTCTTGGGACTCGCAAAGTGATTCACAGGCATTTGCTTAACATGAGAGGCTAATTGATTTTGGCGGTAGAGTCAAGTGTTTGTTAAGTTTTGGACTCGCCCGATCGTTAACGAAGATTTTATTCCGATATTTGCCTCCCACTCGTGAAGTAAAATTTGGATTAAGGGGAAACTAGCGGGAGGTCAGCACGATGACTGCATTTAGCTTGGGGCAACTCAACGTATCCACATTGACCGAAACAGATATCGCAGAACTGGCAGCGCGCTTAGAGCAAGATGATTACACCGATGCGTTTGAAGGGCTGAAAGACTGGCATCTGCTTAGAGCGATCGCGTTCCAACGCCCGGAATTAGTCGAGCAATATCTCTATTTATTGGATTTAGAAGCCTACGATGAGTCGTGATGCCGAGTCAAAGAGTTCTAATCGGCATCACTGGCGGGATTGCGGCTTATAAAGTGTGCAATGTCGTTTCGACGTTGGCGAAAGATGGGATTGAAGTGCGAGTCATTCTCACGGATTCGACTCAAGCGTTCGTTTCACCATTGACGTTTGCAACCCTAAGCCGTAATCCTGCTTATGTCGATTGTATGTTTTGGGATGCTTCAAATCCTCGTCCGCTGCATATCGAGCTAGGAGAATGGGCTGATCTATTTGTGATCGCTCCTTTAACGGCGAATACATTGGCAAAATTAACTTACGGACTTGCAGATAATTTATTAACCAATACGGTACTCGCTTCGGTTTGTCCTGTGTTGTTGGCTCCCGCAATGAATACGGATATGTGGGAACAGCGATCGACCGCCCGAAACTGGCGCGATCTCCTCACAGACCCACGCTATCATTCTGCTGATCCAAGCGCGGGAATTTTGGCGTGCGATCGCGTGGGTACGGGACGCATGGCAGAACCGGAAGAATTACTCGTACACATCCGATCGCTGTTGCACACGAAGGGAAAACGAGATTTAGCCGGAAAGCACATTTTGATCAGCGCAGGTGGAACACGCGAACATTTCGATCCGGTGCGGTTTATCGGGAATCCCTCGACTGGAAAAATGGGAATTGCGATCGCGCAAGCTGCTTTACATCGAGGCGCACAAGTGACCCTAGTTCATGCTCCGATCGATGCTCACTTACTTGCCCCACTTCGCAATGTTCGCCTCATTTCTGTCACCAGTTCAGCAGAAATGCAACAGGCGATGAAGGATAATCTTAGTGTTGCAGATTATGTTGTGATGTCTGCTGCGGTTGGTGATGTGCGGTCTGATCTCTACAGCGATTCCAAACTTCCAAAAGCTCAATTACCAAAATCTTTAGATCTCGTTTCGATTCCTGATATCGTTGCTGAACTGTCAACATTGAAAAAACCAAATCAAACTTTGATTGGATTTGCAGCCCAAACCGGAGATTATGTGACACCTGCGATCGACAAACTGAAACGAAAAAACCTAGATGCGATTGTTGCCAATCCTGTCGATCAGCCAAATAGCGGATTTGGTCGTGATATGAATCAGGCAGTGTTCCTCGATCGTTCTGGTCGTCAACTCACGATCCCGCCCTGCGGCAAATTAGAGCTTGCTCATCAGCTTTTTGATTTTTTGATCGGTGAACCCGATCTTGCTTCGTAGAGTCTAAAGACAGGACTGCAAAAACCTGAGCTTTCAATCCACCCATATTGGTGTGGTTATGACCCATGAACAAAAAGCGAATTCTTTTGATCGGTTTATTTGTCTTAGGACTAGGGGGGATGAATCCTAGTGATGCTGCTCCGGTCGATCCGAAAGTAATACACGTTCTCGATCGTCTGAGCTTTGGGGCACGTCCCGGAGATATTGAAACCGTCCAAAAACTTGGAGTTGAAGGTTACATTCAACAGCAGCTTCACCCCGAATCAATTCCAGAACCCCAAGCCCTTGCCGATCGACTCTCCCAACTAGAAATGCTCAACCTCACCCCTCTACAACTGTTTGAGCAGATTAATCTTCCTCGATCGCCCGCTCCAACCCCAGAGCAAAGACGGGCTTACCGTCAGAAAATGGCTCATGTGCTAGAACAGGCACAACAAGCACGCTTACTGCAATCTACGGAAAATCCGCGTCAGCTTCAAGAAGTCATGGTGGATTTTTGGTACAACCATTTCAATGTGTTCTCCCGCAAAGGCGTTGATGCAATGTTAGTGGGAGCCTACGAACAACAAGCAATTCGCCCCCATGCTCTGGGTCGCTTTCGAGATTTATTAGAGGCAACTGCTCGACACCCCGCTATGCTGTTTTATTTAGATAACTGGCAAAACAGTGCGCCCAATGCTTCAGGGAATAACAAGCGAACACAAGGATTAAACGAAAACTACGCGCGTGAACTCATGGAGTTGCATACGCTGGGGGTCGATGGTGGTTACACTCAGCAAGACGTGATTGCACTCGCAAAAATCTTGACAGGCTGGACATTTCGACGCTCAGCCCAACCCGGAGTGGAGCCGAATGGATTCTACTTTGATGCCAAACGCCACGACTTCAGCGACAAAGTATTTTTAGGACAGACGATCAAAGGTAGCGGGATGCCAGAAGTCGAGCAAGCGCTGGATATTTTAGCGAAAAGTCCTGCAACGGCTCATCATATTAGCTATCAGCTAGCGCAATACTTTGTTGCAGATCAGCCTCCCAAAGCCTTAGTCGATAAACTAGCGCAGAAATTCTTAGCAACCGATGGCAATATCCGAGAAGTGCTATCTACGCTGTTTCATAGTTCAGAATTTTGGAATCCTCAGATCTACGATGCCAAATTCAAAACGCCCTATCAGTACGTCGTTTCAGCAGTTCGAGCAACCGGAATAAATGTTCAAAATGTCCTGCCAATCCGTGGAGCGCTACAACAGCTTGGAATGCCGCTCTATGGTTCTTTGAGTCCGGATGGTTACAAAAATACCGAGGATGTTTGGTTAAATCCCGATGCGATGACTCGGCGCATTAACTTCGCTACTACGATCGCCAGTGGACGCTTACCGCTAGGCGCACCGAATTCGAGCCGATCGACCCCGGTCGAGCCAGTTCAACTTGCCAACACTTTAGGCAATTCGTTCTCAGCACAAACGCAGAATGCGATCGCGCAAAGTCCACCCAATCTCCGCGCGGCTCTGATTTTAGGTAGTCCAGAGTTTATGCGGCGATAGAGAATTCCCGGCAATCTTAAATCATGAAAAGACGACAACTGCTTCAAGCTGGACTTGTTTCGACTTCAATCCTCGCCGCGGTTGGAACCCACGGTTGGTTTACGCGATCTACGGCTCAAAGCTCAAATCCAAAACGATTGATTGTAATCTTTTTGCGGGGTGCGGTCGATGGTCTCAATGTGGTCGTTCCCTATCGCGAGACTGAATACTACAATGCTCGTCCCACGATCGCAATTCCCCAACCCGGACAAAACAATGGCGCGATCGATCTCGATGGGCAGTTCGGGCTACATCCCGCGCTGGCATCGATTTTACCGCTTTGGCAACAGGGAAATTTAGCTTTTGTGCATAGTTCGGGGTCTCCTGATCCAACGCGATCGCACTTTGATGCTCAAGACAATATGGAGCGTGGCACACCAGGCACACCAACGATCCACGATGGCTGGATGAATCGATTATTGGCGGGTTTATCTGGAAACAATCCGATTCAAGCGATTAATGTTGGAAACATCACACCTCGCATTTTATCGGGTCGGATGTCGGTGGCATCCTTGGCGATCGGTCGAAATGCTGCGAATCCAATCTCACTCGATAAGCCCCAAGTTGCCGCAGCCTTCGATCGACTTTATGCGGGAAACGATCGCCAAAGTCAGACCTATCGAGAAGGTCGAGTCGCACGCCAAGCCTTGTTATCCGATTTGGATGCTGAGATGAAAATGGCAAACAACGGAGCACCGCTGCCAAATGGCTTTGCGAGTGATGCTCAGCGGTTAGCGCAAATCATGAACAAAGACCCCAGAGTTGCACTGGCATTTATGGCACTAGGAGGCTGGGATACTCATGTGAATCAGGGTGCAAGTCAAGGTCAACTCGCCCGAAATCTAGAGCAGTTGGGGAAAGGGTTAGCTGTCCTGCAAAAGACGTTGGGTACGACTTATGCGAATACAACCATTCTTGTCATGTCGGAATTTGGTCGCACTGTGCACGAGAATGGCAATCTTGGAACTGATCACGGGCATGGCAATGTGATGTGGCTGATGGGGGGCGGTGTTCGGGGCGGAAAAGTATACGGGGATTGGCATGGGTTAGAGCGCGATCGACTCTATCAAGAACGCGACTTAGCGATCACGACAGATTTTCGCGATGTGATTGCGACCGTGTTGGAACGCCATTTACAACTACCAGACCGCAAGCTTGATCAAATCCTTCCTCACTATCAAGCCCTGCAAACGAACTTAGCGCTGTATGGATAGAGGTCTATCAATGATTTGAGCCTTGCCAATCTGGGCAGACTGAGCCATCCCACCCGAAGGGATGAAATCCACAAATCAAAGATGTGCGTTGTTCTCGGCTATATCCGTAGGCAATTCCGTGATAATTGATGCAACCGCGACAGACTTTCGGGCGGGACGGTTCGACTTCGCTGAATCCTTGCTGCGATCGCAGAATCTGCTGATTGCTTTGCTGGCGATGCCAATTCACATAATCAGCTTTACGCAGTAAATAATCGATTCGTCGAATCGGGGTTCTAGCTGCATCCATTGATTTAGGGTTCCGGAGTAAGGACAACGTAGCGAAGCCGAAACTCAGAGATCGCTTTTTCTTGCTGCTCTGAACTTTTCTAGGTTACTCTCATTCGCTGCGATCGCTCCTCACCCCTACGTCTAATTTTTGGTAGTCGTTGAGACCGATTAGCCCATCAGGATGAATTCAGTACGTCATACTCAGAGGATGAACAGTGACCTTTATTGAAAATGGATGACTCAATTACCGTGACCGTGAAACTGTTTGCGGCATATCAGGATGCTTACGGCTTGCCAGAACTCACGCTAGAACTTCCTCAAGGTGTTACGGTTGCCCAGGTTTGCGATCGCATTTTGCTTGATCGTCCTCAACTTGCCCCGCTGAAGGACATTACTCAATTTGGCGTAAATCTGGAATTTGCTTCACCAAATACGATCGTCCAAAATGGCGATGAAATTGTTCTAATTCCTCCTGTGAGCGGCGGTTAATTAAACCCGATAAAATCAGTCGGGATTGTTTGACTCGGTATTTTCCCCGTGCTACGATTTCAAACGAAATCACAGTCAAACGATAAAAAGCTTGCAGACAGGGAGTTTCGAGAGATGACCGCCACCTACAACAAAACCCGCTCCAGCCAATCTGCTTTTGAAGCGCTCAAATGTAAAGAGTGCGGAGCAGAATACGAACCGAAAGCAACTCATGTCTGTGAGATGTGTTTTGGTCCGCTGGAGGTGAAATACGATTATGATTGGCTTCGCAAAACGGTGACACGCGAAACCATTCAAGCAGGTCCCAACTCGATTTGGCGGTATCGTCCGTTCCTGCCTGTGGAAACCGACAACGTAATCGATGTCGGAACCGGAATGACTCCTTTGCTGCAAGCGAATCGTTTGGCGCGTCGGTTGGGTCTGAAGAAGCTGTATATCAAAAACGATGCAGTAAATATGCCGACCCTGAGCTTCAAAGATCGCGTTGTGTCAGTCGCACTCAGCCGCGCACGCGAATTAGGCTTCACAACCGTTTCTTGCGCGAGTACTGGCAACTTGGCAAACTCAACGGCAGCGATCGCGGCTCATGCAGGTCTTGATTGTTGTGTGTTCATTCCTTCTGATCTCGAAGCAGGAAAAGTTCTCGGAACGTTGATCTACAGCCCGACGGTGATGGCAGTGCATGGAAACTACGACCAAGTGAACCGTCTCTGTTCGGAAGTGGCAAATACTCACGGATGGGGCTTTGTCAACATCAACTTGCGTCCCTACTATTCTGAAGGCTCGAAAACTTTGGGCTACGAGGTGATCGAACAGCTTGGCTGGCAATTACCAGATCACATTGTTGCTCCATTGGCATCGGGTTCATTATTCACCAAGATCTACAAAGGTTTCAAAGAATTCGTTGAAGTTGGATTAGTCGATGAAAAGGCAGTTCGATTCAGCGGTGCACAAGCAGAAGGATGTTCTCCGATCGCGAAAGCATTCCAAGACGGACGCGACTTCATCTCACCTGTGAAACCGAATACGATCGCAAAATCGATCGCCATTGGAAATCCAGCCGATGGTGTGTACGCAGTCGATATCGCTCGTAAAACCAACGGAAACATCGAGTCTGTCACCGATGCGGAAATCATCGACGGGATCAAGCTATTAGCAGAAACCGAAGGCATCTTTACCGAAACCGCAGGCGGAACGACGATCGCAGTGCTGAAGAAATTGATCGAAGCAGGCAAGATCAATCCGGATGAAACCACGGTGGCATACATCACCGGAAACGGTTTGAAAACCCAAGAAGCGGTTCAAGGTTATATTGGCGAACCGTTCACGATCGAACCGAAGCTCGACAGCTTTGAGCGTGCTTTAGAACGATCCAGAACGCTCGATCGTTTAGAGTGGCAACAAGTTTTGGTTTAATGGTTTAGTTATCTCCACACTGTTACTAAGGTTATGTCTGTCAAAGTCCTCATTCCAACCCCCCTACAAAAGCTCACCAATGATCAAGCAACTGTTGAATGCAGTGGCGACAATATTGGTGCATTGTTAGAGTCGCTTGAGTCTAGTTGTCCGGGCATCAAAGCGCGTTTATGTGACGAACAAGGACAACTGCGCCGCTTTGTGAATTTCTATGTGAATAGCGAAGATATTCGATTTCTCGATGGTGTAAATACGCCGCTAAAAGATGGCGATGAAGTGAGCATCATTCCTGCGATCGCAGGCGGCTGATCCAGCATACAAACCTTCACTCAAAACTCCAAGCTTAGAAAAGTGTTGGAGTTTTTTTGTGTCTTTGGGCTTTGTTGCATGAATCATAAACGCTAAGAGATTTCCGACAGATTCAATGACTTAACGCACAACTCGAACGGT
>PSLO01000150.1:5051-7182 GCA_040289665.1 Leptolyngbya sp. ERB_1_1 | reverse complement strand
CTTAGCAAGGACATCCGCCCTTGGGGCGGTCACACTCATCAAGCCACCAGCTTTGCTGGGGGTGTCTGACTTCGTGGTCTTTCTTTTGAATCGCCATAGTCACCCGACCACCGCCTGATTTCCACTTTCAGCCGCTAATTGCTCTAATCGCTCTTGCTGATCCTGAGAAATACAGGTTTCAATCACATCCTCTAGATCGCCTTCCAACACCGGAGCTAACGCGAAGTTTTGCCCTAATCGATGATCGGTCACGCGATTGTCTTTGTAGTTGTAGGTACGAATCTTCTCCGATCGAGATCCCGTCCCAACCTGCGATCGCCGCATCGAAGTTACCGCTTCTTGCTGCTCTCTTAACTTCATCTCATACAGCTTCGCTCGAAGAATTTGCATCGCGCGTTCTCGGTTTTGAAGCTGCGATCGCTCCTCGGTACAAAAGATCCGAATCCCCGTCGGTTTGTGCATCAAGTCAACCGCTGTTTCAACTTTGTTGACGTTCTGACCACCTGCACCGCCCGATCGCGCGGTCGTCAATTCAATATCTTTCGGATCGATGTGAATTTCCACATCATCCACTTCCGGCATCACCGCAACCGTCGCTGTCGAAGTGTGAACCCGCCCGGATGCTTCTGTCACCGGAACGCGCTGAACCCGATGAACACCCGCTTCAAACTTCAATTTGCTGTAAACGCGATCACCCTGAATCTCTAAAACCGCTTCTTTGAATCCGCCCAAGCCTTCTGCGAGTGATTCACTCGCCATTTTGACGCGCCATCCTTGACGCTCCGCAAATCGCGAGTACATTCTCACCAAATCACCCGCCCAAATGCTGGCTTCATCGCCTCCCGTTCCTGCCCGAATTTCCAGCATGATGTTTCTTTCATCATTAGGATCGCTTGGTAGCAGGAGAACCTTTAATCGCGTCTCTAATTCTTGCAGCTTAGTTTGGAGTTCTTCCACTTCCATCGCTGCCATTTCCTGCATTTCAAGATCGCCACCCGATTCCTTAACCAGTTGACGCGCTCCAGCTAGGTCTTGCTCTGTCTTGCGCCAAAGCTCATATGTATTGACTGTCTCCTCTAACGACGATCGAGATTTTGCCACGCGCTGAAACTCACCCGGATCTTTGGCAATGTCCGGGTCAGCGAGTCTCCGCGTCAATTCGTTAAAGGTTTGCTCAACCGAATTTAGTTTGTCAATCAGGTATGCTTCAGCCATCGAAGTCGCCTCAAAAATAGAAAATGTCGGTGAAAAGACAATCGCGGCAACTCAAAACGCGATCGTCGAATGAGTTTCAACCGAACTGTCCTACTTTTGTTCTTCGCTCATGCCGTACTTCCGCAAGAACCGCTCCACCCGTCCCTCAGTGTCAATAATCTTCTGAGTTCCAGTGAAAAACGGATGGTTGCCCGACCACACATCGACGTGTAGTTCTGGCTTGGTCGAACCCACGGTCGCAACCACTTCACCGTTACAGTAAACCTTTGCTTCGGGATACCAAGTCGGATGAATTCCTTTCTTTGCCATTGCCTTATCTCCAGTGTTCTATATCGATTGTAACAATTAGCGTTTCGAGAACTGGGGAGCTTTCCGGGCTTTGCGCAGACCGTATTTCTTCCGTTCTTTCGCTCTCGGATCACGGGTGAGATAGCCTTCGACTTTCAGCGGCTTCCGATTTTCGGGGTCAAGTTGGCATAATGCACGCGCTACACCGAGTTTGATTGCGTCCGCTTGTCCAGTCAAACCACCGCCGTGAGCGTTGACCAAGATATCGTACTCACCTTCTAAACCGAGGGTTTCTAACGGCGCTTTTGCACCAGAAAGATACTCAGCATTGAATTGAAGATAGAGATCTCCGGGCTTGCCGTTGATCGTAATCGTGCCCTCACCAGGAACTAGACGGACACGCGCGATCGCATTTTTGCGACGACCTGTGCCTTGATACATTACCCGTCCTTCAGTTGCTTGCATGGATTACTTCTCTCCCGGAATCGTTTTGATTTCTAAAACTTTGGGTTGCTGTGCAGCATGAGGATGATCCGCACCTGCATACACTTTCATTTTGGTGAACAGTTGGCGACCCAGCGAATTCTTGGGCAGCATTCCTTTAACGGCTTGCTCGATGATGCGCTCT
>PSLO01000150.1:0-5041 GCA_040289665.1 Leptolyngbya sp. ERB_1_1 | reverse complement strand
CAGCTTTTCAAAAGATTCTGTTTTCATTCCACCCGGACGACCGGAGTGACGACGATACACTTTCTGACTGCGCTTTTTGCCTGTAACCGCGACCTTATCAGCATTGATCACGACGACAAAATCGCCTGTGTCAAGGTGCGGAGTGTAAATTGGTTTGTTCTTCCCGCGAAGTATCATCGCGATTTCAGTCGCCAAACGACCGAGGCGCTGATCCGTTGCGTCAACAACGTACCAATCGCGCTGGATCTCAGCGACAGGAGGTAGGTAGGTTTTGTTTTCCATGAGCTTGGGGTTTAGTTAAAAAGGAGTCAGTTCGGGAACAGTCGATCGCGGTAAAACCAGTTTCGGCTGTGTATCAAACCAGAGTTCCGGGGAAAAAGGCATCTCTGGATAGCCGACTCTCAGCAAGCAGAGTCCTTGAGGCGGGGCAGCGTACCGCACTTCATCACGCCGTTCTTCTGTCCACAAGCGCGTAAAGTCCTGAATCGATCGATCTCCGCGTCCCACTTCGATCAGCAATCCCACCAGAAGCCGCATCATTCCATACAGAAATCCACTTGCCTGAACTTCGATATAGAGAAACGGATCTTGTCTCACGCATTCCGCCGCTTGGATATCTACCCAAGCATGAGGACGGCTCGAATTTGCTTTCTCAAACGCTGCCATGTGATGACGACCGATCATCGGATCAAGTGCTTTCTGAATCTTGGATTCATCCAGCGGGGCGTGGTAGTAGTGCCAAGACAACGATCGAGCAAATAAATTCGGTCGTGCCTCGGTGTAGATCGTATAACGGTATCGTCGCCAGGAAGCAGAGAATCGCGCGTGCCAGTCGAGCGGCACAGATGCCGATGCCCGAATCAACACATCGTCCGGAAGCCGAGCATTGATCACATCTGCCCATCGGTGTGCCGGGATCAGAGAAACTACATCGAAATGTGCTACCTGAGCCGCTGCATGAACGCCCGTATCGGTACGCCCTGCCGCATGAATCACCACCCGATGTCCGACGACTGTCGCGATCGCAGTTTCAATTTCTTCTTGAACGCTGCGATGATTCGGCTGCCGTTGCCACCCATAAAAACGAGTGCCCAAATACTGAATCAGTAGAGCCACTCTTTGCAAGGACGGCTGAGCAGTTGCCATCTTAGGTCAATTCGATAATTGCCATTTCAGCGTTGTCACCGCGACGACGTACCGTTCGCAAAATGCGGGTGTATCCGCCTTGTCGATCGCCATATCGCTCCGGAGCTTGCTCAAACAAAGCATGAACCAACTGCTTATCGTAGATGTATCCCATTGCTTGACGACGTGAGGCAAGTGAGCCATCCTTCGCCAACGTGATCATCTTTTCAGCTTCCGATCGCACTGCTTGAGCGCGAATTTTGGTCGTTTGGATTCGACCATTGCGGATTAGTTCAGTCGTCAGCGCTCTCAGGAGTGCTTTTCGCTGATCCGCAGGTTTGCCCAACATCGGGACTCTACAACCGTGACGCATAGCTACTCTTAGGATTTAGATTTTTCTTGCGGCAGGGTGATCCCCAACCGTTGTTGCAGTGCTTCGACCACTTCCTCGGCAGACTTTGCCCCAAAATTCTTTATTTCGAGCAGGTCTTCTTGGCTGTAGTCGAGCAAGTCCGCGACCGAATTGATTTGAGCACGTTTCAGACAGTTGTATGCTCTGACTGAAAGTTGTAGCTCTTCGATCGGGATTTGATTTTCGATCCGCTCATCGTTGGGATCGTCACCATCCGAAGGCTCGAACGTGATGTCTTTCAACGGGTTAAACAGATCGACTAGGATATTTGCGGCTTGACTCAGCGCTTCTTGCGGAGTCAAACTGCCATTTGTCCAAATCTCCATGATCAAACGGTCTTTTTCAGCCGTTCCACCTTGGCGTGCATCTTCGACGCTGTATTGCACTTTCCGTACGGGCATGAACACAGAGTCGATTTGCAAAAAGTCGAGCGCGGTATCATCGGTGAACTTCCCAGCCCCCCGATAGCCCTTGCCCTTCTCGATCTTGAACTCCATCTCTAACGTTGCGTTAGGCGAAAGCGTTGCAATATATTGATCCGGATCAACGAGTTCAACTTCCGAGGGCAGATCGAAGCTCTCAGCCGTTACCGTCGCTTGACCTTGAACCAAAAGCCGACCGATTTGAGGCTGCGAAGAATACGTTCTAAATACCAGCTTTTTCATGTTCAGCATGATATCCAGCACATCTTCCCGAACGCCCGGAATTGTGGCAAACTCATGCGTTACGCCGGCAATTCTCACCGCTGTCACGGCTGCGCCTTCTAAATTCGAGAGCAACACGCGACGGAGCGCATTACCAACAGTCGTTCCTTGTCCCCGCTCTAGCGGCTCCAAAATAAACTTACTGTATTGGCTCTGATCCTTATCCGTCGTGGTATCAATACATTCGACCTGAAACTGTGCCACGGAGTAGCCTCCCTTTTCCTTGCTTGTGAGGGTTGCCCCTCGATTTGACATCCAACCCGTTTCGTGCTGTCTATTATAGATATAGACAGCAAAATCGTTGTCGATTAAACGCGACGGCGTTTCGGCGGACGACAACCGTTATGGGGAATGGGTGTCACATCTCGGATCAGAGTGACTTCGATGCCAGTACCTTGTAATGCTCGAATTGCGGTTTCGCGTCCGGCTCCAGGTCCGCTCACCATCACTTCAAGTTGGCGCATTCCTTGATCCATTGCGCGACGGGCGGCTGCTTCGGCTGCGGTTTGTGCCGCAAAGGGAGTTCCCTTCTTTGCACCTTTAAAGCCGCTCGATCCTGCGGATGCCCAGGAGATTACTTCACCCTGAGTATCTGAGATCGTTACGATCGTATTGTTGAAGGTCGATTGAATATGAGCGACCCCACTGGGGATATTCTTTTTCGCCTTGCGCGGACCCGTTTTCCGCTGCGGTTGTCTTGCCATGTCAAATCTCTTAATTTACGCTGCTACGTTCCTACAAGCTGGCACTACCCAAAGGCAATGCACTCTATTTCTTACCAGGAGCTTTCTTCTTCCCGGCAACTGTCCGACGACCGCCCCGACGAGTCCGCGCGTTGGTTCGAGTCCGCTGACCCCGCACAGGCAAGCCCATGCGATGCCGCCGACCGCGATAGCAACCGATATCCATCAATCGCTTGATCGACATCGATTCAAACCGTCGCAAGTCTCCTTCAATTTGATAGCCGCCTTCCACCGCTTCACGCAGGGCAGCGACATCTGCTTCACTGAGATCCTTCACGCGCGTATCAGGATTGACACCTGATTTCGCGATGATTTCTTTAGACCGGGTGGGTCCAATGCCATAGATATATCGAAGACCAATTTCCACTCGCTTGTCGCGAGGTAGGTCTACGCCCGCAATCCGCGCCACGTCGTTTCTCCCTAAAACCTAGATAAACAGTCGAAAATATCTGCCGTGTTGGGAATTTCCCGCTGCGGCAGACTCGCACACGAAACCTTGTTAACCCTGGCGTTGTTTGTGCTTCGGGTTTTCACAGATCACCATGACGCGCCCCTTCCGACGAATGACGCGGCATTTTTCGCAAATTCGTTTCACTGACGCTCGTACTTTCATGCCCTATCTCGGCAACATTACAAACATAATATCCTAACAATTTTTTATAACACTTGTCAAAGAGATCTTTTGATGCAAGGCTAACGACCGCCTTTGTTTTTCAGTCGGTAGGTGATGCGTCCTTTAGTGAGGTCGTAAGGGGTGAGTTCGACTTTGACGCGATCGCCGGGCAGGATCTTGATATAGTTGCGCCGAATTTTTCCAGAGATGTGAGCGAGGACGTTGAAGCCGTTGTCGAGGTCTACCCGAAACATAGCGTTGGGGAGTGAATCAACGACGGTTCCTTCCATTTCAATCAGGTCTTGTTTAGACAAGCGGCAAGTTCCTCCAAATAATAAAGAGTCGGGGTCAAATTTTACCCTATTCGAGTGTAGATCATCCAGTCAGGTTTCGACATTTTTTGAGATGGAGGTGCGATCGGAGAACGAGCAATAGCAAATTGCTCCTAGCAGTAGAAAAACTTCGCTTATCCGCTTACACTGAATCTGCAACTACTTCCGCTACCTCAGTCAGTGGGGTAGCTACATAAAAATCGATGTACGTCCTCAATTAGCTCCCAGACTTCGTCTTTCGATGGTGGATTAGAAACTGAATGACTGCAACGATTGCGAATGTCGCCCATAACTTGAATACGGCGATGCTGAGTTTGGTCGTAAATCTGTGCGGCTTTAAGCGCATCATTCAACGGGTTAATTGTCTCACCACGCGAGGTTAGGGGAGGTGTTTGTTTAGTGCATAAATCCTTCAATCGTCGTTCTAACAATACTCCAGCAAATGCACCAGCAGCAGCAAAATAACCAGCTCGAAAGAGTGCTTTTGCTTCAAATAGCGGCTCATTTAGCGTTCCTGAGTTAGCAGAACCGCTCATAAGTTCCTGCACAACTGCCTTAAACCCGAACCAACGAGTTTTTGTAGCTTCCTTACCTGCCGGACGACGTGAAATTGCCGCACGAACTTGTGGATTCGTTGCCAGATAGAATTTGTAAGCCTCGCGAATAGATTTTGCGACTGGTTGGATTTTGGCAGGAGAATAGCCAATGAGAGCAGATGCTTGAATGTCGAGGGCAGAGATTGAGAACTTCGTCTCCCATCGTCCTACGTCCTGTGGTGCATTATCATCGACGTAATAAAGCCGCCCTGAATGCTCACCGAACGCGGTATAAACACTTTGCATTGTCTGTCTAAACATTGCTCCAAGTTCTGCAACATGCGTCGGGTCTTTTGGAGCATACTTGCCAATGTAATCGTTGAGAAAGCTCTTCAAATTACCTGCATAGCGATCCATCCTATTGGCAAATGCAAAGAATCGTAGAATCATTTCACGTTCCACAAATCGCGGCTCTGGGGAATCTCCTCCCTTAACTCGTCGCCAGTCAGACACCCCCAGCAAAGCTGGTGGCTTGATGAGTGTGACCGCCCCAAGGGCGGATGTCCTTGCTAAGGG
>PSLO01000021.1:41933-55385 GCA_040289665.1 Leptolyngbya sp. ERB_1_1 | reverse complement strand
ACAGATTCGCCTGCAACTAGCAAACGGTTGAAAAGATGTCCTATTTTTACTTATCCTTTACTAAAAAAGACTACCTGTATTTCTAGTATCAGTCTGCTTATTTTTCAACGTTTAATCAAAGTTTAATCTTCTGTTGTCGTTTTCATTAACTCAAAAAATTATTGTTCAGGAGCCTACTGTTTTCTGTAGCCATTCGTTTGACTGCTTCAACGCATTCACTTTGGTGTACATCTTGTGTTGCGCTTTTTTTGTACTCGCTATTTTCATTTAGGTTTCGCTCGTCGGATGACGCTCTCACGATCGTGCTGTTACATCACTTGTCTAGCATACATTTTGGGTCTGTTTGATTTAAAGTTATTGGAATCTAAATTCATGGGAAATGATCTCTTAACGATCGAAGCCGCTTTTCAGCCCGATCGTTTAACTCCTGATCTCAACACGAATTCTTTACTGAGTTCGCCATTGACCTCACTTGATCCGATCGCTGCACGAAGCGCTCAAAGCGAACTTGATCCTGCACAGCTCAGCTCTGAACCACGCCAAGTGCCAAAAACGATCGTGATTTCTCTAGATGGTGCAACCCCTCGCTTGGTGCAGCAGTATTTGCAAGATGGTACGCTGAGTGCCGATCGAGGTTTAGGCTTACTCGCATCAAAAGGATTGGTCGCTAATCAAAACGTCACCGTTACCCCATCGCTAACGGCTCCCGGACATATCGCGATCGCAACAGGTTCCACAGCTGCAAACAACGATATCAATGCCAACTCATTTAAGCTCGTCGCCAGCCCGTTTGGTTCCAATGTGAGCGGATTCAACGCCCCGATCGGTGGCTATCAAATCGGCATTGATGGTGTAAGTGAAACCTTAGAACCCACGGCGAACCCTGTTTGGTTAACTTTACGCGACAGTGGCAAAAAAGTGATTGCGGCAACGTTTCCAGGAGCAGACGGAGCGGATATCCGAATTCCAGGTGTTCCCAATAGCCCAATCGTGCAGCCTGCCAGTGAGCGAACCGTAGATTACACAGTTCCCTTTGGCACATTTGCCGGGGTTGCAGCGCAGGGATTTAGCTTAACGCGATCGGATTTCGATACGGCTCCGCAAACTGTTCAAGACCAACTGGCAACTGCGGGAAAACAATCTTACAGCCCGATTCTAGAAACCAAGACTCCAGTTGAGAAGTTCACGGTTGGCGGTGTGAACTACCAAATTGAAGTTGCTGCCCTGGATACAACCGATGATAGAAAAACAGATTACGACACGTTAGTATTCTTCGACGCAACGCAAGGTATTCAGCCCGAACCTTTTACCTTGCCCTCTACAGGAGCGGCGTTTGTGAAAGTTGATGACCACAAATCAAGCCCGTTCTATCTAGAAGGAAGTTCGCTCAAAGCAGGCACTGCATTCTATGTCAGCAATCTTGCGCCTGACCTTTCGACTGTTCGCTTTGCACGCTATTCCGCAAACTATATTCCTCGCAATCCTGCCGTGTTGGCAAATGTCGATGACATTAACAATAATGTTGGATTTTGGGCACCCCAAGCTGATTTTCGGATTCCAGAGCGTTTGAGTCCAGGATTTGACAGCTTCTCTGATCAAGAACTCGAAGCCATCTATGCGGATCAAGTCAAAGGCTTTGTAAACTATCAAACGCGGGTTGGATTGAGAGCAATTCAAACCAATCCCGATGCAGATTTAGCCTTAATCTATATTGAACAGCCCGACGGATCGGAACATCAATTTTTGATCAGCGATCCACGCCAAGCCACCAACCCCCGCGATCCAAACTCGATCGGAGACGGACAAGACTCAGCGAAGATCGATCGCTATCAGGGCTATGTGAAAGCAGCCTATCAAGCTGCTGATCAAGCCGTTCAACGAATTATTGATACCGTTGGAGTCGATAGCAATGGCAAGCCAAATAGCGATATTATCGTGGTTTCCGATCATGGCTTCTCGCCGTTTTATACTACTGTCGATCTCAATAGCTATCTAAAGAATCAGGGCTTTGATCCAAATCAGGTCAGAGCGATTACATCCGGTCCTGCGGCGAATGTCTACATCAACTTGCAAGGGCGCGAACCCGGTGGAACAGTCAGTCGTCAAGAATATACGCAGCTACAGCAGCAGGTTGCAGATGCACTACGAAGCTTTGTAGACAGCAATCCGAATTATACGGACGGAAAGACTTCGATCTTCGACAAGGTGTATACGCGCCCTGTACCAAACGATTTAAACGCTCCGAATTTTGGATTAGAGACGAGCGAATTTATCGGACAAGATACTGGCGATGTATTTGCGCTGCTGACTGAAGGCTATAACTTTGATGGACTGCAAACTCCGGCGGTGATTAGGCTAGGCGATCCGGCATTATCAACTCCAGTGCTTTCAGTGCCAAATTTCTATGGGGCACATGGCTATGATCCAGAACTGCCAAACATGAGCGCGATTTTCTTTGCGGCAGGACCGAACATTCCACACGGAACAATCGATCGCGTTCGTGATATTGACATCGCGCCCACGGTTTTGCAGTTACTGAATGTTGAACCCGCGTCTACTGTTCAAGGCGAGTCGATTCTACGATCGAACTAATGTTAACGTCAGTTCGGGTTATCTTCGGGCACTCGGCGGTTGAAACCGCAGCGATACAGACCAAGTACGCCTTCGCGTACTCATAGCTAACGTTAAAGCAGGAATCTACCGCCGTTGACTCCGTTTGTATCACCGCGAATTCCATTTGCCCAGGCACAGAACCCCAATTTCTTATCCCGAACTGACTTGGAATCGTTCCACTGCTTCCAGGTAAATCAACACTGGAAGCAGTTGTAGGATTGATGTCGAGTACACCCGTCATTGCAATAGGTCTCCTTCTTAAAGCCAGATGAATCAAGAGCGATGTAGAAAAATCTTTCTTCACCATTCCATATAAGCTTTAAGAAAAAGCCATCATTGCGTTAAGAATCGCAGCCTAGCCTACTGCAAGCTTATTCCCACTCGATCGTGCCGGGTGGCTTTGAGGTGATGTCATACACCACACGATTCACCCCTTTGACTTCGTTGACGATTCGATTAGAAATCGTTTCGAGCAGATCGTAGGGAATGCGTGCCCAATCTGCGGTCATGCCGTCCTCGCTCTTGACGCAGCGAAGTACGATCGGATAAGCGTAAGTCCGCTGATCACCCATCACTCCAACGCTACGGACAGGCAGCAAGACCGCGAAAGCTTGCCAAACATCGTGGTAGATTCCTGCCCGATTAATCTCTTGACGCACGATCAGATCGGCATCTCGGAGAATATTTAGCTTCTCATTGGTAATCTCACCCAAGATCCGAATCGCTAAACCCGGACCCGGAAACGGTTGACGATTGACAATCTCTTCGGGTAGACCAATCGATCGACCCACTTTTCGCACTTCATCTTTGAACAGTTTTCGCAACGGTTCAATCAGTTTGAATTGCAGATCTTTCGGCAGTCCTCCAACATTGTGATGGCTCTTGATTTTGACTGCAACTCGTTCTCCAGTTTGTGGATCGACGTTCGTATCCGCCGATTCGATCACATCCGGATATAACGTGCCTTGAGCCAAATAATCAAACGGACCTAACCGCTTTGATTCCTCCTCAAACACGCGGATAAATTCGTGTCCGATGCGTTTGCGTTTTACTTCGGGATCAGTCACGCCTTCAACCGCTTTTAAGAAGCGATCGCGGGCATTTACATACGCAACATCGATATGGAACTGCTCATGAAATAGCTTCACCAGACGCTCTGGCTCTAGCTTTCGCATGAAGCCTTGGTCGATAAACATACAAGTGAGTTGATCCCCGATCGCCCGATGCAGCAAAAATGCCAGCGTTGAGGAATCAACGCCTCCAGACAGTGCAAGCAAAACTCGTTTATCACCAACTTTGGCGCGAATTTCGCGAATTGATTCTTCGACAAAGGCATCCGTTGTCCAGGTCGGCTCACACTCGCAGATGTGGTAAACGAAGTTACGGATCAACGCCTGTCCGTATTGGGAATGCACCACTTCGGGGTGGAACTGCACCCCGTAAAGTTTGCGATCGTGTTCGGCAATCGCAGCGCAGGGTGTATTCGCGGTGTGGGCGAGAATTTCAAATCCGGGTGGAAGTTGCGTTACCGAATCACCGTGACTCATCCACATGGTTGAGCCATCTTCAACATTCGTCAGCAAATCGGTCGGATCATCGATCGTCAGATTTGCCTTGCCATATTCACCGCGATCGCTGCGTTCGACAATGCCACCCAGTTGTTGCACCATCAGTTGCATTCCATAGCAGACACCGAGAACGGGAACGCCGAGCTTCCAGATCTCTGGATCGCAGTGCGGTGCGCCGGAGTCGTAAACCGAGCTTGGGCCACCGGATAGAATAATCCCTTTTGGATTGAGTTGGCGGAGTTGTTCGAGGCTGGTACGGTACGACAAGACTTCAGAATAGACCTGCGTTTCGCGAATGCGACGGGCAATCAGTTCTGAGTACTGCGACCCAAAATCGAGAATCACAATCATCTGGCGATCGAGGGCATCAAGCTCCTGCGAATGAGATGCACTCGGAGCATTCAAAACGGACGGTTTAGTATGTGGAGTCACGGGAGTTTCCTGATGAAATGAACGGGATCAAACCGGGTATAAACGGAGTTTTGAAGGTCGGTAAAAAATGAGCACGTTTTGAATATTCTGGCTATTCTAATCACATTAGCAAACGGACTCAAGCAGTTGATTCGCTTTTCTACTTTTCACTAGGATCTGGCGCGATCGATCGAACAAAATCGTTCCAACTTCGACGGTGGCTTCGCTGTGGGTATAAATGTAGTGCTGGGCGCGATCGTCGATCGTTTGGGCAATCGAGGTATAAACTTCGATCGCTTGTCCCAAATTTCTTAAGTATTTCAATCCATCTTCTGCTGTTGCGCTAGAAAAAATCGCTTGCAGATCCCGTGTGGCAATTCCGACTTTCGCAGCGTGGGCGGTGAGGATTTCTTGTCGGGCATCAGCAACGTGGTGATGCGTGTGAAAGATGCCGCCTGCAAGTTTAATTAATTTACCGTGATAGCCAAATAAAAGGATCGATTTGACTTGCTGAACTCCAGCTTCGACGAGCAGAGAGCCGATCCAGTTAGCGGTTTTGAGGGTGCGGTCGCGATCGATTCCCAGTTTTGCTGCGAGATCTAAACCGTTTTCTCCGATGCAACACACGAGCGTGTCAAATTGTTGTGATTTCTGCTTCAGTTCTGCGCGAAAGAGTTCAAGTTGATCGGGAGCGCTGAGGGGTTGAGCGATGCCAGAGGTTCCAAGCAGCGATAATCCCTCGACTACGCCAAAAGCTTCATTTGAAGTGCGTTTTGCCAGTTGCCGACCTTCCGGCAGAATCAAAGTGACACGGAGGGACTCTCCAGCGCTCAACAATCGTTTTAGATTGGTTAGAAGTAATTCTTGAGCATAAGCGTAAATGGCAGCTTGTTGATCGGATCGCTGTCCAATTCCTTCACCGCCGATGATGGTAATTCCTTCTCCTGGGTTTAATTCGACCATTGCCCAGATGGGTGTGTTGCGGGTGAGGTCGAGATTGTCACCGGGATCGCTTCGGGTAATTGCAAGTGCGGAATTCGGGGTCAGTTTGGCGACTTGTTCGATCGAGATTTCAACGACTTGATCGGGATTGATTAAATTGAGTTCGACGTGTTGAATTGCGTTTCCATGTCGAAGATGTTGCAATGCCGCGATTGCAGAAGCACAAGCGAAAACAGGTAAAGTATATCCGGATCTCATTTCTTCAACGCTAACGTTAATCCATCCGCGATCGGTAACATACTCACAAAAACGCGATCGTCTCGCGCCACTTTGGTATTAAATTCGCGAATGGTGTTGGTAATTTTATCGTGATCCATCTCATCTGCCACGCGCCCCGCCCAGAGGACATTATCGATCGCAATCAGTCCGCCTGATCGCACGAGTTGAATAGCTCGATCGTAATAGTTTGCATAGTTACCTTTATCAGCATCAATAAACGCAAAATCGAAGGTTCCAGCTTGATCCTTGAGCAAGTGATCGAGGGTATCGATCGCGGGTGCAATGTACAAATCGATCTTCTCAGTCACCTTTGCCATTGCCCAATAGCGTCGTGCGATCGCAGTGTATTCTTCACTCACATCACAGGCGATCAGCTTTCCATCTGGCGGGAGTGCCATCGCAACCGAGAGCGAACTATATCCGGTAAAGACTCCCACTTCCAGCGCTTTTTTCGCCTGCATCAAGCGCACCAACAACGCCATAAACTGACCCTGATCCGGTGAAATCTGCATTTGAGCTTGAGGCATTTGTGCGGTTTCTTGACGAAGTTGAGCGAGAATGTCCGATTCTGGCTGCGAGTTTGAGAGAATATAGCGGTAGAGAGACTCATCCACACCAAACGCTTGCTTATACATAATTTTTAGAAGGGGGGAGCTAAGACTGTGAAGCGATCGATACAAATTATCCTATCTATTGTCCTGGCAATTGGCTTAGTTTCATGTGGTGGACGCTATTCGGTTCCGGGAACAGTGTTGAAAAAAGCGATCGCATTGTCAGTGACTCAAACTCAGCAAGAGATTAGTCAGCAGCTTAAGTTACCAGCACCCCCGAAAGTAACGGTCGATCGCGTGAAAATCACGGATCAAAGTCCGCTAAAGATCGAGGGCATCGACGGTTATCACGTCAGAGGAAATTATGATTTCACGCTCAAGCTACCGAAACGCCAAGACAAGCAAGTAGATAACACGTTCGATCTGTATCTGCAACACAAGACCGAAGGCAAAACTCAGATTTGGCAGTTGGCGCAACGGAGCGGAGAGGATTGGAGCTTAGCACCGATCGAATAGTTGAGCGATCGGTTTATTTAAGGCGAGTTCGGTGAACTTCTTCGCTTCGATGTTTGTCCGCCCGGATTGGAAATCGGGGCTAACGGTGCGAAGTCCGTTTTGAACGGACTGAAAGCCTTAAACCTGCCGCAGTCCCCGGAGGGTAGACTTCGCACCATTAGCCCGGAATTTCATTCACGGGCGGCAGCGAAACGGAGCGAACAGGCTTATCGAACTCACACTATTTGCTGCTACCGACGGGCTGGGCGAGCTTTTTCGCGCTGTTCCTTGTCCGACTTTCGGCACTCTTGCGAACACGATCGCTTTTACGGGTTCCGCCTGCCATCTCGTATTCACGGCTGTCATTGCCATATTTTGCACTCACGCCATTCAAGAGTTGATCGAGCAAATCGCCCATGTTTCTCTCCATCTGGTCGATTTTCTGTTTGGCATCGTCGAGGGATGCGATCGTGCTGTTGTATTCATTCAATTTGGTCTGTAGCTGCTCGATCTGCGCTGTGAGGGTGGAGAGATTGCGATTTTCACCAAAGCTCATATACGGATCGATGGCTTTGAGCCTTAAGATTCGCAGTTGTCCTTTGTCGAGCATCCGAGAAGTGCGTTGTGCGCGTGGCATTGTAAATTGCTTCCTGTGAGTGGGTTTACAGTGCTAGTTTGTCTTCTGGGATTGGCAAATGAGTTGAGTGATTGGCGCAAAAAATTGTGTTGTTTTGAAGAAGATTGGCGATCGCGTCTCATGGTTTTCCACAGCGGTTTTGAGTTAGCTCGTAACTTTACTGAAAAAATTGCACTGTTCGCGACGAATCTCGTAACGTTCGCGGTGAATGCTGCGGTTTTCACGAAGAAGATCATAGGGGTCGCGATCGCAACCGCAAGCTTAATGAGGACAACAGCGACCCGAAAAAGGACAGCGAGAAGGGATATCGCGAACCGCTCAGCGGTAACGGATGGATTGATAACTGCGACCTGTAACATTTCGATAATCATTCGGAAACGGGTACACAGAATCGGAAGAATAAGCTACAAGAAATGTAATTCTCTAACTCAAGCTTATGGAACCTTTGACATTGACTGGATCTACGATCGCCAAAATCGCTTCTTGGCTGTCAACCTCATTGTTGGACTTTTGATTAGTACTGCTGTGGTCGGCTTTGCTTGTGTTCAGCATTGCATTCTTCGCTTAATTCTCTATCGCACTGGCTCTATTCCCTGGAACTATGCCCGCTTCCTCAACTACGCCACCGAGCGCATGTTCCTCCAGCGCATCGGCGGACGAAGAGCGTTTCATCCACAAACTCTTGCAAGACCACTTTGCCCAGATGGGAGAGTGAAGACGCTCTAATTTGCTCTAGCCGCACAACCCCAAATTCTAGAAGGCGCGATCGACAGAGCGATCTCGTAAAATAACATTCATATCACCCGTTCTCATTCAGCCATGAGACACTATATCCTTACCCGCATCGAAGCCATCCAGCAAGAACTAGAAACGCTGAAGCAAATGCTAATTGCTCAAAATCAAAGCGATCGACGCACCATTCGCCTTAGAGGAATTTGGAAAGGCGTTCACATCTCAGATCAACTCCTTGAGGAAGCTGAGCGATTGCTAATCTCCAAAGAATTTAGAGACAAGGAATAAGTTACTTCGTGGAAATTTTCGTCATCGACACTCATGCCTTGGCTTGGTTCTTCGCTGAAGATGCTCGTCTATCGCCCGTAGTAGACAATATTTTGACTCTGGCAGAGACCAGCACTACTCAGATTCTCATTCCAACCTTAGTTCTGGCAGAACTCACAATGCCAGTCATTTTAGAAGCCATTCAACAATCCCGCAGCTTTATCATCGCTGACTTCGGCTTCCCAGTTTTTCAGGCATTTCTTGAACTTCCTTCCGACTGGGATCTTCACGATCGCATTATCGCAGCAACTGCAAAATGCTACTCTGCAAAGCTGATTACCAGAGATGAAGTTCTACGAAATTCGCCCGATCTCGAAACGATTTGGGACTGAAAGCCACTCTAGTCTGAGACAATGCGGAGCCAAACTTCGCGCGATCGCGGTCCATCAAATTCGCACACATGAATCGACTGATACCGTCCCAACAACAGTTTGCCTTCCCCAATAAACACCGTCTTTGCTTCCCCGATCAACGCTGCCTTGATGTGCGACGGGGCATTCTTGTTAAACGTCTCGTGTAGATAAGGCAAATCTTTAGGAATCAGTCGATCGAACGCATTCAAAAGATCTGTATGCACATTCGGATCAGCATTTTCTTGAATCAAAACAGCAGCAGTCGTGTGCGGGACATAAATCGTGCAAGCCCCTTCTAGCAATCCACTAGCGCTTATTGCTTCTTGAACCTGTGCTGTGATGTCGATGATCTGTGTTTTCGATCGTGTTTCCAGTTTGAACTGCTGTCTCATAATCCTCTTGCGATCGCATTTTACTGTCTTTAAAAATCCTGAGATTTTCAGCCTCACTGATTTCCCTACGTTAGGGTGAAATACAGTTATCTAGCGTATCAGGTTTTTATGACGACCTCACCAATGTTGCTTAGCCCCATTCAAATCGGGGATTTAACGCTAAAAAATCGCATCGTGATGGCTCCGATGACTCGCGCTCGATCGGGAGAAGACCGAATCCCGAATGCACTGATGGCAGAGTATTACGCTCAGCGATCGTCTGCGGGCTTGATTCTAACAGAAGCTACTTCAATCTCTCAGCAAGGACTCGGTTGGGTGAATACTCCAGGAATTTACACCGATGCTCAGACCGAAGGCTGGAAACCTGTAGTTGATGCGGTTCAGAGTCAGGGCACACCGATGTTTCTGCAACTTTGGCACTGTGGACGGGCATCTCATAGCAGCTTTCAAGCAAAGGGACAGTTGCCTGTGGCTCCTTCTGCGATCGCAATTGAAGGCGATGGCATCCATACCCCAAATGGCAAGCAACCTTATGAAGTTCCTCGCGCATTAGAAACCAATGAAGTGCCGCAAGTGGTCGAGGACTATCGCAAAGCCGCAGAACGCGCTAAACAAGCAGGATTTTCAGGCGTTGAGATTCATGGTGCGAATGGTTATTTGATCGATGCGTTTCTGCAATCAAAATCGAACCATCGCAGCGATCGTTATGGTGGCAGCATTGAGCATCGCTATCAGTTCCTCAAGGAAATTGTGGAAGCGATTTTAACCGTGTATCCATCAGAGCGTGTTGGAGTCCGTTTATCACCGAATGGTGTGTATAACGGTATGGGTTCTCCTGACTATCGAGAAACGTTTCTCTATGTTGCTCAACAATTGAATGCTTATGGATTAGCTTATTTGCATTTGTTAGATGGTCTTGCTTTTGGCTTTCATGAATTGGGAACACCAATGACGCTCTCTGAGTTTCGGGAAGTGTTTGATCATCCGCTGATGGGCAATTGTGGGTACACTCAAGCGGATGCAGAAACCCCGATCGCAAATGGTTCTGCGGATTTAATTTCGTTTGGTCGCCCGTTTATTAGTAATCCGGATTTAGTTGATCGGTTTGCAAATGGTTGGGAGTTGAATCCACCGTCAGATATGAGTACCTGGTATTCGTTTGGTGCAGAGGGATACACCGATTTTCCGATTCATAAAGAAGATCAAGCCGTTGCCTAGCATTGCTGTGCCCTCTTCTGAACTAGCTCAAGCACGATCGCAATCATTGCATTCCCATCGATCGGTTTAGCAATATGTTGCTGAAATCCGGCTTTAATTGCTTGCTGCCGATCGACATCTCCCGCATAAGCAGTGAGTGCGACCGCGGGAATCGATTTATGTTTCGAGGCACGAAGCGATCGCAGCAATCCATAACCATCCATCTCTGGCATTCCAATATCGCTTAAGAGAATGTCAGGTGGCGATTGCTCGATCGCACGAATGGCTTGCAGTGCGGAATCAACCGAAGTCACGATCGCACCGTTCGATTCTAAAAGAAAGGTGAGAAATTCTCGCGTGTCGAGGTCATCATCGACAACGACTACTCGAATGCCGCTTAATGGAGAAACCTCGAAAGGTTCTGCGATCGATGGAGATGGGGGTGAATTCGCAGTTCTTTGTTTGAGAAGCGGCAAGCGAACGGTAAAGGTTGCTCCTTGGTTTTCTTCACCACTCTTGGCTGAAATCGTGCCGCCATGCAATTCGACAATTTGACGTGCGATCGCAAGTCCTAACCCTAAGCCACCAAATTTTCGTGTAATCGAGCCGTCTTCTTGACGAAAATATTCAAACAGATACGGCAGAAAAGAAGGACTGATTCCTTTACCCGTATCGATAATTTGAACCTGAACTTGATGCCCAGTTTGCGTCATGTGAATCGTGACTTGTCCCTGTTCTGGCGTAAATTTCACGGCATTCGATAACAAATTCCAAAAAACTTGCTGCAATCGCCCCGCGTCGCCAGACACAAAATAATCCGACTGATCAAACTGCTGTTCCACGATGATTTGTTTAGCTTCGGCGGCGAGTTGGATCGTTTCTGTTGCGGCTGAGAGAACGGAGGCTAAATTGGCAGGCTCGCGATTCAGCACGAGTTTGCCGCGCATGAGGCGGGAAATATCCAGCAAATCATCAATCAGTTGCGTTTGCAGTTTGGCGTTGCGCTCGATCGTATTCAATGCTTCCGCTGTTCTCTCTGGGCTTAAGCGTCCATTCTGTAATAGTCTTGTCCAGCCCAAGATCGGATTGAGCGGGGTTCTGAGTTCGTGAGACAGTACTGCGAGAAATTCATCTTTGATGCGGTTTGCTTTTTCTGCTGCTTCACGAGCGGATTGTTCTTGCTGCAAAATGTGTTCTCGATCGCGCTCAAGTTGCACACGATCGGTAATGTCGTTTGCGATCCCAATTAAACCAATGACTTCCCCAGCTTCGTTGCGATAAGGGGCTTTTGTGCTTAAAAATGTCCGAATGCCATCCGGAGATTCTTCGACAACCTCGGTTTGTCCGGTTTCCATAATGCGCTGGTCGTTGTCTGAAACAGCCGTACCCAGATTAGCGGGATAAATATCGCGATCGCGATGTCCAATCACCTGATCCGCAGTCATACCCAACACTTCTAAGGTGGCAGGATTGGCATAAATAATTCGTCCGGCGCGATCTTTAACAAAAATCGGCGTAGGTGCGGATTCGTTGATCACATTCAGAATGGCATTCTTCTGGCGCAGTTCCTCATCGGTGCGCTTTCGCTCGGTAACATCTCGAAACAAAATGGCAACTTTGCGCTTTTCTGATTCTTCAACACGAAACGCATACACATCAAACCAGCGATTCATCCCTTCAGCAGCATTTTCAAAGCGAACGGGTTCTCCAGTCAGCGCAACTCTGCCATAGATTTCAAACCAGAAATCTTCCAATTCGGGCACCAGTTCACGTGCTGTTTTTCCAATTGCCTGCTTGAGTCCAGTCTGTTGCTCAAACATCGGATTGACTTCTAGAAAACGATGGTCGATCGCAGTTTCATTCTGATCAAACAGAACTTCAACCAGGCAGAAGCCTTCGTCGATCGAGTCAAATAAAGTTCGATAGCGTTCTTCCGATCGTTGAAGTGCTTCCTCTGCTTGTTTACGTTCGGCTTCTCGCTGTTTGAGTTCGGTGATTTCTTGCACCATCACATTCACACCCAAAACGCGCTCGTCTTCACCTTTAAGTGGGTAATAACTCGATAACCAAGTTCGGAGTACTCCAGGCTGGGCTGGATTCATACCGCTCACCTCTAGGTTAAGAATCGGTTCTGCCGAATCAATCACTTGTTGATAGATTGGCTCTAATTGATCTGCAAGCTCTGGCAGTAAGTCGCGTACGGTTCGCCCGATGTGCTGCTCGACAGGAGCACCATTGATGTCTGCCAGTTGCTGATTAATCCGAACGTAGCGCAGGTTGACATCGTTAAAACATAAACCAACTGGAGCCGTCGCGTAAATCGCTTCAATTTCTGCGCGTCGTCGCTGTGCAGTTTTCTGTTGTTCAATTCGGGCGGCTTGTTCTGCTTTCTGCTGTGTGACATCTTGGAAGTACACTGCAAGTCCAGAAGCGATCGGGTAAGCTCGAACTGCAAACCAAGCATTTAACGGTGGATAAAAAGATTCAAATGTAACCGTGACTTGTTCAGCGATAGCGCGACGATATTCTTGACCAAAGATACTGTCTTCTGATCCAGGAAACTCTTCCCAGACGATCTTCCCAATCAACTCATCTTTTGATCGATTCAAAACTCGTGTCGCTTGAGAATTCAGGTAGGTAAAGCGCCATTCTTGATCAAGCGAGAAAAACGCATCGGAAATGCTTTCAAGAATGTCTAGAATTGGCTTTGGAGGTGGCTGAGTTTCGATTTGACGCTCAAGCGCGGGTTGGGTCAGTCCGAGACATTGCCGAATTCGACGAATGAAATTAAGAAAGACGGACGGCGATCGGAGCGTCATAGAGTAAGACAGACACAACAATGCTCAGGATAGATATATCATCAAAAACGATCGCGCTTATTCTGTCTGAAGGGGTATATCTCACAGTCCGATGCAAGCCTCAATATTCGTTTGGAGCGCTTCGGCAGAAGTCTAC
>PSLO01000021.1:0-41864 GCA_040289665.1 Leptolyngbya sp. ERB_1_1 | reverse complement strand
CATCGACCCGCCGAAAAAAGGGAGTCCCTGTTCGCTGAGAAATATAGGGTTCAACTCCCGCCGCATTCAATCGATCGCGTACCGTTTTCTGTGAACCACCAATAATCTTAGCCGCGTCACTCGTCGAAAGCAGTTGTTGCCCAATCTTCGCTAACACCGTTTCGTCATCTTCATTCGCAATCTCTTTCAACAGCATTTCAGCTAAGAGCCAGCACGCCATTGTGTCCGCCTCCGCCCGATGCGACTCTCCCACCGGAAACTGAAAATGCTTCACCAAATCTGGCAAACTCCGCGACGGTAGTTCGGACAACATCAATCGCGCAAATTTTACGGTGCAAAATTGCTCTGACTTCGATCGATAAAACGGAACCCCCAACCGCGCATACTCCGATCGAATAAACGGATAGTCAAACCCAATATTGTGTGCGGTTAAAGTGCCCTGCTCTAACAACGGTAAACACTTCAGCCAAACTTCTTCAGGGGGAGGAGCCTCATCGACCATTTCCTGAGTAATTCCCGTAATCTGAGTAATAATCGGGGGAAGCAAAACACCAGGATTGATCAGATACGTTTCTTGATTCAGAATGCCATCTTTCAAGCTCGCGTTCAGCACAGAAACTTCGATCGCGCGACTCCGAGGCGGTTTATGACCAGAAGTTTCAAGGTCAACCACCGTCAGTGGGCGCAAACAAATATCACGATAAAACGCAAGCAAATCAGTCGAAAGAACTCGCATAACGAATAAATCCAGAAGCTTAAAAACTCCGACCTCTAAAAGAAGCCGGAGTTTTGATCATACAAGAGAGATGAACTCTACTTAGATTGAGCAGGTTGACGACGATGACCGGATGAGCCCGCAGGTCTCGATCGCTTCACAGGCTTTTGTTTTGCCCCACCAGAACGCCCACCACCAGAGGATGTCTCTTCAGGAGTCGGATCAGTTCCCATCGTGATCCAAGCAGGACGAGTGCGATCGTAAATCATTTGCAGAGCTGCTGCCGCGATCGTGTGCGGCTCGTAATCTTCCGCTAACTGAGACACGATCGGCAAGAACGATGCAACGCGCTCACCTGCTAAAATCTCACGCACTTGAGATTGCAATTTATCCAAGTAGCGAGCTTTAACTTCCGCACGAGTCGGAATCGATTTGATCTCCAAACGCTGACGCACATGATTTTCGATGTCGCGTAGCTTGCGTCGATCAAGCGGATGCACTAACGAAATTGCAGTTCCCTCCTTACCAGCGCGACCTGTCCGACCAATCCGGTGAACATAGCTTTCCACGCTATCCGGCAAATCGTAGTTGATCACATGAGTCAAGTCGTCTACGTGGATTCCTCGTGCTGCAATATCGGTTGCAACCACCCACTTAATTTGCTGCTGACGGAACCGAAGCAACAAGCGCTCCCGCTGACTTTGGCTCAAATCTCCGTGGTATTCATCCACACTATGTCCAGCCGCTTGCAACTGACTCGTCAGTTCTGCGGCAGCACGGCGCGTCCGCACAAAGATAATGGCTGCTTCCGGATCTTCGAGTTCGAGAATTGGCAGAATTGCTCGCGCTTTTGTCCATCCGCGCGGAATCATGTAAGCCACCTGATTGATTCGCGACGGTGCAGCTTTCGGCTGCTCGATCGTCACAGTAACGGGTGATTTCAAAAACTTGTTCACCAGCTTACGGATAGATGGCTCCATCGTGGCTGAGAAAAAGGTCGTCTGACGTTCTGTGGGTGCTTGACTCAAGATCTTCTCGACATCTTGAATGAAACCCATGTTCAACATTTCATCGGCTTCGTCTAATACGAGCCAATCCAGTTGGTTGAGCTTTAAAGAGCCACGACTGAGCAAGTCAATCACTCGCCCTGGTGTTCCAACCACGATTTGTGCGCCGCGACGTAAGCGATCGATTTGTAGTTCGATCGATTGTCCACCATAAATGGTGACGACTTTGACTCGACGATCGTCGGTAAAGGTGCGAATCGCTTGGCAGACTTGCATCGCCAATTCACGAGTCGGAGTCAGAATCAGCGCTTGAACTGCGGGCGATGTTGGATCGATACGCTCCAAGATCGGAAGTCCGAACGCCGCAGTTTTTCCGGTTCCGGTTTGTGCTTGACCAACGACATCGCGCCCAGCGAGTAGATGAGGAATGGCTTGGGCTTGAATGGCAGTCGGCTCAGTAAATCCGAGTTCTTCCAGATGGCGAATTCGATCTTCAGACAGTCCGAGGCTTTGAAAAGAAAGGGTCATTGAGTCTCCTAATAGAAAATGATGGTCTTGCGCCGGGGCGACAATCTTGAACTCAGGGACGGTCTTTATGGATCAAAGCCAAACCGTCTGAATCGGACATAGAGGTAATCACAGGGAATTGCACTCTACGCATTGTCATTTGAAAGGCGCGGGTAAGAAATTTAGAAGCGGTGAAGGTCTAACATTTCGGATCAAACAGGGTACATCGTCATTTCAACACAGCACTTGGATGAGCGGCGGTTGCCGGAGCTTGGATTAAATCCGCAGCAGTGGCAACTCGACCGTATAAGTCGTACACATCAGCATCGACGATCGTCACCGGGACAATTGACCCCAGTGCGGCATCGCCTTCGACGTATACTAGCCCGTCTACATCTGGAGAAAATCGGAGCGATCGCCCAATGTGCTCTCCAGTTTGGGGATTCTCTTGCTCGATCAACACGTCTACAACTTTGCCGATCTGAGCGCGATTCTTTTTGAGGGAAATCGGTTGTTGAAGCTGCATCAAGGCATCTCGACGCACATCCATTACCGATTGCGGCAGTTGATTCGGGAGGGTGTAGGCAGGAGTTCCTTCTTCGGGCGAGAAGGTAAACACGCCAACGTGATCAAACTCGTGACGCTGAATGAACTGCTTGAGATGCTCAAAATGCTCATCCGTTTCACCAGGAAATCCAACAATCAAAGTAGTTCTCAACACAGCGTTTGGAATCTCAGCTTTGAGTCGCTCGATGATGCCATCGTTTACCCGACCTTGCCAAGGACGATTCATCGATCGCAGCACTTCCGGATGGGAGTGCTGGAGCGGTAAATCGAGATAGGGCAGAACGTTTGGCGTTTCGCGAATCGCTTCGATCACTTTCGGGGTCAATCCGGTTGGATAGGCGTAGTGCATCCGAATCCAAGGGACATCTACTTGACCCAAAGCCCGCAGCAGTTCAGCGAGTTTGGGTTCTCCATAAAGGTCAAGTCCGTAATTGGTCGTAATCTGCGAGATTAAGATAATCTCTTTTACACCTTCAGAAGCCAGATGCTCCGCTTCTTGAACGATCGATTCAATTGTGCGCGATCGTTGATTTCCTCGCAAGTGCGGGATAATACAAAAGGCACAACAGTAGTCACAACCTTCTGAAATCCGCAGATAAGCAACGCCTTCGGTGGTCGTGCGATATCGAGGAGTGGTTTCGTCTGCAATATAAGTCGGCTCTTGAGAAACTTCTTTAACGCGCTCTCCAGATTCCGCGCGTGCAATCACATCCACTATCTTATGATAGTCGCCTGTGCCTACGAGCGCCACTGCTTCCGGTAATTCGTCTAAAAGCTGCTCTTGAAAGTGCTGCGCCATGCAGCCTGTGATTACAATCTTTTTGTCAGCTTCCGCTAACTCAACGAGTGTCCGCACCGATTCTTCCCGTGCGGCTTGAATGAAACTACAAGTATTGACAATAACATAATCTGCGAGTTCTTCGTCTGCATCGACCTGATAGCCTGCGTTGACTAGAAGACCAAGCATATGTTCGGTATCGATTCGATTTTTTTCGCAGCCCAAATGAGAGAAGGCGATCGTTGGCTTGTTGCCCATGTAAAACTTCGGAGGGGTTAAGTAAAGAGAATGAGACAGGAATCTTCGATCAAAAGCGATAGCTTCGGTTAGCTCGATCGCTTCCGGGAGTTTCCTCACTTTACTCACCGCTCGAAGATGTGCGGTGTGGCCAGACGCAATCGTTTCGCTACACTATGCTCTATCATAGCGCAAATCTGAAATATTACGTTCTGTTAAATCAGAATTTTTTGCAAGTATTTCAGTCTTAACGAACTGAGAAGGCTTCGCTGAATCTTCGGGTAATAGGTTCGGTCAAGAATGACAGAATTGATTTTTTGCGCGTCACAATGTCAGCCGTTCCTGCCATACCTGGAGAAAGTTCGACCTCACGACCCCGAACGGCGATCGCTTTACGATCGATTCTCACTTTTGCCGGGAAAACGGGTCCTAAATCGCGACCGTTCTCATCTTTCTCCATTACAGCATCCGGACTCACTGAGACAACTTCTCCTTCAATAATTCCGAATTCCTGATATGGAAATGTTGCCAGCTTCACTTTTGCTTTCATTCCCGGACGCACGAACCCGATGTCTCGGTTGAGAATTTTGACTTCAAGCACCAAATCGCGATCTTCAGGCAACAGTGACAAAAGTTCTTCGCCTTGCTGAATCGGACCTAACGTTGCTTTTTGGTTGTATACGATTCCCGTAAAAGGAGCCGTGAGCGATTCACGGTCTTTACGCTGCTGAGTCGCAACTGCGATTTCACCCTGCTTTTTGGTCAACTCTTCCCGCCGTTGTTTCAACTGGGTCAGAATCTCTGACTGGCGTTGCGGTGCGAGACCCATCGCGGTGCTGCGGGCTGATGCAAACCCTTGTTGAGCTTGGTTAATCCGCTCTTGCTGCGCTTGGATTTCGCTCGTCAAGGAAGCAATTTGATCTTGGGCTTCATTGATTTGGTTGATCGCTGTGGTGAGTTGTTGGCTGGCTTGAGTGACTTGAGCCGCTGCGTTGAGCAATTCTAAATGAGGGACGGCTCCGGTATTTTCGAGGGTTTTGAGTCGTCTTTGTCGCTCTTGGGCAATTCTCAAGTTTTCACGCGCATCCGCTTTGCTGCTGTTGGCATTGGTCAGCGTCGCACGGGCATTTACCAAGTTTTCTTGAAAGCGTTCTAGACGGGCTTGGGCTTCTCCGATCGCAGCACTTTGTCGATTCGCTTCTGCAACTGCGGCATTTTGCTTATCGCTAAATTCTTTCTGTCGAGATGTAATTAATTGATCTTGAAGGGCATCACCCGTTGCACCTTTTCCTCGACTCTCTGCTTCTAAACGGCGAATATCCTCTTGGATCTTTTTCGCATCGTTCTGCAAACTTGAAACATTGGTTTCACTCGCACCCGGATCGATTTCCACGAGGGTTTGTCCTTTCTGGACGGTCATTCCTGGTTTGACGTTGATTTTCGTAATCGTCCCCACACTCGGCGCGCGAAACGGTCGAACTTCGGTTGAAGGGATTAATTTACCATTGGCGTTGGCGACTTCTTCAACTTCGCTAAAGTGTGCCCACCCGATCGCACCGAGCACGAGAACGCTGATACTGCCTGCCATGACTCGCGTGTAAATTGGCGGCAGTTCTTGTACTGCTTTGCCCAACTCATATGAAAGCGAATCTTCAGGGTTGGCAAGTTGATGACGAGTCTGCTGAGATTGAGCGGGACTAGAAGCCAGAGAAACTCTCATGATCGTGCTTGTAAGGGGCGATGGTGATGGGGCGGCAAATCAGTAAATCACCTTTAAGTCTAGGGTTAGATGGTAAAGGGTCTACTATTATTTAACCTAAATTGCCCATTACGATCGGTTGATTTTGCGAGATGTTCTTTAATTTTTTGGCGCATCTAATTCATTGGCTCCAGCCCATTTTGGTTCCAGTGTGTTTTATTGTGGCTTGGGCATTAATTTTGATGACGGTTTGGCGGGTGTTTGAAGCGACGCGCGATACGGTAAAGCAAGCAAAACAGATGCACCAGATTCCCTGCCCAGACTGCGAATTTTTCACGGGAGACTATAATCTCAAATGTCCAGTGCATCCGACGACCGCGCTTTCCGAAGATGCGATCGAATGCCCCGATTATTATTCTAAACGATAAGTAATGCTGGTGAGAAATTTGAGCGATTGCCCGGAGTTTGTTGCGGGTGATGGGACGCTACTGCGGGAATTGCTGCATCCGGATAAGCAGGAGATCGAATTACGCTACAGTTTAGCTCATGCGATCGTGCCTGTGGGTCAGGTGTCGATCGAGCATTCTTTAACGACTTCTGAGGTGTATTACATTCTCAGCGGCGTGGGAGAGATGCACATTAACGATGAGGTGCAAACGGTGAGGAGTGGCGATGCGGTGTATATTCCGCCGAATGCGCGTCAATTGATTCGGAATGTGGGGAATGAAGCGATCGTCTTTCTTTGCATCGTTGATCCGGCGTGGCGTAAGCAAGATGAAACGGTGTATTGAACCTCTTTTATGAATCGTTCTCGCCTTGGCGAATGCAATTCGGAGGGCATACGTGCAGGAGACAATCTGAACGCGATCACTACATCGATAAAGAAGGGCACAGGTTGCCCTTCTCTTCAGCATTGATCAATCCGTTTTACTCTTCGCGCTTATCAAACGGATTTGAAATCTGTTCGGCTTCGGGGCAGTCATCCGAGACGAGTGGATCGACAAATCCTTTCGGCACAGATGCCAGCTTTTGAGTCACAGCCCCAATACTTTCGAGGCGAACCATTTCTTCCCAAGAGCAATTTTCGTCTTCTTCATCGGTTTCATAGCGCAACGTCACCAAATCTCCTTCGATGTCAAGAATCTTGGCACGTTCGATCCAGCGCTGTTGATCCCGCAAGAAGATCCAGACTTCGCGACCATCACAGCAGAGTTGATAGATCTTGCGGTGTAGCATGTGCTTCTCCTGAGCGAATTACTCGATATCACTAAAATTAGACCGCAGCGCGAATCGCCACAGTCTCGCATTAAACAGAACTGATCGCAATCTCACGCAATACGATCGCGGAATTATATATCTGATTCAAGAGCAGATCTTTCATGGCAATAAGCCTAGCGTTGAATCAGGCAAAAGCTCTCTCACCAAGGACGGGGTTTGAAGCGCAACACGATCGCAGCTTGGGAGTCGGGACTGGGGAGGCACTCTTAATATCATTGTTGAGGCAGTAAAGGGACTTGGCACAAAGCTTGAATGGAGACGAACTCGCTTCAAGTTGGTAGAGAACACTGTTGAGATCGACCAGAAACCGGAGCAAATGGGGCAACGATCGAAATCAGTCTATTGTACTGAGCGTTCCCGAAAGCAGTGAACCAACGGGGTATCCTATTGCTATTTTAGCGAATCAATCACCAATTGAATAGAACAGTTTTACTGTATTTTGAGAGTTCTGCGCATTCCTATCACCAAAATAAAAGGATGTGATGTTTTCGCCACACCCTTTAAGAAAACTTAATTTTTGATGTGAGGATTACGATTTTGGCGGTCCGGCGGTGACGATGATCAGTTTTTCAGGTTGAAGCAGTTCTTGGGCTGCTTGATTCACCTGAGCTTGTGACACCGCAGCGATTTGGTTGGGATACTGTCGCAATTCGGCAGGATTTAACCCATACATCTCGTTCATCAAGACGACGCTAGCAAGTTGATCTGGGTTCGCCAGATCAACGGGGTAGCTGCTGGTAATCGATCGTTGTGCCGTTGAGACTTCAGCGGTGCTAACACCTTTGGCGCGGATCTGATCTAACAGATTGACGGTACTGGCGATCGCTTTGTCCGCATCTTCGGGCGCGGTTTGCATTGAAATCACAAACGGTCCTGGACGATTGCCCGCTTGGAAATAGCTGTAGATTCCATAAGTTAACCCTTGTCGATCGCGCACCTCCGACCCTAATCGACTCGATAACGTATCGCCTCCGAGAATTTGATTCATCACTGAAGCATTATAGAAGCGCGGATCGCGTCGATCGATGCCTGCTGATCCAAGCAGTGTGACCGATTGAGTTTTTCCAGGAATCGCAGCATAGCGGCGAACGGTTGAGCTTGGGGCTGAGATCGGCGGGAAAACGAGAGTAGGAGCTTTTCCACTGACCTTCCATCCACCTAGTTCTTTCTCGATTAGCGCCTTGACAGTGGCAGGATCGAAATCGCCCACAAGAGAAACGATCGTCGTATCTGGTCGGTAGTGCGTTTGATAGAAATTGATCAAATCTTGGCGCTGGATTGCTTTCAAGCTTGATTCGGTGGGGAAGCTGTAGAACGGATGATTTTCGGGATAAACCGTTTGCTGAAAGACGCGACGAGCGAGAACAGCAGGATTATCGAGTTGGACTTTTAGCGCCGTGATCGATCGAGCGCGTGACAGTTCAAGTTCTCGATCAGGAAATGTTGCATTTTGCGCTACGTCTGCCAGGGTTTGAACTAATACCGGGAGATGTTCAGAAAGCGCGTTGGCGTTAACTAGAACACTTTCGCGATTTGTCTCAATGCCGAAATTGATGCCGCGATCTTCTAACGTTTTGGCAAAAGTCAGCGCATCTTTCGTTTTTGTGCCGTTGGTTAAATTATCGGCTGTCAGTTTTGCCAGTCCAGCTTTTGCGTTTGAGTCAAATTCTGAACCCGCTTGCATATTGGCACTGAGCGAAACGGTTGGCGTGCTAGTATCACGCATCAGTAGAACTCTTAAACCATTCGGCAGCACATATCTTTCAGGTAAAGCTTGTGTGGTTCGATCGCTCTTTTGCACTGCAGGCAGATATTTTGCAACTTGCGCTGGATCAACTGGAGGTCCTGCATTGAATTTCTCAGCGGTTTGACCTGCATTCACAGATCCACCAGCTTTTCCGTCGATCGTCGTCGGTTGGAAAAAACCGATCGTTGCTTTATCGGAAGTAAAGTAAGTTTTGGCGACTCGCTGCAAATCGGCAGAAGTCACACGATCGACATTGGCTAAAAAGCGATCAGTGTATTTGTAATCGCCTGTCGTTGTCTGATCGTCTCCGAGTTGAAAGGCTTGGCTGGTGATGTCCCGATTTCTCAGGAGAACCGAGGATTTTAGCTGTGTTTTGGCGCGGGTCAGTTCTTCTTCGGTGACACCTTGCGATCGAACATCCGCTAACACCGTTTGAATGGTTTCGTTAATCTTATTTAGATCCTGGTTTGGGGCAGCCGTCGCAGACAGGTCATACCATCCACCCGAAATCATATTTGCGGGATAGCCACTAAAACCGCTCACGAGTCCCGATTCAACTAGGGCTTGATACAAGCGAGAACTGCGTCCCTCAGTTAGAACGAGATCTAAAACGTGCAGCGCTAGGACATCGGGATGAGTCACGTTTGGTAACGGATAAACTACATTCAGCAACGGAGCGCTACCCGGTTCGCGTAAAACGATCGGCTGAGTTTGCTTAACAGGTTTCTTGCTAGTTGAAGGTGGTTTTTGAGCGATCGGTTTAGACTTGTCCTTCTTCGGAACTTTGCCAAACACTTCTTTAACGGCTTGTAAGGTCGGTTCTGTTTTGAAATCACCAACAAGGATCAATGTGGCATTATTCGGGCTGTAATAGTTGCTGTAATAGTTGCGAACTTGCTCGACTTCAAACTTTTGCACATCGGCTTTTGTACCCCCGACAGGCAATCCGTAGGGAGAATTCGGAAATGCTGCCTTCATCACAGCGCGATCGAGTCGATAGTCTGGGCTATTTTCGTATCCCTGCAATTCTGAAATTACAACACGCTTTTCGCTCGTGAGCGAATCGGGATTGATCAAAGCATTCTGCATTCGATCGGCTTCGAGGGCAAGGAGCGATCGGAGTTTGTCTCGCTCGACTGTGCCGAAATAGGCGGTCTGATCGTAGCTGGTGAAGGCATTGGATTGACTGCCCAACGCATTGAACAAGCGACCGAATTGGATGGGTCGATCGCTGGTTCCTTTAAACATTAAATGCTCTAGCTGATGCGCGATGCCGTTGACTCCTGCGGCTTCATCACGCGATCCAATCCGATACCAAACTTGCACCGTTACCACAGGAGCCGTCGGAACTTCTTTGGTTAAAACGGTGAGTCCGTTGTCGAGGACGGTTTTACGAACGGTTTCGGTGGTTGTCATCGTGGTAGGAACAGCAGCGGATGCCGATCGCATAAAGGGCACTGAGTTAGATAGTAGTACCGCGCTGAGACAGAGCGTGAACAGGAAACTGGCAAAACGATGTTGCCGAAGAAATTTCAGAAAAGACATAGGAATAATGTAAAGCGCCTATGAGAGAAAATATTTGGTCTGTGCTGTGAGACCCTAAAAGTTCGAGCAGGTTCCACTCTAGCGTTTACGAGTGCGAATTGATGAATTGTTCATCATTGAATCCTTAATATGTCTTAGTAAAGAAATGTAAAGCGGTTGTAAACTGTAAAGAGGCAGTTTCAGATTTACAGTTATGACTACGCAAACATCACCATCTATCTACGACTTCTCGGCAAACAGCATCGAAGGTCAGCCCGTCTCGCTCAGTACTTACAAAGATAAAGTGCTGTTGATCGTGAACACTGCAAGCCAGTGCGGTTTTACACCTCAGTATCAAGGATTACAATCGATTTACAACAAGTATGAGAACCAAGGATTTATAGTTTTAGGATTTCCTTGTAATCAGTTTGGACAACAAGAGCCTGGAAGCGCAAACGAAATTCAGTCATTTTGTGAAACGCGGTTTGGCGTGACGTTTCCATTGTTTCAGAAAGTTGATGTCAATGGAACAGATGCACACCCATTGTTTAAGTACTTGGCTAAGGCTGCACCTGGGATTTTTGGTACAGAAGGAATCAAATGGAACTTTACCAAGTTCTTAGTCGATCGCTCTGGTAAAGTCGTCAAACGCTATCCTTCTACAACCAAACCCGAAGACATCGAAAAAGACATTCAAGCATTGTTATAAACGGGAGCGTGTTCGATCTGACAGTAAGGGCGACTGTAGCTTAAAGGTGGCTCTAATGCGTGTTCGGCGAGAAGGTCTGGATTGCTCATGACTCGCTCAGTTGCACCATCGAAGACAATTTGCCCTTTGCTTAAGACAATGGTTCGATCGCACAATTCCAGTGCTAAATCGAGATCATGCGTTGCGATTAACTGAGTTAATCGCAATGTGTCTAAGAGTTGAATTAACTGACGACGCGATCGCGGATCAAGTTGTGCAGACGGTTCATCGAGCACGAGAACTTGAGGCTGCATCGCGAGAACTCCTGCGATCGCGACTCTTTTTTTCTCACCACCCGACAAGCCGTTCGCGCTTCGAGAGCCGTAAACTTCGGGATCGAGTCCAACACAACGCATCGCATGAACTGATCGATCAATTAACTCCTGCCCAGTGATTCCTTGATTTAACGGACCAAAGGTAATGTCTTCCCAAACGGTGGGCATAAATAGCTGGTCATCAGGATTTTGAAACACCAGACCCACAAAATCACGAATCTTTTTAAGATTCTGGGTTTCGACTGGAAGTTCACCCGCAATCACTTGACCCACTTGTGGTGTGATCAACCCATTAAAGTGCATGAGCAATGTCGATTTTCCAGACCCGTTTGCGCCGACTAGCGCAACTCGCTCAGTGGCACGGATTGAAGCGGTCACTCCATTCAGCGCTTGAGTACCGTCTAGGTAAGCATAAGAAAGATTGTAAATCTCGATCGGATTATGGTGCATGAAATAGATAAAGTGCCTGACCGAATAAAAGAACTGCAATCGTAAACGTTAACGCTAAAATATCGCGTCTTCCTCCCTTCTGAACCTCTGCAATTGGAGGTAAACCTTGATATCCCCTGGCTAACATCGCTTGATGTACTCGTTCGCCACGCTCATAGGTGCGAATGAATAATGAGCCAAACATATTGCCAACGATGATGCGTTGACGTTTGGGATTACCCATCAAGTTACGCGATCGAGCCGCTTTTTGCATCGAGTTAAATTCATCGCTCAAAACAGAAATATAGCGGTACATCGATGAAAGAATCGCAACCAGCAATGGTGGCATCCTCAGCGCTGCTAATGCATGAAGCAATGCTGGAACGGATGTCGTCAAAATTAAAGTATTCAGAATCAGTAACGATAAAAATGCTTTAAGTGCAACACTTCCTAAAATAGTTAAACCCTCAGTTGTAATCTGTATCCATCCCCATTGAAATAAGACTTCACCTCCACCTCGAAACAACGTTCCGAGAATGACAACACCAATAAAAACAAATTCAACGGCAACTCGTTTTAATAAAACGAACAATGGAACGCGACTCGCTAAAATGATCAACGCGATCGCACTTCCGTAAATTGCCCAAGTCCACCATCGACCATTCGGAGTCAACGCGATCGCAAATACCAATAACAACGCGCACAACACCCGCGATCGAGGGGTTAACCGATGCCAAGGTGTTTTCTTCTCCTCAGCATCGGCAAGATGAAGTGCGCCAATATGCAGCAAAATCATCTAAGGTTCACGATTGCGAATAAGAACTTTTCCAGCACCCCAAGCTAATCCAAACACCACCAGCGTTCCAACGAGTCCAGCCGCAGGGGTAGCAACTTGCTCAGGTACGCCTCGTAATTTGTATTCTTCAAACACTTGATAAAACGGCAGTTTATGGGCGATCGGTTCTTCTGCCGCTTTCTTCTCAAAACCTTGATCTTGAGCAGTGCGATCAAGTCCATCCGGATCTTGACTCGCAAACGGAGAAAGAAACACCGCAATCAACAAAGCAATGCCTAAACCAGAGATCACAAAGGCACGATTTTGAGTTTGTTGAGTTTGAGTCATGACATCATCCTTAGCGTGAAGAGTACGATCGAGGAAGTTCGTCTACAGCGGGGCGTGGCACGTGGTAGAGCAAATCGGGGCGAGTTTTGTAGATATAGCTCACTGCAATCACCGTAATTAGTGCTTCACCGATTCCGATCAGGACGTGCCAAGATGCCATCGCAGACAGCGCAACGCGAAGTGGCACTGTACCCGATAACGCGAGTTGAATCGCACAAATGATTGAAGCAACCACTACACTTGTCCAAGCTGCGATCGCGGCTCCAGTGACAATCGCTCGAAACGAGTAACCTCCTAGTGCATTGCGAATCGATCGATAGACGTAGTAACCGCCAAACGTGCCGATCAATCCCATGTTAAAAATGTTGGCTCCAAGCGCAGTAATGCCGCCATCCTGAAACAGAAATGCTTGAACAATAAACACCACCGCCATCACGAGCGATCCCGCCCAAGGACCTAAAAGCACTCCTGCCAAAGTTCCACCCAGCAAGTGTCCTGAAGTTCCACCTGGGATTGGAAAGTTAATCATTTGAGCCGCGAAGATAAACGCCGCGCAAACTCCCATCAAGGGGACGGCGCGTTCTTGATACTCGGCTTGAACCCGATTGAGACTGATGGCGATTAAAGCGATCGCAAACACCCAGGTAATTAACGTCACGGGCAAATTTAGAAATCCGTCCGGTACGTGCATCGCTAGATGATGCGAAGAAAATATTGTAGAGAGCATGAACTTATCCCCAATGAGACATTCTTGTGAAGGGTGTTTAGAAATAGTGAGTTCTAAACGTTTAGTAGAAATGATTTATCTTTAAGAATTCAATCCCGTATGGGGGGATAACTCTCTGAATTTAAGCCAGACTTAAGATTCAGTGGTTCTCTCTAGAAAGATTCTTTAGAACTGCTATAGACGAAGTAGCCATTCATGCGTTAAGATATGCGATTGTGAGTTTTAACGCCCTTTATGAAAGCGCAAGAAATCATCCGCTCGATCGAAGCGGAACAACTAAAAGACAATCTCCCCACGATCTATATCGGGGATACAGTTCGTGTCGGCGTAATCATTCAAGAGGGTGACAAGGAACGGACGCAGCCCTATGAAGGTGTTGTGATTGCCAAAGGTAGTGCTGGCATTACACAAAACATCACAGTGCGGCGTGTGTTTCAGGGCGTAGGAGTTGAGCGAGTTTTCCTCATTCATTCTCCTCGCATTGAAAGCATCAAGGTGATTCGTCGGGCAAAAGTGCGTCGAGCCAAACTATACTACCTGCGCGAGCGTGTGGGCAAGGCAACTCGCTTGAAACAACGTTTCGATCGTCCGTTGACTTAGTACTTAGTCTGGTAGGGGCTTCACCCTAAACGTGTAATTCCTGGTAGACTAGATACAGAACGCAATCAGAGTCGTTCAGCATATGCGCTCTTAGTTCAGTTGGTAGAACGCAGGTCTCCAAAACCTGATGTCGGGGGTTCAAGTCCTCCAGGGCGCGCTGGATTACTCTGATTTTGCATGAGTAGCGATTTTTATCGAACGTGTGCCGCGATCGAGAAAAGTCTTTATCATAGAAAGTCGGTCGAGCGCTAATTGATGGAGCGGAGCGGTGGCAAAGAAAGAAGCGGTAGCAAAAAAAGAAGAGGCAGCATTACCTGCCCAAAAATCAGGATTTAACCCAAACGAGTTCATCAAGGAAACCAGAGAAGAACTTGATAAAGTTGTTTGGCCCAGCCGACAGCAGCTCATCGGTGAATCCATTTCAGTGATTTTGATGGTGACGCTCTCTGCAACCACGATCTACCTCGTCGATCAACTCTTTCATTGGGCACAAGTGAAGGTGTTCGGATGACCTATACCTCAGACGAAACGCAACAGGATCACACGGACGACAATCAAGAAGATGTGTTGTCAAAAAGCGCCCGCTGGTACGCCGTACAAGTGGCATCGGGCTGCGAAAAGCGCGTGAAAATGAATCTAGAGCAGCGCATCGAAACGCTCGATGTCGCCAACCGAATTTTGGAAGTTCAGATTCCCGAAACGCCGATTCTAAGACACCAAAAAGACGGACGACCCAAGGAAGCCGCTGAGAAAGTTTTCCCTGGTTACGTTCTCGTCAAAATGGTGATGGACGATGAAACGTGGCAGGTGATTAAGAACACCCCCAACGTGATCAACTTCGTCGGCGCAGAACAAAAGCGACGCTACGGACGAGGGCGGGGTCACGTCAAACCAATGCCATTGGGACATGGAGAAGTCGAACGCATCTTCAAGCAGTCCCAAGAGCAGGAGCCAGTCAGAAAAATCGACATGGCAGCGGGCGACAAGATTACCGTGCTTTCAGGTCCGTTCAAGGATTTTGAAGGTGAAGTGATCGAAGTTAGCCCAGAGCGGAACAAGCTCAAAGCACTTCTGTCAATCTTTGGGCGAGAAACCCCGGTTGAACTGGAAGTAAACCAAGTAGAGAAAATTTAACCGACTTTCAGTAAAGTCAAGAATCGATGGCAAAAAAAGTTACCGCAGTGATCAAGCTGGCGATTAATGCTGGCAAGGCGAACCCTGCGCCGCCGATCGGACCTGCGCTCGGTCAGCACGGGGTCAATATCATGATGTTCTGCAAGGAATACAACGCCAGAACCGCAGACCAAGCGGGGATGGTTGTTCCTGTAGAAATCTCAGTTTACGAAGACCGCAGTTTCACGTTTATTCTCAAAACCCCGCCTGCATCGAAGCTAATTGCAAAAGCGGCTGGAATTGAAACAGGTTCTGGTGAACCAAACAAGAAGAAAGTGGGTAAAATTTCCCGCGCTCAACTCGAAGACATCGCCAAAACCAAAATGCCCGACCTCAACGCAAATGATGTCGAGGCAGCAATGAAAATCATCGAAGGAACCGCTCGTAACATGGGCGTAACCATCACCGACTAACCCTTATTCGGGGGAGAGATTTTCTCGCTAAATACCCCAGGAGACACATGGTAAAGAGACTATCCAAGCGCACGAGAGAACTCCGTGCCAAAGTTGAAAATAAGGCTTACACTCCGTTAGAAGCCTTGCAACTACTGAAAGAGACCGCAACGGCGAAATTTCCCGAATCCGCAGAAGCTCATATCCGCCTCGGCATTGATCCCAAGTACAGCGACCAACAGTTAAGAACCACAGTTGCGCTACCGAAGGGAACCGGACAAGAGATCCGAGTCGCAGTGATTGCACGCGGCGAAAAAGTGACGGAAGCCACAAATGCCGGGGCTGACATTGCAGGTTCAGAAGAACTGATCGATGAGATCCAGAAAGGACGGATGGATTTCGATCTGTTGATTGCAACGCCTGATGTGATGCCGCAAGTGGCAAAATTGGGTCGCGTTTTAGGTCCGCGTGGTTTGATGCCTTCTCCCAAGGGCGGTACGGTGACGTTTGACCTACCGCAAGCGATCGCAGAATTCAAAGCAGGTAAACTCGAATTCCGGGCAGACCGAACTGGGATCGTTCACGTTCTGTTTGGTAAAGCTAACTTCTCGGCTGAAGATTTGCTCACCAACTTGAAAGCGCTGCAAGAAACGATCGATCGAAACCGACCTTCCGGTGCAAAAGGACGGTATTGGCGTACAATGTATGTGTCGTCAACGATGGGACCTTCGATCGAGGTCGATATCAACGCTTTGCGTGACCTTAAAGTTGGAGATGCTGCCGCCTAGACAAAATTTTTCAACTGAATATCCAAACCAAAGACAGCGGGTGTTTGTGTTAGTCACATACTTAATGTCCTGCCGAGGTTTGATTTTTCGAGACACAATCACTGTGTTCTAAGGAAATCATGCGAACTCGGCTTTTACCAAGTCGAGTTTTTTGTTTTTGGATATTCTCGACATCCCAAACAGGAGGTGAGAAAGAGTGGGAAGAACGTTAGCAAGCAAGAAAGAGATCGTTGCAGAGATCAAAGAAACGCTGAATGAAACACAGTTGATGTTCATCATCAATTACAGTGGTTTGTCCGTGTCGGAGATGACTGATCTCCGTCGTCGTTTGATTCCGAAAGGTGCGGTTTGCCGAGTGGCAAAAAATACCTTTATGGAGAAAGCAACCGAAGGTGATGAGCGCTGGCAAGCGGTGAGTGAATTGCTGAAGGGTGATTCCGCGTTTGTCATGGTCAAAGACGATCTCGGTGGTGCAATTAAGGCATATCAAGAATTCCAGAAGGCTGCCAAGAAGACTGAGATTCGTGGCGGTGTGATGGATGGCAGAGTGCTGAAAGAAGCGGACTTAAAGGCGATCGCTGATCTGCCTTCTAAGGAGCAACTGATCGCGCAGATTGCAGGTGCGATCAACGGTGTCGCCACCAAACTGGCAGTCGGTATCAACGAAGTGCCATCTGGTTTGGCAAGAGCGCTGCAACAAGTGTCCGAAAAAGAAGCAGCGTAACAATCTGCTTTGTCCATTTCAATTGATTTAGGAGTTAGTTCCATGTCTGCTGTAACAGATGAAATTATTGAGAAGTTGAAGGGTTTGACCCTGCTCGAAGCTTCTGAATTGGTAAAGCAAATCGAAGAAGCTTTCGGTGTGAGTGCTGCGGCTCCGGCGGGCGGCATGATGATGATGGCTCCCGGTGCTGGCGGTGCTGCTGCGGCTGAGGAAGTCGAAGAGAAGACCGAATTTGATGCAATCTTGGAAGAAGTTCCGGCTGATAAGAAGATTGCAGTTCTCAAAGTCGTTCGTGGTATCACTGGCTTGGGTCTGAAGGAAGCGAAAGATCTCGTAGAAGCTGCACCGAAAGCGATCAAAGAAGGTGCTGCTAAAGCTGAAGCTGAAGACATCAAGAAGCAAATCGAAGAAGCTGGCGGTAAGGTTTCGATCAAGTAGTTTTTGCTTGATTCTGATGATGTTGGGAGTCTCTGATGGAGGCTCCTTTTTTGATCGACGACTACGCAAATTTGCCACGAATGAGCTTTCCACCAACCCAGACGGCACAAAATCCACCAACTGCAAAAGCAATTAAGCCATCCCAGCCCAAACATTCCTGCGCTTTTTGTAGTGTAAATGCCTGGTAAAGTAGCTGAAATCTAACGATCGTGCTTCCAATGACCCTGACGAGTTTTGACTGCTGAAAGGAGCGCAATGAATAAGATGGTACAAATCCCCCAAATTGTAAACAGCAGATTCATTGACGGGTTCCAACAGGTCTAGATTGAGCGGAGCTAGTATACCACCCGTAGATTGCTGCTAAAATGCTGCCAACAATTGCTCCGGGAACTTGTGCGATCGTTCCTCCTAAGAAAGCTCCACCTGCAATGATTGCAACAATACGATCGCCTTTTTCCCAGAAGTTAGATTGAGCAGAATTGCGCTCTGGAGCATCCATAAATAGATTAGAGGTTCGATCGCTGAATCGAGTTAGCAGTAGAACTGCGTCTCGTTCGAGATCAGTTCCAGTTTTCTCAAGTGTGGCAACTGCACTTTTCGATCGCTCTATTTCAAGTCAAGCAATCCCTCTTCTTTCAGCTTTGGATTGAATCGCATTTCAGTTTGAACATTCCGCGCTTTTAATTGAGCCATAATTTCAGATTCGACGCGGCGAGCAATATTTTTTAATGCTTTCATTTGGGAGAGTTCGTCGATCGCATTTTCATACGTCGATCGCTCTTGCTCGGTCATCAATTCTTTAACCTGAATGGGCTGTGTCCACTTCGCTTCATCGTTGATGGGCGAGCCGTTTTCTTCGAGCCAGGCAGCGCGAATGGATTCGAGAATAGTGCGGTTAGGTCGATCAATAATCTGTACTTTTATCCAATAACACTCAGAAACACAGCGCACGAGATGCTGTCTCAAACTAAGAAATACATCGCGCGAAAAGCCAACATATTTTAGCGTTTGAGTCTGATCAAAAATTGCATAAATGCCGACTTTGCCTTGAAATTGTTCGGGTAATTCACCATTTTGATCGATATACGGGAGAAACGCTAAATCGGCTAAGGTTGGAATCTCAGTTTGGGGAGTCATAGAGTTCAACGAGTGAGGTTGTTCGATCGTAGTATATTGGGCATTGCCGATGCTTGCACCGCGCTACGCGTTCGCCGAACTTAACAATGAGTCAATCTAATTCTGTGAAAATTCCCGCTTGTGCTTGGCAGCGTTCGATCGGGCAGGGCTGGGAAAAGCCTTACACGGTGCGCTATCCCAGTAATTTAGATGATGGAGAATGGCATGGTGCACCCCTGGGCGGATTTGGGGCGGGATGTATTGGGCGATCGTCGAAAGGGGATTTTAATCTGTGGCATATCGACGGCGGTGAGCATATTTTTGAATCGATGCCTGCTTGCCAGTTTAGTGTGTTTGAGCAGGTGGGCGAACAATCACAAGCTTATGCGTTAACAACAGATCAGACATTGGGGAATTGGCGATCGTATCCCAAAGAAGCTGGAACTTATGCGGCATTGTATCCGCGTAGTTGGTTTCAGTATGAGAATGTCTTTCAAGCACAATTAACCTGTGAGCAATTTTCACCGATCGTTGCTGATAACTATCAAGAAACGAGCTATCCGGTTGCAGTGTTTCAATGGACAGCACACAACCCAACAAATCAGCCCATGACGCTGAGTATGATGCTGACATGGGAAAATATGGTCGGATGGTTCACAAATGCGCTCAAATCGCCGGAAATCCGCATTAGAGATGATGGTAGTCCGGTGTATGAATATCAGCCACGACTGCGCGAAAGTGCTGGGAACTTTAATCAACTCATCGGTAATAAACATCAGATCGCGATCGTCATGTCTCGCACCGTGGAGCAACCGAAAGAAGGCGACGGACAATGGGCGATCGCGACTTCACGCAATCCGTATCTGTGGGAAGTGTTTTATCACACTCGCTGGAATCCTGAAGACGGTTCTGAGCTTTGGGAAAGTTTCTCACACGATGGATCATTGATCGATCGAGACGATGAAACACCATCAACGGGTGAACGGATTGGTAGCGCGATCGCAGTTCGTTTCACGCTTAAACCTGGTCAAACACTGCAAATTCCCTTTGTTCTCACTTGGGACTTTCCGATCACAGAGTTTGCTGAAGGAGTAGAGTATTTTCGCCGCTACACTGATTTCTTTGGTCGCAATGGTCAGAATGCTTGGTCGATCGCTCGAACCGCATTGAAACATCATCGATCGTGGCAAAAGAAGATTCAAGCATGGCAACAACCGATTCTCGATCGTACTGATTTGCCGGATTGGTTCAAGATGGCATTGTTCAACGAACTCTATGATCTGACGCAAGGCGGAACAGTGTGGAGTGCAGCAGATGAACGCGAGCCGGTCGGACAGTTTGCAGTGTTAGAGTGCATTGACTATCGGTGGTATGAAAGCTTAGATGTGCGGTTGTATGGTTCGTTTGGATTATTAATGTTGTGGGCAGAGCTAGAAAAATCAGTGATGCGATCGTTTGCCCGCGCAATCCCTCAACAAGACGATCGCACTCGTGTGATTGGCTATTACTATACGATCGGTGCAGAAAGCCAGATGGCACTTCGCAAAGTAAAAGGCGCAACTCCACATGATTTAGGCGCACCAAATGAACACGTATGGGAAAAAACGAACTATACCGCTTACCAAGATTGCAACTTGTGGAAAGACTTAGGTTCAGATTTTGTGTTGCAAGTCTATCGGGATTATCTACTTACAGGTGCAACAGATGTTGAATTCCTAGAAGAATGTTGGGACGCGATCGCAGAAACATTACTCTATCTCAAACAGTTCGATCTAGACAATGATGGGCTTCCCGAAAACTCAGGCGCACCCGATCAAACCTTTGATGATTGGCGCTTACAGGGTGTGAGTGCTTACTGTGGTGGCTTGTGGATTGCAGCGCTCGAAAGTGCGATCGCAATCGGTCAGATTCTCGACCGACCTGTTGAACTTTATCAAACTTGGCTCACTCGATCGCGCAGTATCTATCAAGAAAAGCTTTGGAACGGAACTTACTATCGATTAGATAGTGGCAGTGGTTCAGATGTCGTGATGGCGGATCAATTGTGTGGACAGTTTTATGCTCAATTGTTGAAGTTGCCAGACATTGTTCCGATCGACTGTGTTCGTTCTGCGCTCCGCACTGTCTATGAGGCTTGCTTTGTCAAGTTCAATCAGAATATGGGAGTTGAAACTGCGATCGGGGCTGCAAACGGTGTTCGTCCTGATGGTTCGCCAGAGAACCCCAACGCAACCCATCCGCTCGAAGTTTGGACAGGGATTAACTTTGGACTAGCAGCATTTTTAATGCAAATGGAAATGACAACGCAAGCTTGGACACTCACGGAATCAGTTGTGCAACAAATTTACAACAACGGACTACAATTTAGAACACCCGAAGCAATCACAGCAGCGGGAACATTTCGCGCTAGTCACTACTTGAGAGCAATGGCAATTTGGGCGATTCTGCTCGTTCTTGACCGACGTTGAAATGAGATTGTCACGCCAACTTCAGGGAATGCGTGTACACTCTAATCGGCAAATTAAGAATATCTTAAATTTCAACCGCAACCCTGTCTGCAAGCTACGATCGAATTCCCTGTCTTCCCAAAGCAAGTTACCCGCCGTTCTTTAGAGTGAAACGACACGAATGAAACGAGTATCGCGATTCCTGGCTTTTCTGTTGGGGTTAATGCTAGTGATGCTGCCTGTAAGCATCAATTGGGTGATGCCCGGAAACGCGCAATCGTCCCAGAGATCCAGCCAAAAGCCCAAGACTGAGGTAGATCGATCGCAGCTTAAACCCTTTGATGAGGTGATCAAAGACGCAACACCGCTGAAAGGACTGTTCACGCTCTACCAAAATCAGAAAAGCGGAAAGCTATTTGCAGAAATCTTGCCAAATCAGCTAGACCGTAACTATCTCGCTGCAATGACACTCGAATCAGGGGTTGGAGAACGGGGAATTTACAGCGGATTGCCGATCGGAGATTTTCTGTTTAATTTTCGACGAATCAACAATAACATTCAGTTTGTAATCCCGAATATCTATTTTCGGGCAGATCGGGGAACGCCGATCGAGCGATCGATTCAACGATCGTTTAGTGATTCAATTCTCGAATCATTGCCGATTCGCAGCATTCATGCTGAGCGCAAAAGCTTCTTAGTTGAACTCAATCCCTTACTCTTATCTGATTTACCTGGATTGTTACCAGTCTTGTCTAAGTCATTAGAGGGGAATTACACTCCGGAGCCTAGCACGTCTTACTTTGACAAAGTAAAAGCCTTTCCGCAAAACGTTGAAGTTGAATCTGTATTCGGGTTTACTGGCAATGGTAAAGATGAAGGCTTTCCAACTTATATTGAAACACTTCCAGATAGTCGAGCTTTTGGCTTGAAGGTGCGCTATAGCCTATCCGAACTGCCCGAAAACAATGGCTATCGTCCTCGATTAGCAGACGATCGCATTGGCTATTTCATCACTGCTTACAAAGATTACAACATCGACACTTCCAAACGACCTTTTGTTCGCTACATCAATCGCTGGAACTTACAAAAACAAGATCCAACCGCAGCACTATCGAAGCCGAAAAAGCCGATCGTATTTTGGATCGAAAACAGTGTGCCATTAGAATATCGTGATGCGGTTCGCGACGGTGTTTTACTGTGGAATCGCGCGTTTGAAAAGATTGGATTTAAAGATGCGATCGAAGTTCAGCAAATGCCCGACAAAGCCGATTGGGACCCGGCAGATGTCCGCTACAACACGATTCGCTGGTTTAATACCAACGATGCGATTTTTGCGATGGGGCCTTCGCGTGTCAATCCGCTCACAGGTGAAATTCTCGATGCTGACATCATTGTTTCTGCTGACTTTGCTAGAGCAATGAAAGAAGACTATCGCACCTTAGTTGAACAAAATCAGATGCGAACGGCTCCGTTTGTCGCTCAACTGACTGGCAATCCAAACCTTTGCAACTATGGTATGGCAGCCCAATCTCTTCGCAAACAAGCCAACGCAGACCAGAAAAAACCAGTTGCTCGATTGCGGTTTGGCTCTCATCTAGGCAACTATCAAGACCTTTGTTTTGGAGTAGACACTGCGAAGCAATTTGCAGTTGGCAATATGTCACTAGCATTGATGCAAAACGCTTTGCCAAGTAGCCCTGAAATGAAAGCTTATGCTCAAGAATTCATGCGGAGCTTGATCGCTCATGAAGTTGGGCACACTCTGGGTTTGCGACATAACTTCCGTGCAAGTGCAATGCTCAAACCCGAAGAGCTAAACAACACTGCCATCACCCAAACCAAAGGATTAATCGGATCAGTGATGGACTATGCTCCGGTAAATCTTGCACCCCAAGGAACTAAGCAAGGAGACTATTTCACGCATACAATCGGACCTTACGACGAATGGGCGATCGAATACGGCTACACCTCGATCGACGCGAGAATTCCCCAATCTGAGAAGCGTGAGTTAGATAAAATTGCTCAACGCGCTCCGACTTCTGAACTCGCTTATGCGACCGACGAGGATCTGACCTATCTCGATCCGAAAGTGAACGTGTTTGATATGAGCGGTGACTTGCTCACTTACGCTCAATGGCAACTCACTAATGCCCGCGAGATGTGGAACCGCGTCGATCAACGCTTTCCAGTTGAGGGGGATAGCTTTAACGAAGTTCGAGTCGCCTTTAATGCAGTATTTGAGTATTATTTCCAGTATTCAACTTTTCTCAGCGAATACATTGGAGGACAGTATTTCAATCGGTTTAAAGCAGGAGATGCCAAAGGACGATTACCGTTTGAATCAGTCCCGATCGAGCAACAACGCCAAGCGTTAGCTCTAATCGAAAAGTATGTGTTTAGTGAAGAACCTTTCCGCTTTTCACCGGACTTTCTCAACAAATTAGCACCGTCTCGCTGGTCGCACTGGGGCACAGAACCCACACCCAACCTTGACTATCCGATTCATGACAACATTCTATTTTTGCAAAACGTCGTACTGTACTCGTTGTTGGATTACGATCGCTTAGCTCGATTGCGTGATTCTGAGATTAGAACTCAGGCGGGACAAGGACTCACGATTCCTGATCTATTCGATAGTCTTCAGTCGAGCATTTGGGGCGATGTGATCAAACCACAAGACAATCTCAAGCTATCGGGCTTGCGTCGCGCTTTACAGCGGCAATACATGGAAGCCATGATTTCGATGTTGCTGCGCCAAGCGGATGTTCCCGAAGATGCAAGCACTGTTGCTCGATATGAACTCAAACAACTTCAGAAATCGATCGATCGAGCAATGGGACGAGTAAATGAGAAGGAAGTGTACACCAAAGCGCATCTGGAAGAGGCACGCGATCGCATCAGCAAAGCGCTAGAAGCACAATTACAGTCGAAGTGAGGTGATCCAAATGGTTCAATCCCTTTCCAAGCAAATCACATTCGATCAGTTCATCGCTTGGTATCCAGAACATTCGGAACATCGCTACGAGTTGCACGATGGAGAAATTGTTCAGATGCCGAAGCCCATTGGTAAGCACTCACAAGTGAGCGGATACATTGCCTTAAAACTGGGGATCGAGATTGAAAGATTACGACTGCCTTACTTCGTGCCGAAAGAATGCGTCGTGAAGTATGACGAGTCTGGATATGAGCCAGATGTCATCATTCTCAACAAACAAACACTCAGAGACGACCCGCGATGGGAAAAAGAATCGACGATTACTCAGGGCAAATCAGCAAAGCTGGTGGTAGAAGTTGTGAGTACAAACTGGAGCGATGATGATGCTTTGAAGCTAGAAGAGTATGAAGCTTTGGGAATTGAGGAATATTGGATTTGTGATTACCTGGGATTGGGCGGAAAGCGCTACATCGGATCGCCTAAACAGCCAACTTTTTCGGTTTACCAACTGAATGAGATTGGAGAGTATGAAGTGAGACAATTTCGGGGAGAGCAAGCGATCGCCTCAAAAGTTTTCCCCGAATTGCAGCTAAGTTTGAATCAAGTTTTAGAGCGCATCAATTCTTAACAAACAGGATATCAGCCTAATACGGATACCGTTGTGAAGTCGTAATTTCATCCGCATCATCCAGAGTTATAGGCGTTACTTTGAAGGGCGGAAGTGACCAGGTTTGTACCAGCAGAAGTGCGCCTAAAATTCCCAAAAAAGCACACACTCCCAACAATTGATTTAGTGGAATTTCTAACACACCTTGCAGAATCACTTCGCGTAACACCGAAACTAGGGCAACCTCGACCGCTGCTCCGACTGAAATCCGTTGCTCTTTCAAATAAATAATTAAGAGTCGGAACAACTCTACCAAAATCAAGATAAATAGAATATCCGACGTAATCGCTCTAAAGTTCAGCGGATTAATCAGAGAAACATACATTTCTCCTAGCCGAATCAGCATTGCCCCGAAGATCCCAAGGCAAAGTGCGACAACAATAAAATTTTGAATTCCTTCTAGATTCCGAATGAGGGTTTTGTGGCTAAACCAAGCTTGCCAATTCATACCCAAGCTGAAGCACTCAAACAACAATTGAGATCTGCAAATTCAGGCAAGCGATCGGGTGAGGAATTCTGCGATCGCTTGCCATTCATACCCTAACCGAACGTCAGTTCGACGGGTTCTCTCGCCTCGTTTCGGGCGGATAGTTGCCCTCTAAATTCCCCCAGAACGAGGGATTTAGGGGACAACCCGGATTTAGCACCGAAGCGAACTCCTTCTGTCGAGCTGACATTAACCGAGGTTCACTTTGACGACTTTATTCTTCTCTTCCTCCGCTTTTGGCAGCGTGAGTTTCAGAATGCCGTCTTTGTAGTCAGCTTGCACATCCGTATTCTGGATTCGAGCAGGCAAGGGAATCACACGCTGGAAGCGACCATAGCGGAATTCCGTGCGCGTCATGCCGTGTTCTTCGGTCTTCGTTTCCTCTTTGCGCTCGCCACTAATAGACACTGCATCAGCACTCACCTGAATATCTAGATCTTTTGTGTCCAGACCTGGAACTTCCAGTTTCAAATGAATTGCATCCGATGTTTCTTGCAGTTCCGCTGCGGGGACAAAGGAAAAACTATCGCCGTTCGTATTCGTCGGAGATAACCGATCAAATAAACGATTCATGTCTCGTTGTAAGGAGTCAAGTTCTTGGAAAGGTTGCCATCGAATTAGAGCCATTACAATCACCTCTGAACTCAATACATCGTTGAACGATGTATTTTTATAGTAGCAACCCTATCGCTAAGTAGAGTTCGGTTCTCAGCACTGGTTTAAGGTGTTTTTTCCGAACTGATCGTGCGGCAGAATTCGCGATCGCCCCTTTCCCCAATCTGCGAATTCTACTAACGTTCTCAAGTCGTGTATTCTGCGTTGATTTTCACATAGTCATAACTCAGATCACAGCCCCAAGCCTTCCCACTCCCCGAACCTGTTCCAATGCTGACTTCAATGATCACCGGATGATCCAAAATTTGTTGATCGCCGTCTGAACTCTTCGCCGCTTGTTGTGTCAAATACTCACTGGCGGAAGCTCGATCGAACATTTGCGGCTGTCCATTCTGCAGCAGGACAAACTCACCGAGCTTGATTTGCAATTCTGCTTGATCAAACGTGACACCCGCACGTCCCGCCGCACCTGCAATTCTGCCCCAGTTCGGGTCACGTCCAAAAATTGCCGACTTCACCAGTGACGACCCTGCGATCGTTCGCGCTACTTTCCGGGCTGACTCATCATCACTCGCACCCGACACTTGAACTTCGATTAAACAGGTCGCTCCTTCACCATCACGCGCGATCGCTTTTGCTAAATAGATACAAACTTCGGTGAGCATCGCTTCGAGTTTGTCCGCTTCGGCTCCCGCTTCGGTAATGGCGGGCGTTCTCGATTGCCCATTCGCCAGAGCGATTAAACTATCATTCGTGCTGGTATCACCATCGACTGTGATTTGGTTAAAACTCCGATCGGCAGCCCGACTTAACATCTGTTGCCACAGTGGAGGCGAAACCGCGGCATCACAAGTGATAAACGCTAACATCGTCGCCATGTTGGGGTGAATCATGCCCGATCCTTTCGCAATTCCGCCGATGCGAACGGGACGATCGCTGATCGTTGTTTCTAGCGCGATCGATTTGGTGACTAAATCGGTGGTGGTAATGGCTTTCGCGGCGGCATCGTTTCCGGTTTCGCTCAAACTCGCTACGAGATTCGGAACTGCCGATCGCAACGCATCCATCTTGATTCGCTGACCAATCACACCCGTTGAAGCGAGCAGGATCGTATCTGAAGCAAGATTTAGGGCTTGGGCAATCAGTTGGGCACTTTCGAGCGCATCGATCATCCCTTGTGCGCCTGTGGCAGCGTTTGCTTGTCCGGCATTACACAGAATTGCACGGCAGTTGGATTTCGTTTGGAGACGTTCTCGGCAGTAATCGACGCAGGCAGCGCGAACTTGAGAAATGGTGAAGACTCCTGCTGCGATCGCATCGACTTCGGAGACAATGAGCGCGAGGTCGGGTAAGCCAGAGGGTTTGAGTCCTGCGGTGATTCCTGCTGCTTTGTAGCCTTTAGGGGCGGTGATGCCGCCTGCGATTTGCTGCCAGTCTGCCATGATATGCCTCACCTATGTTCTTGAATCGCGATTATATCGGGAGTTGCGGCGAGGGGCTAGAGGTTTGGCAAGAAAAAAGGAGGGTTCGCTGTTGGCGAGTCCCCCCTGTCATCAGGGTGCATCTACTTTGCACAGTATGACATTGATAGGGTGGGGGGTGAAACCCCCTATGTAGAACTTCGTAAGATTTACATCGAGTTTTTGGTTGAGCTTCACAAAAGCCCGTGGTTTTGCGGTGGAGAAAATTCAACTGTGGGATAGGCATCGATCTCCACCGCTTTCTAAAACTAACTCACACTTGCCATCAGTTGCGCTTCTTCCTCTTTCGACAACACGCGCCCTTCATCCTCAAAGCCGGAAATACGATCGAAGTTCAAGTACCGATACAGATCCGCCGCAAACGGATCGATCTTTGCTTGCACCACGCTCATGTACTCCTCCACAGTAGGGATCTTACCCAGTAAGGCGCAAACCGCCGCAAGCTCCGCAGAACCGAGATAGACTTGTGCGCCTTTCCCCATGCGGTTGTTGAAATTGCGCGTTGAAGTCGAAAACACGGTCACGCCATCCTCTACTCGCGCCTGATTACCCATGCAAAGTGAGCATCCGGGCATTTCGGTACGCGCTCCGGTCGCTTTGAAAATCTCGTAGATTCCTTCCGATCGCAGATGTTGTTCATCCATTCGAGTCGGAGGGGCGATCCACAATTTTGCTTTTGCGACTCCTGCACCTTCGAGGATTTTGGCGGCAGCGCGATAATGTCCGATATTGGTCATGCACGAACCGATAAAGACTTCGTGGATCGGATCGCCTGCACATTCAGACATGAGCTTGATGTTATCGGGATCGTTGGGAGCCGCGACGATCGGTTCTGTGATCTGATCTAAATCGACTTCGATGATGTCGGCGTATTCGGCATCCGGATCAGCTTTTAAAAGATGGGGATCAGCTAACCATTCTTCCATTTTGCGAACGCGGCGGAGAATGGTACGAGCATCGCCGTACCCTCGTGCCACCATGTTTTTGAGTAAGGCAACGTTGGAGCGGAGATATTCTGAGACAGTTTCGACGGAGAGGGCGATCGTGCAACCCGCAGCCGATCGTTCAGCAGTCGCATCGGTAAGTTCAAAGGCTTGCTCTAGCTGCAAATCGGGCAATCCTTCCATCTCGATGATTTTGCCAGAGTAAACGTTCTTTTTGTTTTCTTTAGCAGCCGTGAGCTTCCCTTGCTGCATCGCAACATAAGGAATCGCATTCACCACGTCGCGTAGAGTCACTCCTGGCTGTAGCTTTCCTTTGAATCGAACGAGTACCGATTCGGGCATATCTAAAGGCATTGCCCCTAACGCCGCTGCAAATGCGACTAAACCTGATCCGGCAGGGAATGAGATTCCAAGCGGAAATCGAGTATGAGAATCGCCACCAGTGCCAACGGTATCGGGTAACAGCATTCGGTTTAGCCAAGAGTGAATGATGCCATCGCCCGGACGCAGGGAAACGCCGCCGCGAGAATTGATAAAGTCAGGCAGTTCGTGATGAGTTTTGATGTCTACGGGTTTGGGATAAGCTGCGGTGTGACAGAAACTTTGCATCACCAGATCAGCGCTGAATCCAAGGCAGGCGAGTTCTTTAAGTTCGTCACGGGTCATGGGTCCCGTCGTGTCTTGTGATCCAACCGTGGTCATGATTGGTTCGCAAGAAGTTCCGGGACGAACGCCAGGAAGTCCACACGCTTTACCGACCATTTTTTGAGCGAGTGTGAAGCCTTTTCCAGTATCTGTAGGCATTTGAGGACGCACAAACAAATCTGAAATTGGTAATCCCATTGCAGAACGAATCTTGTCGGTTAATGTCCGCCCGATCAGCAGCGGAATCCGTCCACCTGCACGCACTTCATCCAAAATCGTGTCCGGTTTCAGCGTGAATGTGGAAATGACTTCCCCTGCTTCATTCGTGATCTCGCCTTTGTAGGGATAAATCGTAATCACATCGCCTGTATTCAAATTCGTCACATCACATTCGATCGGTAAAGCTCCCGAATCTTCCGCTGTGTTGAAAAAGATCGGCGCAATCTTGCCACCGAGAACGTAACCGCCCGATCGCTTATTCGGCACAAACGCAATATCTTCACCGATATGCCACAACACTGAATTAATCGCAGATTTGCGCGATGATCCCGTTCCGACAACATCCCCCACATATGCGATCGCATGACCTTTCTGTTTTAACTGGGCGATCGTTTCAAGCGATCCCGGCTGGCGCGTTTCCAACATTGCCAAAGCGTGAAGCGGAATATCGGGGCGCGTCGTGGCATGAGTTGCAGGGGATAAATCATCGGTGTTCGTTTCACCCGGAACTTTGAACACCGTCACGGTAATCGCTTCTGGTAATGGAGCGCGATTGGTAAACCATTCTGCCTCTGCCCAAGACTTCAGCACGTTCTGAGCGTAAGTATTTCCGCTGTCTGCGAGTTCTTGAACATCGTGAAACGCATCGTACACCAGCAGCGTTTTACCTAAAGCCGCCGTCGCTGTTTCGGCAATTTCAGGATTTGGTGACTTGAGCAATTCGATCAGCGAATGCACGTTATAACCGCCCATCATCGTGCCGAGCAGTTGGACAGCTTCTTTCGGTGAGATTAGCGGGCTAGTGATTTCGCCTTTGGCGATCGCGCTTAAAAATCCAGCTTTGACATAAGCCGCCTGATCCACGCCGGGCGGAATGCGATCGCGTAACAGTGAGAGCAAGAACGCTTCTTCACCCACAGGTGGAGCCTTGAGCAATTCACATAATTCTGAGGTTTGCTGCGGACTCAGCGGGAGGGGTGGAATTCCTAAAGCAGCCCGTTCAGCGACGTGTTGACGGTAAGATTCAAGCATGAGTAGGTTTCGATGTAGATCAGCAGCTTTATCACTCTATCGTGGAACTTCCAGTCTAAAACTTTAGAGGAAGGATGAGTAAAGCAGAAATTTTGACCAACATCTCAGGGTAAAATGTCTGCACTTCAAATCTTTTTCTGAACCTCACTTTTCTCCTGTATCAACCCTTACGAAACTTGTTTTGCAGATCCGCTAAGGTCACAAGAATGTGACTCAGGATACACATCCATGCGCCTAGAGCAATTGCAGGCATTTTTGGCGATCGCAGAAACCGGAAGTTTTCAACACGCTGCCCGAAAGTGTGATGTCACGCAATCGACAATTAGCCGCCAGCTTCAATCGTTGGAGGCAGATTTGGGAATGCCGCTGCTTCATCGAACGGCACAAGCAAAATTGACCGTTGCAGGAGAACAATTTCTGCCCCGCGCTCGCAGAATTTGCCAAGAATGGCGCAACGCGATCGCAGAACTCGAAGAACTGCGGCTCGGTAAACAGCCCGAACTTTGTATCGCTGCGATTCATTCGGTGTGTGCGTTTCATTTGCCGCCTGTGTTACAGCGCTTTTGTCAAGATTATCCCGAAGTTCAGTTGCGAGTGACTTCGTTGGGCAGCGATCGCGCATTGAAAGTGCTGAAAGATGGATTGGTCGATTTGGCGATCGTGATGAACAATCGCTTTCTCACTACAGGTGCAGAGATGGTGGTTGATGTGCTTTACGATGAACCTGTGCGAGTGTTGATGTCTGCGGATCATCCGTTGACGCAGTATGAATCCGTTCCGTGGTCTGAGTTGGTTCACTATCCACAAGTGGTTTTCAAAGATGGATATGGGATGCAACGCTTGGTACAAGAGCAATTTCAACGCCAAGGAGCAATTCTCAAAGCCGTATTAGAACTAAATACGCTTGATGCATTTCGGGGCATTGTGCGGCAGGGAGAACTGATCGCATTGTTGCCACAGAGCGCGATTCACGATATCTACTTAGATCCAACTTTAGTCGTGCGATCGACGAGTGACCCAACTTTAGTACGCCAAGTCGTGCTAGTAACGACCCAAGAGCGGCTGCAAATTCCACCGATCGAGAAGTTTCGGGCATTGGTTAAAGAAATTATGCAGCCTGAATTTTTAGCGCGGATTCCGAAAGCGATCGTCTAAGTTGAACAGAATTCGGTGTGGTACTGTGAAACACTCTGAAAAATGCAGCCATTCATTCTAAGGTAGGGGCTATGAGTTACGAGTTTCGGGAGTTGTTGAGAAAAGTTGGTAGTGGAACCCACACGAACGAGAATCTAACTCGTAAAGAAGCAGAAACCGCAACTCGATTGATGCTGCTTCAAGAAGCGACTCCTGCACAGATTGGGGCGTTTATGATTTCGCATCGGATCAAGCGCCCAACCGGAGAAGAACTTGCTGGAATGCTCGATGCGTATGATGCTGTGAGCGAGAAGATTCCTGCGATCGCGTCGAAGATGCCCGTCACCGTGATGTGCAATCCGTATGATGGTCGATCGCGGACTGCTCCACTCAGTCCGTTAATTGCGATCGTGCTAGCAGCGGCGGGAGTTCCGGTTGTGCTGCATGGGGGCGATCGAATGCCTACGAAAGAAGGAGTTCCTTTGATCGAACTCTGGGACGGGCTTGGTGTGAATTGGAAACCGTTGTCGATCGCTCAAGTGCGTCAAGTTTTACAAACCACAGGCTTAGGGTTTGTGTATCTCCCGACTCACTTTCCCTTAGCTCAAGGCTTGGTTCCATATCGCGATCAAATTGGTAAACGTCCGCCTTTTTCGACCTTGGAACTGATGTGGAATCCTTATGCAGGTGAAACGCATTTAGTCTGTGGCTATGTCCATCCGCCCACTGAAGGGATGTTCCGTGATGCGTTTGCGATGCGAGGAACTACGAATTTTACAAGCGTCAAAGGGTTAGAAGGCAGTTGTGATTTGCCGCGCGATCGTACAGCCATTATCGGCATGGCGATGAAAGGAAAGTTCGATCGTTTAACTTTAGTTCCGCGTGATTATGGGTTTGCTGCAAAAGAATTACCGCTGATTCCACTGGATCAATTCTTTATCGAGATACAAGCCACACTTAAAGGTGAACCGTCGGAACTGTTTCAAGCGACTGTCTGGAATAGTGGGTTTTATTTGTGGCGGGCGGGAGCTTGCTCTAGTCTAGAGGCGGGATTTTCCCAAGCCAAAGCGGTTTTGGAACTAGGGCAGGCGGAACGTAAACTTCAGCAAGTCATTGGGGCGATCGCAAATCTCCGTTCTGTCGCCCGCCTTGGTTAACTTGATCTAAAGTGCTCCTGCTGCGGTTTTGTCTAAAACGCCACCTAAATGCGTCGTAATATTCATTGCCATCAATAGTGGAGGCGCATCCGTTCCCTTAACATAATCAATCACGCTCACCGCGCCATTCCCTTGTTTGAAGTTCCAAAAGGCAGCAGGCGTTAAGCCTGAAACGTAGCAGAGAATGGCTTTGTTGATGGCATCGTGGGCAACGACGAGAATGGTTTCTCCGGGCTTGGCGGCTTCGACGATCGCATTCCAACCTACAACGGCGCGATCCCAAACCTGCTGTAAGTTCTCCCCTTCTGGCATTTGCACTGTTTCCGGATGTCGTTGCCATTGATGCAATAATCCGGGGTAACTCGCTTCGATCTCAGCTTCAAACTTGCCTTCCCAAAGACCGTGACTGATTTCGCGCAAGTCATCCCGCAGTTTTAGTTCAACTTCAGGATGATATTTGAGAATGATTTCTGCGGTTTCTTCGGGGCGCATCATTGAGCTACTGACGGCTGAATCGATCTGCACTGACTTTAGAAACTCTGCGGCTTGGCTCGCTTGAACTCGTCCGTTGTCATTCAGCGGCACATCAATCTGCCCCTGAAAGCGTCCTTGACGATTCCACTCGGTTTCGCCGTGTCGCACCAGTAAAAGACGAGCGCCTTTGTGGTTGGGTCTGATTTTGGGGATCGTTTCTCCTAGATGCGAGGTGACGTTAAGCGATTCGATTTGGACAGGCTGACCAAAATCACCGGAGAAATTGAGAACACTAATGCCACAGTTGGAAATATGGAAGCGTTGATAATCAGCGGGTTCAAGTCCGATCGCAGTATTGATCAAGGCGCGATTAATGCCGCTATGAGCCACGATTAGAATCGTTTGATTGGCGTGTTGGGGGAGGGTTGATCGCCAAAATCGCTCCGCTTGCTGATACAACTCCGGAACAGGTGCAAGTTCACTGCCATCGGGTAGGGTCATTCTAACTTTGTGCGGCTCGGAGTGCCAATGAGCGTACATCTCCGGATATTTCTCTGCAACTTCGGTAAACAGCAAGCCTTCCCACAGCAGAATATTAATCTCTTTCAGGTCCTCGGTGGTTTGTAGCGGGGGTGGATTGTTGAGGTCTGCAAGGATCAGTTCAGCGGTGCGTTTTGCACGTTGGAGCGGACTGCTGTAGACAGCATCAAACTTCAAATCTTTGAGGGCAGTTGCAACTTGAGTTGCCATCTTTTCGCCCTTCTCGGTCAGCGTCGATAAATCACAATGCCCCTGCGCTCTTTTTTCAACGTTGTAGCTGCTTTCACCGTGGCGCACAAGAATTACACGAGTCGTCATAGAAGTTATCCGGGGCAAAAAGTCAGCCTGATTTTAACGTGTTCGGGCAGCTAAATTTCATTCGTGTTGGATCTAGAAAGACTGAAAGTTTAGTGCGATCGACGCTCTGTTTCTTAGAATAACTGGAAGACATTCTGGGCGTTTTAAGGAATTGGCATGACACCGAAGCGGATTTTATTATGGGGCTTGACCTTGGTCGCGATCGTTGCAATCGCGCTTGACTTGATTGGCAGTTGGAATCAACCTCAATTCCAAAGCCGATTAGAGCTTTCTCAAACAGATCTGCTTCTGCAAGCAGCACAATATCAGGGCGATTCAAATACAGCAGCATTGACCGATCGTAATCCTGAAAAGACCGCACTAGAGGCATATCAAAAAACGCGATCGTCAGTTGAGAAAGCCATCTCCGCGGCTCAACTCCAAATCGAAGCCAATCCAGCTCCCGATTCTGCCAAACCGCTCACCGTGGAACTAGCAAAACAAACGACCTTACGCGATGAACTCGATGTCAGAATTGGGATTCTTCAGGCACAACAAAACCAAGTTGATGCCGCGCTCAAAAGCTGGGCAAAACTCACTGCACCACAAACCCAGAAAAGTCGCGATTTACGATCGACCGCTGACGTTTTAACTGCCCTTTGGCAAAATACGCTGCCCCCCAGAGCAGAACCGATTCTGAAACAAAATCTCACGGGCTGGTTTCGCAATCGATCGCTGGAAAAACTCTACACCTTAGAACAGCGATCGGATGCGCTAACTGAACTTCGTGCCGCAGAACAACAAGCAGCACAACAAGCTTTGGTGAAATGGATTAGCGCCAATGCAGTCCCCACGATCGCCCTCATTCTCGGCTTTGGATTGCTGTTATTTCTGGGTGGACAGTGGCTTTTCAAACGCAAGCAATCTCTACTTGCTGGAACGAACTCGATCAAGTGGACAGTGCCTTGGAATTACGAGATTACTTGGCAGGTGCTAGTTGTCGGATTCTTTGCGGTTGGGCAACTTCTGATCGGACAGTTCCTCTTGCCGCTCGGATTATTAGTGTCAAAATCGGCATTTGGACTTGATCCGGCGACGTTTACAGTTCGCGATCGAGCAGTCTTAGCCCTGATCACCTACATTCTTTTAGCAGCAGGCGGATTGAGCGTTCTGTATTTCTCAATTCGGAAGTTTTTACCGCTTGAAAATAACTGGTTTCGCTTCAGCCTCAAAGGTCGCTGGTTACTCTGGGGAATTGGCGGATATGCAGCCGCTTATCCTTTGGTTGCTGGAGTCTCTTGGATCAATGAGAAGATTTGGCAGGGGCGAGGAGGGAGTAATCCGCTGTTGTCGATCGCGCTAGAAGGTCGAGATACAATCGCGCTGGTTCTATTCTTTGTCACAGCCGCCATCGCGGCTCCATTGTTCGAGGAAACATTCTTTCGGGGATTTCTCTTACCCTCGTTGACCAAGTATTTCAGCACTTGGCAAGCGATCGTCATGAGTGGCTTAATTTTTGCGATCGTGCATCTGAGCTTATCGGAAGTTCTGCCCTTAACGGTTCTGGGGATCATCTTGGGTTTCGTTTACACTCGAACACAGAATCTCATGGCATCGGTGCTACTTCATGCTTTGTGGAATAGTGGAACACTGTTAGCATTGTTCTTACTAGGCAGTGCGGCTAGTTAGAAGATTGCAGGGATTTGTGAGGCTCGATCGTCATGACCCAAGCCAAGCTAAACCCAAACTCCCTCAGAAAGAGCCAGCGGTCTTGTCCGCAGTGGCTTCTGCTTTTGATTTCAAGCGAGTCGAGACACTCTTGCGGACTCGATCGCGCTTTCTCACAGATATTTTGTGTAGATTGCCAGAATTTTTCGAGCAAATTTACGGAGCTTACTGAAAAATCAGAGAACGTTCGTGGTGAATTGGGTTCCATTCGTCAGTAACGGAAGCCCATTACTGACGAATGGAAGAACGGAAGCAGTTAATCGCCTGCGGGTTCGTTAGGAATCGGTTGCCGTTTCTAACCAATTGCACGAGGTTTGAAGCTTAGTAGATCAAAGTTGTCACACCATCCACACAGTTCAAGGTCGTTTCTTCCCTGCAAATTTGATCAGCACGATCGTACTCAAAAGCATTGCACAGAGCGCAACGGCAACGATCGTTTCTTCAATGCGTGGTGACAGAACGACAGTAAAACCCTGCCCTTTAATCAAAGCAGAAAAGCTAGAGACGCAGAACGGCATCAAATACAGCCTGAACGTTTGCCAATGATCCCGTGTGCCTTGAGGAGAAGAAACGCTTAATAGAAGACCTGTTCCAATGACTGCGCTAATGCCGATCGCGTTGATCCAGAGTTTGGGCGACGGATCGAAGTAAAAATAAACCGCAACCAAGTACCAAATGAGATAGCACCAGAGAATTGCTTTACCAGGTTTGATTTTGTAGAGATATTGAATCAACCCATTCATAGATCCGAAGTGCTTTACGTAATATCCCTCAAGCGTTATCGTCTCATCGATCGTTCTCGTAAATTGTTTCATCCATTACGTTACCGCTACCCTACTTCCAATCCTGATTGCCAAAAGCTCGAATGATAAAGCAGTAATAATACGGTCATGTTTGTAAACTTTATGCAAGTAATTCCTGAAGCGAGGGTACACTGCCAGCAGATAGTGATGAGCTTCAAAAGGAAACTAAACACATGACAAGTGGAACATCTGGCGACGCAAGCAAGAAAATTGCCGCAGGCATCTGTGCGATTCTATTGGGAGGTTTTGGCGTACACAAATTTATCTTGGGCTACACGACCGAAGGCATTATCCTGCTGGCTGCGACTTTGTTAACTTGTGGACTCGGTGCCATGGTGACATCGATTATCGGAATTGCAGAAGGCGTAATCTACTTGACCAAGAGCGATGATGAATTTGTGAACACTTACGTCAACAGCAAGAAAGCCTGGTTTTAGCATGATGCAGCCTAGTTGTGAGCGATCGAGATTAGGCTGTGTTCTGTTCTCTTCAATTTCGCCAATGCAAAAACGTTCAAAACCCCCGCTACTTTTCCTCTACGCCGTACTGGGAATGGGCTACTTCAATGCCTTTTCCTCACTCGATATCAATCCAATTTTGAGAAATTATCTCGCCCTTGTCCCGGTTCAGCTTGGATTGGTAATTTACTTTCTGTGGTTGCGCCGCGATACCCTTAACGACTAAAAGCCAACGAGATCAGAAAAAAAGTTCACCGATTCGACGAAACATCTTCTACGCTCAAGAGAGGAGATGTTTTACTGACTGGAGCGTTGGATCTTGTCGCAAACCGTTTTACCCCCCACTGCTGAACCGCTCACCAAGCACGATACAAGCCTCGAAACCATCACGATCGATGTCACCGGAATGAAGTGCGCCGGATGCGTTCGAGCCGTCGAAAAACAACTCAATCAGCAACCTGGTGTCAAATCTGTCACCGTCAATCTTGTCACCGAACTCGCCACGGTTGAATGCGCTCGCCCAATCGACTCCACCACCCTCGCGGCAAAACTCACAGAAGCAGGTTTCCCAAGCCAACCGCGCACCGCAGAACATTTCGAGTCTCCTGACCTGACAGAACGCCGCCAAGCAGAATTGCAGCGACAAACGCAACAACTCACGATCGCCATTCTGCTCCTCGTTTTTTCCATGATCGGACATCTTCACGTCGAAATCTTTGGACTGAGTAACGTTTGGTTTCACTGTGGGTTAGCAATCGCAGCGCTGATCTTCCCGGGTCGATCGATGATTGTGGATGGTTGGCAAGGACTCCGCCGCAATGCACCCAACATGAATACGCTTGTTAGCTTGGGAACGCTGACAGCATTTACCGCAAGTTTCGTCGCGCTGATCTGTCCCCAACTCGGATGGGAGTGCTTTTTTGATGAGCCTGTGATGCTTGTCGGTTTCATCTTGCTTGGACGCACTCTTGAACAACGGGCACGCGGACAAGCTGCCGCCGCACTCCAGTCACTCGTTGCTTTACAGCCTCGATCGGCAAGACTAATCGGCAAAGATGGCACAACTCAAACCGGAATCGACATTCCGATCGCTCATGTCAGGGCTGGAGAATGGTTACAAGTCCTACCCGGTGAGCAAATTCCGGTCGATGGTGAAATTGTCAGCGGTGAAACCACGATCGACGAATCGTTATTAACAGGCGAATCGATTCCCATTCAGAAGCAAACAGGCGATCTCGTTGCTGCCGGAACGCTTAATCAATCCGGTGCGATCGCGATTCGAGTCACGCGGGTTGGCAAAGAAACCACCTTGGCGCGAATTATCGATTTAGTCGAATCGGCTCAAGCCCGCAAAGCTCCGATTCAGAAATTAGCAGACACGATCGCAGGCTACTTTACTTATGGCGTTTTATCGATCGCGCTGCTAACCTTTCTCTTTTGGGAATTCATCGGCACAAAGATTTGGACAAGTCTGCCTCAATGGACGATCGGCTTAGAACACGCTCACGATATGGGAATGATGCCGCATCCTTCTCCGATGCTGCTGAGTTTAAAGTTAGCGATCGCGGTTCTTGTGATCGCTTGCCCTTGTGCTTTAGGACTCGCAACTCCGACTGCAATTCTCGTTGGATCAGGCATTGGAGCCGAACGCGGATTACTCATTCGCGGTGGCGATGTTCTAGAGCAAGTGCATCATCTTGATACGATCATCTTTGACAAAACCGGAACCTTAACCACCGGAAAGCCAGTGGTAACAGACGTAATCGAATTCGATCGTAATGATGTCCTGCAAATTGCCGCTACTGTGGAAAGTGGAAGCCGCCATCCACTTGCCGCCGCGATTTTGCAAGCTGCTCAAGATTTACCGCTGCTACCTGCTCAAGACTTTTACACCGAAGCAGGATATGGAGTTTCGGCAAAAGTAGAACTCGATTCAATCCAGCAGCAAGTCTTTCTCGGAACCGCGAAATGGCTCGAAAACCACCAAATTGCCATTCCTGAAACGGCACGATCGCAAGCCGACCAACTCGCTGCATCTGGTAAAACGATCGTCTACGTTGCCACCCAAACTTTAATCGGAATCATCGCCGTTTCAGATAGGGTTAGACCCGATGCCAAAACGACGATCAAAGCCTTACAAGACCTGAATCTTCAGGTAATGATGTTGAGCGGCGATCGCATCTCCACCGCTCAAGCGATCGCTGCTGATCTCGGACTCTCTGAGGTCTTAGCTGAGATTCCACCCGCAGGAAAAGCAACCGCGATCGCTCAACTCCAATCCGAAGGGCATTGCGTTGGCATGGTGGGAGACGGCATCAACGACGCGCCCGCCCTCGCTCAAGCGGATGTCGGCATCGCTTTAAAATCAGGAACCGATGTCGCGATCGAAACAGCAGGAATCGTCCTCATGCGCGATCGTCTCAGTGATGTCGTAGAATCGATTCGCCTCAGCCGCGCCACCTTCGCGAAAATCCAGCAGAACTTATTTTGGGCATTTGCTTACAACCTGCTCGGAATCCCGATCGCTGCGGGTGTATTACTTCCTGGATTTGGCATTTTGCTCAGTCCTGCCGCAGCAGGCGCACTGATGGCATTTAGCTCAGTTAGCGTGGTGACAAACTCGCTATTGTTACGACGCTTTGCAAAGTCGTCACAGCGAAAATAATCAGTTACATTAGGTGAGACTTGAATCGATCGTGCCTTCGGGTCTGATTGGTTTGATTCAGAACGATCGAACTCCGAAGCCTATGAGTACTCAGTAATGTCAGTACTCGTACTGTGTTGCTGCGTGTCAGCACGATCTATCTTGTCTAGGTAGTCTATTCTTTTACCGTTCACCCACCCCTTTAATTCGAGTGTCAATGCCCTCAGAACCGCATCAAAACCATCTCATCATTATCGAAGACGATAAGGGTCGCCGCGAGTTTGTGTTAGATGCTCCGGTTTATTCGATCGGACGCGACCCCAAGTGCGATATCCGGTTAGTGTCGCAGTTTGTATCACGTCGTCATGCGACCCTGCTGCAATTGCCCAACGAAGATGGAACCCACTACTACCGAATCGTTGACGGCAATCTCAAAGGTAAGCCGAGTGCAAATGGTCTTTTGATCAATGGTCGTAAACTGCAACAGTGCGATCTGCGTAATCAAGACGAAATTGTTTTTGGTCCACAAGTTCGAGCGATTTATTACTTGCTAAAACGCGATGCCGTGCTGACCGTTCCGCCTGATGAATTTGACATCACGCTGATCAGTCCCAACATGGTCGGCGACCCAGAAGACGATGAATGAATCATAAAAAAATCTAGCCCGTTACGGTTTCGATCAGATTCCAACCCTGATTCTCACTGATCGCTTGATTGACCAGATCGTACATTTTGCGGCAGTGATTTTCGACTTGGAGCGGTAGCTCCTCATTTTTGATCACAAAATTCATCCGAGTTTCTCGATCAGTTGCCGTTGTTTTGTCAATCAGCACCTCGACCGTAACGAGTTTCGGAAATGCCACATTGCCTGGAGTTTCCCGCGCCATCATGTAGTCTTCCGTGGCGTAGATTACATCCAGGTTGCAGGATCTCAGCGTCTGATTCAACAGCGGCTGGAGATTTTGTACTGGGATTCCAACAGTGAATAAACAGGTGTACCGAGCCATAGCAAACCCCAATCTTGTGACAAGTGAATCTTCACTTCTTCCGTTTCCAACCTACGCTAAAACGATACCCTGGTCTAGGTTGCTGCCCGTAAATCTTAATCTGGCTTTCAGAACGATACAAGCTGCAATTCGCGTCAGTTCGTATTTAGCGATCTGGCGGCAAGTTGCCCTAGCCCCTTTATAACGGATAACCCCAAAAGTGATCTATTTTCCGCAAATCGAATCGCGTCCCCTGATTTGAAATACCCTAGTCTAAATTGTCGTGGTTGGCGAAGAACGCATGGACGGTAAATTGATTGTCTTTGAGGGAATAGAGGGCTGTGGTAAGACGACGCAGCTTGAACGATCGCGCCAATGGCTAACCACAATTCAACAAGCGGATGTGATTCCCACGCGCGAACCCGGTGGAACCCAACTCGGTGCAGGCATTCGACAGCTTTTATTGCACACTGATGATGAACCAATTCACGATCGCGCTGAGTTGCTGCTCTATGCTGCCGATCGCGCTCAACACGTCGAAAACTTTCTTCGTCCCCATCTAGAACGAGGGGCACTGATTTTATGCGATCGCTACACGGATTCAACGATCGCGTATCAAGGCTATGGGCGCGGGTTAAATCTCGATTTAATCGATCAACTCAATCAAGTTGCTACGGGTGGCTTACAAAGTGATTTAACCATTTGGTTAGATATTGATGTAGAAGTTGGATTCGAGCGGATGAAGCATCGAGGAAAGCGCGATCGAATCGAACAAGCCAGCCTCGATTTTCATCGTCGTGTCCAGCAAGGATTTGCCAAACTTGCCGAAGAAAATCTCGATCGCATTGTTCGCATTGATGGCAGTGGGAGCGAGTTAACGGTTGCAGAGCAAGTGAAAGCAGCGTTAAGTCAAGCGTTTACGCGTTGGGGGATGTGATGGAGACGCGCGATCCAACGTTTGAAGAAATGCTGCAACACCTACGACGAGCGAATCAGATTGCAATGCGATCGCGCCACTTCGGTCATCATCCGTTCGGTGCGATTTTAGTTGCCCCAGATCACGAAACCGTTTTGTTTGAGCAAGGCAATGTCGATTCGGTCAATCATGCAGAATCCGTGCTGGTGCGAACGGCGTATCAGAATTTGAGTCCAGAATATTTGTGGAACTGCACGCTTTACACAACGATCGAACCCTGCGCGATGTGTGCTGGAACGCTGTATTGGGGAAATATCGGGCGCTTGGTGTATGGAGTGGCGGAAACGCGCTTATTAGAACTCACAGGCAATCATACTGAGAATCCAACGCTGAATTTACCTTGTCGATCGCTGTTTCAACGAGGTCAAAAACCGATTCGAGTATGGGGTGAGATTCCAGAGGTGGCAGCGGAGATCCTCGAAGTTCATCGCGATTTCTGGAATTAGATTCTAGTCACATAACAGTGAGGCTGAGATTACGAATCACGCTCAGCATTGAGTGGTTCTGATTCGATGTTGTATTGGGCGAGGCTTTGTTGCATGAATAACTAGAAACGGTAACCTGTAGAACAGGAGAATTGTCAGACTTGCGGATGAAAACGAA
>PSLO01000149.1:0-7217 GCA_040289665.1 Leptolyngbya sp. ERB_1_1 | reverse complement strand
CCTAGCTGCGGATCTGTTTTTCCACTCGTCTCATCTTCTGCCAATGCATTGACCGCATGCCCTAGCAAGGAGAGGGCAACAAATGATATGCATATTATTGCCGTCAGGATGGCAATATCTCTAGCTATTTTCACTATCTTGATACAAGGCGCGCCATCAGGTATTTTACTTTTATGCAGGCGGATTATGAAGAAGGCCGAGAATTGACCATATAATCTCATGCAATTTTCATGTGTCCGATTATCATATGTTGAAACAAAAAAAGAAGGCGGAAGGGTTAGGCACAGCCATAAATGTAGTATGCCATGTTATAGTTGCCGCCGTTCTTCAGGCTTCCAGACATCACTGGAGGAGGGCTTGTGTGCGGGTAGTTGTAAAATGAGGTGCATTGCTGATCGTATTGCTGGTCTGCTGGCCACTGGTAATAGGCAACCCCGTCGTAATAATTAGAGTAAGCCTTTATGTCGTTTGAGAATCTTGCATTCCAGCTTGTTGAGGACGGCGAGTTCCAGTTTTCCATCCACACTGCGGTATTGGGGCTTCCTGCTTGTATTGTGTACCATTGCATACCTGTTCTTGGAGGGCTCATGGCAGTCAAGCCCGTGTTAACATCGGAACACCCCCACGTGCATGGGGACAACACTTCCACAGTAGCTGATTTTACTAGATCTTCACTAGAAAAATGCCCTCTATGTCTACCAACGAGCGTGAAGGATTTCCAATCGTTCGTGCCCGAAACCCCTGTTCATTGCGATGCGGATAAATCAATACGGCAGAACCATTGCCGAGTTTATCCTCAATCAAATTCCACAACTCATCTCGTACCAACGCCGAAACCCGACCTGTAAAAACTCCTGCCTTGATCTCAAACAACCAGCGACTGAGTTCACCTCGTAGAGCAGGCTTAGCATTTTCTAGAATGAATACAACCATCGTCTAATCTTCATCTCCCCAATTTTTCGCCCCCTGAACTGAGTCCAAAACGTCATCCCACAAAAAACAAATCGGCTCCGCTTCAGCTTCATCCCCAAAACTCAAAACCTGATCAATGTCCTGAACTAGGCGATGCATTAATCGGTAGTCATTGAACTTCTCTCGACACTTTCGACGAACTACCGTATCTAAATCGAAATAGGCTTCTGAAACGGCCTCGAAAGCAGCAGGAATGATGGTGTTAGCCTTATACAGATCTGCAATATCGTAAACAAACGAAAGCGGCTTACCTGTATGGATAAAGCCCAGAGTAGGCGAATATCCCACTGAATGGATTGCTGCCTGACATACTGCATACAGACAAGTATTCGCGATCGACAATGCCTGATTAATCGGATCAGCCCGATCCCAATCCTCCTGTTTATAATCCCGACCCTTCCACTGCACCCCGGTCTTCTCGCTCCAACGCTGATACATCATCCTAACTCGTACCCCTTCTAGCCCTCGAATCTGCTGGAGGGTCAAGTCTTCACTCAAAGGCTCATCAAAACGGAAGGTATACATCCGTCGCACCACTGCTAAACGCTGAACTGAATCTGCCCACAGTGTTGCTTGATGAATCAATCGCTTGGCGTTTCCAGAACCACTGCGTCCACTAGCATAGAAACGAAGTAAATCCTCTCCAACCCAATGCACTTCGCAGGCGTTATCTGCTAGCGTTTTGATCGCTGCATGGGTAATTGAAGTTCCCGGACCTAGTAAGAGAGTTGCAATCGCAGCACAAGGCACAAAGAACTTGCTCTTCTCCTTAAAGACTGCGATCGCACGTTCATCTTGTTCAATCCGACAATGCTCGAAATACACAAAACTGATACGATCGCGAGCTTTCGGTAACGTGCGTAATCTAGACATTGCAAAAATTAACCTCAAAAATGCTGAATTAGCCTTGAAATCGAGCAATTGAGAGTAAACCGCAGCCATAAGACTTTCCACGCCCGATTCCTTGCTGAATGGCTGTCAGCAATGGAAGCGGGTCTGTCACCTCTAAAATGCCTTGATAAAGTGCTGTAGAAATCCGAATTGCCGATGACCCATCGCCCTTAAATCCATAGATATTGGGAGACGGAATCACATCTACCCCATGCGGTTGAAACCCGCAACGTTTAGCTTGACGCCCTAGCCATGCCAGTTGATCAGGACGATGAAATAAACCAATTGTTTTTCTAGTCTGGTTATCTCGCTTACTTGGATTCGCCCGTAAGCGGAACCGAAAAACTCGACCTGCACTAAATTGAGTTGCCTCTAAGTCCCATGCTTTAACTGCCTGATTCACTAGATAGCGCGGCGGTAGCTTCGACCAATCTGGCTCAATTTCAGACTGCACCAACACAACATCATTTTCTACCTCTTGTCGGAACAGAATATTCCAATCATCGCGAGGTCGGTAGCTTCGCTCCACGGAGTGTTCGCGTTGCTCATCTGGGAATGCCTGCATAATTCGCTGATGTAGCTTATGAGCATTGCTCAAATCAGCTTGGACTGTTCGATCTCGCCCATTTAGAACTAACTTACTCAGATACATGCTTCCTCCTGAACTGCATGAAATTGGGTCAGAACACAGCGACTACCAAACAAACGGCGCTGCCAATCAATCGGGACATCCTGCCGCACGTCTAAACTATCTGCCACTTCCAGCACATACCGCAGTTGCTTTGGGCGTCTTTGTTGCCTACATCTTTGATCGAGATACTGCTGAAGTGCCCACTCCAAATCGGTATCAACGATTCCTAGCTGTATGGGACAACTGGGCACAAAGCTTTTGCGCCCAAAATAGAGTTGCCAGCAAGGAGATTGCAGAGCCGTATCCAGATCCGTTAGCAAGGCGAGATTTTCGCTCTCCAACCCAACAAGGTAATCTGCATCTGCGACATAGTAGCGCTGACTAATCACCGTATCACCCTTGCAGCCATTGGATTTAATACTATCCATTACCGTGTGATAGTCGCATTGGACTAACCCTTCTTGATTCACTCGCACTCCCATCTTCAGCGCTGCTAAATCGTTAACAGGCTCCCAACGAGGTCGCCCTAATGCAGCGCAGAGTAAGCCAATTACTGCCGATTTTGTCGGCTCTCGTCGTGTATCTCGAATGGTAAAGCGGCTATGATCACCCCAACTCATCATGGGGGCACGCATTCGCAACAGTAAGGTGGGCATGGTTAGTTGCCTCCGGGAAAGGCAGCCACAATCGCATCTTTGAGTAACTCATTCACACTCGGTTTTTCGCAGTCTTTCAGGTTCGCCAACTGTTGGGCAAGCTGCTCACGAGTGACGATGCCTTTGAACACAACGGATTTTTCACCATACATTTTGCTCAGGTCTGCCCAATGACTGTCTAATTGGGTGAGGGCATTTTCTAGCAAACTTCTGCCGCCTTTGGGCGCAGCAGGGTTCTCAAACGCATCGACCAATGAAATGGGCTGTCCCTGGCGAACGACGACCATGACCGCTGCGGGCAAGCTGTGGGCAGCGAACCCATTTTGATGTCCGGTAGGAATTGCTTTGATAAAAGCCTCCGTGAAGGCTTGAGCGATCGTATCTGCCTGCACATCACTCCCCAGGTTCTTCTGGAGTTGCACGGTATCTAAAGCCGTGAAGCGGTAATAGGTAGAACTGTTGTATCCCGTTTCGCCCATGTGGTCTGCTCCAGCATCATCGCCAGCACTCAGGTCATCTACAGCGGTAAAAAAGTCAAACTCTTGCTGAAGTTTGTTAACGCTAATCGCGTGCGCCATTTGCACGGCGGCATCAACATTTACCGTCGGCAATGATGCCATCATCCGACCAAATAACGCTACATCACCAGGTTTACCGCTCTCTGCTAATGCCTTCTCAATCACCTTAGACAAGTTGGGATCTTTGGCAGGCAGTTTGGGTTCTTTGCCTTTCAGTTCGGGTTCAATTTTCGCCCAGTTTTTGATCAGAATATCAGCGATCGCAGCAATCTCTGTGCGCCCCAAGAACAAAATCGTTTTTGATTCGATTTTGCCCGCTTCAAATTTTGCCCCCAAAACTTCCAATGCCAGCTTAGTTGCTATTTCCGCTTGAGCTTCGGGAATGTCTGCATTAACTAGCAAAGCCTTGAGTTCTGGTGTCCAGGAGCGCGATCTTTGGGCAAATTGTTCTACCGCTAGATTAGAATGTTCTTGATAAAACAAGCGCACTGCCCGCTTTTGACACTGGCTAGAAATTCGCGCCCGTGGGTAACCGCCAAACACAGTGGATTTTGGCATCCCGTTTTCGTCGCGGTTGAGGTTGGCAGGCGGAAAGCTTTGCAGAACATGAATTTCGAGTTGCATGAGAAAAACTCCAATTAGGTTTAGATGTTGAAGAAACTTTCGATAAGACAGTTCAGACGAGATCACTATTCACTCATCGCCTGCTCCTCCTGGGATAGGTCGCTTGAAACACCGCCCCAAAATGCTCTTGCCCATTGGTCTTGAATATATTGATCGGCGTGTTCCCACTGGCACAAATCGGCAATGAGTTTGGGATAATCGATTGCAATTCCCTTACTTTTCATCTGCCGCACAAGTGCTGTCAAGGGCGACTGAATATCAGTCAAGGCTAAATCTAATAAAGCTCGAAACCGTCGATTAGCCCCTTCGGAATTAGTTGCAGTTGCTAAACCACGAGAGCTATTCCCAAAATTTCTTTGTTGTTCTGGCTCTCGGAGCGGCTGTGGGTAATAGACCGATAGACAAGCAATCGGAATCCAAATCTGTTTCTGTTCCCGCTCGGAAGCGTTACTTATGTAGGGCAAAACAAAAGGGTAAACCTTGCGAATATGTTCTGGCTCGCCCGATAGTGCCCGTTTGAAATCTGCCTTTGCACCGTTGTCTTTAGTGGTGCGATCGCTGACAGACAGAAGAAATCGAATTTCGCGCTCCAGTCGATTGCGAGTTGTTCTCTGAGTTGTAGACATCGATCGAACTCCTATTTAGAAACCTTTTCTTTTTTCTTAGCTGCCTTGGCTTTTCTTTCTGCCTTCTGTTCTGGACTCGCCCGCAGATCGGCAAGCCTCCACTCCAGAGTGCGTAGTGCTTTTGCTCTAGCTTCGTAGTTGCGAATTGACGAGATCGACTCGGTGAAGGCATCTCTGGCAGCTTTTTGCACCGTTTTTGTCCACTCCGGCAGTCGAGTATTACCGTAAGTGATACCGTTACCATCTTCAGTTTTGTCTTGTGGAAGCGCTTGTAAAAGTTCTTGGAAAGCGCGATCGAGAGTTGCCCAATATCGAGATTCACCGTCTAAAGTGGCAGCAAAGCCACCTGCATCGTTGTTGTTCAAGGCGTCTGCTAGAGCGTGATACGGACTGCCTCGGAACGATTTAAAAATTTGTCGATGATCCTCGGCAATTGCGATCACACGAGTTAGTTTCTGCCACAGTGGTTTATTTACCAAATAAATTAGTGGAGTAGTTAACTGCTGTGCCGACCATTCCATCGGCTTGGCGATAATCTTAGGGTCAACATTCAAACCCAAAATTTGCAGGTGTAGATTCGATTCGATTAAGCCTTTTTCAGCTTTCAGGATTGCTACCCAGTCGAGGATACGAGGTCGGCTAGAAGTCTCGGCAGACTGCAAAAATACCGCTGAATCACGCCAGAGTGACCTTGCCAAGTTCAGCTTCACTTTATCTAATCCTTTTGGGCTTTTAGTGTAAGCAATTCCACACTCCCATTGAGATGCTGAAATATCTTTTGGGATACGATCTCCAGGATGCAGCGCTACTTTTACAACCTGTCTGTCTTGGGCAAATAGCTTCACTCTGCGCCATTGATAGGTGAGGTAGTCAATATAGCCCACGGGAATTCGCTCTTTCGCCTTCTGATACTGGCGTTCCCAACAAGGAAGATCGTCACCTGTTACAGGGCTAGGTTTCTCTCTAGCAGGGTCATACTGCACTAAGTTGAGTAGCAAGGTTTCGCGCAAACTATTTCCTCGCACTAACACATTTGCTGCATCCATCATCGGTAAAACTGCTGCCGAATCCGTCGCGCCTGTTTTGCGCCCACCTCTATCAAAGTTATGTAGCCGTAATAGCAAACGTGCGGCTTCTGGAATGGTCAGAACAGCACTGCTCCATTGATGTTCGTGGCAAAATACGGTGCTGGTGTTATTGCCGTGCAGCAAACTCGCTAAATAAACTTCACCCGCATCTTTTTCATCAATCGTTCCATCTTGCATAAACGGAAATTCAGGATGAAATAAGCCGAATCGATCGCGCCATTGATTCAAATATGAGATCGCTTTTTTTCCGTCATCCTGCTGAATCTCTTCCCAGTGATCCACGTTTTTCGGTCCTTGATAGGCTCGATGCAAAATCGCGAGTAAAAAGCGATAAATTGCTAACGTTGTCGGGGGATTATCCGCTTGAATTTCTCGCAATGTCTCCCAGGTTTCAAATAGCTCTACCAGGGATAGATCTCGCCGTTGCCATTCCTGACTTACCACTGAAATCCAGGGTTGATCAATCAAATTGAATGTCATCATTTTCCGTTTTCTCCAGAGCCAGCCAATTATGCCATCAATCTACTTTTTCAATCACAACCCCTCGCAGCGGATCTAATTCCAACTCCCAGCGATCCACTTGAGCTTTACCGCCAGCATTCAGCACTACATAGCGACAATGACGCAGCAGTGCTGAAGTCCATGTAGGCGGGTTAGTCTGTTGTATCAACGCTTGTACCAACCCCTTCTTGCCAATTCGGGTACTGTGTTCCAGCAATCCTCGAATGGTGGCTAAGTTAGGCGATCGATTCAAATTAACCTCTTGAGTAGTTCCTGGTAGCACTAATCTCTTGTTGGTTTGTTGCAGAAAGATCGTCGTGACGGTAGGTTCGCCTAATCGAGTCACTTTAGCGATCGCGTTATCATCATCGGCTTCCCCTTCACGAGTAAAGTCACAGGGATAAGCCTCCTCAATAGCAGGCGGTAGTTTAACTGCATTTGCCTGAGTGATTTTCTTGCTCGTTTCACCCACTTGATAATCGGCAAGAGAACTTTCCCAGTCTTGCTGATGAACAGGTTCTAAAGTCTCAGGAATCGACGCATCTAGGTGGTACACCGACTCAATCAGATCATCGGTTTCTGCGGGCAATTGCACAGTAGTTTTAGCTCGTAAAGTGAGCCACGATCGAAGCAAGATATGGCGGTTATATAGCAATCCTAAATGATATGTGAAAGCGAACAAAAGTGATAGACTGCTTTACATTCTCCAT
>PSLO01000148.1:2346-7328 GCA_040289665.1 Leptolyngbya sp. ERB_1_1 | reverse complement strand
ATTTGGGGAGAACTGGATTATGGTTGGACGCTCCGAAAGAGTCCCTTCGGGTTACGGTAACGATGCCCGTTTCGTTTAGCGGTTACGTTGTTCGTGTTTTGTTCTATCCATTCGATTTACGTTGAACTTCTCACGATACGGGTTTCATAGCCCTTTTCCGCTTAACGAAAATAAATGCCTTCACCTCTTGACATTGCGCAAGCAGCCACGGCTCAGCGGCGGCGCGCCAGCGCCGTCCGCTGAAGCCGGCTTGTTAGGTCGCAACCCGAAAGAGCGGCGAACAGGCTTCAGCGATTTGTTCCACATGGCGATGGTCGGTACCGCAACAACCGCCCATTACGTTCAGTTGCGTTAGGCGCTTTCTAAGCTCAGCATATTGCTTACCGAGTTCGGTGGGATTGCCCACATCGAGCTCGGCGGACTCATTCAATTCGGCATGACTCTTGCGCGAGGCATTCGCTCGAAGTCCCCGGATTCTTTCCACCCATGGTTCTCCTCCAGCAAGCACATGCTCGAAATGAGTCGGGTGAGCGCAGTTGATCATGTAGTAGCATGGATAGTGTGACGTAGCGGCATCCACCCCCTCTATCGCGGCCTTCAGCGTCTGGCCGGTCGGAAGCCTACCATCGGTTTTGAGGGTAAAGGAAATAGCGACTGGCATGCCGGCGTGCCGAGCCGCTCGGACGATTCCAACCGCTTCCTCTACGTAATTCATCGTGATGGCAGCGACCATGTCGGCAGCGGTCTCGGCGAACGTCTCGACTTGCTCTGTGTGATAAGCCTCTGCGTCCTTCTCAGACATTGTGTGAACCGGGTTGTACCCATCTCCACGAGGACCGACGCATCCGCTAATCACGACCTTGGTCTTATCAGTCTCAAACTCGTTTCGAATCTCTTCGAGCATACGAATCACTTTTCGGTTCATATCTGCCAACTGCTCTCGGGTATAGCCGAGTCTTGCAACCCAGTCAGGGTTAGCCCGCCAAGTTGCGCTTTCGAGAATCAGTCCTGCGCCAAATCGCCTTGCGACTGCTGCGTAGGTGCGAAAGTACTTGCGGAGAGCTGCTTCTTTTTCGGGACGCTTCAGTAAGTCGAAAGCAGCGAAGTCTGGAAGCTCAAGTCCTTCGTGGAAGATGAGGGTCGTTTCGATGCCGCCATCCGTGAGGAAGAGTCCGCTACCGAGTTGCGGTAAAGCGTTTCGGTATTGAGTCATGTTCTGCTATTAGCTTAGTCCCAGTTGCTGTGCTATCACTGCCATGTCGAAGTATCGATTACACTCAGTGATTGCCCATTGGGAATCGACGCGAATAAATCTGCCTCCAAGCATTGTCATGGGACGGTTTGTTGCGGGAATACTGCCGTTCGGAGTGACCAGTGGACCTTTATGGGTTCCACTTACTTCTACTTCGAAGGCGACGCTATCAGCACTATGGATGGTACTAATGATCTTTGCCTGGACATCGGGGAACGCTAAGAAGAAGTCCTCTATGTCCTTGCGGATGGACTCTCTGCCTCTCAGTGGCTCGAAGTACTGAGGGTCGTGCGCTACGGCGTTGGCGGCGTACAAGGAGGCATAGGTCTCTGCATCGTGTTGATTGAAGGTTTCCATAGCCTTACGGACAACTTCTTGAGGTGTCATGGTTGTTCCTTTCGTTATTGGTTTGTTGAATAGACTGTTGCTCATTCGTACTGCTGCAAACATTTTTAACATCCAGAGAGAGGGCGCGTCTGTCACTCTTATGTTCTCCGTGTGGTGATGAGAATGCGCAACATGAAAGGTTGCAGCTACCATTGAGTTTTCGAAATCCCGCCCCGGCGGGAAAGTCTTGCTAACAATTTACTCTTTGCAGCAGGGAATTTCTTCACACAAATTCACCATTTTTCAGTGAAAGAGAGAAATAGCTTGAATGAGCCATGCGACTGTATTCATTCTAAGCGGAGACACTATGGAGCGTAACGAAGAAACTTGTGGGGGGATACGTATCCCTCTACATCTTGGTGTTTTTGCAGTAGTGCGTTTCAGAGAATACCAGCAGACCGTGCGCCAAGGGCAACGGCGGCCGCGCGGGTAGGGACGTCCAATTTGGTAAGAATGTTGGCGATGTGCCGGTGAGTGGTGTGCTCGCTGAGGTGCAGTGACGAGGCAATCTCCTTATCACTCATGCCGCGTGCAACGAAGCGCAACACTTCAACCTCACGCTGCGTCAGCCGTGCATCTGTACCGAGTAGTTCCACCGACCGGCGGCGCGAGGATTCGAGCTGGTGGAGCAGTGTAAATGCCCGCTTTGCTTCACGCATGGCGCCAATCTCCTCGAGCATTGCTAGAGCAGTACGGGCTTCACGTTCAGCCGCCTCACGTCGGTCCAATCTGAGAAGCACATGGGCAAGCTCGATGCGTGCACGACCGGTTTCGTACGGGGCGTCGCTCTTCTCAAAGTATAGTACTGCATCTTCTAAATGCTGCCGCGCTGCATCGTATTCCTCCGCAGCCGCGGCGACAATTCCACCTGCAAGATGTATTGATGCGCGTACAGGGTTAGTGGGGACAAGGTTTGCAGTGGTCTGGAGGATGAGAACAATCTCTTGATCGTGGGTAGTATCTCCGAGTGCCACTTCGGCGCGGACAAGCAGTTCCAGTGCTGGCGCTCGCTGCGTCTTGTTCTCTGCGGGGATGTGCCGCAAGTAACGCTCGATGCACTCCTTGGAGTGCTGCGGCTTGCCGGTATCGAGTGCAAGTTCAGCGAGCCCAAGCAGTGCCATGGGATGGAACTCAACCGCCCGGAAGAGATGCTCAGCTTCCTCAAAGTTACCCTGGCGGCGGCGAAGCTCTGCAAGTCTGACGGTGCTTTCGGCAGCACTGGGTGGTCGGCTGGCTTCAAGGTCGAGCGCGGCACCTGTTAGCTCCCTCTCGGCTTCGCCCCAATGTCCACGCCAGAGCAACACGCCCGCGCTCAATGGCATCGGATGAATTCGTTAGCATGAATGTCGTCGAATTGGATTTGCTGGGAGATTACTTCCAGTTTGTTTGTTAGGTTTGTTGAACATTGTCCAGAGTACTCGGGATTGAATATTGGTTTATGAAACATTTCGGCTAACGTGTGCAGAAACAACACCGTTTGTTTTGCCGCTATGAACGACTCATTCTCCTCGCGGCAAAACAAATGGAGCGAGCACAACTGACACCTGAACTAAGCTTCAACACCGCCATATCAAATGAGCGAGCGTCGTAGTGCCTGCTGTTAGGCGCAGCGGCAGTTGACTCTGAGTAATACGATTGTTATAATGGAACCACAATCTAAAGGAACACGCCAATGCTGAAAACAGCTGTGCGTCGAGTGGGCAACAGTCTCGGAATCACGCTGCCAAAAACGATTGTCGACAACTACCATCTCAACGAAGGTGACGAACTACACCTTGTTGAGATTGATGAAGGGGTGGTGCTGACACCCTTCAATCCGAAGTTTGCGGAATGGGCAAGAGCCTATGAGAGAACCAACCGGAAGTATCGGAATACACTCAAGGCACTTGCCAAGTAATGGCCGTCCACTTCATTCCCAACGACTTGGTCTTCACGATTCACGCCGACCTGTTGCAACGGTACGGTGGACGGGCTGGTCTTCGGGATCGGAAGCTTGTTGAATCAGCACTTGGCCAGCCGAAGATGACCATCGGTGGCAAGTATGTACACAAGACCCTTTTCGACAAAGCCGCCGCCTACGGTTTCCACATTTGCAAGAACCATCCGTTCATCGACGGAAACAAACGAGTTGCCTTCGTATTGATGGATATCTTTCTCGAGAAGAACGGCTGGGAGATTGTTGCCCACGAAGTTGAAACGGCTGGGAGATTGTTGCCCACGAAGTTGAAACGGCTGGGAGATTGTTGCCCACGAAGTTGAGGTGTATTCGTTGATGATGGATCTCGCCTCAGGGAAACTCACCAAGGCTCAGCTCGCCTCTTGGCTCAAAGAACATTCCGCTAGACTTGCACGTCGCTAACTGCCGTTGCGCATAACGTTTAGCGTAAGCACGCCGTTGTTTTTGCCGCTACAAAAAGATCAATTCTCTTGCGGCAAAAACTGTAGAGCGAATACAACAATTTATCAAACTCAACTCTAAGATCCCCCTATCAAATGAATGTCTGTCGTGGTTTGTGCTCTTAGTTGCGGTTGCCCTTTCTATCGCAACAAAACGAGTTTCTTTGTTTCGATAAAATTGTCCGCCTGCATACGGTAAAAGTAAACTCCACTTGCCAGCCCTTGCGCATCAAAGATTCTTTTGTACATACCAGGGGTTAGCACTTCGTTTACCAGTAACGCCACCTCTTGCCCCAATTTGTTATATACCTTAATCGTTACCTTGGTAGTGTTTGGTATCAGGAACTGAATGGTTGTGCTTGAATTAAATGGATTCGGGAAATTCTGTTCGAGTGCAAATCTGCGGGGCAACTCAGTCTTGATGTTTTCAACATTCGTTGGAGGGGTAAATTCATAAGGGCCAATATCTGGATTTTGTCCCTGATGTCTAGGATTACCATCTAAATCATAAAGAAGACCGGGTATTAATATTCCTGAATCAATACACGGTGAATTGGGTTGCAAATGATAATCAGCATTTAAGTAGTCAATAAATAAAGGGTCCATTTGAATGTTGCCAGAAATTATATTACCGTTCACTCCATTGTTAGAATTGAACTGGCTTACATCCATCTTTGTTCCATAGAATTTTATTGCATTATTTAATGGTTTACCAGGGTTAAATATGCAATTATTTTGAAATACGTTATTATTTACTTGACAAGGATCTCTAATCACAATAGCAATACCTGTGTCAGCAGGTATCTTAGGATCATATCCGGTATTGTAAAAAATATTATTTCTTATCTTGTTATTGTAAGTGCGATGAATATACGAGCGTATAACCACCGCTGCTTCAGAAGTATTGACAAAAAGGTTATGGTCTATTTTATTACCATAGCACACG
>PSLO01000148.1:0-2248 GCA_040289665.1 Leptolyngbya sp. ERB_1_1 | reverse complement strand
TATACGAGCGTATAACCACCGCTGCTTCAGAAGTATTGACAAAAAGGTTATGGTCTATTTTATTACCATAGCACACGAAGTTATTTCGATAAACGCTTAATTCAATAGCTTGCCCGCTTCCATCGGTTCCCAAATTTTTAGCGGGGGACGTCGTTTGCCCATCAAATATATTGTGATTAACCCAATTATTGTTGCCGTTTATCTGACTTCTTACTGTGTGATTTTTCATAATATTATTAAAGAATTCGTTGTTGTAACATTTCCCATCAAGCCCATCGGTACCAAAGGGACGACCATAAGAAAGATTTGATCCGGTAAAGTAATTATTATGAATTTTGTTGTCATAAACACCTGAAAGATTTGTGTCCTTAGCAAGGCAATAGACAGCATTATGTCCCCACCCTGTAAAATAATTATTTCTGATAATGCAGCTGTTTGCAGCACCTGATAAAAGTATTCCATCTTCACTACCTCTTTTTGTGCCATCACCTCCATGTGAATCTAATCCATATTTAAAGTTCATGCCTGAATCGAATGTACAGTTTTCAATTATAATATGGTGTGATGGGTTATTATTCCCTGGGTGTTGGGTTAAATAGACACCACTGCTTCCATATCCAATACTACAGTTTTTTATGGTTACGTATGAACATGACCCTAGATAAATTGCTTGCGATGTGCCACCACGAAAATCAATCCCATCAATAATAATAAAACGGGAGCTAACTAAAACAAACGAATAGTAAGCGTTACCTTCCATAGAAGTGTATGTGGTTGCAGGATTACCATTAGAATATACATATAACATAGAATCGCTTGCGTTGTAAAACCAATATTCAAAAGTTCCCTGATCATTAACCCTTCCGACATCATCTAAAATTGGAGCAACCAACACTTCTCGGCCATTTAACCAAAGCCTGTTGGGTGTGGGCCAGATCTTCATTCTCCAGATATTTATTGTTGAAGTGTTTGCCCAGTTTCTTGGAATATTCCAGCCATCAATAGGTAGTATGTATTGTATAATAGGTTTATCCCCAGTTCCGTATGAAGAAACCACAATAGGATCTGTAACTGTACCGCTATCAGTATCAGTAAATACAAGATTGGAATTTTCTTTCCAGATATCACCTTTTTTGAATAAGATAGAATCACCGGGACGAAAATCGAAAGAGCTTACTTTAGAAAGAGTTTTCCACGGCCTATCGGGCGATCTTCCATCGTTTGAATCGCTTCCGCTAGTACTAACATAATAAGTAGTAGGAGTAGCAAAAACAGGGATTTCTATATTCAGAAATAACATGCAGCCCATTATTGCTTTAATAAATGTCATTGTTTTGCCTGTTATGCGTTCGTTGGTTTGCGTGATGACTGCACTATGGTTGTTGGTTATGGTTGTTGGTTTGTGTCTTTCCGGGCGATTGCAATTTTCAGACGGGCGGACGGCTGGAAATGACCGTTTGCACATATGCCGTTAAATTGTTGTTATTATAGATCGTGATCCTGGACTTTGCCGACAAAACAACTGAAGACATATACAACGGCATTGACTCGAAGGTAGCCCGGCGGATCCCGTTCTTGGTTTGGAAGTCAGCCGCTCGAAAGTCAGATATGCTGAACGCTGCCTCAAAGTTACAGGACCTCCGAGTTCCTCCAGCAAACAGACTGGAAGCGCTGAAAGGGGATTGGTCTGGATACCATTCAATTCGGATCAATGATCAATACCGTATAGTTTTCAGATGGATTGACGGAAACGCAAAAGACGTTTTGATTACAGATTACCATTGACAAGGTGAAAGCAATGATTCCAAAGAATCGTAAGCCAACACACCCGGGAGAAATTCTGTTGGAAGAGTTCCTCAAGCCTCTGGGTATAAGCCAGACGGAACTTGCCAAGAAGATAGATATCCCAATCCAGAGAGTCAATACCCTCATCAATGGCAAGCGGGATATGACAGCAGAGACAGCCATTCTGCTTTCTCGTGCGCTCAAGACGTCATCCGAGTTTTGGATGAACCTTCAGGTCGCTTACGACCTGTATGAAGCAAAACGAGCGATAGATGAAGCTTGATGTACTGCTCAGATTGAAAGCTGCCCGCCCGGAGAACTCGTTCTCACCCGTTTAGCTCTTCTGTCTATTGACTTGTACTTCCGCAGCAAACCAATGACGCATAACGTGTGCACGCCTTACGCCACCCCGTTGCGAGCTATGAACGATTCATTCTCTGGCGAGCAACGGGGTAGAGTGAAC
>PSLO01000020.1:0-56615 GCA_040289665.1 Leptolyngbya sp. ERB_1_1 | reverse complement strand
AGTCATTGAATCTGTCGGAAATCTCTTAGCGTTTATGATTCATGCAACAAAGCCAAAGGAATCTGTTTTTCCAGCAACGCAATCCAAACTCGACGCGCATTGACAGAGACGGGATTGTAGTAGAACTTCAGCATTGAAACTCCAGCTTGAAAACTACACTTCTACTAAACTCTTGAAGTTTAGCACCAACTAAATGAGGCTTGTCTCTACCAATTAATTATGGCGATCGAACACGAAAAAAGGAGGTCAAAAACCTCCCGCTAATGCTCAGAGTTAGCAATCTAGACTTACGCTATACCCGTATTCATACCTTGTCTACCTGTTGCCAATTCAACTTTCACAATTTTTCCACCCATTTTCTGGATGCGTTGCTGTTCTTTAAACCAGTTCTCATAAGGCACGAGCTTGGTAAAGAAAGTATTTTGCAGTTCGCGCTGTGTGCGAATTCGAGTCTGGCTCGGAACACAAGCGGTAATTTTGAACATTCTCATGGGATCTCTCCTAAAGGATGAAGAAACAATGACACTATGTAATGAAGTGTCTTGCGGATGAGTCGAGTTTAGAAAAATCTCAAAAATGTCGATCGCCCAGATTCAGCTAAATGATAGCGGCTTAACAAATCTTAGGGATCGCTTGCGGAATGGTTTCACAAACCTGTGTTTAAAAGGTTGGAAGTCGAGAGTCAATATTAAATCGTAAAAGCTAAGGTGTGCCTCAACCACTTAATACTCACTCCAGACTTCCAAACCAGTCGAGAAAGCTAAAGAACGCACATCACGAAGGATTCCTTCGTCCTGTCATCCTTTACCTTCGCTCTTAGCTCAAACCAGAGCTGATGTAGTCGAAGTAAACGCCCATTTCTTTACCAGCGTCAGCACCAACCAATCCAGCGGTGACTTCTTTCATTGCTTGGATCGCTTGAACAGTTGCTGCAATGGGTACACCCAAGCTGTTGTAGGTTTCTTTCAATCCGTTGAGAACGCGCTCATCGAGGATAGAAGGATCGCCAGCCAACATTGCGTAGGTTGCATAGCGGAGGTAGTAGTCGAGGTCGCGGATGCAAGCAGCATAACGACGGGTGGTGTACATGTTGCCACCGGGACGGGTGATGTCCGAGTACAACAAGGACTTAGCGACAGCTTCTTTGACGATCGCTGCTGCGTTTGCCGAGATTGCGGTTGCTGCACGAACGCGCAGTTCACCTGTTTGGAAGTAGCCTTTGAGCTTTTCGAGCGCTGAACCATCAAGGTACTTACCTTGAACGTCAGAAGTGTTGATTACCGAGGTAATTGCGTCTTGCATGATTAAAGTTCCGTAAGTCGCGTGGTCTTAGTTAAAACAAGGAGGAAATCGATCCAGCAGCAGAAATTACTGCATTGCACCGATAACGTAGTCGAAGTATGCGCCTGCTTCGCCAGCATCATCTGACGACAGCAAGGATGCTGCAACATTCTTCATTGCGCGAATGCCTTCTGCAACGGCAGGAATCGGGGTTCCCAAGGAGTTGTACATTTCTCTCACGCCGACGATTCCGATTTCTTCGATCGGGGTGACATCACCTGCGACGATTCCGTAGGTTACGAGGCGCAGATAGTAGTCCAAGTCACGCAGGCAAGTAGCGGTCATTTCTTCGCCGTATGCGTTTCCACCAGGAGAAACAACATCAGGACGTTTTTGGAACAGTTGGTCGCCTGCTTGCTTGACGATGCGCTCACGTGAGTCGGTCAAGGTTTGTGCGATCCGCAGACGCTTTTCACCTGTGGTGACGAAGCCTTTGATCCGATCCAATTCACCGGGGCTGAGGTAGCGTGCCTCAGCGTCAGCGTTCACGATTGACTTCGTGACAATACTCATTGATGGATTCCTCCAAGGAAATGTAACCGAGTGTGTTTAAAACGGGAGTTCCCCAAATGGCTTAGTTAAGTCTCTGTACTTGGAGCCGTTGCTCTCAGCTTCTCAGGATGCCTGATGGCTGTCAAGCTTAATACACCTAGAATTGCGGTGAGGCGTTTCCCCGGTAATCTCAGCTCCGCAAGCCTTTGACTTAGCGACCTTCCGAAATTATTGTGCGGCATTGTGTTCACCTTCCTGGTCAGTCTGAAACATTTTGTAATATCTTTACTCAGGTTACAAACATCAAGCCGACGATCGTTCCTTAACTAAGAAGAGTATTAAGCCAAGCAAAACCTGCTTCAAAGTGATTTGAGGCGGTAGATGAAGCAGTCTTTCTCGCAAACTGAAATGACATTTCTTGTTGAATGAACCCACGCTAGCAATCGTGAACTTAAAACAGCTTACTGGGTTTGAGAAACAGCCATCCTATAAAGAAAAACGCGGCAGTGAATAGCTGAGCAATATCGAGGGCGGAAAGATAGCCATCCATTAGTGCTGCGATCGAGCGATCGGCAATGCCAAACAGCCAGGATGAGATTCCGAAAATCCAGATTCCCGATCGCAGCCTTGAGAGGAGCGTAACCAATTCAGCGGACGGTTGACGACTCATAGTGCGTCCCTATCAGATAGAAGATGAGTTCATTATGACCGATATGTTAAAAAATATTATGAGTTCTTGCCATAAGTCCCCAGATATACATTAGGGTTTCCTGACTTGAGGATCAACATCGCAAATTAAATACCGACCCGAAAACATACCGCAGTCTACGTCTAACCGTTGGCTACCTCTGCGATAAATGCGGAGTGATCCAAGCTGATCTACCTGAACCCAACCTTGCTTGCCTAGATGATTGTGCAATCCTGAAGAACCTGCTCGAATTAACAGGCGGTTTGAATTGAAGCGAATCAAAGCGCTATCGGTGCGAGTCCATTCCAAGTTGATCGCGGCTTTCAAAATGTCAGAGGTATCGCGTTCTTGAGAAAGGGCAGCTCGAAAATACAAATAGAGAAACAGCGCTCCACTGCATAAAAGGAGTGTCAAAACACCGATCGCAGTTCGTAAAAGTCTTAGTTTCATTTCTTAAAAGACTGACTTGCCTTGATGCTGTTCTTGTGTAGCAATCCACAATCTTGCTTTAGAGACATCAATTATGGTTTGGTGAATTGATATACCTGATTTATGTTCATCTACTTGCCGTTAGAATGCCTTACGCGATCGACTTCGGAACCAGTAACACCGTGATCACCCGCTGGAACGCTGCGACACAGCAACCGGAAACCCTGTCAATTCCTGGAATTTCTCAGCGGCTTGCCCAGAATCCGCCTTTAGTTCCGAGTTTGGTGTATGTCGAGAATGCAATGCAGAGGAAGGTTACAGTCGGTCAACAAGTCCGAGATCGAGCACTCGATGTCAGCAGCGATGCCCGATTTTTTCGCAACTTCAAACGCGGAATCGGGACGGATGTACAGGGATTTTTACCTGAATTGGACGGGCAGACGATTCGATTTGAGCAGGTGGGTGAGTGGTTTTTAACGCAGATTATTGACCAACTGAAAACCACTGATCCAGAGATTGTAGAGTCGATCGTGTTTACAGTTCCGGTGGATAGTTTTGAGGCGTATCGGTTGTGGTTGGGGCAGATTTGCGAATCGCTCGATATTAACCAAGTCAGAATGATCGATGAGCCAACGGCGGCAGCATTGGGATATGGATTTAGCGATCGACAAACTTTACTGGTGATCGATTTTGGTGGAGGAACACTCGATCTATCGATCGTGCAAACCAACGTAAATGATATCGCTCAATCAAAGCCGACGGGATTCATTCTGAAATGGGGACAGAAATCGTTTAAGGAACAGTCAGGACAAAGAGCAAAGATCGCAAGAGTGATTGCAAAAGCGGGACAAAATTTAGGCGGCTCAGACTTAGATAATTGGATCGTGGATTACTTTGTTAACACTCAAGGACTCACAGCAACACCACTAATTGCGAGACTTGCTGAGCGCTTAAAAATTCAGCTTTCACTTTCAAATCAAGCACAGGAAGTCTTCTTTAACGACGAAACGTTTGAGAGTTATGACTTGTCCTTGACTCGATCGCAGTTTGAGCAAATTTTGAGCGATCGAGGTTTCTTCGCCAAACTTGATGAGTCAATGGAGCAAGTCCTGCAACAAGCTCGCCGTCAAGGGCTTGCAGTCAGCGACATTGATGCCGTTCTATTAGTGGGTGGAACGGTTCAAATTCCAGCCGTTCAGAATTGGGTGAAGCAATATTTTGATAGTTCTCTCATTCGGTGTGAGAAACCGTTTGAAGCGATCGCACAAGGCGCATTACAACTAAGTCAAGGCGTTCAGCTTAAGGATTTTCTCTATCACGGCTACGGCGTTCGTTATTGGGATCGACGGCAAAATCGCCATAATTGGCATCCATTAGTCAAAGCTGGTCAGCCTTATCCGATGGAAAAGCCCGTCGAATTAATCCTTGGAGCCTCGATCGACAATCAGCCCAGCATTGAACTTATCATCGGTGAGATGGGGACGGAAACGGCTCAGACTGAAGTTTATTTTGATGGCGATCGCTTAGTGACTCGAAATCTACTGAGTTCTCAAACTCCGGTGCAAGCGTTAAACGATCGAGACGGATCGCGCAGCATTGCCGAGCTTGATCCGCCAGGAGTGCCGGGAAGTGATCGCATCAAAGTGCAATTTCAAGTCGATAGCGATCGCTTTCTCAAAATCACGGTTGAGGATTTGCTGACCGATCGAACCTTGGTCGAAGATCAGGCGGTTGTGCAGTTGAGTTAAGGTTCGCGCTTGCGTTGGCTCCAAGTTGCGCCCACTGCCGCGCCTGCACCTGCCAACATTCCCGCCATCATTCCTTCACCCGTTTTTCTCACTGGATCTTGGGTCAAGCACTGATTTGTGACAACTTTATCCTGCAAACACTGACTGCTTTCTGCCCAGCTTGCTGACCCACCTAACGCAACACCAGCAGCACTACAAACCAGCACGACAATCCAGACCGGGGGTTGTTTTTTTCTACCCATATCTAATTCTTGGGGGTGACACTATTGAGGAGTACACATTACTTTACCCGTAGACCGGACGCTTGCTCACGATTTTCGTGGATTTTTCGTCTAATTTTTTGAACAAATTTAATCTATCAAAAGGTAGAAATGTGGAAAAGCTTAATTCATCTAGCGTTGCTCAGTTTTGAGGAAATCTGACTAGAATTGAAAGGAGCTTAACATTTGATCATGATAAGCGCGATCGTCGTTGAGGAACTCTCAGTATGAATGCGGAAACGATTAAGGAACGGATTAAGCTAATTGAAAGCAAGCGAGAATCGTTGCTGAAACTGATGGAACAGCCGAATTTAGGTACATTGCGGATCGATATAAATCAAGCGCTCGAAGAAATGGATATTCTGATTGATGAGTTTAGGCAGACCTTTCCGGAGGCTTAATCTTCGGTCGGCAGCTCCGCCGTACGAAGTGTTCGTAGTTGCCAATAAACGAGTAAAAGCGCGATCAGTAACAGCAGCGTTGCAGCCGCAGCCGCATAACCGAAATCAAATTGGGCAAAGGCTTGATCGTAAATAAAATAAACGAGCAGGTTTGTCGAGTTCATCGGTCCACCGCCCGTGATCACGTAAACCTGCTCAAAACTTCGTAGGATAAAAATTGCAGTTGTCACTGTGACAAAGACGATCGTCGGACGCAATCCCGGCAATGTTATGTATCGAAATTTTTGCCAACCATTTGCCCCATCTAATTCTGCGGCTTCATAGCGATTGACTGGAATCGTTTGCAGTCCCGCTAGGAAAACTACCATATTGAATCCAATCTGCTTCCAAATGCTGAGCAAGATCAAGACTGGCATCGCCCAAACCGTACTCTGAAGCCAAGGAATAGCGGGAATGTGAATCGCACTAAGCCACTGATTAACTACACCATCAGTTTGGAACAGCCAGCGAAACCCCAATCCAACCGCCACCAAAGACGTAATGGACGGAATAAAATAAGCGGCTCTGAGCAATCCACGAAATAGAATCGATTGATCTAACAGCACTGCTAATCCCAATGGAATGATCAAGCTAGGAATTACGGTTGCGATCGTAAAATAAGCCGTATTTCCCAACACTTGCCAAAAGTCGGGACTAAGCAACAATCGCCAATAATTTCGCAATCCAACCCACCGAACTCCAGCGCGTGTAAAGCTGCCCGTCGTAAAACTGAGGTAGCACAGATATGCGATCGGATACAGCACAAACACACCGAGCAAAATCAGAGCAGGCGCGAGAAAGATCCAAGCCGCGATCGCTTCTCGATCGAGCAGATGAGAAAATCCGGAATCCGATCGAGATTTGGTGTGAGAAGGATCAGAGAGCATGAGAATCGCTCAAGAGAATAACGGATATTTTAGGACAATCGAGTTTTAAGAAATAGTTTCTCCCTTCAATCACTTTAAGCGCGATAAACTGAGAGCCTGTTTTTTAAGATAGCTCTCATGGTTGCGCTGATTTCACCTGAATACGATGAATTTCCATCCCATCCACGCATCAAGATCGGTGTAATGGCATCGGGAAGTGGGAGCAATTTTGAAGCGATCGCACAAGCGATTCAAGCAGGCGATCTGAATGCAGAAATTCAGGTCGTGATCTATAACAATCCAGGTGCAAAAGTCGTCGATCGAGCCAATCGATTTAATATTCCAGCCGTCTTGCTGAATCACCGAGAATTCGCTGATCGGGAGGATTTAGACCGCGCGATCGTAGAAACCTTGAAACAGCATTCGGTTGAATGGGTAATTATGGCAGGCTGGATGCGGATTGTGACACCTGTTTTAATTGAGGCATTTCGCGAGCGAATTCTCAATATTCACCCTAGTTTGTTGCCGAGCTTTAAAGGCAATCGTGCGGTTGAGCAAGCACTAGAAGCAGGAGTTAAAATCACGGGCTGCACTGTTCATATAGTAGTTCCAGAAGTTGATAGTGGCGCAATTATCATACAGGCAGCAGTTCCAGTGCTTGAAGGAGATACCGCAGAAACCTTACAGAATCGGATTCACGCTCAAGAACATCGCATCTACCCGGCTGCAATTGCGATCGCAGCGATACATTCTTCTACCGATGATAAAGGGCATCAGTCTTTAGGATGATGTGAGACTCGTTTAACGGCGGCATGATATACACAGATTGAGAAGCTCATCGTCTAACACAAGGGCAGTCCAAACCGGGTAGGGACTGCTTTTTTATTGGCAAAATTTCGGCATCTCTTTCCAAACTTCCCCACTTCAGGCACAATCAAGCGATATCGTGATTTTGTGCCGCGCATGGATGCCTTTTTTGCTCAGTTCGTGCAGTTAATTGTTAATGGAATTTCTGTTGGAAGCATTATCGCGCTCTCTGCGGTGGGCTTAACGCTAACCTATGGAATTCTGAGATTGTCGAATTTTGCTCACGGCGATTTTATGACGCTGGGCGCTTATTTTACGCTGCTGTTTAATGCACTCGGAATTAACATTTGGGTATCGATGTTCATTTCCTCGATCGCGACAGTTGGAGTGACGCTACTCGGTGAAAAACTGCTCTGGGCACCGATGCGAAAAAAACGCGCTACGGCAACGACTTTGATCATTATTTCGATCGGGCTGGCGTTGTTCATTCGGAACGGTATTATCTTGTTTTGGGGGGGCGGAAATCAGCGCTATAACCTTCCTGTGCTTCGAGCATTGTCTTTTTTTGGAATCACAATTCCGTTTAACAAAATATTAGTGATTCTCTTCGCGATCGCGGCAATTGCTGGATTGCATTACCTGCTTCAAAACACCAAAGTCGGCAAAGCGATGCGAGCAGTGGCAGACGATTTGGATCTGGCACGAACAACCGGAATTAATGTCGATCGTGTGGTGATTTGGACTTGGGTGATTGCGGGAAGTTTGACAGCATTGGGCGGCAGTATGTTAGGACTCGTCGAAGCAGTGCGCCCGAATATGGGATGGTTTTTGATTTTGCCGCTGTTTGCGTCGGTGATTTTAGGTGGAATTGGTAATCCTTACGGTGCGATCGCAGGTGGATTGATTATCGGAATCGCGCAGGAAGTCGGAGCCGGATTGTCCGACCTTCTAACGCCTTTTGCCTCAAATCCGATCGCGGCATTCATCATCAGTACACGCTTGTTTACCGCCCAGTACAAACTGGGGTTTGCGCTGTTGATTATGATGATTGTGCTGCTGGTACGTCCGCAAGGATTGTTCAAAGGAACGGCTTAGAATGCGAATTCGCAAAGCGAGCGGCAAAGGCACCGCGCAAATAATTGCGAATATCAAAAAAATCATTCCAGGAAATAAAAGGCTTATTTTGCTCTTCTAAATCTGAGTGGCGGACGGGCGAATACGATCGATGCTGCTAAAGCAAGATTGAGATCGGTAATTGAATCTTCAGATCGCGATCGCTTGGTTTGCATGGCTCAGGGCAAGTGAACACTTTCTTATAGCTTGTTTCTTTGTCACAACTCTCACTTGTTGGGCGCAGATTATGAACTAAAGCTAGAGGTTTCTCTTTACCGAATCATAGAGACTCAAAATAGTGAATAAGCTCTGTTTGAATTGCTTATGAATCTCCAAATAAGACTGCACCAAGAAGCCCTAAGCCACTATGCTCATCGTGCGATCGACAAACATTTCCACAAAGCGATCAAGCACGAAGAAGACGTTCTCGACGATCGCGATCCAGAAGCGCTTCATCAGATGAGGGTGGGATTGCGTCGTCTTAGAACTGCGGTTCAAGTATTTGGTTTTGCCGCAGATCTGCCTAAAGCGGCAAGTGAAGCGAAGATCCGCAAATTTGCTCAAGTTCTCGGAGCCGTGCGCGATTTGGATGTTTTGCAGATTGAGCTAACTTCGCACACCGATTTACCAAAGTCTGAGCAGAAAGCTTTAAAGCAAGCCATCAAGCAACTGCAAGATCAACGATCGCAAGATTTTCATCAATTACAAAAAAACCTGAAATCCGACAAGTACGAGGAATTCAAGCAAAGCCTAGAGGATTGGTTAGCATTACCGCAGTTTAGAGCGATCGCGCAACTTCCCATCCACGACGTGTTGCCCGATCTTCTGTTGCCTCTGGTGAGCGGTATTCTTTTGCATCCTGCGTGGCTAATCGGTGCTGAGTTTGAACTTGACCAAAAGACGTTCGCGCCGATCACACCGGAATCGATTCAAGAGCAGTTAAAGCAGGATGAACTGCTCCACGATTTACGCAAGCACATGAAGCGACTACGCTATCAGACCGAGCTATTTACGGATTTTTATGGGGAAGAGTATGAAGCTCAAGTCGATGAATTTAAACAAATCCAAGAAGTGTTGGGACACATTCAAGATAGCGTAGTGCTGCAAGAGTTCTTAGACAAACAATTGGAGCACTCGATCGAGAAAAGCTGCCCAGTTTTCTCCAAGCAAATCGACCAAAAAAGAACGATCGCTTGGAAAGAATGGCGATCGCTGCAAGAAAAATATTTAGACTCAGATTTTCGGATTCGATTGCGCCAGCTCGTATTGCAAACGAACCGTTAGGAAGCGTGAATGCATGGGGGCTATCGGATGCTGATTACAGGTCGATCGCCGCTCTAATTGCTTGCAGCAGATAGCCGATTCTACCTGCTGCAAGCTTCTCTTACTCGGCTTCTAACACCGAAGGAATTCCCAACACTGGACATGGGAACCGTTTGCCCAACTGCCGTATTAAAGGGTGTTCAGCCGAATCGCAGCCCAAGATCAGCAACGATGCTTTTTCTGCCGCCACAACCTCTTTTAGCTCTTTGGCAACAACTCCAAAGCGCAAATGAGTCTTCAGCGATCCGCGCCACTCTTCTGCCATGCAGCGAGCATTCCACAAAATGCGATCGGCTTGTTCAAACAACTCCGCCGTGCCGTAAGGCGTGGTCGTTGCCGTCTCCAACTCGGCGATCGCGGTTCGACTAGTACGCCATTCTCCTTCGGCTTTGATTTCAGCTTTACACTTTGCACCTGAATCAAAAACCGGAATCCGATTCATGATGCCATCATCGATCACATAGACTACTTGAACCGTAACCTGTTTTCCGGTTGCTAAGCGAGTTTGGTGAGCAATCCACAGCGTCAAATCTAGCGCAGTTTGACTACTGGGCGAATTCGAGTAACCAACGACGAGATTAATCTCTGAATCTTCTGCTTGGCTTGAAGCTGCCGCAGGAATTAAAACCATTTTTTGGACAAGATCAGTACGACCGAGCGTTCCTTGGAGTCGGACCAGCATCGAATGAATGTTCATGAGTGCAACCTCTCCTAACGACACAATGTGCGAGAGGTGGGTAAGGGAGTTTTTCTCGATCGTCGGTGCGATCGATTCAGTTAGGACACTCAGGACAGCAACTATACGCTGAGTTATCCTCCCAATGCCGACGGAGTTAGCTGACGGGCTAAGACTGGAAGGTGTCTTTCTCAAACCGATGTTTAAGATTCGCCCCAAGAAATGGTTCCTCCGCTTTGAATCTGAGTCCGTAACAACAGTACTCAATTCAGATTAGGCGACCCACAGATTAGCTTCCCTAGATGTTTACACCCCAAATAATCTGGTGGTGAGTTTGACCGTCTTGCAACAAAAAACCAGGAACCCTGGCTCTTGTTGGCTAATTTAATACAGGTGAGCGAGTCAGAACTGCTACTTGTAAAACAAAACGGGGGATCTTAGTCGAATTCAGCTCTAATAGCCGACCCAGTAGTAAGTCCCGTTCTATTATACCAATCGCTCTCAAAAATCCTGTATTTCTTCAAATACTGTATTCTCATTGACAGTAAAAATCTTCGACTTCAGTATCTAGTTTGCGCGATCGCACCTACGTTTCCATCCGTCTCCAGAGCTAAAATGTATCCAATGCAACAACTTAAGGATTAAAGAATCGAATTTCATCGTTAGTCCCTACAGAGGGAGACTGTGAATTTTCTACCATTTTCTGATAAATTCGCGCGGCACGATTCGTGCTTTTTAATTTATCCAAAAGCTCTAGGTAAGCGAATGGAAGTGCGATGATCCAAAATGCACTTGCGATCGCGATCACAAACATTGAGACTTTCTGCTCTTGCTGTGTGAGATCGTCTTGATCGTGGCGGAAGAATTCGAGCCAGCTAATGAAGAGAACGGCTGTTACTGCCACGTAAAACAGTCTCGCAACTAGTCCTAAAACCTGCATAGCAATCATTCCTCAAACTTGCATATTGCTAAGATCGCAATCGCGTTATTATTCCCCAGCCGCTCCGAACAAAATGGATGCTCTTTGGTCCATACAGATCTTAAACAATTGCGTCTACTACCGTTGGTAGGATTACCCAATAATGCAGCATAACGTTACATGAACATAGTGTTATATTACAACGCAGCATTTTTGCTTGTACAGCTTACAGCACCCGTTGGTAATTTTAATCTCTAACGATTAAAACATAAACTCACTCCCAGTAACGCAATCAGGACACCAACGATAGAGCGTATACTAATCCGGTCGCCCATCGCTCGGCTGATCGGTAGGACAAAAAGTGGACTGGTACTACTGAGGGCTTGAGCGATGCCAGTTGTGGCAAATTTGAGCGAGGTTTGCTGGAGCCAAATGCCTAGATAAGTACTAATGAAAGCAGTTCCAGCGATGATGGTCAGTAAACGACGATCGCGCAAGGGCTTTGTCATTTCACGCGACTGGCGCTGCAAGAGTATCCAAATCAAAAGCGCGATCGTACCTCCAATTAGCCGAATGAGTGTACTCCAGAGAGAATCGATATCGGTGCTGATCAAAGCGGCTCTAGACATCACAGCCCCTGCTGCCTGACCGATCGCCGCTAGTAACCCATATAGACTCCCTTGTACAAGGCGAAAGTTCCCCTGTGCATCTGGAGCTTGTTCTAAAATTACCCAAATTACGCCTGCAATCGTCAGCCCGATTCCTAGCCAAGCCGAGACGGAGAGGCGCTCTTGAAGGAAGATGAGGGCAAGAATTGCAGATAAGGGAGGCGCGAGAGTTTCAAATAATAAAGTTCGTCGCGCTCCCATACAATTCAGTGCCTTGAAATAGGCAGTATCTCCAAAACCAATCCCGACTACTCCACTGAGAAATAAGAGGAAAAATGGCATAAATTCGATCGACGGTGCAGCTTGTCCAGTCAGTAGAAAGGTGAGACCGAGCAGCACGATCGCGATCCAGCCTTTGGTGAAATTCAGCGCTAGGGGTGCGATTTCTCGTCCTACTCCGGTGTAGACGATCGATCCGCACGCCCAGATGAATGCAGCGGTTAGGGCAGCCAGTTCGCCCCGGAATTGAAGAAAAAAAGACATCAAAGCAAGTCAACCAATTCGAGCGTTTGAGCTGGATCAACCAGGGTGTTGGCACAAAGAATTCCAGAAGCCGCGACCGCAGGAACGCCGATTCCGGGCATTGTGCTGTCTCCGACTCGATAGAGATTCGCGATCGGTGTGTGACAACTCGGAAATAGTCCCTGTCCTGCTGGAATTCCTGCCCCATATGTTCCTTGATATCGTCTCAGATATCGGGCATGAGTAAGCGGTGTTCCGATCAGTTCTAAAACGATACGATTTTTTAGATCGGGAATCACTCGTTCGATTGCCCGAAAAAGAGATTGCGATCGCGCGATTTTTTTCTGTTGGTATTCTGAATCCCTTGTCCATCCTGCAAACGGCTCTAAAGTATACGCATGAATAACATGATGACCAGGAGGCGCTAGATTTGCATCCCAAACGGTGGGAATCGAAATCATGCAGGTGTTTCCAGGAGTGGTGATGTCTCGATCGTCATGCACAACGACATGATGTCCAGTGAGATGTTCTAATCCCTCTGCACGAATGCCTAAATGCAGGTGCATAAAGCTATCAATCGCGGGGGTTTTGAGCGCGATTTGACGGTAGGAGTTCGGGAGATCGCTCAGATCTAAAAGGTGAGAATACGTATCCCAAAGGCTGGCATTAGAAATGACGATCGGGGCTGATAATTCCTCACCTTTTCTCAATCGAACCCCCCGAACTTTGCCGGAATCTACCAGAATCTTTTCTACATGGGTTCCGAGTCGCAGCGTTCCGCCCCACTTCTCTAAGCCTCGAACGAGCGCATCGACAATCGCGCCACTGCCTCCGATTGGATAATCAGTGATTGATCGCGTTCGTTCGCCAAACATAAAAGCGACTTCGGGCGCGATCGTGCCGTGTGCTTTTAAGCCGGAAAGCAAAAAACACTCTAAATTGATCAGCCGCCGTACCCAGGGATCACGAATGGTTTGATCCATTAAATCCCCGACCGAAGCTTGAATCATACCGAGATTCGGCAGTAATTTCAGCAGGGAAGGAAGATAGCGGCTCAGCAAGATCGGAGCTAATTTCCAATCGCTGCGAAGTGCGAGAGTCGGGATGCCGCGTAAGCCGTCATACAGCTTTAGAAATCGCTTTTCCAGTTCAACAAGCTCGATCGCACCCTGCGGAGAAATTTGCGAAATTGCCGATCGATATTTTTCCAAATTGCCGTAGACCGGGAGCGTGGCATCAGGAAAGTGATAATGCCCAAATGGATCGTAAGGAACGGCTTCCACGGATTCACCCAAGACATTTAGCACTCGGCACAGCGGATTGATCGAATGGAAATCGCTTAATCCACAGTAAAACGATGCTCCGGAATCGAAATGAAAGCCTTGGCGGGAAAAACCATGCACCGCACCTCCCGGAATCGTATGGCTTTCACAGACAATGACCGACTTTCCGTAGCGCGCTAATAGTGCGCCCGCGACAAGCCCCCCGATTCCGCTTCCAATCACAACTACATCAGCGTTCTGCATTCTTTCTTGAGTCTATCTTTAGAGTCTGTCATTCCTAATCATTATTGTTAAAGTGAATTGTTGGTGCGAGAAAATCTATTTACGAAGAAATTCACTATGGCACAAGCAAAATTAGGTGATACCGTTCGCGTTCACTACACGGGCAAACTTGATGACGGTACTGTGTTCGATTCTTCCTCCAATGGCGATCCGTTGGAATTCACGATCGGAGACGGCAATATTATTCCAGGTTTTGAGAAAGCGGTTGTGGGCATGAGTCCGGGAGACGCGAAAACCGAAATTATTCCCGCAGAACAGGCGTATGGAGAGCATCGAGAAGAAATGGTCGTAATTGTCGATCGTGCTCAAATGCCCCCAGAAATGCAGCCAGAAATTGGACAACAGTTAGAAATTCGGCAACCTTCAGGCGAAACCATTCCCGTTGTTGTCACCGATGTTTCAGAAGCAGATATTACGCTTGATGCAAACCATCCTTTGGCGGGAGAAGATTTAACATTTGATATACAACTAGTCCAGATTGGTTAATAAAACTGATCAATCGAAAAATTTGGGGCTTTGTGGCAAAAGTTGTTGTTCACAAAGCCTTTTTGTTTGTCAAAATTCCGTAATCTGTGTGAAATCATGTGAAGCACGATCTTGATCCGGATTTGCCCGTTCGGGAGAGAAATCTGAATCAGAACGCTCTCAAACCATAAGCAATCTTACTTATTCTTCTAAACAGAGGAAGCAGTAAGGTTTTGAGTCAGATCGGTGCTCGAACGACTCGCTAATGAATTTGACAACTTCTGTAACATATGGTTTCTATCGATGAAGAACCCTTTTTGGTTGTTAAAAAACTGTTATGCGTAAGGGACTGCTGCACAAGCCCGTTAGCCTCTTCGGACCCATCCTCGACAAAATCATTTTGACGCATTTTGTCGTAATCGGTCTGCCGACGGTGCTCTATTACTACATCCTGGAGAACGGTTGGGATCTTTCCTTTCTCCACGTTTTGATTCCGGTTTTGTATCTGGTGACATCGATCGTGGTGATTGGGGAGGCAGTGTCAACAGCGATTACGTATCGTCGTGGACATATCGCCAAGATGCCGAAATTCGGGATGGTGCAGCGGTTTATGCGCTCTCCTCGAACTCAGCCCCTTTACCCATTGCTGAGATCTCCAGGAACAGTGCCAAGATGTTCGCTGATTGTGGCGGCGTACTTGCCGAACGAGCAGCAGATTATTCTAGATACGTTGGAGCATATTTTAAGTACGATCGAACGCCCCGAAGCAGGTTTGGAAGTGATTTTGGCGTACAACCGACCGGAACGTTTACCGATTGAAGATCGCCTAGAGCGAATGGCAGAGCAACATCCGGAACTCAAATTGCTTTGTGTCGAGGGAAGTCGATCAAAGGCGCAAAACATTAATGCAGCGTTGGAAATTGTCACGGGAGAAGTGACCGGAATCTTAGATGCAGATCATCACCCGAATGCAGATTGCTTTACCCGCGCTTGGCGTTGGTTATCCAATTATCGTTACAGCGCTGTGCAGGGACGCAACGTCATTCGCAATCACGATTTCAACTTCATGACGCGAATGATTGGCGTTGAGTTTGAATGTATTTATGGTGTGAGTCATCCGGCAAAATCGCTCTTAGTCGATACGGGTGTGTTTTGCGGCGCAAACGGATATTGGAGAACATCGGTTCTAAAGCGCATCGGGTTTTCGTCGCGAATGCTCACTGAAGACATTGATGCCAGTTTTAGAACGTTGCTGAGCGGACATAATATTGTGCATGATCCAACGATCGTGGTGACGGAACTCGCGCCTGTAGATGTGCGATCGTTCTGGTTCCAGCGGAAGCGATGGGCACAAGGTTGGCTTGAAGTCACCTTGAAATATCAGGCAGTAATTGTGCGATCGATGCGTTTAGATAATTGGCAAAAGTTCTATTGGACATTGCTTTTAGTCTACAGTGCAGGGTTTCACTTCATTGCGCTGCAAGCCTTCCCGATTACATTGAGCTTGACGCTAACCGGTACAAATGCGCCAAATATTGCACCAGAGTATATCTGGACAATGACTGCATTAACGTTAGCCAGTGGCCCGTTGCAAACCTTAGCAGCCTGGATCGTTAGAACCGACACGGTAAAACATTCGGCAAAAGATTTTCTAACCTATTGTGTGTTTATTCCGTTTTACTGTGTGTTCAAAAGCGTGATTGCAATTACGGCAATTTATGATCACATTGTTGGCAATACCGAATGGATTGTGACTCGTCGATCGACACAAGATGCCCTTCCAGAAGCCAAATAATTCCGAACATTGAACATCCTTCATCAATGCCTTGGTGAATCATCGATGAAGGATATCTATTATTTTTGCGATCGACCTTTATACAACCCAATTACATAGCCGATGACACCCGCTCCGATCGCGGCTTGCGAGGCAAATAATAAGCTTTCAATTTCACTACTTGCAGGCTCAAATAGCGGTTTAAACCAAGGTTCATAAGCTGGATGGCTTTCTTGAATGGCTTTCTCTGCCTGTCCATCTGAACCCGTGTACTCACCTCGCACAAACACCAGCGGAAAGGTAGCGAGCATGATTACTACGATCGCTAGTAGCCAATTTTGTCGAGCTAAAGATCGTTTCATTGCTTAATCAGGTTTAAGATTTCCAATTCATTCCGGTTATAAGTTTGTAGCCAATTCCAAACCAACACCGTTAACAATCCTTCGCTGATCGCTAATGGAATCTGAGTTATTGCAAAAATTCCAGCAAACTTTAGAAATGCAGCCCAAACGCCACCAGATGTCGCCGGAAATGCTAACGCCAGTTGAATCGAAGTAGTGACATAAGTAAACAAGTTTTCTAGCGCTGAAGCGAGAAAAATTGCAATTTTCTGATGTCCTGTTCCTAGCATCAGATGATAAATGCCATAGGCAACAAACGGTCCGACGATCGCCATCGAAAACAGATTCGCCCCTAACGTCGTCAATCCTCCATGTGCCAGTAACACCGCCTGAAATAACAGCACTAATCCACCCAGCACCGTCATTACCGAAGGACCAAACAAGATCGCGCCCAATCCCGTCCCGGTCGGATGCGAACAACTTCCCGTAACCGATGGAATTTTCAAAGCCGACAATACAAACGTGAATGCTCCCGCCAATGCTAGAAGCAATTTCAATTCGGGATTTTGTCGTGTGATGCGAGTGAGCGATCGTAATCCCAGTAAAAAGAACGGCAGTGAAACTGCCCACCAAAATGCTGCCCACTGAACAGGCAAAAATCCTTCCGCAATGTGCATTGCCTGTGCGGGCGCGGCAGCACCAATCACTAAATACAAACTCAGCCCTGCCATTGCAGCAAGGCTTATCCATTTTCGAGTCTTCATTCTGTACCTCGCAGAACTTTAACAACGAACAAGCTGGCGGGCATTCTGACTGGGGGTAATTCCCTTCACAGTTGCGGGACAGCGGCAGACTTACACTGCACTTTCCCCGTTTCCTCGATCGACTGATCCTACGATCGAACCAACTTTCATCCGTGCCTTACTGTATCACTATCAATACAAACTGTCTGATTTTCGTTTAAGCAATTCCACATTTCGCAATCTTACGATTTACCTCAAGAGGGTAGATTGTAGAGCAACTCGCTTGTTAAGGTACATACGCAGTGCTTAAAATCTCCGTATGCTTGAAACATCTACCTTAACAACAGCGCTCAGTCCTAGTCGGTTAGCGCTTGCGACTGCTCCAATCTTGCCGAATCTCGATATCCTCAAACAGTCCAGCGGCACACTCACCTTCAACAATGGACAACTCACAAGCGACTTTAGAACCCCAACCGGAGAAACAAAAAGCACGATCGAGCTTGCAAAACTAGCCAATAGTATTTCTAGCCCACTTCAGCAACTTCAAGGAACAATCACCTTCGATCGAGGCACTGTCACCAGCAATCTCATCACCCACAATGGAAATTCAACAGGAACAATCACCTTTACTCAAGTGGTAAACGATATTGTCGATGATGCGATCAAGAGTATTTCGGGAAGTGTTCCGTTCTCGGATGGCAAAGTTGATATTGATACCTCAACCTTACTTGGTGAAGTCAAAGGCTCGATCGAGTTTGGCAATGGTGCGTTAGTGACGAATTTAAGCACACCGCTTGGCGACTATTTTTCATCGATCGACTTCAAAGAACAAGATCAATTTGAGTTCAACTCTGGCAGTATTCCCGGTGTAGTGAACTTTAATGATGGCTTGGTCATTCTAAATCCACAGCGTCAGAGCAACGGCGAAACGATCGCATTTCCAATCAATGCAATCCGAGGAAATGCAACCTTCAAAAACGGACAAGCAACGGTAATCCTTCCTACCCTGTTTGGCTCGGTTGCGACGAACTTCGATCTATCAGCACTTATCACCGCGACTGCTAATAAGAACTGACGTTATCTAGCCTGACTCATTGAAGTTCGTTTTCCGGTCATTGTTAAGGTTTCGGTTGATTTTGCACTGAGCACTTCAGCCGTTCCTTGCAATGTATCTTGTACCACTTGAGCATTTACTCGAATGCGGACATCTTGCCCGTTCACCTTCTTTGGCGTTCATCTTCTGCTCGTTGACGTTCGATTTCTTGACCTTCTGCACCTGTAGGAATCACTTGTCCAGATCGATCTCGCCACCGCAGCCACAATCGCGGCACTTCTTCTTCAAATGCACCTTCCCATAACGTCAAGCCTAAACCGACTGCATCTAACCAGATCGATTCTCCGATCGCATTAACTCCCTCAGCCAGAGTTAGTTCGGTGTAACCGCTTGGAGCAATTGACCACACTCGTAACAAGGCTCCATTCATTTCTTGATCGCCTTGAATTTGTTGAAGGGGATCAAACACAACGTAGTAACGCACTCCAATTTGAGCGTAAATTTCTTTTTTGCAAACCGTTTTACCTTTCTGCTGAGATTTCTTGCTGAGCGTCAATTCGTCGCCTTCAGCATTAGAAACGATTTCGATGCACACTTCTGGGACTTTGCCGAATTCCCAGACAAAGTAGGAACGGTTGCGCTTTTGGGAGAAATCATCGGCGCATTGTATTCCTAAACTCAGCATCACATCGGGAACGAGCGGCTCGCCTTTGAGCTTATAGAACAATCCCACATTGGCAGCAGCTAAAAACGGCGCGGGTAAAGCTTTGGAGCTATAGAGCGGCTCGACCAATAGCCGTTGATGTTTCTCAGATTGAAAATTGTCCACGGGGGTATCGTCCTCGATCGTCAAATGGCTGATGTCTAACTCATTGACGATTTCTTCACCGTTTAGCAGTTGTTGAGTCATTGTTAAGCCTGCCCACTTCTAATGATTCTTCTAAACTCTTTCACAGCTTCGTATTGATCGTGATAGATGGGTTTAGGAGCTTGTAATAACTGAGTTGTCATCGGCAATAACCAAACCCGGTAACTTGTTTATTATCACCCGTCGCTAGAAAGTTAGTCGCGCTTTTGATATGCCAGATAAATCGCTTCGAGAAATAGATCCGGTGTCATTTCAAACGGTAACTCCTGCATTCCAATTAAGTCTCTCGCTTGTCGTGCAAGTTTTAGACTTAAATCGGTTCTAGCTCTCGTATCTAACATCGATCGACGCTGCAAATACTCCCGAATTACTGCAAAGTCATCGGGTAATAATGCATTCAAGTTCTGACTAGCTAAGAGTTGATCTGCTAAAGATTCCGCTTCAGGGGACATTGCGAACGTCGAGGATACGATCGGACGTGCTTCTTGAATCACCAATGTTCCTGCAATCAAATCGCCCAATCGTTTCTCACGCTGCGTCAGAATGATCAGCAGCATTCCAATAAAGAACGTGTCATCGATCGGGCGAATTAATGCACGTAGGATCGCTTGAGTGACACCTACAGGCTGTCCATCATCCCGGATCACGCGAATTTTGCTGTAGCGTTTTCCTGGAGTTTGACCCCGCCACAACGTTTCAAAAAACACAAAATACCCGGTGTACACTGCAAACGCCAGTAAGATTGAGATTGCAGTAATCCACAGATCAATGTGGTCAATGGTCGGGAAATACCGCTGAAGCTGAAAAGACAATACACTCCACAAAATCAGCAAGCCGATCAGCACCGCACCCCAAATTAAGTAATCGACCACAAGCGCGATCGTGCGATTGCCAATTCCCGCTAACGTGAACTCTAATTCAACACTTTCGGGAGTGCGGATTTTAATGCGGTTAAACAGACTCATATCAGTGATTCAAATTGGCGAATGCTTCCAATTTAACCGCGATCGCGCAATTCCAACCCCAAACCTTCACGGCGCGATCGCAAGTCATAATAAATCACGGCTTTGATCACTTGCCAGAACGGGACGATCAGCGCACTTGATAGTAGAGTGACTACCACAAACAGCAAAATCGCGATCGCTGCAACTCCAGAATCAGCGCTATCTCCGGTTGGCAATGCGGCTCCTAAAATTTGGCTAGGAATATTCACAACTAGAGTGAGCAGAAACGCGACGACGACGATCCACTGAATGCGACCGACAGAGCCTTTTGTTAGATTCCAACTCCGACTAAGTGAAGTGGTTGCATCAACATTTTCTTCAACAGCTAAAGGAACTTCGTAGATCAATAATCGCGAGATCACTCGAATGAATACAAAGATTGCCGCAAGTGCTAGTACTGCGATGAGTAATCCACCCACCACGCCAAGCGCGGGACTTGCTGCGGTTAACACTCCCGTCAGTATGGCTAAGATGAAAAATGCGACGAAAAAAGCCATGTAGATTCCAAAGTAAATCAGTCCGAGCAACAATCCAGCCGCAAAGAAGTTCCAGAGTTTCGGAGACGTATGCCGCTCTGCTTCTGTAAGCGTTTCGGGCTGATTGATCAACTCTTGATAAGCAAGGCGAGAAATGCGGGCAGAGATTTCAGCAGATTTTGCCCATCCATAGATTGGAACAAAGATCCAAAGATAGGATCTCAGGACTAAAATCAAGTAGCGTTTGAGGTTAGAGTGATAAATGCGAACACCAGCGCTCACAACATCCCCGACACTTAAGGGCTGAATGGGGTTACTTGGACTGAGATTAGACATAAGCTCAACGTGAATGAATTACACCATACATAATGGCTGAGGCTATCTTAGGCGAGGTTTGCAAAAACACTACGCCCTTTTTCACAAAACTATGAATGTAAAACGCTGGATCGCTCGACGTGAACCCAACTGGAAACGCTTAGATGAACTGCTGACGCGAATTGAACAACGCGGATTACGATCGCTCTCCACCGAAGAGATCAAAAACCTCGCCAGTTTATATCGATCAGTGTCGGCTGATCTCGCAAGAGCACGCACAAATCAAACGCTGGTTGGTAATACGATCGTGCAAGATCTCCAGCGCTTGACTTCTCGCAGTTACAGCCAGGTCTATCAAGGATCGCGCAAACAAGAGTGGAAAAGCGCGATCGACTTTTACCGTTGGGGATTACCGGAAATTGTGCAGCAGACGATTTTGTATACTGCGATCGCAACGGGATTGTTTCTGGTTGGGGGATTAATTGCGTGGTGGTTTTCGTGGCGTGACCCGCAATTTCTCGAACTGATTGTTCCGGAGCATCTCATTCATACGGTGCGCGATGAAGGCAAGCTTTGGATGGGATCGATTTTAGGGAGTGAACCGACTGCCGCGAGTCAAATTATGACGAATAATCTCGGTGTGACGTTTAGAGCCGTTGCGGGGGGAGTGACGATCGGGATTTATACGATGTTTCTGCTGTTTATGAATGGTTTGTCGATCGGCGGTGTAGGAACGTTAGTCGCTCAGAATAATTTGGCGTTTCCATTTTGGGCGTTTGTTTTTCCGCATGGAGCGTTAGAGCTTCCAGCGATTTTCTTCTCCGGAGGTGCAGGATTGTTGATTGCACGCGGCATTCTGTTTCCGGGACAATATCGCCGCATGGATGCGATTAAAGTCCACAGTTTGAAAGCCGCGCAGTTGATGTTCGGGGTGATTCCGATGTTGGTAGTGGCGGGGGGGATTGAGGGGTTTTTCTCGCCGAGTCCGCTGGTTCCTGATCCGCTGAAGTATTTTGCTGGAATTGGGCTGTTTATTGCACTGGTGCGCTATTGCAGCCGCAAGCGACCTACTCAATCAGCTTGAGAAACTGCTGCACACCATCCCGCTGCACTTGATTCTGTGATTCAGAGGGAGTTTTTTGCAGACAGCGTTCTAAATATTCAACGCGCTGTTCTTCGATTAGCTCGTCTGCCAGTAGTCCCAACAATCCACGCCAGAGCCGATTTAGTCCGAATGTAGGAATCGACTCTCGGCGCGTTTCTGAAGTTGGTAGAAGTTCTAGGTCTTTGTAAAGTGACCAGTTTTGTGTTTTGCGATCGAGATCTTTCATGAGAGCCTCCTCAATGGGTATTGCAGGAGACACATCAAACCTGTCACCATTACGACTCGCTAGGACAATTTGACTGCCGAGCGTATGTCCGAATCTTTTTCTGTGCCTTGTACTACTAATTTATCAAACTTCATCTCGCTCAACTCCTTCTAAAGAGAGAACCTACGGATTAATAACGCTCGATCGTGCGATCTTATCTTTGAACAAACTCTGCCAGCCCGCTTTACGCGCTTCGATCGGTTCAGGTGATTTATTCCATAGCGTTTCGTAGAAGAAGAACGACATTCCGGAATAGCCTTGATCACGCACGGCTTTTACTTGTCGTTGCAGTTCGTCGATCGAGCGCGGTGTACCAGATAATCCGCTGAGAATGCCGATCGCGGTTGGAATGTGATCACGAGCAGCGCGTAGCGTTTCCCAAGTGTTGGGATCAATGCGATCGACAAATTTCTGTCCCTGAAAATAGATCTGTGGAATCACTTCTTCGATTAGTCCTGTTTGTTCCCACTTGTGCCAATCGACCAGCATGGTTTCATAAGCATAAGGCAGATCGAGCGGCGAAAGTGAGATCAAAACGTTGTTTTTTCGGGCTTTGACGGTTTGAAAGAGCTTCGTGAGAAAGTCTCCGAGCTTATCCGATCGCCAACGTGACCACTCCGCATCTTGAGCATTATCGGGCGGAGCTTTACCGTTATGTTCTTGTTTATAGAGATTCACGGTGTAGTCGTCATATCCAAATGAAACAGGTAAACCAAAGTGATCATCAAACTGAATACCGTCAACATCATAGTTGTCAACCACTTCAGAAACAAGTTTGAGAATGAATTGCTGAACTTCGGGTTTTAGAGGATTGAACCAAACGGGAACTTGAACTCCATCTAGTGCGGCAGGCTCATAATCAACTGATCCATCTCGCTTTTGTGTCCACCAATCACGATGTTTTTTCGCCAGTTCCGAATCTTTGGGAGCCATAAACCCAAACTCAAACCACGGAATCACAGCCATTCCTTTCTGGTGTGCTTCGGTGATGATTTCTCTGAGCATATCGCGGTTTTGAAGCCCTGCTGCCACCGGACGCGGATCAACTGGCAATTCCACATCTTGTTTCATTATTTGACTGGGATACAATGTATAACCCCAATTCCAAACGGTTGGATATAGCGTGTTGAAATTCAATCGCGCTAGTTCACCCACAGCATTGCTTAATCTGTTTTTCTCAAATAAAACATCGCTATCGATATTAGTTAACCAAACGCCGCGAATCTCTCTCGCTTGAGTTTCAGCTTTTGGGAGATAGCGATCGCTAATTAATCCTTGCGTGTCTGGCATCGCTTGACACAGAAACGCCGCGATCTCACCTCGACTTGCTGCACGATTCGGATTCAATCGTTGAGCATTGGGAAAATTGACTGCGATTCGTCGCTCTGTTGTTGCTGCGATCGCGCTTTTTGCATAGTTTGGAGCTTCTCCAAGATCCAAGAATACTTTGTTTGTTAAAGCGATCTCGTTCGTAGGTTTAAGCTTTAATCCATTCGCTAACGCCGTTAATGCTTGCACTCTAGGAATCTCTAGATCAGGTCGAAATGTTCCATCATCAAACCCTGAGAAGAAATTCGATCGATAAGCTTTCTGAATCGCATCCCGCGCCCACGAGTTTGATGCGACATCTCGGAACTGAATCGGTTCGCGCGTGGGCGAACTGATCTGATTTGGAAAAGCATTCACCACCATTGCAGCAAACTGCGATCGTGTTACCGGGTCATCCGGTCGAAACTGATTGTTTGGAAATCCGCGGATGATTGCTTTCTGGGTGAGAGATTCAATACACGATCGTGCCCAATGATTTTGGATGTCTGTTAATTTCGACTGAGAAAAAGCCGAAGGTGCGAGCACTAAAATTGTGATCGTCAACAGTCCAAGAATCCAAGCGCGCCTCATATTCCACCTCTAATGCTCGTGAATACCATCGCATTACTAGCGTGCGATCGCTCAATTTTTTCGCATTTTGTTATGGATTATTTGATGGAAATTCGATCGAGAATGTTCAGAAAATCTTCAATCATCAATTCTACATTCGCTGCTGTTAACACCGGAACATGAATAAATACACATTGTTGATTCAGATTCTCTAAATATTTAAGAACACAGTAGTAAAGATAATTACACACAAAATTTCCAGCATCGTGACTGATTTCTGTCACACGTGTAGATTCAATTAAGCTTTCTAAATCAAGCCGCGATCGTAGAATTTCGCTCTGAAATTTACCGTTTGATTCGAGAGACAATCGCTGCCGAGTCTCCGCCATTCCACAACAGATCGTAATGTCGGGTTGAATCTCGTTAATTTTCGCAATTGTGTGTTTAGGTGCAAGTTCAAAATCAACTGGGATCTGTCTGAGAAAATGACAATCCGAGCCGAAGCGATCGCGCTCTAGAATGGCTTGGATCAAATCATCTGAAGCATTCGATCGCTGATGTTCCATCCAAGTTGCAAACGAAGTCAATAGAATTTTCATCTAGAATTTAGAAACCAGACTAGAGGACTAAAAAATGCCGACGATCGCTATTGTCGATTATGACATGGGGAATCTGCACTCAGCTTGCAAAGGATTAGACAATGCAGGTGCAACCACGCTGATAACAGATTCCGCAAAAGAAATTGAGCAAGCCGATGCGGTTGTTCTTCCCGGTGTCGGTGCATTCGATCCCGCTGTTCAACATCTACGATCGCGCGACCTCGTTCAACCGATCAAAGATGCGATCGACAGCGGTAAACCTTTTCTAGGTATCTGTTTGGGACTGCAGATTCTATTTGAATCGAGCGAAGAAGGTAAAGAACCCGGATTAGGCATTGTTCCCGGAACAGTAAAACGCTTCCAGCCCGAACCGAATCTAACCATTCCCCACATGGGCTGGAACCAACTCCAGTTCACACAACCCGATAGTCCACTCTGGCAACAATTAGGTGTAAATCCTTGGGTGTATTTTGTGCATTCCTACTATGTTGAACCGAGTGATCCAACCGTTCGCGCTGCAACAATCACACACGGATCACAAACGGTCACGGCTGCGATCGCACATCAAAACCTAATGGCAGTGCAATTTCACCCAGAAAAGTCTTCAACCGCTGGATTACAGCTTCTATCGAACTTTGTTCAGTTGGTGAATCAGCGTCAATTACTCAAGGTATGAGCCTACGAATTTACGGGAATCGATCGCTCAAAACGCTTCCAGGACAAGAAACTCGTCCAACCTTAGCACGAGTGCGCGAAGCTGTGTTTAACATTTGGCAAGGCTCGATCGAACAATGTCGCTGGCTAGATCTCTGTACCGGGAGCGGATCAATGGGAGCCGAAGCTTTATGTCGAGGTGCATCGATCGTTATTGGTATCGAGCAATCTACACCCGCCTGCCGAATCATCGAGCAGAATTGGAAACAAGTTGCTCAACCAGATCAGTCCTATCAAGTATTACGGGGGGATGTGGTAAAGCGTTTGAATAATTTATCTGGGCAACAGTTCGATCGTATTTATTTCGATCCGCCCTATGATAGCGAATTGTATGTTCCGGTGTTAGGTGCGATCGCAGAGCTAAACCTACTCTCCTCCAATGGTGAACTTGCGGTCGAACATCGTCCAGGGCTTACATTTCCCGATCTCCCGTTAACCATTGTTCGTCAAAAGCGCTACGGTAACACTGCACTGACGTTTTATCAAACCTCAGAACTATGACTTGGAAATCACCACTGCTTGCTTTTTTAGTTCTCACCGCTGCTACACCCGTGGTCGCCCTTCCCCCTCCAGAAGATCAGCCCGAAGAAGTGGCGCGGACTGAAATCATCACAGAAGCACGATCGCCGATTGATAACAAGCCGCTAAACGCTGCGGAGTACGCTGAGCTTCAAGCTCAAATCCAGCAAGGTCAACCCGTGAATCCGCGCAATCAAGTTTCACCCCAAGTCAGAAAAACGATCGGGCTGCTACGCTTGCGAAGATTCATCAAACGAGTGTTTCCATTCATCCCGCTGCGATAGCATCTCTAGTGATTTCGGGTTTGACTTTGCTGGATTTGCTGAATGAATTGTTCTGGACTACGCGCAGGTTCTTTGCAACTCAAGCCTTGACATACAAGCGCAATCACATCTTCCGGTAAAGCATCCACGATCATAAACGCAGCCGTTGGTAAATACTGTGTTTCTAACAGGGCAATACGATCGATAGTACTGCGAATCAGTGTTTGATTCTGAAACCAGTCCAATGCAGTAAATAAACTGGGACAAGCAGATGGCGATTGTTCCATCACACTGGCGAAAGCTTGCAAGGTTTGTTCTGCACGATCGAAGTAATCTAAATTCTCGGTTAATAATGAAAGACGAACTAAATTCGCGATCGCAATTCCATTTGCAGAAGGTGTTGCATTATCAACATAGCTCCGCTCTCGAATCAATAAATCTCGACTCGCATCTTTTGCAGTGTTGTAATACCCACTTAATTCATCGCTCCAAAGGTATTGATCAAACTCAGCCTGAATCCGAATGGCTTCTGCTAACCAATCCGTTTGATTTTCTGGTGCATCAGATTGAATACTGCGCGTCACCTGATGTAGATCTAACAATGCTTTGATAAACAAGGCGAAGTCTTCGGATTGTGCCAGCACTTCAACATTACCGTTGTAGTTAATGCGATGAAAGCGCTGATTGATCCATTGATTTCGCAGAATAAACGTTGCGGCTTGACTGGCTAGTTCTAAAGATTCCAAATCTCGAAAGACCGCATACGATCGAGCCAAACCCGAAATCATCAAACTATTCCAAGCAACAATCATTTTTGTATCCGTTACAGGCGGAATTCGACCTGACCAAGCAATAGATTTTGCTTCCTTTGCATTCCGAGCAGGCGGAAAGGATTCACTGATACAAGTCCCGTATCGTAGTTCAAAGAGTTTATTTAATGCGGTTTCAATGGTGTCTGAAAGCTGACCGGACTGTTTACGCTGAAGTACGATCTTCCCTTCAAAATTGCCTTTAGGCTCGATTAAAAACTGTTCCGAAAGTTCTGCTAACTCTTCTGCGGTAAGCGATCGCTGAAGTTCTTCATCGCTCCATACATAGAATGCACCTTCTTCGGGTTCTGCTTCTTCTGGTGTAACGAAACTATCTGCATCTTGTGCGGCATAAAAATATCCATCTGGTGCAGTCATTTCGCGCTTCAGCCATTGAACGGTTTGTACGATCGCTCGTTTAAATGCTGGCTCTTGTACTCCCGATGCCCATAGATTTGCCAAATACTCTACAATTTGTCCGTTGTCGTATAGCATCTTCTCAAAGTGCGGTACTGTCCAAGTTGAATCAACGGTGTAACGATGAAATCCACCCGCAACATGATCAAAAATACCGCCAAGCGCCAAATCGAATCCGCGTTGTGTCGTAACCTGTAGCGCATTGTAACGATCAAACCCAAATCGCACTGCATGAAGTGCTGCATCTGCATACGGAATCATTGGAAATCGTGTTCCGGGCATTTGTGCTGAAAGGATTCCGGTACTGTATTCCAGCCCATTTTTTAACAAGGCTTGACTCAGAGTTTGAGCTGGCAGCAGCACAGAATTTTGCAAGTTCGTTAGAATCTCAGCCTTAACCGCATCAAGCCGAGCACGATCGTCATCATACACTTGCCGCAAAGTCTGCAAAACATGGAGAAATCCAGGCTTGCCATATTTTGCATCGATCGGAAAGTATGTTCCACCATAGAACGGTGCTAAATCATCAGGAGTTAGAAAAATGTTTAAAGGCCATCCTCCCTGTCCCGTCAGCATCTGAAGCGCCTGCATATAAATGCTATCGAGATCAGGGCGTTCTTCTCGATCGACCTTAATCGGCAGATAGTTCTGATTGAGAAATTGGGCGATCGTTAAATCCGAAAATGCTTCTCCTTCCATCACCGTACACCAGTGACAAGAAGAGTAGCCAATTGATAAAAAGATAATCTTATTCTCACGTCGCGCCTGCTCGATCGCATCGTCGCCCCACGCCCACCAGTCGATCGGATTATAAGCGTGTTTTCGCAAGTAAAGACTCTGAGCCTGAATTAAACGATTTGGCATAAGAAAAGGTTCGTTCTGACTGCATTTACCTTAGCGACCTTAACAACGTTTCTCAACTTTCTAAAACGCGAACACTTTTGCAAATTCTCTGAGAGGAGGTTTGAAAAGTACAGAAAGTCTCTTCGAACGAAGTCTTTTCAAACATCCTCTGAGCCGTTTAGCAATGCGTTAAGCTGGATTGATGTACCCTATTGGGTGATTTCAACGTGGGTTCTTCTCATGTCTCTTCTGCGTTTTGTTCTGCTGAGTACGATCGCTGGTTTTCTCGTCATCTTCGCGCTCTCCAATTGGGGCGTGTCGATGTCGCTCGTATTTCTCGGCATTCCATCGCCTGCCTTTCCCTTGCCCGTGTGGATTCTCGGCGCGATCGCGCTCGGAGCTGCAACGACGTTGGTGATTACTGCGCTGTTTGGATTTGCTAGATTCACAGCGAGACGATCGGAGCGTAAAACCGTTCGACCTCAGACCAACAGTTATGCTTATGCCGAAACACCCCGTCAATCTACAAGCCGCACCACTACTACAACTCAAGATACGGCAGATGATTGGTTTGACGATGATGGAGACGATTGGACGAGCGAACCTAAAGATCGTTCCAGACAAGACTTCAAGGTGAAACAGGATTTTGAAGTGAAACAGGAACCGACATCAGGAACGCGATCGGGTTCGACTTATTCTTATACTTATCGCGAAACACCGGAACCGAAAAAGCCTGATGTTGTCGATGCAGAATACCGCGTGATTCGACCGCCAGTGCGGAAATTGGATGAGGATGAAAGCTGATGTTAAACGGGGTGAGTGTATTTCTGATCGGCATGATGGGAGTTGGAAAAACCACGATCGGACAATTGTTGGCAAAACAACTCGATTATGAATTTCTCGATGTTGATCAGTTTATTGAGCAAGCAACGGGGCAAACGGTCGCAACGATTTTTGCAGAGTCGGGGGAAGGAATTTTTCGTCAGCTAGAAACCGCAACGCTATCTCAGGTATCGGCTCGATTGCGGCGAGTGGTGGCGACAGGTGGCGGAATTGTCATGGCACCGCAGAACTGGAGCTACCTGAGGGATGGCGTAATTGTGTGGCTCGATGTGCCTGTTGAACAATTGCAGAAACGCTTGAGTGACGATACAACACGACCTTTATTGCAGAATCAGGATTTAACGGCTCGATTAACGCAGCTTTCTGCCGATCGTCGATCGCGCTATGCTCAAGCTGATATTCACATTCAAGTAATGCCCAACGAAACACCAGAGCAGGTGACCGCGCGGGTGATTGATGCGATCGCGCAAGAGTGCGAGAAAAAACGCCAGATCGACGCATCGCTCCAACGCTTAAATCAAGAAATGCCATTTCAGACAAATTCGTAGTTGGTCAGTTCATCGGAGCCGCTAGATCTGTTTGTATCGGCAGCTTTACGGTAAACGTTGTTCCTTTCCCAACTCCAGGACTTTCTACCGTCACGATTCCGCCATGTAATTCGACGAGGTGACGCACGATCGAGAGTCCGAGTCCTAAGCCGCCCTGCCTGCGAGTGTTATCTCCATTCGCTTGCCGAAATCGCTCAAAAACGTACGGCAGAAATTCCGGCTCAATGCCAGCACCCGTATCACTAACACGAATTTGCGCATTTTCGTTTGTGAGGGTTGTTAACGCTACTTCGACTCGTCCACCGTTTGGGGTGAATTTAATGGCATTCGTCAGCAAGTTGACAACAATCTGCTGCAAGCGGTTAAAGTCGCCCGAAATCTCTAATTGCGTGCTAACTTGCATCTCAAGCTGGAGCTGTTTTGCATCGGCTTCTGGGCGCACAATTTCTAGCGCTGCATCAATCACCTCAGCCAGTTCTACTGGAGCGAACTGAATTTGGAACGTACCGCGAACCATGCGGGGAATATCGAGCAGATCCTCCACAAGTTGCACTTGCGCCTGGGTATTACGATAAATGGTGTCGAGGGCTTTTGCCGTGGTTGCGGCATCCAATTCACGGTTTTGGAGAAGTTTTGTCCAGCCCGCGATCGAGTTAAGGGGTGATCGCAATTCATGCGCTACCATTGCCACAAATTCATCTTTACTGCGATCGGCAGCTTTTAGCTTCTGTTCCGCTTGTTTGTGTTCGGTGATTTCCTGCACCATGATATTGATGCCGAGGATTTCTCCATCGGGTGCAATTAAGGGGTAGTAGTTCACTAACCACACACGATCGACTCCCGGTTGAGCCGGAGTCCTTCCTTGAACTTCAACACCTAAAATCGGTACACCTGTTTCCAGAACTTGTTCAAAAATCGGTTCTTGAACGTCTGCCAAGTCTGGCAAAATCTCGCGCACAGTTCGCCCCAGATGCTCGGAGATGGGCAACCCGTTCACCTCTGCCAGTCGCTCATTCATCTGCACGAAGCGCCACTCTCGATCTAAAAAGCACAATCCGATCGGCGCTGTGGCATAAATTGCTTCAATTTGAGCAAGTTGCCGTTGCACAAGGGCTTCGTGTTGTTTGCGATCGCTAATGTCTCTTCCAACTGCTTGAAATTCTACAATCTGTCTCGTTGAGTCAAAAATGGCGCGATTCGTCCATTGCTGCCAGCCGATCTCGCCGTTTGGCTTGAGTACCGGATGTTCTTGAGTCATAACAGCTTGTTCAGGCGTTGCCGTCATGAGTTCAGCGATCTGCTGCTCTACAGTAGCTCGATCGCGCTCCGGCACTAAGTTGAGAAAATTTTGCCCGACCAGTCGATCCGGAGGAGTTCCGAAATAGTGGCTGTATGCCTGATTCACAAAGGTCAGAGTGCCATCTGGTAAAAATCGGCAAATGAGTTCGGTTTGATTTTCGACGATCGCGCGATACCGTTCTTCGCTCTGGTGAAGTTGCTGCCGCGATCGAGAATTTTCAATCGCGCTGCGTACTGCTGATTGCAACAGTTCTGGGGTAAGACACTGTTTCGCTAGATAATCTTCCGCACCCAATTTTATTGCTTGGACGATAATTCTCTCATCTCTTGCCTCTGATACCATCACGATCGCGGGACGATTCCGATTGAATTCAGCGAAGAGCGTCTTGAGAAATGACAAGCCATCGCTATCGGGCAGCGAGTCATTCAGCACGATCGCATCGATATCGCTCTTTCGACACAATTCCAATCCAGCCCGCGCGGATTCGGCTTCCAATACACGATACTGGCTGGTTGAGTCATCCAGCAAATACCGTCGATATCGCTCTCGATCGAGTGCCAAGTCCTCAACGAGTAAGAGTGTGTAAGGTGGGCGAATCATATCCGAGCAGCCTGAATGGTTAAACAAGGATGAGAATACAGCGTTTAGTGAACGAATGAAGCTTTAACGCGATCGTGCCACTTTTCTCGAAATGATGTTGCTCTCTAGACAAAACTTTCTTCTTAGCACTTCTCTTGCCGAGGAGCGAAATCGATCAATTGAATTTTCGCCTTCTATTCCATCACCCGACAGAAATTCAGCTATTCTGTACCGAATTGTTAAGAGAAACTGCCTCTTTTTCCCTACTTAATGCAGATGTTGTCTATAAACAAATTGGAAATCCTGGATCATAGAGACTCTTAAAGTAATTTAAAGTCTTTGACTTTGAATCTAGAATGACTCAGGGACACCGAAATTGACTACCCTGGATAATGTAAAGAACTCTTAACTTTAGGCGCGAGTGATGGAACCGATATATCAGTATGCCTGGCTCATTCCTGTCCTGCCGTTGGCGGGGGCGATGCTTGTGGGTCTAGGGCTGATCACATTCAACAAAGATGTCAACAAGCTTAGAAAAGCGAACTCTATTTTCATCGTGTCCTTGATGGGCGCGACGATGACCTATGCGTTCGCGCTCTTCTGGAGCCAGTATCAAGGGCATGACCCTCATACACGATCGATTGAGTGGGCAGCAGCCGGAGACTTCCATTTGACGATGGGATACATCATCGATCCGCTGTCCTCGCTGATGCTGGTGATTGTGACGACGGTAGCGTTTTTGGTGATGATCTACACCGATGGCTACATGGCGCACGATCCCGGCTATGTACGTTTTTATGCTTATTTGAGCCTCTTTAGCTCCTCGATGCTGGGATTGGTTATCAGTCCGAATCTGGTGCAGGTCTACATCTTCTGGGAACTGGTGGGGATGTGTTCCTATTTGCTGATTGGCTTTTGGTTCTATCGAAAAGCGGCGGCGGATGCCTGTCAGAAGGCTTTTGTCACCAACCGGGTCGGTGACTTTGGCTTGCTGCTTGGCATTCTGGGGCTGTACTGGGCAACTCGAAGCTTCGACTTTGGGGAAATTGGGACACGGCTTCAAGACCTGGTGGCGACGGGATCGCTCAACAGTGCGATCGCGGCATTATTCGCAATTTTGGTGTTTTTGGGTCCCGTAGCAAAATCTGCTCAGTTTCCGCTGCACGTTTGGCTACCGGACGCGATGGAAGGTCCGACCCCAATTTCAGCTTTGATCCACGCGGCGACGATGGTGGCTGCGGGTGTGTTCTTGATTGCGCGGATGTTCCCGGTATTTGAGGGAATTCCAGTAGCGATGAATACGATCGCTTGGACGGGATGCTTTACCGCGTTTCTGGGAGCTTCGATCGCCATCACGCAGAACGATATCAAGAAGGGCTTGGCTTACTCCACGATGTCGCAGTTGGGCTACATGGTGATGGCAATGGGCGTTGGAGCCTATAGCGCTGGACTGTTCCACCTGATGACCCACGCTTACTTCAAGGCGATGCTGTTCTTGGGATCGGGATCGGTGATTCATGGAATGGAATCTGTGGTCGGACATGATCCCGCATATGCACAAGACATGAGAATGATGGGCGGTCTGCGGAAATATATGCCGATTACCGCGATTACCTTCTTGATCGGAACGTTGGCAATTTGCGGGATTCCGCCGTTTGCTGGATTCTGGTCAAAAGATGAAATTCTGGGTTCAACCTTTGCCGTGAATCCGCTGATGTGGGCGATCGCTTGGGGAACCGCTGGGATCACTGCGTTTTATATGTTCCGGATGTACTTCAGCACGTTTGAGGGTCAATTCCGGGGGACAAGTGCTGAGGCGAAACAAGCGATCAAAAACGAACAGCTTCAACTCTCAGGATTGGCATTTGGTCCCGGTGCGATGGACCCGTGCGAATTGACGATGGAAGCTCCGATCGGAGAAGCCGTCGATCCTGGACACGACGAACATCACAGCCACGAACCGCACGAATCCCCGATCTCGATGACGCTGCCACTGATGATTCTCGCGATTCCGTCTGCGCTGATTGGCTTGGTCGGAACGCCGTTCGCCAACTATTTTGAACACTTCATTCATGCTCCGAGCGAAGCGGTACAAGTTGCGGCTGAAGCGGGCGAAGAAAGCTTGAATGAGTTCCTGATCATGGGCGGGAGTTCAGTCGGGATCGCTTTAATTGGGATCACGTTGGCATCGCTGATGTATCTCCGAGGCAAGATCGATCCGAGTGCGGTCGCCGAAAAATTCCCCAGACTGTATCAACTCTCGAAAAACAAATGGTACTTCGATGAGATTTACTACGAAGTGTTTGTTCAAGGGAGCCGTCGTCTAGCTCGTCAAGTGTTAGAAGTCGATTCTAAAGTCGTCGATGGTGTGGTGAACCTTGCGGGACTAGTCACGCTGCTGACAGGCGAAGGACTGAAATACTTTGAGAATGGTCGCGCTCAGTTCTACGCGCTGATTATTTTCGTGGCGGTTCTGGGATTGGTGGTCTTCTCTGGTGTGACCTGATCGATCGCAAAGGGTGAGGATCTCCTCACCCTTTCGCATCTGAAGACTCTATTAACAATGGATAGATTTCAGAAGATCCATCTAGGATTGTCGGGTCACTCATTCCTATTCGCCTTCATCGCAATATAAACAAAACTTAACAGTGAGTATGTTGACTGAGAACTTTCCTTGGCTGACGACGATCATTTTGTTTCCAGTCGTCGCCTCGCTTGCGATCCCCTTTCTCCCCGACAAAGACGGAAAAACCGTTCGCTGGTATTCCCTCGTTGTCGGTCTGATTGATTTTCTGCTCATTGTTTACACCTTCTATACCCACTACGACTTCTCCGACCCTGGAATGCAGTTGGTTGAGCGATATGCCTGGGTGCCTCAGATTGACCTGAACTGGTCAGTCGGGGTCGATGGCTTATCAATGCCGCTTGTGATTTTGACCGGGTTTATCACGACGCTGGCAATTTTGGCGGCTTGGCCCGTCACCTTTAAGCCGCGCCTCTTTTACTTCCTGATGCTAGTGATGTACGGCGGACAAATTGCCGTATTCGCAGTTCAGGATATGCTGCTGTTTTTCCTGTCTTGGGAACTTGAACTCGTTCCAATCTATTTTCTGCTGTCCATTTGGGGTGGAAAAAAACGTTTGTATGCAGCAACGAAGTTCATTCTCTATACAGCAGGTGGTTCGCTGTTTATCTTAGTTGCAGCTTTGGCAATGGCGTTTTACGGCGATACACCGACCTTTGATATGCAAACATTGGCGCACAAACAATTCCCGCTGACATTTCAGTTGTGGATTTACGCGGCGTTCTTGATTGCGTATGCGGTGAAGCTGCCGATTATTCCGTTACACACTTGGTTGCCGGATGCTCACGGAGAAGCGACGGCTCCGGTGCATATGCTGCTGGCAGGAATTCTCTTGAAGATGGGCGGGTATGCGCTGATTCGGATGAATGCCGAAATGCTGCCTGCGGCTCATGCGATCGTTGCTCCCGCCCTCGTTATTTTGGGTGTTGTCAACATCATCTATGCTGCGCTGACCTCGTTTGCTCAACGCAACCTGAAACGCAAGATCGCTTACTCTTCGATCTCTCACATGGGCTTCGTGCTGATTGGGATCGCATCGTTTACCGATCTAGGTTTGAGTGGTGCAGTGCTACAAATGGTATCGCATGGTTTGATCGGCGCGAGTCTGTTCTTCTTGGTGGGTGCGACTTACGATCGAACTCATACCCTGATGCTCGATGAAATGGGCGGCGTGGGTAAGCAAATGCCGAAGATCTTCTCGATGTTTACGGCTTGCTCGTTGGCATCGCTGGCACTGCCGGGGATGAGCGGCTTTGTGGCGGAACTGATGGTCTTTGTTGGATTCGCGACAAGTGATGCTTACAGTATGCCGTTCCGTGTGATTGTGGTTTGTTTAGCAGCGGTTGGGGTCATTTTGACACCGATTTACCTGCTTTCGATGCTACGTGAGATCTTTTACGGTCCGGAAAACAAAGAACTGACCTCGCACGAAAACCTAATCGACGCAGAACCGCGCGAAGTCTTCATCATTGCGTCGCTGTTAGTTCCGATTATTGGGATCGGTTTCTATCCGAAGATGCTGACGCAAATCTATGACTCGAAAACGGTGCAACTGACCGCACGTTTACGGGATGAAGTTCCGACCTTGGCGAATCGGAAGGTAGATACGATCGCGGCTCAAGCCACGACTGCTCCCGCGATTCGATAATCGATTCAGAAAAGCCCGACTGTTCTACTCTGCCTTGACGCGGTAGAAGAAAGTCGGGCTTTTTCATGCGAATTTAGGCTGCTTCAAGCTGGAATGCTCTTGACAATAGCCCTAATACACTGCTCTCTATTTGCGGTTGAGATAGACCAGTTTGAGGAGTGAAATGATGAATGAACAAGCGATCGTTGCAGAAATGGTGCGATACATCAATACGACCTTAGAACAAGCTCATGCCACATTTGGTGATTTGCCAATTTGCCCGTTTGTTCGTCAAGCTCGGCTAAATCACAAAGTTGAATTCTTTGTTTATCCATTTGAATCACAGGATATTTTGAATTCAGACTCTCGCTTGTTTACTACAATTCGCGCTTTTTTTCAGAACCCCAATCAAGATGTATTGGTTGTAATTCATCCTGATCCAGAGGCATTCGACTTTCCGCAATTTCAGAGTTACCTTGATCAACTCAATACTCAGCTTCATGCAGCCGAACTGATTGCTTTTGGCGGACATCCACATGACTTATTCAATGTTCAGGGAGTGCGAACTCGTCAAGACCCATTTATCAATTTCACCGTTCAGTCAAAGGAAAAATTAGAGCAAGCCTCAACTCAGTTGCTCAAAACTGGCTACTACAAGAATTGGAGTGATGAGAATTTGCGATCGATCCGCTCACTCTAGCTTGACACCTGCAATTCGATAAGTGACTCAATTGTGAAAGCCCGATCCCTTCGATGCTGAAGAGATCGGGCTTTCACGATAGTTTCAACAGCCCGATCGCTAATTGTTTGCCGCGACCATCTTCTTCGCATTGCTCTTGCTTCGCGTTTGGGCGCTTTTGCGAACGCGATCGCTCTTACGGGTTCCGCCTGCCATTTCATATTCATGGCTATCGTTCCCGTATTGAGCACTGACACCGTTGAGCAGTTGATCGAGCAAATCGCCCATTTTTTTCTCCATTTGGTCGATTTCTAGTTTTGTCTCGTCGAGTGCAGCGATCGTGCTGTTGTAGCCATTCAATTTCGTGTGTAGCTGCTCGATCTGCGCTGCAAGGGTTGAAAGACTGCGATCGCTGCCAAAACTCATATAAGGATCAATTGATTTGAGCCTCATGAGGCGCAGTTGTCCTTTTTCGAGAATGCGAGAGGTTCTTTGTGCGCGTGGCATAGTTAATTGCTCCCTAAACGATGGGTTAGTAGTGCTAGTTTGGCTTTTGTGATGCGGAAATCGCTTGAGTGATTCGCGCAGAAGTTTGGAGAAAACTCGCGATCATTTCTCATGGTTTTCCGCAGAGATGTGATGGCGATGCGTCGCTTCACTGTGAACACCGCAACTGATACCGTGAAGGTCGTAATGTTTGCGGTATCGATTGCGGTTTTCACGAGTAAGGTCGGAATCGATGCCATGACAGCAGCGACCTTAACCGCGAAGGTGAGCAGCGTTGCGGGATCGATGATGACCTTGGTGACGAGAGGAAGAATCGATACAGCGATCGCGCTCTTTTTCACCACAACTTGAACTGCTTATGTAATGATTCGGAACTACTACTCCTGCTTGCCCTAAGACTTGAGGGGTATGCTTGTTTACGAGGAGTTTCTTTTAGTGCAGGAGCTTCTAGCCGATTTAGAAGATTTACAAGATTTAAGACAAGCAAAAGCAGACGAGAAAGATGAACCGTCTGTCTGCCTAGAAGAAGTAAAAACAATGTTGAATTTGTCTTGATAATTCAAGTCTTGAGGTTGCGATCCTCGTGGTATTTGCAAAGCAGCACATCCTGCTCATGTAGCTTCATTCTAGAATCAAGCCCGATTAAGACGATCGCTCTAATTCATAGACGATCGTCTTTACTCTCGACCGAGCAGATTCTTTCGAGCGCGTTCCTGTCGTGAGTCTGCTTCTTCCATTAGTTTAGCGAAGTCCTCGAGCGCTTCTCCCGGATGATTTTCCAACACTTTTGTCGAAAGCGAAATCCGTCCGCGCCCTTCGTCCAAATCCACAATCATCGCTTTAATCACTTGCCCCACGTGCAGCAGCGAAGACAGTGATTCAACGTAGTTTTTGCTGATCTGATTGATGTGTAACAGTCCCGTTGTACCTTCAAACTCTGCAAATGCGCCAAACGGTTTGAGACTGGTAATCGTTGCTTCGACGAGTTGACCCACTTCTAATTGGCTGAAATTTGCCGCTCGTGCTGCAAGCCGATTAGATAAAACGATTTTGTTGCGATCGCGATCCAACTCCAAAAAGGTTGCGGATAGCGTTTGCCCTTTCAAAGCATCGAGATCTTCGCGCTCGACGAGGTGCGATCGTGGAATAAATCCCCGCAATCCTTGAACATCGACAGTCACGCCACCTTTATTAGTGCCAGTGACGCGAACTTGTACACTCTCACTTGTCGCTTGCAAATCTGCGAGACGTTCCCACACCTTTCGGACTTCAAGCTGACGCAGAGAAATCGTGACTCGTCCATCCGCATCCTGTTCGCGCACAATGAGGAATTCTCGCTCTTCATCCAAAGGCAGCACCGTAGAAACATCCGTCACTCTTCGTACGCTTGCTTCCTCGATCGGCAGAAACGCTGGAGATTTTCCACCAATATCGACTAATGCGCCATCGCTTTCGTAGCTAAATGCCTTGCCTGTAACCAGTTTCCCTTTTTGAAACTCGTAATTGTGCTGTTCTAGGGCTTTAGCGAAATCTTCCATCGAGAAGGAAGTATCAGTCGATCGATCTGACATTGGAGTTTGATTCCTAAGAAAATACGGTGTGCCAGGTGACTGGCTTTTCAATTTTAGTGCGTCCAGATCGAAAATAACGCTTTTACTTGCTCCCAAGCATCCGCCGCCGCAGCAGGATTGTAGTCCGATCGCTGATTGCAAAAGAATCCATGTCCTGTCGGATAGCGAAACACGCGATGATCAATGTGATATTTCTCCAGTGCAGCTTCAATTTGGTCGATTTGGTCGATCGGAATCAGCGGATCTTGTGTACCGAAAAAGGCGTACAGCGTTCCTTGAATTTCGGGAGTTCGAGCGATTGTCGGTTCTCCACCGCCTGGAGTCATGGTCGCGATTCCTGCTCCGTAAAATGAAGCCGTTGCCTTGATTTCTGGTAAAGTCGCCGCAAGATAGGCAACGTGTCCCCCAAAACAAAAGCCGATCGCACCGATTTCCGAAAATCCCTTGGTTTGCAGAAACGCGATCGTCGTTCTCAGATCGCTCAACAATTGCTCTGCTGTCGTTTGATCTTTGTGCGATCGTCCAAGCTTTGTGTCTTCCTCGCTGTACCCGACTTCAAATCCGGGTGCAGTCCGCTGAAAAATTGCGGGCACGATCGCGAAGTAACCCTCTTGTGCAAGTCGCTTTGTCACATCTTGAATATGCGAATTCACACCAAAGATTTCTTGAATTACGATAATCGCCCCATGTGCGGAAGTATCCGGTTCGCTCATGTAGGCATCAATATCAAGAGAGCTGTTTGAAAGTTTGATCCAGGAGGAATTCACGATCGCTAAATTTCACCACACAACATTCTGTATTGTGAACGAAAGCAGAAGTTTACGGATTGAAATTCGCAAGGAAATTATCAAACAGTTAAACATTAGTTTACAAATCAACTGTTAGAAAAGCAGGGCGATCAAGCTGCCATGATTACTCTAAAATGGCAAGCGAAAATCTACGGGCTATACTATTTCTATCAGGATCAGTAAAGGGTTGAAGGTTGCAGAAAGCGGGAGTTTAGCACGATCAAAGATACTCAGAAAGATTACTGGTGGTCTCAAGTAAATCAGGTTACAAGCTCGAAAAATTACCCAACTTCCTGCATATTGTGTCACCTAAAATAAGGCAAGAGCGCAAATCCTAAACAAAGAATAATTAGGATTTGCTGTGTAAAATTAAGTGATTGAGGCTTGAGGCACGGGCATGGTGCAATTTCATATTCAGCCAGATAGTGATATCCCGGCATCAAACCAACTTTATAACCAGATTTTATTTGCGATCGCGTCCCGGCAGTTTCCACCCGGACATCGTTTACCGAGCACTCGCCAACTCGCGATGCAAACCGGATTACATCGCAATACGATTAGCAAAGTGTACCGCCAATTGGAAGATGCGGGTGTGGTTGATGCTCAAGCGGGTTCTGGAATTTATGTACGCGATCAGGGACATGAAACCGCCGCTCACATCAAGTCACCCCTGTTAGATCAATATCCACAAGCGCATAAAATTATTCAGTCCAGCCTTGATGAATTAGTCAAACAAGGTTGCTCTCTCGGACAAGCGCGAGAACTATTCTTGGCTGAGATCGATTGGCGGTTGCGGTGTAGTGCCTCAGTGCTAGTGACGGCTCCTTCGCATGACATCGCAAATGGGGAAGTTTTAATGCGAGAACTAGAGCGCGCTTTAGCGATTCCGATGCAACTTGTGCCGATGGAAGAACTCGGACAAGTGCTTGATCAAACCCGATCAAGCACCGTTGTCACCAGTCGCTACTTCATCGCTCAAGCTGAAGCGATCGCATCGCCAAAAGCAGCACGAGTCATCCCGGTCGATATCTACGATTTTGAGGAAGAATTAAAGCTAGTTAAAGCTCTGCCCAAAGGGAATTGTTTAGGGATTGTAAGCTTAAGTGCTGGAACCGTTGGCGTTGCGGAAGTGATTATTCATAGCTTGCGAGGTGATGACCTGTTAGTCATGACGGCTCAGATGAACGATCGCTACAAGCTCAATGCAATGGTGAGAACCGCGCAAACCATTTTCAGCTTTGATCAAGCAAGTTGTGCGACGGTAAAAGCAACGATTTCGGCTTCTCGCGATGATATTATTCGCCCACCTCAAGTCATTTGCTGCGAAAACTTTATTGTGAGTAAATCGATTAGCTTGCTCAAACGAGAGTTGGGCTTGGAGTAAAGGCTAAGGATCTATGAATTAAATCAATCCGAATTGTTGCCGAGCGAATGGAATTCGTGGCTAAACAAATTCCGTCTGATGGGGACTAACAGCCCTTTCTTAACCTGTGGATAGCTTTGTCTGTATAACCTGAGCTTCGGACAACAGTTGAGCCGCGAATTCCATTCGCCGGGGGCATCCGGGCAATTTCTTATCCCGAACTCAGGTTGTATAAGCGCGATTTCAGATGCGACAATCCGCGAAGCGTACCCGCCGGGTTATTCAATCCACAATCCTAAGCCACCTTAATGGGTAAGCTCAGCGTCAAAATCGTTTTTCCCAATTGCTGCTCTACAGCGATCGTCGCATCTAAATCGATCGCCAATCGACGCAGTAACACAAGCTGCGAATTCGATAGATTCTGTTTTGGTCGCGGTAAGACTTCCTCAGCATCCGACTCCTCTGCTACCCAACAGTTTGCTGCAATACAAAAATTTTGCGAATCGATGAAGGTCCGAATTTGAATCGGTAGCTTTGGGTTGGTGCGATTTAGATGCTTTAGAAGCTGAATGAGCGTCTTTTCTAGCGTGGGTAAGTGAACGAGAACTTTTGGAATCGGTTCTGGGGTTAACTCAAGCCGAACCGCGATCGCAGCTTGCGTTGAAAATTGCTTAACCGCGATGACTAGCCATTCCTGAATCTGGACGGCGCTTAACGGTGTGGCTTCCGTTGAATTAGACGCATTCTGAAACGTCAACAGATCAGTCACCAAGCTAAATTTCTCCCGCCATTCTTGCTGAAGAATCTTTAAGTACTGCTCTAATCGTTGAATTTGAGGATCAAAATTTTCTGGATCTTTAAGGCAATCGACTCTGTGCTGCATCAGTTCGATCACCATTCGCATATTGGTTAGCGGTGTCCGCAGTTCATGAGAAAGCGAATTAATGAACTCATTCTGTAGCGTCTTGAGATGCTGTAATTCTGTAATTTCTGCCTGGGTTGCCTGGATTTGTTGAACAGATTGATAGGTTCTAATCGCTTGGTTGATGAGTTGAGCGATCGCATCGACTTGAAACCCACTCCAACGCGGCTGATCTGGCAAAACAATTCCGAATTCTCCGATCGTGCCCTTTTCTCCTTGAATTGGACAGACCATCAATTGAGTCTGAGACGACGCAGCATAGAGCGGGGGCAGAATTTCGATCGCTGGACAAATCCAGCACTGACGCTGAAACAGCCGCAAATAGAACGGTGAGAACTTCGCAATCTCAATCGTGCGCCGAATCATTGATCGTGGCTCAACCTCGACCGAGTTAAACTCTGCGGTGATCGTTGAGATCGCCGCTTCTGAATCATGAAAGGCAATCCAACTGTAGTGCAGTTTCAGCGACTGCCCAATCTCTTGCAGCATCCATTGAAGAAACTCACTTCGATCGGCATCACACTGCTCGAAAATCCGCTGACGCAAGTGATCCAATGCGATCTCAAATTGAAGCTGTTCGGTTCGCTCTTTTAATTGTGCAGCTAATAGCGATTGGGTTGTTTCTAGAATTTGTTTTTGGGCATCTAGACTCGATTCGCGCTGACGGCGATCGCTCATATCCTGAAACACCATAACGCCACCAATAATCTCTCCGTCTCGGTTGCGAATCGGGGAAGCACTGTCTCCGACCGGACGTTCTATACCATCACGCGATCGTAAAACTGCACGCTCCGGTAGAGTAATAGTATCACCCTGGCACAATGCTGCCAGAATTGGATTGTTAATTGCGGCTCCGGTTTCTTCGTCGAATAGGTCGAGCACGCGTCCCGCAAATTCTCCTAACGCTTGCTCTTGGGTCCAGCCTGTGAAAAATTCTGCCGCCGGATTCATAAACGTGATGAATCCATCAACATCGGTCGCGATCGTGGCATCTCCAATGCTGACTAAAGTGGTCGCATACCATTGCTGCGCGTCTTTGATCGCAACTTCCATCTGGTGACGGCGCAGCGCGACTTGGATGGTTGAATGCAGATCAGCTTCTTGGAACGGTTTGAGCAAATAGCCAAACGGAGAGGTTTGCGTTGCTCGTCTGAGGGTGTACTCGTCTGCGTGGGCTGTAAGGTAAACAACTGGAAGATTGAGATTTAAGTATAAGTACTCTGCGGCAGAAACCCCGTCGCTTTTTCCATGCAGAGAAATATCCATTAACACTAAATCTGGACGATGATCGGCCGCAATCTGAATCGCTTGGCGGGCATTGGTTGCGATCGCAATCACCTGATATCCCAGCGTGTGTAATACTTCCTGCACATGCCACGCCACAACGCTTTCATCCTCAACAACAAGAATCTTTGCCACTCTCACCATTCCACCGAATTCAGTCCCCCATTATTTTAGGATGTGTTTCGTTTTTTTAAGCAAAGATTTAAGCGCAGCTAAATGTCACTTTAAATCGAGTTTTTTGAGATTTTTCAACCGCAACTTGTCCATTGAGTTGTTCAACTAAGGCATTAACTAGGCGCAACCCCATCGATCGAATTTTTTGTAGCTCGAAACTTTCAGGAAGAATTTTTCCATCATTTTCTACAATCAGACAAACTTGAGAAGAATGACTCATTAAACTCACGGTCACTTCTCCGGTTTCTTCACCCATAAACCCATGTTTTAAAGCATTCGTCATCAGTTCATTTAAGATGAGACCGCAAGGAATTGCTTTTTCTAAACTGACGACGACATTGGGAGCAACGTTCACAGCTAGATTCACCGCTTCAGGTTGAATCCGATAGGTATGGAATAAGCTCGATGTTAGAGTTTGTACATATTCTGATAAATTCACACGTGCAAAGTCTTGAGAGCGATACAAACTGTCGTGTACTAGCGCCATCGAGCTAATTCGACTTTGACTATCTTCAAAAATTTGCTTCGCTCTAGGGTCATCAATTCGCTGCGCTTGCAAATAGATTAAGCTCGAAATAATCTGCAAATTATTTTTGACTCGATGATGAATTTCTTTCAGTAAGGCTTCTTTTTCTTGCAGAGAAGATTTGATTTTTTCTTCGACTATTTTTTGGCTAGTAATGTCTTCGATCGTTCCCGTATGTCCGATCAAATTTCCCTCTTCTGAAAACATGGGCGCAGTTCGGACGTTGAGCCAACGAATATCTTGTTTAGAACTAATCACACGAAATTGATCGGTGTGGGGTCGTCCTACTTTCGCATCTTCGATCCAAGGCGACAAAATGCGATCGCGATCGTCAGGATGCACCGTCTCGATCCAGCGATCGCCGATAATTTCTTCGAGCGTACGCCCGACGATCTCCTCGCAACGAGGATTGATGTAAGTACATCGCCCTTGCACGTCACAGCTAAAGATCCCAAATGGCAAGCAGGCACTTGGGGCTATCCACTGCTCTTCTGTCATCTGAGTGGCGACTAAGAGCGAAGCAGACTGCGGATTGAGAACGGCATCGAGTTGCGTGAGAACGGTTGTGAGTGATTGATCGAGTAACGGATGTATCGGTTGCGGCAAATTCTCGATCGTCCGCTGAAATTCCTGAACTTGTGCTCTAAAAGCAAGAATGCGCGATGCCAATTCAGAGCGATGCGAATCTAGAGTTGCATCCATACCACGGGAATTCTAAAAGCTATAGGCAACTCTATCAAAGATTTCATCGCCTTTTGAGCTTGGAGCATGACTTTAACCCATAAGGGTGAGGTTCACGATTCCTTCTATGCCGGAGAACCGATCAAAAAATGTGGTTTTCTCTGCCTAAAATGGTACGCACACTAAGCAAACTGCGGGTATGATAATTTTAGTTGAAAAAGTTAGCACTCTAAATAAACGAGCATATAGATTCTTCTTTTCCATACCTGTTCCATCGTTTCATTGTGAGATTTGACATGAAAGCTGCCTCGTTAAACGGTCATCAACCTAGACAAGCTGAAATCGCCCGACCGGAAGTAGAACTCAAACAAGCTGCGATCGCTCAACCGCAACCTGTACCCGTTCAGGATAGTCCTACCCCAGAAAGCCCCAAAGCGCCGAAGAATCGGAAAGGCTTAAAGATGGCGTTAGCAGGTTTAGGAGTGGGTGGCGCGATCGCGGCAAGCGCATTCGGCTACAACTACTGGCAATTTGCCTCGACGCACCAATCGACCGATAACGCTACCGTTACTGGAAATATTCACCCGATTGGATCGCGGATTTCGGGTACGGTTGAGCAAGTTTTTGTCGATGACAACCAAGCAGTCAAAACTGGACAGCCGCTTCTTCAACTTGACCAACGCGACTATCAAATCAAATTGAGTCAAGCTCAAGCCGATCTCGAAGCAGCGCGTCGTAAAGCGAATTCGGCTCAAGTGAATATTGCCTTGTCCTCGAAGAACGCAGAAGCTGCGACAAGTCAGGCGCAAGGTGGAATTGGACAAGCACAAGCTGCGATCGCGTCGGCTCAAGCCCAAGTCTCTGAAGCTCAAGCAGGCGTTCCAGCCGCCCAAGCCGCTTTAGCTCAAGCCGATGCGACTCTAACAAAAGCGCAAAATGACTATAACCGCTACCAATCGCTCTACAGTCAAGGTGCAATTTCTCAAAGTAATCTAGATGCCAGCCGTCAGGCTTATCAAGTGGCGAAAGCGCAGCGAGATTCCGCTTCCCAAGGAGTCCGTCAGGCTCAAGCGAAAGTGGCACAAGCTCAGCAAGCGGTTGCGAATGCGGAATCGGGATTAAACACGTCTCAAGGTGGAATCGAACAAGCACAAGCGAAAGGCGTTCAAACCGAAGTCAGCCGCGCCGATTATCAAACTGCACAAGCCGCGATCGTTCAAGCGCAAGCGGCACTAAAGAATGCTCAGCAGCAGTTAGCTTATACGTCGATTACGGCTCCGGTGAGTGGACGGATCGGACGCAAGAATGTGCAAGTTGGTCAGCAAGTTCAACCAGGAACACCGCTTCTCGCGATCGTGGATGATCAATACTGGGTGACTGCGAACTTTAAGGAAACACAGTTAGAGAAGATGCATCCAGGACAAACGGCTGAAATTAAGCTGGATTCGTTCCCGCATCACACCTTTACTGGGCACGTTGAAAGTTTGTCTCCGGCATCGGGTGCTCAGTTTGCTCTGTTACCGCCAGATAACGCGACCGGGAACTTTACCAAAGTCGTGCAGCGGATTCCGGTTCGGGTCGTGTTCGATCGTGAAAGTGTTCGAGGATTTGAGCAATCGATCACACCGGGGATGTCGGCAGAAGTTACGGTTGATACTGGCAAATAGTTGAAAGCTTGAATTTGCGTTAGAAGGGGCGATCGCACTACACGATCGCCCCGATTTTTATAGAAAAAGAGGCACGATGCCTTTGGCACACGTAAAGCGTGCTCGCTCATGCCTCTCGATTTCATTCCAAGTTGGAATTACTCAACGCCTTCGATTCGGTCTTCGACTTCTTGATAGAGTTCGCGGAGTCGATCGAGGTTTTCTTCCGAGGTTTCCCAATAGCCGCGACCGTTAGCTTCAAGCAACGTTGTCACCATTTTGCGGAACGAGTTGGGATTGAGATCCAACAACCGCTTACACATTTCCTCATCTTTGAAGAATGTGGTGTTCGTGTCTTCGTAAACCCAGTTATCAACTGCGTTTGCCGTCGCTGACCAGCCCATTGTGTTAACCAATCGCTTCGACAGTTCCCGTACTCCTTCGTATCCGTGGCTCAACATTCCTTCGTACCATTTGGGGTTGAGCATCTTGGTACGAGCATCGAGCCGCACTGTTTCAGAAAGAGTCCGAATCTGAGCGTTTGCGGTGGTAGTGTCTGCCATGTACGAGGCAGGCATTTTGCCGTCATCGCGCAAGCTAGACACAATCTTGGTCGGGTCAGAATCGTAATAGTGTGAGACATCTGTGAGCGAGATCTCAGAAGAATCGAGGTTTTGGAACGTCATGTCAGCCGTCTTCAGCGAAGCGCGGAAGAGGTCTTCATTCTGCTCCATCATTCCAGGATTGTCTGAGGAGAAGGCGAATCCTTTGCGCGAGAGGTACATATTTTGTAGTTCCTCTTCGTTTTCCCAAGTGCCATTCTCAACCGCTAAGTTGATGTTCGAGGAGTATGAGCCTGAAGCATTCGAGAACACACGAGTTGCAGCTTGACGCAGGTTAATTCCAAGGTCATCTGCTTGCTTCATCGCGTGTTTGCGAACGAAGTTCATTTCCAAGGGTTCTTCGGCTTCGGCTGCCATTTTGACGGCTCGATCGAGCAGTGCCATTTGGTTAATAAACAAATCGCGGAACACGCCGGAACAGTTCACCACAACATCAATCCGAGGTCTACCCAATTCTTCCAGCGGAATCAGTTCTAGCTTGTTAATCCGTCCGAGCGAATCGGGCATTGGACGCACACCCACCATCCAGAGAATCTGTGCTAGTGATTCACCATAGGTTTTGATGTTGTCTGTTCCCCAGAGTACACAAGCGATCGTTTCTGGATAAGCGCCACCGTTTTCGGAACACTGCCGCGCGATTAAGCGATCGACTACAATTTTCGCAGACTTGACGGCTGCGGCGGTCGGAATCGATTGTGGATCAAGCGCGTGAATGTTCTTACCCGTCGGTAATACGTCGGGATTCCGAATCGGATCGCCGCCAGGACCCGGAAGAATGTATTCACCTGCTAATGCGGTTAGCAGTGCGCCTAGTTCATTGTCTGCAACCACTTGTTTGAGACAGAACTGCGAATATTCAATCAACGGTTTGATCGCTTCTTGGTCAACGTTGGGATAGCCCGCTTCATGCAGTGCTTCGATCCAAGGCTCTTTCTTACCTCCAAAGCTAAACAGATTGCTCAACATTGAAGTTTTAGAAATGCGACCGTCTTGATCCACTTGCGCTTTCACCATTGCTGTCACAGCCGCACGAGTCGCTTGATTGATGTCGTTTAACAGTTGCACATCGTCGAGAATGCCTCGATCGCTATTCTGGAAAATTTCATCAATGTCACGGTTCAAGCTATTGGCGATAATCCGAGGCAAGCTCAGCATATTCTCTTCGGGTCGATCGAGGCTGGCAATATTCACCAACGTCGCGATCGCTTCATCCGCAGAAGGGGGCTTCCCAATCACGTGCAGCCCACAAGGTAACAATCGCGATTCGATCTCCATCAGTTTGATGTAGACTTTGCCGACGATCGTATCTCGCTCTTCTTGCGTCAGTTCGCTGGCATTATCGGGGAAAGCAATGTCTTTATCAAGGTTGCAAATCCGGGCTTTGTCCATGATCGTATCGACGATTTGAACACCGCGACCGGAATCTTTCAGTGTTTGATACGAGCCAACCAATTCGCTGAGTTCTTTCAGTCCCTTATACAATCCAGCGTTTTCAGCGGGCGGAGTCAGGTAGCTGATCGTTTCAGCATATGAGCGTCGTTTCGCGATCGTCGCTTCTGAGGGATTATTTGCTGCGTAGTAGTACAAGTTCGGAATTGTGCCGATCAAGCTATCGGGATAGCATTCTTCAGACATTCCGATCTGTTTACCAGGCATGAATTCTAGCGATCCGTGTGTTCCAAAGTGTAGAACTGCATCAGCTTTCCAGATTTTCTCTAGATAGGTGTAATAGGCGGCGAAACCGTGATGTGGACTTGCCGATCGCGAAAACAGCAACCGCATCGGATCGCCTTCATATCCAAATGTGGGTTGGACTCCAATAAACACATTTCCGAATGACTTCCCATACACCAATAGATTCTGTCCATCGGTGTTTAAGTGCCCCGGAGCCGGACCCCAAGACGGAATCAATCGTTCATGATACGGAGTAAGCTCTTCGTACTCCGGTACAGACATTTTGTAAGCAATGTTGAGTTCTGGACTGTTGTACTGTGCCCGCGCATCATGTAGCACTTCCAACATCAGCGCTTCAGCCGACTCTGGTAAATCCTGAACATCATAACCGTTATACTTCAGAGCTTCCATTGCTTTGTAAATGGAGCCGAACACATCGAGATAAGCTGCCGTCCCAACATTTCCCTTATCCGGTGGAAAGCTGAACACCGTGATCGCAACGCGCTTATAGAGTTTTGGCTTACGACGGAGGTTTGCCCATTTCAGGGCGCGTTGTGCGATCGCTTCGACTCGATCTTGTAGCGCGATCGCTTTTCCGGTTGCGCCATCTCGACCCGAAATGATGATTGGCTCGATCGCACCGTCTAATTCTGGCAATGCAATCTGAAGCGCGACTTGGATCGGATGCAAACCGAGTTCGCTATCTTGCCATTCTTCAGTGGTTTGGAACACCAGCGGCAATGCCACCATATATGGACGATTCAAACGGCGCAACGCTTCGATCGCTTTCGGATGATCTTGACGAGCAGGTCCGCCAACGAGAGCAAATCCGGTAAGCGAAACCACGACATCAACGATCGGGGTTTCTCGTGCGATCGGATCATAAAAGAACGCATCGACAGGTTTAGAAAAGTCCAATCCCCCCGCAAACACAGGAATGACCCTTGCGCCCATTGATTCGATTTCTTGCACCATTGCAACATAGTGTGCGTCATCGCCTGTTACCAAGTGCGTTCTTTGCAGCACTAACCCTACAGACGGAACCAGCGGATCGCGCATATCTTCTTGAATATCTTTGCGCGAATTAAACCAGTTCAGATACTCCTTGAGATCCTCGAACATCGTCGGAGCCATCGGATGCCAAATGCCGAGATCCGGGTAAACCTGCGGCGCTTGAACCTCGCCACCAACTTCACCCTTAAACACATACTTATCCGCCAACATCAGCAGGAAGTTTTCTAGGTTCTCAGCGTTGCCGCCCAGCCAATACTGGAAGCTCAGCATAAAGTTCCGGGCATCCTGCGCTTTGTCCATTGGCAGATATTTCAGCACTTTGGGCAGCGTATTCAGCAATTTCAGCATCGCGTCTTGGAAGCCTGCGCCAGAATTTTCCTTGCGCTTCTTCATGAACTGCGCGATCGCGCTTTTTGACTGTCCCAACTGCGCCATCGAGAAGCTACCCAATTTATTCAGGCGCATCACTTGTGGCATTGATGGGAACACCACCGCAGCATCTAAGTGATCGCGATGGGGTTCAACTGCTGCAACAACTTTGTCAGCTAGGTCTTCGAGAAAAATTAGTGAAGCAATGAAAATGTTTGCTTCGGATACATCTTTCTCGAAGGCTTCGTAGTTCTCCGGGTTGCGGAGTTCTTCAATCAAATACCCACTAATTTCGACCGCCATATTGGGATGCTTGGCGTTAATCGATCGAACGGCGGCGGAGAGCGCACTTTGATACTGTGGCTCTAACACGACATAGACCACCTTTAATAAAGACCGTCCTGCCAGGTTCTCAGGAACAATGTGTCGAACGGTGGGCTTGACGTGAGTGAACATGCGATCAGACTCCTTTATGCGTGTTCTCTTCTTGAAACAACCAGCGAACGAAGCACCTAGCTCAGATGAAGATCAAATCTGAACCAAGTCGGAGAAATGTAACGCTTTGTGAAGCGATTTTCTCGGCTTAGCGATCGCAAAATGTATTTAATCTACATCTGTGTTTTTACCAGAAAACGTAGACATAAAGCGCATTTCGGCGCGCATCTGACACAAATTGATAAGAAACCCTCGAAATTTTGTTACTTACAGTTACATAAAATTGCAGTGAGCACTCAAACTTCCCTTCATATTTCTTAATGATGCTATCCTTCACCCAGCGTCTCACCGCGATTCTGTCGCCCCAAATTTCAGGGCGAGTGAGCGCAATCAACGAAACGCCCGAAATCCAGCTTATTGACCTTGGTACAAAATGTTGATTAATATCCCTGCGTTGTGTCTGAGTCTTTCAGTATTACTTGCTGTACCCAGTCTGGGAATTTCTCAGCCTTGCTCAGCACCGTCATCGAAAAACTAACCACAATCAAACTCCCGACGATCGCGATCAAAGGAGAATGTTTGGCAATGCCTGAATCTCTGAGAATTCTGGCGATCGGGCGACTTTGCTTACGGAGTTGCTGGCTGGATAATTTCTTTGTGCGAAACGGATCGCGGACATAATGACCGCTCAAACTGACGACTAAGCGCGATCGACAGTGTGGACAGGTTAATAAGCCGCCGACAGATTTGACAGAAGGCAATCCTTTGGTCTGATGGCAAACCGGGCAAGCTGTGGAACCGCGATCAAAGGTATCAGCATTCATTGGACGCAGAGAAAGCAGCAGGACAACGAAACTTGGGTGGCTAAACGCGCTTTTCTAAATCGAACTAGAAATAATGTCAGGCTTAGAGAATGAACTTACTAGATTGAAGTTCCGTGAAATTAAAACGAGTCAATTCTGTTATAACCAGTTTACTCGTGATCTCTACCATCAATTGCGATCGTTCAGCAAAATCGCTGAAACTTGATATTTTCCTCATTCCTCCGAATCATTACTCCTAGAAACGATCGACATTCTTTCAAGTCGTTTCACTCCAACGAGAGTGAGTAAGGTAAGCAGGGTTCCCAAGACGGTGAGTTCCCAGAGTCCGGCTCCGGCTGTAATCCCTAAAGCCGCTGTGACCCAAATCGAGGCAGCAGAAGTTAATCCTTTGACTTCTTGATCACGCCCATTAGGACGCGATCGATGCAGAATTTCTCCAGCCCCTAAAAATCCCACTCCTGCCGCAACTCCTTGAATCGTACGGCTTAAACTATCCGCTGAACCACTCACCTCGATCGGAACTAAAACAAACAATGCAGCCCCCAGGCTGACCAGCATATGTGTTCTGAGTCCTCCGGCTTTGTGGCGCTGTTGGCGTTCCCAGCCGATCGCGCCTCCTGCAATGATCGCGCTTCCTAACCGCATCAGCAGTGTGCCCCAATTGTGAATCTCGATCGAGTAATTAGCCATAATAACCTGTAAGCATTTCCTAGCACAAAGAAGTGGAATTGAAATTTAAAAAGAGATGATGAATTGTGATTTCTTCTGATAACAATCGGCTCATTTGATGGTTGATAAAAGCATTTTCTAGTCGGAGAAAACGTTACTAAATTTAATACCCCAGTTTAGGGAACTCCACCCAAACAACGGGTAACTCTCCTGTAGAAAAAGTTGGTTCGCTCTTCTATTGTTTGAATAAGATTGGAGTGAAGACCAAGCACCATACTAAATCTGTTTAATTAGGGTAAAAAGTCATGTCTGAATGTCCTTGCTGTTCTGAAAAGCTTTTACGTCACGTTCGTCATGGCAGAGTGTATTGGTTTTGTACTCATTGCTGGCAAGAAATGCCAGATTTAGAAGCGCTCATTTGCAACGCTGCGGTAACACCCAAAGAAGGAGTCCCGAAAAAAGAAGTTGTACTAACCTGATGGTATTTGGTTGCATTGGGAGTACAGTATGGCGTTGGGAATGATGGTAGACGGAAAGTGGACAACCGATTGGAACGAACGCGATAAAAGCGGGAAGTTCAATCGGACACCGACGAAGTTCCGCGATCGCGTTACCGCCGATGGTTCAAGCGGCTTCGAGGCTGCATCCGGAAGATATCACCTTTATGTGTCGCTGGCTTGCCCTTGGGCACATCGAACGCTGATAATGCGATCGCTCAAAGGACTGGAATCTGCGATCGGACTGTCGATCGTGGATGCGGTCTTGAGCGATAAAGGATGGTTTTTCTCAGAAAATTTTGGCGCAATTCCGGACGCTGTAAATCACGCAGAATATTTGCAAGAAATTTACCTTAAAGCTGATCCGAAATATACCGGTCGGATTACGGTTCCGGTACTGTGGGACAAAGAGAAACAAACGATCGTTAATAACGAATCGCGTGAAATCATTCGGATGTTTGACACTGAGTTCAACGAATTTGCAACACGGAAAAACGATCTTTACCCGCAAGCTTTACAGCAGCAAATTGATGACACGATCGACAAAATTTATATGCCGATTAATAACGGCGTTTATCGATCGGGCTTTGCAACTTCCCAGGAAGCTTACGAAGAAGCGGTGACAGAACTTTTTCAGAATTTAGATTATTGGGAAACAGTATTAGCCAATCAGCGCTATTTATGCGGAAATCAACTTACTGAAGCTGATATCTGTATGTTTACAACGCTGCTCCGATTCGACTCGGTTTATTACAGCCACTTTAAGTGTAATGTGCGTCGAATTGTGGACTATCCAAACTTGTGGAACTATCTCAAGGAACTCTATCAGCATCCGCAAATCAAACCGACCTGCAATCTCGATCACATCAAGCGGCATTATTATATGAGTCAAACCCAGATTAATCCGAATCGAATTGTCCCGATCGGACCTGAGATTGATTTTGAAGCGCCGCACGATCGTGAACACATACCCGTGTAGCGCAACTCACAATTTAACTAATCAAACCAACCCAGATCTTGGTCAGACACCTTGGACGGCATCGGACTATTGGGAAAGACAGGATGCGCTAAGGTAGCCGCTTGGCGCTGTCTGAGGATCTCCTGATGGCTCCGCATATCGCTGTTTGTGCCCTTTGCTGGTTCTTTGGATGCTGGTTCTTTGGGCATTGTAGCTAAAGTTGGCTTTTGTGCAGGTGACTTTTCTTTTAGCTTTTGGTTCTCTTCGATCAGTTCCTGATTTGAGTCAGCGAGTTGCAATGCAGTTTGTTGCGCCTGTGCAAGCTCGGCGCGAATCTGCTCAGTTTTTTTCGCATCGGTTTGAAGCTGTTTGTTCTCTTCAATCAGCTTTTGGTTTGCTTCTGCAAGTTTTAGTGCATCTTTCTGCACATGTTCAAGCTCGGTCTGAAGATGAGCAGCTTTCTCAGCGGTACTTTTCTCAGCGTGTTTGAGCTTTGATTGCAGTTGCGTGACTTCTTCAGCTTGATGCTGATTTTCTTCAAGCAGCTTTTTATTTTCCTCTGCCAACTTCAGCGCGGTCTGCTGTGCTTCCTTGAGGTCAGCCTGAGTATGATCGGCTTTCTCAAGCTTTGTTTCGAGGGCTTTAACGATCGAAGTCTGCTCTTCAACCCGAGATTGCAATTGTTCGATCGTTTGTTGAAGGTGTTTTTCGTTTTGTTGCGACTGTTCTAACTCGTGTTTCAAGTCGTCAACTTTTGTGAGCAGTTCTGCCTGATCAGAAGAACTGGTTTCCGCTGCGATCGTAGAAGCTTTCCCGTTCTGACTGGTTGTGTGATTGGTTGTGTTGTGACTGGTTGTTTTGCGCTGCCGTTGCGTTGCCATTGTTCGACCCCTTAGTTCCTTCTTCAACCCTACACCCGATCAGGAGTTGCTCAAACTGATGTTGATGAATCTTTGCTTGAGAGCCTTTGGAGAAACTGTGTACAGCCCATCGGTAGATCAAAGATATGCAGTTGAAAGTGGCGGGAAAGTTCCTCACACACTTTGATGCCGCGTACACTATTTCCATGAATATCTAGCAATGGAGAAAAGACAGCAATTCCAACCTGATTGGGAACGACTGCGATAATACCGCCCGAAACACCACTTTTTGCGGGAATGCCAACCTTATACGCCCACTCGCCTGCAAAGTTATACATCCCACAAGTGTACATTACGGATAAAACATCGCGAATGTATTCGGTAGTGAGCGCGCGATCGCTGGTGATCGGATTTACACCTTTATTTGCCAACGTTGCTGCCATCACTGCTAAGTCATGACAGTTTACCAAAATAGAACACTGTTGAAAATACAAATCTAATGCTTCATCAATTTTCCCGTCAATCATTCCAAAGTGATACATTAAATGCGCTAAGGCACGATTTCGATGTCCAGTCGTCCGTTCAGACATGAATACAGAAATATCAATAAAGACATCGCGACCTGTATATCTCCGAAACATTTCTAACAATCGATTCACTCGATCAGTTGCATTACTTCCTTGAATCAAACTGGTCGTTGCGATCGCGCCCGCATTCACCATCGGATTATCCGGGCGCTTAGAGTTTTCGTCGAGTCGAATAATCGAATTAAACGGATCACCCGTTGGCTCTACTCCAACTTTTCTCAGCAAAGTTTCTCGCCCCCGATCTTCCAATGCCATTCCGTAAGCAAAGACTTTCGAGATCGATTGAATCGTGAACAGTTGGCTCGAATCTCCGACTTCAAACACTTGTCCATCGACGGTGACGACGCAAATACTAAACCAGTCTGGATCTGCTTTGGCAAGCTCTGGAATGTAGCTGGCAACTGCACCATCCTTGAAATCGCGGTATTTCAGATACAGTTCTTCTAGAAAGCTTTGAAAGGGATGAGTCATTGATTTAAAGGAAGCAGCAAAAAAATAGTAGCGCTATAACGATCGCATCTCTCAAGCTATGATCAAACTGCTTCAGCAAATCATCTATGTTTCAAACGACGCGGCGACGACTAGCACTTTGGTATACAACTGTGACAGCAGTGTTGCTGTTAGTGTTTGCGAGTGGATTCTATTTTTATGTTCGATCGACATTAATCGAGCGGATTGACGATACGTTGAATCATGTGGCAGAAGTGGTTCAGCGATCATTGGTGATTCAAGCAAAAGGCGATCAGGTAAGTGTGAATGTCGAAGCGAGTTTTCGCGATAATTCGATTTCGTTAGAAGATGATCACATTGATCTCGAATGGTTTGATCCGAATGGAAATCAGCTTTGGTCAACCTTTGCAGAACCGCTTTCTGTACCACTGCACCTCAATCAAGATGGTGAGACGGTTCATGTGTCAGAGACTCAATCGTTGCGACAAGTGACGGAACAGGTTCAGGTTGGGCAGCGAGTGTTGGGCTATTTGCGGGTGAGCCATCCTTGGTTTGAGGTGACAAAACCAGCTCGTCAGTTATTCCGCGATTTGAGCCTTGGCACAGCGACCATGATTGCAATCGTCGCGGCGATTGGGTGGTTTTTATCGGGCATTGCAATGCAGCCCATTCGCGAATCATATCAACGATTGAAACAGTTTACGGCTGATGCTTCCCATGAATTAAGAAACCCGATCGCAATTATCCAAACGAATGTTCAAGTTGCACTTTCTGATCCAAATCCAGATCCACAACTGCAACAGCAACATTTACAAGTCATTGAACGCCTGACACGACGTTTAGGAAAATTAGTGGATGATTTACTCTTTCTCGCACGGCAAGATAGTGGCATTGTTCAACCGCAGCGGAGTGCGATCGAGCTAGATGACTTGCTCGATGAAGTGCTAGAAGAACAAGGCATGACGGCAGCAGAAAAAGAAGTTGCGCTATCGTTCAAAGTCGATCGTAGTTTGGAATACTGGCTACAAGGCGATCGCGATCAACTATCAAGATTATTTACAAATCTAATTAGTAATGCAATTAAGTACACGCCAGAGAATCGAGAAATTACAGTAGAACTTACGCTCGTGAAATTTGGATTACAAACGAAAGTGATTGATACGGGAATTGGAATTCCTGAAGATGCGATCGCGAATTTGTTCGATCGATTCTATCGCGTCGATCCTGCGAGAACAAAAGCCACGGGCGGATCGGGATTGGGATTAGCGATCGCACAAGCGATCGTGGAAAATCACAACGGACAGATTCAAATTGAAAGTCAAGTCAATCAAGGTACAACCGTAACTGTGATACTGCCGCAATCACAGGTAGAATCGGCGTGATTTCTTCTAGATAAAAGTTTTGGTTAACTCAGGGTTTGCCCTGCACGATTCACAAACAAGCGTGCTAACTCTAAAGTTGCTTCAGCCTGTTCGTGCGTTAGTTCGTTATCGTCATAATCGCTCAATTGTCGCAACGCATAAGCTTCACTCAGCGATCGTGCAAAGTCCTGCGGAAGCTCACCTGTTTTAATGAAATGCTGATTGAAAAGTTGAATTACTCCTCGATGAGTTCGACTCTTGATTGATTTGGAAGCTAACCAAGCTTGAGCCGTGTAAAACATTGCATAGTAGCAGCGAGAAACACAGACGCGATCAAGATAATTTACCAGGGCTTTGTTGCATGAATAACTAGAAACGGTAACCTGTAGAACAGGAGAATTGTCAGACTTGCGGATGAAAACG
>PSLO01000147.1:0-7468 GCA_040289665.1 Leptolyngbya sp. ERB_1_1 | reverse complement strand
CATAACTGATTTAGGATCGCTATACAACGCGAGTTCGGGCTAATAACGAAGCGCTTGGCGAATAGAATTCGCCAAGGCACAGAGAACCAATTTCTTATCCCGCTCTTCCTCTAGTGCCCGAAGCGCAGGTTCTACATCGTTTCAAGCACCTCTAAGAAACCTTCGTTACCTCCGCTAGATTCTTCGCTGGAATCGTATTCACTCTCGAATACGCCACCTTTCTCGGAGCCAAAATTACACCATCTCCCATCAACGATTCCGCCAACGATCGACGATACAAATCACTCAACTGCGCCGAGACGCCAGTCCAGCTAAAATGCTGCTGCACTCGTTCCGATGCCCGTTTGCGTAACTTTCTCGCCCACAGTTCGTCATCCAAAATCCGCCCGATCGCCGTCGCAAACGCGGCTGTATCTTGAGGTGGAACTAATAATCCCGTTTCTCCAGGAACCACTGTAAATTTCAACCCTCCAACATCCGAAGCAACCACAGGCGTACCACACGCCATCGCCTCGATCGCCACCAATCCAAAGGGTTCATAATGGCTCGGAATCACACAGACATCTGCTGCGGTGTAATAAAGCGGTAAGCGATCGTGTCCAACTCTTCCCGCAAAGATCACATTCTCTGCAATGCCTAATTCATTCACTAATTGCTCGATGCGTTGGCGTTCTTGTCCATCGAGTTTGTCAGAAGCACTACCACCCACAATCACCAATCGTAGGTTGGATGAATCACCTGAATTCCGTTTAATTAATTCAAACGATCGCACCAGTGTTTCAATTCCCTTACGCGGATCAAATCGCCCAACATACAATACAACTTCATCGGTTGGTTTCAATCCCAACTCTTGTCGCGCTTCTAGCTTTGGAATGGTCCGAAATTTATTCAAATCAGTTCCACAAGGAATCACTTCGATGCGTCCCTTCTCTGACACTAGCGATCGCAGCATCATTTCTTCTTGTGGACTCGTCGCAACAATACAACGCGCCTGCTCTAAAATCTGTTTCTCAACGGCTAAACGAGTTTCCGCGATCGTAGGACGATTCGGAACCGATTGATACTTAACTGCACCCAAAGAATGGTACGTGTGAATCAACTCAACATTATGAGTCTTCTGCACTTCCAATCCCACCCAAGCCGACATCCAATAATTAGTATGAATCAATGGATAATGATGCTTCGATTGGTACTGAAGAAACGACTCCACAAATTCGGGCATCAACTCAAACAAGCGATCGCGTGGGACAAATTCTTCCGCGCCTGCTTTTAAGCGAATGGTTCGGCAATGCGGATTATGTTGCACGATCGTTTCATCATTCGCATTTGTCTTGCGCGTGAACATATCAACTTGCCAACCCAAGCGAGACAGTGCCTCCCCGACTTGGCGAACATACACATTTTGACCACCTGCCTCTTCTCTACCAATCTCAGCCGCCGGATCTCCATGTTCCGAAATTAATGCGATCGATTGTCTTGGACTGTCTGATCGATCTTTCATATCGGCTACCTTTTCATTGATCAAAACCATTACTTCCTCCTCTAAAAATTAGAACAATGGGGAACGAAGGATAAACGTTTTTACCCTTCATTCTTTGCTTTAGAGCGCTCCCTCTGTTGCTCAACTCGGTTGACCGACTAATCGTCCATTCCTAGGAAAGACCTGCTTACCGAGCAATTGTCGGTAGACTGCTTCATAGCCATCTGCCATGCGCTGTACGCTGAAATGGTCGATCACACGCTGACGACACATTGCTCGATCGATCTCTCCAATTCGAGCCAAAGCAGCGACACAATCATCCACGGTTTCACATAAAAATCCAGTCTTGCCATCCTCAATGACTTCTGGAGCCGATCCAAGCCGCATTCCGATCACGGGCGTTCCTGCCGCCATCGACTCGACCATCACTAAGCCAAATGGCTCTCTCCACGTAATCGGGAACAGCGTTGCAACCGCTCCTCCCATGAGCGTGTTTTTCTCAACATGATTCGCTTCACCCAAATATTGGATCTGCTCACCATCGATTTGCGGAGCCAGGATCTCTTCGTAGAATTCACGATCGACGACATCAACCTTTCCTGCCATTTTCAGCGTCATTCCCATCCGTTTGGCAACTTCGATCGCGTGATGCGGTCCCTTCTCTGGTGACAGCCGACCCAAAAATGCAAGATAGGGCGGATCGCTTGGTTGTGCATAAAACTTGTAGCTATCAACATCAATACCGTTGTACACGGTTGCGACGTAATTCAATCGCAATTCGGGTTTTCGTTGGGCATCAGAAATACTGACGTAAGGCTGCGATCGCGCTTGTGAAAACATCTTCTCGTTATCTGAGGTAAATACGCCATGTAGCGTATGAACGGTGGGTGTTTTCACGAATTGTGCGTAGGGCAACGCCGAGTATCCCATGTGAGAATGGATCACATCAAACTCATGCGCTCGCTGATAAACATGAGCAAGCTGCATGGTTTCATAAACTTGGTATTCCTTCACGGTCGGGTCATTCCGAATCGCACGAGGGTGTACCGACTCTAAATTTGCCAAGGTGAGCGAGTCGCCCGTCGCGAATAACGTGACTTCATGACCTCGACGCACCAACTCATCAGTCAACAGGCTCACAACTAATTCAATGCCACCGTACGCTGGGGGCGGAACTCGCTCCCACAACGGGGTAACTTGAGCAATTTTCATAAAAACCTCCTACCAGGTCAAACAGCTTGGTCGCCTCACACATGACAGAGACTCTCGATGATTTGCTTCCTAGGAGAGCTAAGTCAGATTTAATGGAAAATGCAAATTCTGCCAAGACGGGCATTTCGACTTGACAGCGTGAGAAACACCACCTCGATCGGAGAAGTGCTACGTAAATACTACGAGATGATTTCAGCAAAAATACCTATCTAGATGTGGATTGTCGAAGCGCTCGAAATATCTATTTACATCAGTTCTATCTGCTTATAGTTCATCTCTGTATGACGCTATAGCGAGGTTAGACTGTATTCCCTAAGCTTCGCCACTTCAGTGTTCGGATATTACGAAATCTCGCGACGGTCGATCGCTCTCCCAGAAAAGAGCTGCGAGAAGAGAATGTGACTTTTTCTACCTAAATTAAGAATATATAAATTTTTATGTCGCAACCTTTCTTCAAGGAAGGCTGCGATAAATCTGAAGATTTATCCTTGAGTTTGTAGGTTAGCGCAAAAAAGGGGGTATCGATCGACAGACCCACAGTTTTTTTTCAAGATTTACCTAAATTTTTATAAGCGACAGAAACTGCCCAAAACGAAGCGAGAGCACTCGTTGAATTCGCATCGCGTTATGCCGAGCGGCTCGATTCAACAACTCAGCCCATATTATCGATTCTTGTAAGTGTTTTACGGTTTGATGAGCAATTATCGTCCGACGATCGAAGCTACTACGGATTGATGAGATCGATAGGATTGCGATGGATACGGTTTAGCGAGATCTTGCTTCAACTTCTTTAACAATTGAGCGAACTGATTCACAAATTGCGGTTCTTCGATCATTTGATCTAATAAATCTTCGATCGCTTGTGCAGTTTTTGAAGCTTCTACACAGCCAAACGTTCCTAATCCGCCTGCAAGTTTATGCACCTCGACTCGTATGGCTGCTTGCTGCGTCAAACTCAAATCACCTGCTCGAAGCGATCGTTCTGCTGCTTCTAAAGCAGCGATTCGTTGCTCTAGCGAGGCGCGAAACCGCTCTGTAATTTGCTCAATTGCAGTTTTTCCTCGGTGCTCTTGAGTGTCCCGATTCAACGGTGAATCGATATCTTGATCAAGTTGCTTTGCATTTTCGAGTTTGGGCGTTTGCTCACTTTCTATCGGTGCTGTTTTTAGTCGATATCCTAAACCATAAACAGTCTCAATCAAGTCTGCTTCTGGATCAATCGACTTTAACCGTTGTCGCAAATCTTTAATCAAATTGGTGACAGAACCTTCGACTGGCGTTTCGTCGATCGACCAAAGGTGATCAATGATGGCACTGCGGCTCAGCGTATGTTGGGGGTGACGGAGAAACAGTTCCAGTAGACTATATTCTTTAGAACGGAGTGGAATCGGCTTCTGATTGTAAGTGACTTGCACTAAAGCGGGATCAAGGCGAAGTCGTCCCCAGGTTAATACGGGAGACGATGTAGTGTTTTCACCGCGACGCAGAAGGGCACGGACTCTTGCAAGTAGCTGAGCCGGATTACAAGATTTGGCAACATAATCATCTGCACCCGCATCGAGTCCAGCAATGACATCTTCATCTGAGTCTTTTACAGTTGCATCAGAATTGGGGTTTGGCAGCCTTGAGCGCGGAGGCAACGGCAAACTTCAATTCCATCTATTTTTGGAAGTAGAACGTCTAAAAGGATAATATCGTAATTCCAGCGGACTGCTAAATCTAACCCTGCTGCGCCATCTGCGATCGTATCGACTGCATAACGGTGAGCAGAAAGCGTTGCTGAAAGCAATTGACTGGTATGTTCGTCATCTTCTATCAAAAGAATTTTCATATCAACTTCCTTGGTAAGCGGTGCTGCTTCACCGGAAAGTAGAGTTTATGGAGGGCTGCCCTGAAGAGCGTCCTTTCACTCTCAGTCTCGTTCTTTATGCTCTCAGTCTACAGTCACCCCAGCTAGACTACAAGTGAGCAGCACTGAACAAGGCTTACCCAAACCATAATCTTTTCTAGTTCCACGGCAAGCAGGAACGATAAGCAGCATAATACAACTTACTCTACAGAGGCATATTTCTAAATAGTATTCAACATTAAGAAATGATTGAATCAGTTGAAGCTATTATTTCGGGTTCGTACTGTCATATAGAATCTGCATGACCCGTGATCCTGGTTCGCTGAGAGCATCGCGAGCAATCAGCGCCACTTCACCCCTTACGCTTGCCTGATACTCAGCGACGACATCACCAAAGGAATTCCGCTGGAGTGCGACCTTCTGACCTGGCTTTACATAATCTCTGAGATCGACCAGTAATTCAAGATAACCTCCAGTTGTTGATCGAATCACTTCAAACGTATCACCGAAAAAGGTTTTCGCTTCCTTAGCGGTGCGATCGATAGACCCTTCAATCACCTTGTAGTGCTTGAGTACATTCATGCTACCTCCGATCGTCATCGCAATCTTTCGGGCATCAAAACTGCGAGGCGCACCAATCTCGATCGTCATCACCGGAACGCCCGCCATCACGAACGCCATCTCAAGTGTGCCGTGTTCACCGGGATCGTTTTTAATTTGTTCAACTGGAAACAACTCAGCAAGCTGTCGGATCTCCGAATTGCGAAGATCAGCAAAGATAAACATTGTGTACTCGGTTCCGGTTGCTGCTGTGTGATAATCGAGCGCAACATCAACATTAGGTTTGAACAATCGATTCCAGAGAATCCCAGCATGGCGTATCGGTGCATTGATGCCTGCTTCGTCACCGGGCCACACCCGATTTAAATCGATCAATGTTCCACCGTTCTGTGCGGTTAGCCATTTGCGCTGAGCGTATTCTTTGGCAGGGCGGGAGAGGTCGTAAACGGCGATGACCGTACCTGACATCTTTGTTGGATCAAGCCCTGCCATAATGCGTTGTACTGCATCCACCGGATTTAGCTCATCACCGTGTACACCTGCTGTTAGCGAAATGCACTTACCGTCTCGATCGCCCTTTGCTACCATAACCGGAACGTACCAATGTTGCCCTGTGCCCATCTGCACACCCTGAAAGAAGAAACGGTGCTTCTTGCCAGGTTCGAGGTCCTTGACATTCAAATGGCTAATTACAGGCACTCCTTGAATAATGTCGCCTGTTAGGGTCGTCGCCTGTAAATTCTGTGTCATCAGTTGTCTCCTCGAAAGCGCTTCTATAGTTCAGTGCCGTTTACCATAATCCTCTAACCGTTTGAGCAGTGAAGCGTAGAACACCTGACTCCTTCTCGGTTCGATAGTGGATGGTCAATTGTCCCTGATCATCTACTTCATAGCGTTGAGCACCTTGTAATGCTTGGAGGTATTTGAACTCTTGGTTCATGATGGATTGTTCACAAGCCTTAAATGTAGATGCCAGCGGTTGAATGTTCAATTGATCTCCTTGAACGGTATAACCTCCCATAAAGCGATTACATCCGCCCGAACCAAAAATGCGATCGGCTTTTCCAGGCTCCGAAGATGCACCCGTGAAGTCTGCGGTTAGCTCTGTCGCTTGTGGAGGAACCATCGGAGTCGGGGCAGAAGAGACTGTCATGTTTGCCAATCGCCAACTTCCAACGATCGAGGATGAAGACTGAGACATGAGCAAGGATGTTGTTTTTTGTGCCATAGCCGAGCTTACTGCCATTACTCCAACAGTTGCGACGGTTAGAGTCACTGTGCAAGCAGCGAATCGTTGTTTAGATAATGTTATAAGGTTCATTCTGTTACTGATGGCTGTAAATCAAATACGTGGTAACTCCATTCCGGCATATCGAAATAGAGACCTGAAACCAAGCAATCACCGGGGCGATCGTAAACGATCAGATTCATCAAGTCTTTGAGGTGATAGAGCTTACCTGCTAAATCCTTGCAAGGCAGCGTAACGTAACACTGACCTACATGGGGCGAATAGTTCACGATAATCAATAATCGTTTCCGTTCAGCATCTTCCCAAATGAAGCTGATGAAGTCTTTCCATGTCTCGTTACCATCCCAAGCAGGAGTGCAATTGAGGAGTTGCCAATTGCCATTTCGTAGAATAGGCTGCTTTAGACAGAACAACAGATTATGGTAGAAGGTACGTAGTTCCTGGTCGAGCGCTTCGGTTGGACCGCGCTGAAGATGCACTGATATTTTGTGTTTCCAGCCTTCTAGCTGTCCCTGATGCAGAAAGCGTAGACCTGGACTGAGAAAGGTCAGAATTGCGGCAGCCTGATGCACCTTTGGTGGAAAAACAGCAGTCGCACGCGGTTCATCGTGATTTTCTAAAAATCGAGCAGACTTGTTTTGATACTCTAAATCTGCACAAAAGTGCAGGCGTACAGGTTCGGCGTGTTGGTCGCGTAGACGATCGTAAAGCCGCTTGTCATAGGTGTAATCAAAACCGAGTTGTTGCAGCGTCCATTCCATATCCCAGTAAACTTCTGCCATGAACACGAAACCAGGGTGTTGATGTCGCACTTTTTCGATCGCAGTTTCCCAAAACGGTGCAACCTCAATTCCCCAAGTATTTCGGAAAATCTCTGGCAGAATCAGCATTGCCATATCACACCGCACACCATCACACAACTGAGCAACATTCAACAATTCGCCTAGCATAGCTGTCTGTAGTGCGGGATTCCCATAGTTCAGTTGGAGCGTATCACACCACCCGGTAAAGTAAGGATCGCGTCCGTAGGCAAAAATTGCTTCACCTGTGGGCAATCTCTACCTCGGCAAGCATGGACGAGCGATTTCGAGCTACCGCTTGCACCCTGGAGAAGCCT
>PSLO01000146.1:0-7523 GCA_040289665.1 Leptolyngbya sp. ERB_1_1 | reverse complement strand
CTGCCGTATCGCTCAAAGCTCATCGAGTCGCACTGGTAGAACCAGTGGCTTACCCCAAAGATTCAGTTAAAAAAGGTTGCAAAAATTGGAAGAAATCGGCGCAATTCAGGAGTGGACGTTACGTTTAGAGAATCGCTCAAATCGTATTGCATTCGGAAACCATGAATAATATGCAACGGTATCGCTTATCTTGTACGCTTTCATTCGGCGATATTTATGGTCAGATCATCGTCTGGCTCATTGTCATTTTCATCTCTCTCGCGTCAGCAATGGCAATGATGGGCGCAAGCCGACCGATCTACGCCCTCGCAACTGTGGGACTCATTCTCGTTTTATCACTGCCATTTTTGCTTTTCGCTTTTGTCACCACCCTGTTAAATCACATCGAAATTACAGAACTCGATCCGGCGAAAGAACCTCGATCAATGCCCAGCCAATCGGCTCCTCGACAAACCGCTCAAGCATAATTGCTGAAAGGGGAGACAGAAACCCTCCCCACCGCTTTCCTCTGCTCCCTTTTCACAACTTTGCGCTATCGTTGAATCTGCTAACTCAGTCTTAGCTGTTTAACCCTGCGAAAAATTGTGAGGTAATCTTGTGACCGAACTACGGAAAAATCGTTGGCTGCTGAATGTCGTCTTGCTCGTGGCAACCGTCGGCTTACTGGGTGTCACGATGTTGCCCCTGATTACCTCCGCGATCGGCAGCAATTCTCAAGCCAATAAACCGAGTCCAAGCCCCTCTCAAACTGCGACTCCTCAAAAAGCTGATATCGAAGCGCAAGCCAGAGGCTACGAAGAAGTTCTGAAGCGCGAACCCGAAAATACAACCGCCCTACGAGGACTTCTCGAAGCGCGACTCCGATTAAATGATGTGAAAGGCGTAGTCGATCCGCTAGAGAAATTAGCAAAGCTAAATCCTAATATGACCGAATATGGCGTTCTACTCGCTCAGGCAAAACAGCAGTTGAACGACCCTGAAGGTGCAGCCCAAACTTATCGAACCATTCTGCAATCTAAACCCGGCGATCTCAACGCCCTCGCTGGACTCTCTGATTTACTAATCAAACAGCAACGCCCCGAAGCTGCGATCGGACTTTTGCAAGACACGATTAAACAAGCTCCGACTGCCAATAAAACTCAGCAAAATAGCGTGGATACAGCAGCGGTACAGGTTCTTTTAGGAAAAGTCTTCGCGTCTCAAAAACGCTACGATGACGCACTCGCCACTTTTGACGAAGCTTCAAAAACGAATGCCAACGACTTTCAGCCTGTTCTCTACAAAGCCCTAGTTTTAAAAGAGCAAGGTAGAACGGATGAGGCGAAGCCGCTGTTTGATAAAGCAGTTTCTCTCGCGCCTGCTCAATTTAAAGATCAGATTAATCGCCTCAGCGCAAATCAACCTGCTACCCCAAGTGCGAGTCCGACAAGTCCGACAACTCCACCTGCGAGCATCACTCCGGTAAGCCCTGCTCCAAACTCTGGAGCGACTCCAGCAAATCCTGTTCCAAAAAACTAATCTTGCTGATTTGAATCTTAAAAGCCAGGAATAATCGGAGAAGTTTCTCGAATTCCTGGCTTTTTGAGTTGCTTCAATGAGTAGTCTGGCTGACCAAACGCCGTAACATAATCAGATCGTAGGCAAGCTAATTAAATATTCTAATTGCGCGATTCGTCTCGAGTTTTTGCGCCATCTGTCTGTGTTAACTGGTGAAGTCCACTAGTTTGGGAGTGCGAAAAGCTGCGATTCGATAACAAAATGATAGATTTCATCTGACTTTCGGCAGAGGCTTGAAAGTAATTAGAATATCTAATGCTTCAGCTTACGCTTTCAATGATTAAGAACTTGTATAGGAACCATAATACGCAAATTTTTCTATACAGTAATGTTCCCACACCTTCTTCTAGTTTCGATTCATGCCTAAAGTCGTTCTTGTTCATCCTCAAATCCCTCCAAATACTGGAAATATTGCTCGCACCTGTGCCGCTACACAGACTGAACTGCATCTCGTTGCGCCACTCGGCTTTGAAATCAGCGATCGCTATCTCAAGCGGGCAGGTCTCGATTATTGGCAGTTCGTATCGCTGAAAGTTCATGAGTCGATCGCAGATTTTCAAGTCTATTCTCAAGCTCAAGGCGGACGCTGGATCGGCTTTAGCGCCAAAGCGACAGAGAATTACACCCAAATTCAATATCAAGACAGCGACTGGCTCCTGTTCGGCAGTGAAACCGATGGACTTCCTGCTGAAGTGCTACAGGTTTGCCCACAGTTGGCTTACATTCCCATGAGTCAACCGGGTGTTCGCAGCCTTAATCTCTCAGTCAGTGCTGCGATCGGACTTTTTGAGGCACGTCGCCAACTCGGATATCTCAGCTAAATATCTATATATAGATATGTGGAAACGTAAGCGCGATCGCACCCCGATTTGCAGCATCGAGCGTTCTATCACTTCGCTGTTTCGCTATCAGTTCGATGAAAGTTTGCACCGACAAATTAGTTATCTGGATCACTAAATGCAAGTGGTTAGATAAGAAATTCGTATCTTAAATCTTATACTTCGTACTCGTAATTTTGCTGATTTTCTATCACCTAGATTTAACCATACGATCGTCTGAAGGGCTGACGAAGTCTTCACCAGAAAAGAATTTCAGTGATTTTAATCATCAAATTAGAAGAACCAAATTTCAACTGACTCCATGAAATTACAGTTGAGCGATGGTATGGTTTACATTAATTTGCTGTAATCAAATACGAACAGGAGCCAGCTTGACTAAAATCCCAAAATTGTTCTAAAAGATTTCAGTCGGATCACTTTAGGGCAATATTATTCAAGACTGTCCCAAAGAGATTTGTTGAAATGCTGATTAACTCACTGAATTCCAGTTCTAACTCACGTGCTTTGCAGAATTTTCAAGAATCTGATTTAGCCTTGTGGTGTCTGGCTTTCAGCTCATCAGTCCTACAGCAGCGAGTTGACAACCGCTCAGAGAATCTGTTATCGATTCTTTCGGACAGATACAGAAACACTGAGCAAAACAGATTTCCCGAAAATTCAGAAAGTAGGGTATCTTGCTTGGGGATGATCATTGACTTAGTCAAACTGCCTGAAAAAACTAGATCGAGTCGCTGGCACCAAGTTTCGGACTCGACGACAGTTAAATGCTGCACACTTTAGGAGGTCGTTTTTTGAAACGAGCAGTTCCGCAAGACGTAAACTCAGTTCCTTTTAGCGTACTCGAATCCGAGAGTGCGGAGGAACACCCCCGGCAGCCGCTCCCAGAGGCAAATCGAACCGTTCGTACCTCTGCTGCCATGCTCGGTCTCGCTTTCTCAGTTGGCGCTTACGGTTTAGCCGCTCCTCAACAAGCGGAAGCCGCAACCCCAACCGAACCTGCGACATCCGACTTGACACCTAGCACTGCTACCTCGGCGGATGCGCCCACCGTCTCCGAGCCAACCGCCGCTACCGCTTCCACAACGACTCATACCGTTCAAGAGGGACAAACCCTGTGGAAGATTGCAGAACTTTATGGCATTGATGCTGCAAAGCTGGCGAATATGAATGGCTTGCAGACCACGACCGTTTTGTCGGTCGGTCAAATCCTGCAAGTACCAGCCGCGAAACAAGCGGCAATCAACGGAATGTCGGTTCAGTCTCTACCTGACCTGAAGGCTGTTCCAGTCATTCCACCACAAGCGGCATCGCCCCAAAGCGTTTCCTCAGTCGTCGTCAAACAGAAGCAAACCGCGATCGAAGGATTGAAGCAGAACCGCGATCGATTAAAACAAAGTCTGGCGGAGTTGAAGTCTGAGGAGTCTGCTAAGCCCCAATCGACCCCAGTAACCACTCCGGTGGCGACTCTGCCGCAGGCGAACACGCCCCAGGTTGCGACGTATCGAGTGAACCCAGGTGAGACACTTTCCTCGATCGCTCAAGCACATGGGATTTCGGCGAGCGATCTAGCTGACCTTAACCGCCTGAGCAACCCCAACCTGGTGCAGGCGAATCAGTTCATTAAAGTGCCTCAAAAAGTCGCACAGGCACTTTCTCAGCCCGTTGCAGCCACTGAGCCTCAAGCTCCTGCAAATGTTCAAGTGCCAACGGTTCCGAGCCTTGCCTCGACTCAAAATCCAGTGAATCCGAGTGTCCCCCTAGCAGTCGGTGGAGATGCGGGTCAGTTCGCATTTGCAAACTCGTCACGGAACCGCACTCCCGAAGCGCAGCCTGCCGATTTGCGCCGATCCGACGATCAATACGTCAACACTTTGCTGTCAGAAATTTCGCGGTTACGGGAGCGCTACCAAGCTCGATCAGCAAATCGCGAATCTGCTAAGATCTCTAACGCTGAAACTTCAGTCTCGTCGCGCCGCGTCAATCCGCAGTTTAAACCCAACCGTCCAGTCGCGGCACTTCGCACTGAGAGCCGGAATGCGGCAGCTTCTGGTCAAACTCGGTTAGAGCGAGTATTGGCGAATGCACCTAAGCCGAAGCCCCAAGTTGTGGCAACTGCGACGCTTGGTTCAGAATCCTACACGCCAATTTTGCGTTCTCCAGTCGGTAAGACGGTTTCCCCGAATCTACCTCCTCTGGGTCGTTCAGATGCTTATATGCCCGGCGATCGGTTCAAAGGCTACATGTGGCCCGCGAAAGGTATGCTCACTTCTCCTTATGGCTGGCGCTGGGGACGGATGCATAAAGGAATCGACATTGCGGCTCCTGTCGGTACACCGATCATGGCAGCGGCTTCCGGTAAAGTGATTACCGCAGGTTGGAATGATGGTGGCTATGGCAACTTGGTCGAAGTGCAACACACAGATGGCAGCGTGACGCTTTATGCTCACAACAGCCGCCTTCTTGTTCGAGTGGGTCAGCAAGTTCGCCAAGGTCAGCAAATCGCTGAGATGGGCAGTACTGGATTCAGCACAGGTCCACACTCTCACTTTGAAGTGCATTTGCCAGGTCGAGGTGCAGTGAATCCGATCGCGTTACTACCTCAGTCTCGCGGTTAGTCTGCAGTTGTGCTATCTCTGTTGGGGTTGGGGAAGGTTGTTCACCTTCCCCGCTTCATCTTCTAGCTCGATCGCTTTATTCGTGTTCGCATTTATGGTATGTTAGTAGCATTAGGCTCAGTAGCTCAGTGGTTAGAGCAGGGGACTCATAAGCCCAAGGTCGCAAGTTCAAATCTTGCCTGAGCCATAAGGAAAAGCAAGACACAGAGGGGGTTCCTTGAAACCCCCTCTCTTTTGCGTTGGGTCATGTTAGCTCAGTTTGGGCTAGAAATTGGGGTAAATTTGGGGTAAAACGTTTGAGTACGAACGTTCCTGTTTAGGAGTTTCACGAATGTACTCGAACAACCCGTCACGACGCGCTTTCAAAGGTTCGGTTCAGATCAAGGTGTCCAACGATCGTATTCAGCTTGTGTTCTCGGTCGCTGGCAAACGTCACTACCTCTCGACTGGGCTTGCAGATACACCCGGCAATCGCAAGATGGCAGAACGCAAGGCAGCGATGATCGAAGACGACATTTTCAAGGACAGGTTTGATCCAACGCTGGAGAAATACAAGCCGCAATCGGCGCTCAGCACCGTTACCCCAAGTTTTACCCCAAGTGCGCCGCCCAAAACTTCGCTGATCGAGCTATGGGAACAGTACACCGAGTTTCAAAGCGCTCATCTGGAAGAAACCACGATCATTCGGGATTACGGCAAAGTCGAGAAGCGTCTTCGCAAACTGCCCAAGCCGAATCTTGAGGATGCAATTGCGATCCAAACCTACCTGCTGAAGAATTACGCGGCAGAAACGGCAAAGCGTACCCTGAAGCAACTGAGTGCTTGTTGCGAATGGGCGATGCGGAAGAAATTGGTGACTGACAATCCATTCAAGGAACTGGCGAAGGAAATTCGGACAAAAAAGAAGAGTCGAGTTTCACGCAAACCGTTTTCTCGAACTTGCGTTCCCGCGATCATTTCGGCGTTTGAGAACGACACTTATTCCTCGAAGTTCTCCCCGATTCCGCATTCTTACTACGCTTCCTATGTCAAATTCCTGTTTCACACCGGATGCCGACCCGAAGAAGCGATCGCCCTCAAATGGAAGCACATTGAGAAGAATCGTATTCACTTTTGTTTTGTGAAGCAGTCGCTACGGATGTGAGAATCCGTAAGTCTACGAAGACCCATGAGCCACGCTACTTTCCGATCAACGCAGAATTGCAGCGCATTCTAGATGCGATTAGACCGCAAGATAGCAGTGCAAATGACTTGGTGTTTCCAGCAAGAAACGGGAAAGAACTCGATACGCACAACTTCTTGAATCGCGTCTGGAAACCTGTAGTAAAGCAATTAGTGGCAGCAGGCAAGGTTAAAGAATACTTGCCTCAGTACAACTGCCGTCACACATTCATCACCCTATGCTTAGAAGCATTTCTTCGCGTCGGGTCGCTGAATGGTGCGGGACATCTGTTGCGGTGCTCGAGGAGCATTACGCAGGGACAATCAACCACATCCAAGTCCCATCGTTTGGACTAGAGCAGGATGAATTCGGGGATTGAGATAGCAAGGAAGGGGTTGATTCTATCAGCCCCTTCTTGCTTAATGAGTCTGTTTTAGCAGCAGTTCGATCGTGATGGTTACAGGAAATTTTGACAATCTTCAAGGTTCCAATCTCCAAGCGCGGATTTCGGCTAATGCAAGCAGAGATCGCTCTACTAGAGGCAACGCAGTATGGTCGGTCGAGCTAGGCAATCGGTTCGTCATATATGCCTCATCTAAACCTGTAAGCTGGCTAAATTCTTCCTCGATGCCATCAAGTAGTTGGGGTGCGATCGAACTGACTTGCCAATCTCGATCCCAGAAAATTCGGTCTGCAAGGTCGTCAACAATCTCTTCCCATAAATCGAGACTAGGGGAGCGATCGCTAAAATCAGCCTCTTCCTCACGCTCTCCGTATTCCTCAACCGCAGACTTCCAGCGAGGTCTTACAAATTCTTCAAAGGCATTCCAGAGCGATCGGCGATAAGCGTATTTCAAATCTTCCTCATCCTCTGACCATTCATCCTCCTCTGAAATCTCTTCCTCCAATCGCATTTTTAGGTAAGCGAAAGGAAAGTAAGCGCCTTCTTCGAGAACATTCGTCAATTCTGGGGCTTCGACTTCTGGCTTCAAGAGGGCAGAGAGACAATAATGAAGAATGATGACTTTTTGCTGGAAATTTGCAGAATCGAAGATGCGATCGCCCGTTTTGACATCGAGGTCGTCACCCATGACCTCGATGTAGTCAATTGCACCTTGCATGGCGGTCAGATAAAGTTCTGCCTCAGTGCCTTGGAGCGATCGTATAGCCCAAACTGGTTCGCCAAACCATTGATTCTTTCGTCCCCAAAACATTCCCTTCTATTTTCTGCGATCGCGACAAGGAGCGAAACCATCCACATATAGCGATCCTAAATCAGTCAGACACCCCCAGCAAAGCTGGTGGCTTGATGAGTGTGACCGCCCCAAGGGCGGATGTCCTTGCTAAGGG
>PSLO01000145.1:0-7611 GCA_040289665.1 Leptolyngbya sp. ERB_1_1 | reverse complement strand
CTTTACTGCCGTATCGCTCAAAGCTCATCGAGTCGCACTGGTAGAACCAGTGGCTTACCCCAAAGATTCAGTTATAAGGGTCACGGCACATGGCAAGAATTTAATCGGTTGGATTGAGGATAACTACTACTTTTACGCTCACTTAATGATGTGGGGACGCTGGACAACCTTTATGGGTGAATTGCCCGAAACTATCGATCGACGCGAGAGAGCCAGAATAGTGACGGCAACAGGCGGCGCGATTCTGCTCTCAGCTCCAGTTTTTCAGCTTGGGCAGGGCGATCCTTACGAACAAGTGGAAATGCCCAAATGGCTCGGTCCTGATGTCCTACCTGAAAGTGACGAGCCGTTTGATCAAGCCCAGTTCAAGCAGCGATTGATGTCCCTACAACACGGCGATTTTTCTGAAGACCACCTCGATCGCACGATCGGAGCCGTACTTCTCGACCAATCGAGCCTCGCTGGAATCGGGAACTATTTGCGGGCGGAGATTCTTTTCTTATGTCAGATTGATCCGTGGCGCAATGTGAGTGAATTGACTGAACTTGAGTTGCATCAGCTTTGCGAGATGATTCCTCAGATTGCTCGTCGTGCTTATGAAACTGGCGGGAGCACTGTGTCTGATGCTGACCGAGCAAGAATGAGGCAGGATGATACGTTGGTTTATCGCTTGGGAAGCGAGTTTGGCACTCGACACTATGTATTCCGCCGCATGAACCTGCCGTGTTTGCGCTGCGGCACATCGATTCGGCAACAGAAACAGGTAATTCACGCGGACGCAGCGGATGAAAAGACGCGCATTATCTATTTTTGTCCCACTTGTCAGAATCCATCGATCGACTTACCGCCGCGTCGAACAAAGTCACGATCAAAAGAGACCGAGGCGAAGGCAGACCCGATCCTTTAATTAAGCAAGATTTCCAGAGCCGACTACGGTGCAGCATCGCCTAATTAGTTCTAGCTATACAGTCTTTCAATACAGCTAGAACTATGGCAAAAGTCTAGTTGGACTAAGGATAATCTTATGTACACGGCTAAAACTTACATAAGACGCTTTGAAAGATAGGTGTTTTTGAATAAATATGAAGTGTAAACGGCGCTGTGAGTATCCAGACAACTGCTTTATACTAATCAGCAACTTCAGCTTTCTGAAGGACTTTGCACGATGCAGCATTTTAAGCGAAGCTGGTTTTTTATCGCTTGCGTGATTGTGATCGTAGGCGTTCTGTTTTTTCAGCCTACGAACGTTGAGAACCTTTATCCGGTTCAATATCGCGATCGCTTTGGTTATGTGAATCAATCGGGTATCCCCGTCATTACACCTCAGTTTACACAAGCAAAAGCTTTTACAGAAGAATTAGCAGCGATTCAATTCAATGATCAAAAGTGGGGATTTATTAATCTCAACGGCGAGGTTGCGATCGCGCCCCAGTACGACGATGCACTGCCTTTCGAGGGAGGCGTGAGTAGTGTAAAAGTGGGAAAGGCTTGGGGTGTCATTAACATAAGTGGAGATTGGGCGATCCGACCAAACAATCTTTATGCTGCGTATCCAGAACTTCCCATTCAGTTTTATCAAGGCATTGCCACAATTCCTGGCAAAGACGTTAATACTTACAGTGATAAAGCTGGAAATCTTCTGTCTCAGTCTTACTTATCCGAGCAACCCGACACAAAGATTCAACAAGCGAAAGAATTTTCAGAAGGGTTTGCCATTGTCCGTGGGGCTGTTGGATCGCCTCGTGTGTTTGTGAGTGCCTCTCAGAGCGAGAGTGAACAAAATTGGGGATCACTGTTATGTGGATTTCAAAACGAGCAAGAACAAACGATCATTCCACCCCAATTTCATTCAAGGGTGTCAAAACTTTTCAGGCGGGCGAGCAGCCGTACGAATCAGCAATCGATGGGGTTATATTGATCGCAGCGGACACTCGATCGTGTCCCCTCAGTTTAATTATGCCGATCGCTTTGTCGGCGATCGTGCTTTAGTCATCGTGAAAGATCAGTACGGCTTTATCGATCGAACTGGAAAAGTCATTGTTCCTTTGCAGTATCGCTTACCTCAAGCCCTTGATTTCTATGGATCGATAGCGCGGTATCGATTTTCCCGTGGATTTGCAGTTTTTACCGACGCGGGTAGGTGTGGCTACATTGATCGGTTCGGGAAAACAATCGTTAAACCGCAATATCAGAACTGTCACCCGTTTGATGCTCAAGGTATCGCCCAGGTTGAAACAGGATTTGATCTGAAAACAGCAGTTTATCAATCTAGCTACATCAATTCCACCGGGCGTGTGATTTTTAACGGTGTGGCAAACTCAGCGCAAGCGATCTACCCGCTTCGGGTGCGACTGCTTGTTTCGGTCTTGATTCTGGGATGCTGGATTTTGGCAATTAGCGTACATGAATTCGGTCATGCGATCGTCGCATACTGGGGCGGAGATAATTCAGTGAAAGCAAAAGGCTATCTCAGTTTTAATCCTCTGCGGTATATCAATCCGATTCATAGCTTGATTGTGCCCGCATCGTATTTGCCTTCAGTGGATTTTATCTTGTGCCGCCGTTTACATCGAACGGCAAAACATTAGAAATCGGGTTTGGTTGAGCGCAATGTTTTTGGCAGGATTGATCGGGAGCAGCTTGGTTGGGTTATTGCTGCTGCTCGTTTATCGATTCAGCTTGGCTTGGAATTTGCCGGAATGGATATCTGCTAGCTTTGCTTTTTTGAGCAGTGTGCAGGTTTTTGTTGCACTGTTTAACCTGCTACCGATTCCACCGCTTGATGGCTATCAACTGCTGGCAGTTTGGCTGCCTCAAACCTCACCGAAATGGACGATGATTAGCGCGATCGCAGGACTGATTTTGCTGCTGATATTACCGATTTTCCTCCCGATTTTGAGTTTACTTTATGCCCCTGTGTTGCTCGGTGTGGTGTTGTTTATGCAGCACTGCGGAATTTCTGCTGCAAGCGCTGTGGAAGGCTTTCAATTGCTTGATCGCGGCTTCACAGGCACAGTTTTGCTAACTGGTACAGTCGCTTGGTTTGCCGCTAATCATCGTGCTTGGTTTTGGAAAAATCGCGGATTGCGACTTCAGCGGGCAGGGCGGCATTCAGAAGCGATCGTTGCCTTTGATCGAGCACTCACACTCGAATTTTCGGAATGGACTTGGAGCAGAAAGGACTGGAGTGCAGGAGAATTAGGTCGATATTACCCACCGCTGCTAGGAGTTGAACAGAATTTTGTACTGGCTCCAGATGATGCTTGGGCATGGGAAGAATTAGGGTGGAATCCACTCAAAATAGGTCAATATGACGCATCGCTTCAAGCCATTGAAAAGAGTCTTGAACTAACTGCAAACGATGCTTGGATATTAGAAGAATTAGGGCGGGATTTGCAGATGCTAAACTGCTACGAAGAAGCAGCGCAAGCATTCATGAGTTCGCTTGAAATCGATCCAACTCGTGCCTGGTTGTGGGATGAATTAGGCTGGAATTTATCACGACTAGACCGCTACGAAGATGCAGTGAAAGCTTTTGAGCGTTCGCTTAAGATTGATCCAACTCATGCTTGGACATGGGGTTATCTCGGTTGTGCGCTCAAGCGTTTAGGGCGCTACGAAGAAGCTTTAGAAAAGCTCGAACGATCGACGACCCTCTACGGTGCTCAAGCGTGGCACTGGAGCAATAAAGGCGAAGTGCTTGAACAACTTGGACAGTATGAACAAGCGCTTTTCGCTTATCGCAAGGCAATGAAACTCAATCCGCAGTCTCAGAAAGTCGTTTTAGAACACCCAGAAGCGATCGCAGCTTGGTATATAAGGGCGACGATTTTAAGGCAATTCCAAGCAGTGCAAACAGCGTTAGAGAAAACTGTGAATGATCCAGAAGAATTTTGAATGTACAGGAGCGGGTCGCCCGCTCGCGTTTTTCTCGACTTTTTCTTATGTACGCAGGCACTCTTACATAAGAATTTAAACGACACAAACGCTGTAAGCTAAATGAGCAGGCTTATCGCAGTCAGCATCTTCACAACACTAGCTGTTGAATATGACTGAAACTCCCGAAAACGCCCCATCCAATTTAACAACCGATCAATATGAGACAGTTCTAGCAGAAGTCAGCGCAATGCTCGAAGCGGCTCGACACGAAGCAGCTAGAACGATCAATACCCTGATGACCGCAACCTACTGGGAGCTTGGGCGGCGAATCGTTGAGTTGGAGCAACAGGGCGCTGAACGGGCAGAGTATGGCAAGCAGATTGTTGAGCGACTTGCCAAAGATTTATCGCCAAGATTTGGACGAGGCTTTAAGAAAAGTAATTTATTTCAAATGCGATCGTTCTATCTTGCTTACCCAGATGCTGCTCAGCCGGGGTCTGGAGGAGTTGTCAACATTTTCCAGACAGTGTCTGGAAAATTCCCATTGCCGTGGTCGCATTACGTCAAACTGCTTTCAGTCAAGGACCCGCAAGCGAGATCATTTTATGAGGCAGAAGCACTTAGGGGCGGTTGGTCGATTCGGCAATTAGGTCGCCAAATCTCAACGCAGTTCTATGAACGGGCACTTTTGTCGCGCAATAAAGCAGCCGTGCTAGAAAAGGCGACACAGCCGGGAGCTGGAGATACAATCGCGCCGGAGGACGAACTGAAAGATCCCTTTGTCCTAGAATTTTTGTCGCTTAAGGACGAATACTCGGAAAATGACTTAGAAGAAGCGTTAATTCAGCACATTGAGAGTTTTCTACTTGAACTTGGTAACGATTTCGCTTTTTTAGGACGGCAAAAACGATTACGCATCGGGGATCAATGGTTCAGGGTGGATCTGCTCTTTTTCCATCGGCGGTTACGGTGTCTCGTCATCGTCGAACTGAAATTAGGCGAGTTTTCTTACGCAGACGCTGGACAAATGCACCTTTATCTCAACTATGCGCGTGAGAATTGGATGTACGACAACGAAAATCCGCCAGTCGGACTCATCTTATGTAATCGCAAAGACGAGGCGATCGCGCATTATGCTCTCGAAGGTCTGCCGAATAAGGTGATGGCAGCCGAGTACCAAATGGTACTTCCTGACAAGAAGCTACTGGCAGCAGAATTAGAGCGCACACGCAAAGCGCTAGAACAGCGAAAATTGATAGACAATGACCCGAATCAAAATGAGTAGTATGATGACTAGAAGCTTATCTGTCATCTACGATCGCACTTCTGTTGACGAATGGCAAAATCATCTGGTTCAGGTATTTCTAGCGTTTACGATTTTGACCCTGGACATTTGCAGAGCCAGGGTGAGCGATATATCACGCTGGAAGCCAACGATTCTGGAGAAGTGGTCATTCTTTCCGCGCAGAAGGGTGAACCTGCTTCTCAAATTCTCAAGCAGGCAAGTCAAGGTTATGACTGGGGCGCACTCGTCAGCGAGATTCTGACGGCGGACTATTTGTCTAAGCTCATTGCCACTCTACGTGACAACTCTGACCTTCCGGAACTGGTGACAAGTCTACTTTTTCAGCACTTAGTTAAGGTTTATCAATACAAAGTTGAAACAACGCTGCAAAGCGAAGGGATTGATGCGATCGATACGAGTTTGCCTCATTTCAAATTAAATCGGAATCGAAAGCAACACACCCAGAAACTTGAACTCGCTTTCGATGACGAGCGAATCATGGCGTACTTGAAAAACTCGCTGTCTGAGTTCTTCAATCACGTTGGCTTCTGGGAGGAGTTTGCTAAAGCGATCGGGGCAAATTTGGTAGCGTGGGCAATCGAACATTTAGAAGAGAAGCTGAGTTCAAAAACTCTAAAGGCGTTGTCTCAAGATCAACTAATTGAAAGGATTAGCCAGTTATTAACTGCGCTCAACTCGAAGGTACTGCAAGAAAAAATTAGCTTTTTTGGGCAAGTTTACTCGCAAGATATCACTAAGAAGATTATTCAAGGATTCAACCTTCCAGATTGCTCACTACAAGAAATGGATAAACTGCTGGGAATTCGGCAGCGTCCCTCTTTCAGTAGTAATCGTTCTTTGGCATTCGACCCGATCGCGGTGATTCCAACTTCGATTCCGATCGCAAGCAGCATTCGCGCCCAGCTCCGCCCGGATTTATGGCAGCAAAACTCTGATGATTTAGCGGTGTTCCAATATCGAAGCCGCTCTAATCCCAACAACTACATCGAACACTTCATCACAAATCCTGGTGATATTGAGATGATGCCGTGGGAAGCAGCAGAGCAAATCATCAATAAATTTGGATTTGATACGGTTAAATTACAGCTTATTTTCGCGGCTCGAACTATGCAGGAAGATGAGCCGTGGAACAGCACATTTACACTAAAAGCAACAGATATTGTTCAGCTTCTAGGATGGGATCGAAATCACAATACAACGCTCCCTGAAAAACGGAGCGCAGTCGCTAGTACAGCTTACGCTTTGTCTTGTATGCTCGTGAAATCTGTTTGGGTCGAAGGAAGAGGAAAGAAGAAAGTTGATGCAAGCACCCCGATCGGTAGAATGTGGGATGTGCTGATCGACATTCACGGACAGATGGATTGGTTGAGTAGCAAAATCGAAAAGCCGGAAGAAGTTTACATTACCGTTAGCCCTGGCTTATGGACAAAACATTTTCTTAACCGCGCTGGAAGTCGTGCTAAAGAGGCTTTACATCAATTTGGATACCTTGCACAAGACATCCTTAGAATCGACCCATATCACAACGAGATGGCGCTTCGGTTAGCGATTCAACTGACGCTTGATTCTCGCATCCGAGTCAGAAACCAAAATCCTTACGATTATCAAGTTGTTAGCTTACTAGAAGAAGTGCTGCCCAAACTTAAAATCGAGAAAGCACTACAAGATAAACACAAGGCGCGTGATCTGAAAAACCGCTGGAATAAAGCTCTACAACTATTGTCGAGCTTAGGATGGCAGATTGAATTCGATCCCAAAACTTATCCTGACTGGTTGCAACCTAGCGGTACTGCACCGAAGCCGGATGATTGGCGAAAGATTCGGGTTATCGATCGCTTACTGCAAGCCAAGCTAACGATCAAACCACCTCACCCGATTCCAAGCCTTCTCGCAGGAATTAAGGACCCGACGAAGAAGCTAAAAGCGGTCGCTCCGACTCCGGCGCAAGAATTGACAGGAGAAGAAATCCGCAAAGCCCGCGAGGAGCAGGGCTGGAGCCGCAAAGAGTTGGGCGGATTCATGGATTTGAGCGCGGACTACATCGGCAAACTAGAACGAGGCGATCGCGTCATCACACCAGAGCTTGAAGCAAGACTCCGCAAACTGTTACGCCTCTGATACTCCAGATCAACATGAGACAAGAAGTTGTCTTTTCCTCGCTGCATCTCTTTGCCAAAACCCATAGGGCACGGGAACTACAATGTCTTTAAATTCAAGACAAACTGCTCCGTATGCTCTCACTCGTCCTCCGAAGTACAGCTCGTCGAATATAGTAGTACTTCAGATCTTCCTACTATTAGCCATCAAACTCAAGACAAAAGCCTCCGCATCGTCTCACTTTGCTAGTCAGACGAATTAACTGAATCTTTGGGGTAAGCCACTGGTTCTACCAGTGCGACTCGATGAGCTTTGAGCGATACGGCAGT
>PSLO01000019.1:12545-57740 GCA_040289665.1 Leptolyngbya sp. ERB_1_1 | reverse complement strand
TTCTGGAAGCACTATCTGTAGCGGGAATTTAGAGAATTGGTATTATTTCATATTCTAAAGCGTGCCGTAGGATTTGCCTCAGAAGCTGTGATCGTTGGAAGTTATCAGAAAAGATTTTCGTGTTGCAGTTCTATCGGTCAATGTACGCTGACTCGTGATTCTTGCGATCACAACAAAAATGAACAGATTCTTCAAAATAATGTAGATCAAGCGTTCTAAGTGTGCTATCTATGATAGAAATCCGGTGATTCTCGTTCAGTCTTCGGATTCCGGGCTACACTAAACACTGATTTTTACCAAAACCCCGTGTACGTCAAGCGCGTTGAACTGACTAACTTCAAATCCTTTGGCGGCACAACGCCGATCCCGTTGCTGCCAGGATTTACTGTGATTTCAGGACCAAATGGGTCAGGAAAATCAAATCTATTGGATGCTCTGCTGTTTTGTCTGGGTCTCGCAGGCTCCAAAGGAATGCGGGCGGAACGATTACCCGATTTGGTCAATCATACACAAGCGACGAAAGGACGATCGACGGTCGAAGCCGCAGTAACAACCGTGTTTGATCTGTCGGATGAATTGGATCTGTTTCAGGCGTTGAGCAATCCGAGTGAAGAAAACGCAGATGTTTCGCTCAACGAATCCAATAACGGGAATGGGCACAATCAGCAACCAGATACTGTTTATACGCTTAACGGCAACGGAAATGGCAACGGTACAATCAATGCTGAATGGAGTGTGACCCGTAAGCTTCGGGTGACGCAGCAGGGAACGTATACGTCAAACTATTACATCAATGGTGAACCTTGTACGTTGACTGAGCTACACGAACAGCTAGACCGCATGAGGATTTATCCTGAAGGCTATAACGTGGTGCTTCAGGGGGATGTTACGCGAATCATTTCGATGAATGGGCGAGAGCGACGTGAGATTATTGATGAATTGGCGGGAGTGGCATCATTCGATCGCAAAATTAATCAAGCAAGAGACAAGCTCGACGCAGTCAAAGATCAAGAAGATAAGTTCCACATTGTTGAACGAGAATTGATCGAACAGCGCGATCGCTTAGCGCAAGATCGAATCAAAGCTGAGAAGTACAAAAAACTCCGTTCTGAAGTCCAAGCGAAAGAACAATGGGAAATTGTGATTCGCTACGAGCAAGCGGCTCAGGGCGTTCGTAAACTACAAGAACAGATTCAATCCGGTGAAAAAGAAGTTGCGGACTTAACCGAGCAGATTGCTGCGATCGATATTCAAATCAATGCAACAACTGCTGAGTTAGAAACACTGAATGCTCATGTACGATCGCTCGGTGAAGAAGAACTGCTCGCAGTGCAATCGACATTAGCAACGCGAGACGCTGAACTGCGCCAATTGGAACGCCAGCAAGAAGATTTACAGAAAGCCAGTCAAGAACTGAACGAGAATTTAGCGAAATTGCAACGCGATCTGCAAGAAAACATTCAAACCTTGACGGCTTTAACTCAGGAAAAACAATCGATCGAATCACAAGAGTTAGTCAGAGCCAAACAGCAACGCGATCAAGCGCGAGAATTGCTCGATCGTAAACGCGATGATGCAAACGCCTCCGCTGCGAATGCAGATGCGTGGGTGCAAGAACAAACCCAGTTACACCACCATATTGAAACGCTGATCAAGTCGTTAGAACCTCAACGAACCGAACAAGCAGCACTACGAGAGAAAACGAATCAACTCGATCGACAAGTCCAAGATCAAACCGAATCACTCAGAGCAACAACGGCTCAACTGAATGAAAAACAGACCGAAGAAAGCGATTTAACACAGCAATTAAATGCTAAAACAGAACAAATTCAATCGCTGGCGACATCGGTTTCAAGAGTCGGACAAGAATTACAAATTCAGCAGCAAACTCAAGCGCGGTTAATCGAAGAACAACGTGAGAAGCAACGCAAATTAGACAAATTAGAAGCGCAAACCCAAGCAGTTCAAGAAGCGCAAGGTACACAAGCATCACAAGTCATTCTGAAAATGGGATTGACGGGAATCTGTGGCTTAGTTGCAGAGTTGGGACAGGTTGATGCACGATACCAGCTTGCTCTAGAAACCGCAGCAGGGGCAAGATTGGCGAATATCGTCGTGGAAGATGATGCGATCGCAGCAGCAGCGATCGATATTCTCAAACAACGCCGCGCGGGACGTGCCACTTTTCTCCCGCTCAACAAGCTCAATCCGCCTCACATTCCCAATCGGGCAACGATGCGATCGATGCCAGGCTGTATTGGTTATGCGATTAACTTAATTGAGTTTGAAGACCGTTATTATGATGTGTTTGCTTATGTCTTTGGCACAACGGTTGTATTTGAAACATTAAGCGATGCACGACGGCATTTAGGACAGTATCGGATTGTGACACTTGATGGAGAACTGCTCGAAGCGAGTGGAGCAATGACCGGAGGAAGTAGCAGCAATCGATCGTCGCTCAGATTTGGGACAGGACACGCAGCCGAATCCCCTGAACTTGCAGCCCTGCGCCGTCGATTGCAGGAAATTGATCAGATTTTGGGACATTGTGAGGGTGCGATCGCCAAAGCAACGATCGCTCAAACCGATCTCACCCAAGCCTTGAATGAGGCGCGTCAACAACACCGAGAGTTAGAACTCAAACGAGAGCAAGTTCAAACCGAACTCAAGCGCCTCGAAACGGAACAGGTTCAGCTCACAGCCGCACTTGAGAAGAACCAGCAAGAACGCTCTACTGCTCAAACTCGATTGCAGGTTCTTGATACCGAAGTTCCGACCCAAGAAATGCAATTAGAGCGGCTCAGAACCTCACTTGCCGACCTAGAACAGTCTCAATCCCATAGCGAATGGCAACACATTCAAGCAGAACTACGATCGCTCGAATCCGTCCTGAATGAAAAAGAAGTCACACTGCGATCGATTGAACAACGATCACAAGATCTCGAAACGCGATATCAACGACTGCAAGAAAAAATCGAACAAGGACAACTTCGCATTCAAGAAGCGCGATCGCAACAAACGCTTCAATTGCAACACCAATCCGAAAACACCGCACAACAAACTATAGTAAATACCCAGATAACCGAACTCAGAAACACACTGGCTGAACTCGAAAAAACTTTGGGTGATGCAAGACATCAACGCGATGCGATCGATCGACAACTACGCGAACTTCAAAGCCGTCAGCAGCAACATGGTTGGCAGCGCGACAAAACTCACGAAACCATTCAAACTCGACGCGAACAACTTCTAGTCGAACAAGCGCAACTCTCTGTACAAAGCGCCGAACTTCCCGATCCGATCCCCGAAGTTCCTGAAACCGTTACGCGCGACCTCGGACAGATTCAGCACGAAATCAGATCGATGCAGAAACGCTTGCAGGCAATGGAACCTGTGAATATGTTGGCGCTTGAAGAATACGATCGAACTCAAGCCCGCCTCGACGAACTCACCGAAAAACTCGAAACCCTCCAAGAAGAACGTACCGAGCTTTTGTTAAGAATCGAAAACTTTACCACGCTCCGACAACGCGCCTTTATGGAGGCATACGAAGCTGTAGATATCAACTTTCAGAAAATTTTCGCGACTCTATCCGACGGAGATGGACGACTTCAACTCGAAGACCCCAACGATCCCTTTAACGGCGGTTTGAACCTGATCGCCCATCCGAAAGGGAAACCAGTCCAACGATTAGCTTCGATGTCTGGAGGAGAAAAATCCCTCACGGCACTCAGTTTTATCTTTGCGCTGCAACGATACCGACCGTCACCGTTCTACGCCTTTGATGAAGTCGATATGTTCCTTGACGGGGCAAACGTGGAGCGATTAGCTAAAATGATCAAGCAGCAAGCTCAACAAGCTCAATTTATTGTGGTGAGTTTGCGCCGTCCGATGATCGAATCTGCCCAACGCACGATCGGAGTGACTCAAGCACGTGGAGCCTTCACCCAAGTTCTGGGAATCAAGCTTCCGCAGAGCGTTTAGAGCGCGCCTCACTCGAATTGCGTTCGGCATTCCGCATCGATCGATCCTTGATATGGTTTGATAATTAGAAAAAAGTGTAAAAGACAGGATTCGGGACTCAATGACAGAAGAACTTCGCCAACGCTCCGACATACTTGGAACTCAGGTGATTACGCGTAGCACCGGAAAACGGCTCGGCGTAGTGAGTCAGCTTTGGGTCGATATCGACTCTCAACAAGTCGTCGCCCTTAGTTTGCGCCCGAATCTGTTCTACGGCACTGCTCAGCCGATGATGCTTAGTAGCATTCGCCAAATCGGAGACGTAATCCTGGTCGATGATGAGGATGTAGTCGAAGATGTTGATCTCGAAGGCTACAGCAATCTTGTCGGTTGCGAAGTGATCACCGAGACCGGAGAACTGCTGGGAAAAGTGCGCGGCTTCCGATTCAACATCGATACTGGCAAACTCGATAATCTGGTAATTGCGTCGATCGGGCTTCCCCTCATTCCTGATCAAGTCGTCAGCACCTACGAATTACCGATTACTGAAATCGTCAGTAGTGGACCCGATCGCTTAATTGTGATGGAAGGTTCCGAAGACCGCCTGAGCCAGCTTAGCGTCGGTGTTCTAGAGCGTCTTGGCATTGGGAGAGCACCTTGGGAGCGCGAACAAGAACAATACCTCGCCCCGGCTCGCCCCGAAAACCAGCTTCCTTCGGGTCAACCAACTCAGGTAGATGTGCGACCCCGGATTCAAGAACCGATCGAACAAATCGAGGAAACCTGGGAACCCGATAACTGGGAACGTGAGCCGATTCCACTCGAACGCGACCCAGAACCCCTACGTCAGCAATATCGCGAAGCCGAAATTTATCCGCCGCCCGCCGCCTACGATGACGACGAAGAAGATAACTGGGGCGGACTCTCAACGCGCAACGACGATGAGTACGACGACGACGAAGACTATTCGGATAACTACGTGGATGACGATGAAGAAGAACCGATCTCAGTAGAATACGAGGTCGTTCCAGTAGAGCCACCTGCAATGCCTGAAAGCTTTGAGCCGGGAAATCTTGATGAAGATCCTTGGGCAGATCAGACCCCAGAAGAACAAGAAGAACTTCCGCCTCAACCGCTACAAGAACTCAAAATCCCCGACAAACCGAAACAAAAGCAGCCGGAGTACGAAGAGGAAGGCTACTAGCTTTATGCTTGCCGATGAACCGAATTCGCCCGCGATGTCGCATCCATTTGCTCATGGGCATACCTTCTCTAGCCCCGGTGGTCACTTCACATATCGGGTAATCGGACCTTGCTGCCGCTTATTCGATCGAGAACAACTCCCTTATCCGTGCTGCCGAATCGAATGGCGCGGCAAAGAACCAAGCTGGCGACGCATCGGACGTAGATTCATTGTCGATCTCGCGTCTCGAAACAGCCCGTCTTACAACGTCGAAATCGTCGGGCGTGAGGCGCAACATCCGATCGTCTTAACGCTGTATTGGGTCAAACTACCTCAACCGCTGAAAGAATGGTGGCATTCCAGCAAACCCGCAACCGCCGCCTCAACCAACGTTAAATCTGCCGAAGACATCAAAATCGAGGGATAAACGGCACTTCCCCACAGCGGATGCACGATCGTTAAACAATTGCCCACAGGTAGGATCGTATATCCCAACGTCGATCGCACTACTGCCACATCATCCAGCCGTAACGATCCCGCTTCTGACAAAATCGGAAATCCAGTTTTCGGATCAAATAACTCAGCTAAATGTCCTTGCTGCCGCAGCAATTCTGCCACTTTAAAGCCGAATTCGAGAAACTGCGATCGTAAAACTTGTTTTTGCAAATCTGTTTCTCGACATCGTTTGGTTAACTCCCGATCGGCAGGTTGCAAAACCACCACGATCGAGCGAATCGGAGCAGACCATTCTGGCAGTAACTTCTCAGAATGCTGACAGATAAACGCGCTCGGTGGATGGATCGAATATTGCATCATTTAGCAAAAAGAATGAATCAATCGGATATAGTGCTAATGCACCATTTTTGAGTGAAAGATGCGGCAATTTGACTCAGCTATTGATCATCTTAAATCGCTCGATCGTATCGTGACCGATTCGGATCAAAAAACTTCTTCACCTCACCTTTTCTACTGTCATGATAACGGTCAGCTCTGGTTAGGAGATGCAATAGAATGGTTGAAAACACTCCCTTCTGAGTCAATCGATTTAGTATTTTCCGATCCTCCTTACAACTTGAAAAAAGCAGAATGGGACACATTTGAATCGCAGCGATCGTATGTTGAATGGTCAATGCAATGGATCGAACAAGTCGCGCGAATTTTGAAACCGACTGGAACGTTTTATATCTGTGGATTTTCCGAAATCTTGGCAGATTTAAGACTCCCCGCTTCTCAATTTTTTCAAGGCTGCCGTTGGATTATTTGGCACTACAAAAACAAAGCAAATCTCTCGAATGATTGGGGTCGATCGCACGAAAGCATTTTGCATTTTCGCAAAACCAAAAAATTCACGCTTTCTGTTGAGAACATTCGCACTCGTTACAACGAACATACCCTCAAATATCCTGAACATCCCCAAGCTTCGACTAGTCAATACAGCGATCGCGGCAAAAACGATGCAAAACTCTGGCATCCCCACCCCAAAGGCGCAAAACCCCGCGATGTGATCGAAATTCCGACCACTTGCAACGGCATGAACGAAAAAACGCCGCACCCCACCCAAAAACCCGAAGAACTGGTGAGAAAATTTGTCCTTGCTTCCTCACAACGGGGCGATCGCATTCTCGATCCTTTTCTCGGCTCCGGCACAACTGCTGTGGTGGCTGAGCAACTCGGACGGCAGTGGCTTGGCTGTGATCAACACGCGGAATACTTAACCTGGGCAATTGATCGGATCGAATCCGCCGAACATCGCAGCGACGAAGCCTGGTTTTGGCACGATCGCGATCGCGAAGAACGGCGCTCAAAAATTCGCGAAACGTCCTAATCTATAGAACAATCGAAAAATTAGTTGACGATCGCACAACTGCCGTATATCTTTTTCAGGCAACGACATAAGGAGATTTTGTGAGCATACTTATCGGCATTCTCGGTAGCCTCGTGGGACTCGTTTTATTGGCGCTTTTGCTGCTCGAAGCTCAGTACTGGCAGCGTCCAGCCAATACCCTAGAACTCAATTCGGGCAAGTGGGAACTGGCAGTCTATGAACCGCAACAGTACGTTTTAGTTGGGCAAATAGAGCTACATAACTTCACCCGCCGATTAGAAGTCATGACTCCCAAAGTCAACGCAGAAGTCAAACTGCTCTCTGATGGGAGTCTTGATGGGATCACGACCAAAACTCGCATGACTCCCCGATTTAAAGGTGCTGAAATTCGAGAGGATGGCTACTGGGAAGGGCACGTCGTCAAAAGCGGGGCGCGTGATCCGATCGAAGTCACGATCGAAATCAAAGGCGCAGATTTGAGCCAACTCAAAGTTGCCTGGATTCAACTCAATTACGTCGCTTACGGGTCACAAGGCTGGATTCCCAAAGTTCGCCACATCATCGTACCGCTCAAGTTCCCCTCAGTTGAAGAATCGAAACGCTGGCAATCTGAAACCAACGCGGATGTATTACCGATCAAAACTCACTTGCTCACGCATCTCGACGACCCGGTAAGCGTAGTGAAACGATACGTTATGCCTCATGCTCGACCTGGTGACATTGTGACGATCGGTGAATCTCCGATCGCAATTATGCAAGGACGCTTCCGACATCCGAGCGCGGTGAAACCCGGTTGGCTCGCCACGCGACTGTGCTATATGTTCTTACCGACCTCCAGTTTGGCGAGCGCTTGCGGATTGCAGACGTTAATCGATATCGAAGGAGCGGCGCGAGTGTTTGGCGCATTTCTGATTGGCTCGATCGCCAAACTATTCGGCGTGAAGGGGATGTTTTACCGACTCGCAGGCGAACAAGCAAGCCTAATCGACGATGTAACCGGAACAATTCCGCCTTACGATCAATTTATCGTTCTCGGTCCTGACAATCCTCAAGAAATCGTAGACAAAATTCAGCGAGAAACCGGATTATCTGCCGCAATTGTGGATGTCAACGACTTGAAAGCAGTTAAAATATTAGCAGCGTCTTCTGATCTTTCAATGGCTTTGCTCAAGCAGGCACTCATTCGCAATCCCGCAGGCAATGCCAACGAACAGACTCCCGTGGTTCTAATCCGACCGACCGAAGACGTTCAGAAAAGCTCTGACGTTGGACTGCAATCGGTGAATCAACCTTAAACGAATACCCCTTAAGGTTGACCCAAATCCGTCGCTCAATTCGTACTCTGGGGTTGAACCGCTGCCTTCATCACTTATGCCTCGACTTCCTCAGACTTCTAACGCGCTGGTTCGTCCCGTTCAATATCGGGATCTCGACGCGATCGACCAACTATCGCAGCAATCACCCGAACGTGAATTGCCGCAATGCTCCACGGTTCGCGAGAAGAGCGTTTCGATCCGCAAATGGTACGGAGTGCTAAAGCTTCTGAGTCTATTTCCCAATCCGCTGCAACATCTTCCCTCTGTGTATGTGGCAGAGCTAAACCAGCGACTTCAAGGCATGATTCAGGTATCGCCGTTTAACCGCGCTCGTAGCACTTGGCGAGTTGATCGCGTTGTAGTTGCACCCGCGATCGTCGAGTCGGGTAACACAGATGCTCAGGTATTAACCAAAGTAGACATCGGTTCTCTCCTGATTCGCTTCTGTTTAGAGCGAATTTGGCAAGCTCGCACTTGGGTTCTTGAAATCGACGTAAACGACAAAGCCGCGCTGGATCTCTACCGTCACAATGGATTTCAGCCTTTAGCCAATATGACCTACTGGGCAATTTCTTCGGAGCAGCTTCAAGAACTAGCAGAACGAGAACCCGATCTGCCGAACTTGCTGCCTGTGAGTAATGCAGATGCCCAATTGCTGTATCAACTGGATACGATGGCGATGCCGCCGTTGGTGCGTCAAGTGTTCGATCGCCATGTCCAAGATTTCAAAACCAGCGTGTTCGGTAGCCTGATCGAATGGGCAAAACAAGCCTTCACTCGATCCGAAGTAGTGAGCGGGTATGTGTTTGAGCCACAGCGCAAAGCCGCGATCGGATATTTTCAACTCCACTTATGCCGCGATGGTTCGCAACCGCACACGGCGCATCTGACGGTCAATCCGGCTTACACCTGGCTGTATCCCGAACTGATGGCACAAATGGCGCGGATTATGCAGGAGCTACCCGCTCAAGCCCTGCAAATGGCATCACCCGACTACCAACCAGAGCGCGAAGCATACCTAGACAGCATCGGAGCCGATCGCATTGGGCATACGCTGTTGATGTCGCGATCGGTGTGGCACAAAGTCCGAGAAACCAAGTCGATCGCGGAAGGTCTGCAACTCGCAGAGATGCTTCAAAATCTCCAGCCCGCTCGTAAACCTGTACCGGGTCGGATTTCGATGCTGAAGTCGGTTAAGCTACCCACGCCGGAGCAAAAAGTGCAAGATGCCGACAAGCCGACTCCGAAGACCGTTCAGGAGCTAATGAAAGCGGCATCGCAAGAACCTCATCGCGAAGATCCCTGCTGCTAATAATGGAAAGAGTTGCGGCACTGGGACTGGATGTGGGACAGAAACGCATCGGCGTTGCAGGCTGCGACGGAACGGGTTTAATTGCGACTGGACTAACCACGATCACGCGCAAATCCTATCCGCAGACGATCGAAGCTTTACGCCAAATCGTGCACGATCGCGCTGTCGAAATTCTAGTGATCGGCTTGCCTTATTCGATGGACGGCTCGATCGGAACGCAAGCCCGACACATTCAAAAATTTGCTGAAACAATTTCAAAGGCATTATCGCTCCCGATCGAGTATGTCGATGAGCGATTAACCAGCTATCAAGCGGAACAGTTTTTGCAGGCAGAAGGAATTTCACTCCAGCACAATAAGGGATTGATCGATCGTAAAGCTGCTGCCTTGATTCTTCAACAATGGCTCGATGAGCGCAGAGCCAAACGCGACTTAGAGCGCATGACGAATGCCAGCGAACAGACTCACTGACTCACTTGTTCAACGTTTCCAGCCCGAACCCAACCTTCTTGACCATTACTCAGTCGGACTTTTTGCCAAGTCTTGTCGGCATTCGTTTCAATCACCGTGACACGCTCATTAAAATCAACACCTCCGATCGAAGCTCCCTCCACGCCTGGAGCATCTCGCACCACAAGCCCGATCGATTGAGTCACACGCGCCTGAAATGCGCCCGGTGGAAGCGGTTTTGAGGCGGTATCTGGCTTTGTAGCATCTGGTTTATCTGCCGCAGGTTTCGCAGCAGGTTTTGGCGCAGGTTTTCCAGCAGGCGTATCGTTTGGAAAGGTGGGTTTGGGCGGTAGGACTGAGAGACGCGCCATCATCACACGCGCTGCAACCACACCAGCACCGCCAAGAATCGCTAATGCTAACAATACACCTAGAAAAAATTTCAGAACTGAAGACCAACGCATAGAAACCGCCTGCGGACAAGATCGCCCAGATTTTAGCACCTGATTGCATTGAGTAATGCAGGAATTTAATTATTGTCCGAGTTCCTTCGAGCGCACAACTGCCGCTTTTACGGCTTCGATAAACGCCGATCGCACTCCTGCCTTTTCCAGTTCTGCAATTCCCGCGATCGTCGTTCCACCGGGACTGGTAACACGATCCTTCAGTTCTCCCGGATGGATTTCTGACTCTTGTAATAATTGAGCCGTTCCCCGCACCGTTTGAATCGCTAGCTTTAGCGCGGTCGCTCTTGGTAATCCGGCAGCGACTCCTCCATCTGCGAGTGCTTCAATGACGATCGCAATATACCCCGGTCCTGATCCAGATAATCCCGTAACGGCATCTAGCATCGATTCTGGCACTTCTACCACTTCACCGACTGTGCTAAGAATCTGTTTTGCTTGCTCGATATGCTGCGGTTGAGCGTGCTGACCCGCAGCGATCGCAGTAATTCCCGCTCCAACCGCTGCGGGCGTATTCGGCATGGCTCGAATCACTGGCGCACCTGGAAAAGCGGCTTCTAGTTGAACGATCGGCGTTCCTGCCAAAATTGAGATCACCAAAGCAGAGACGGATTGACCGGAAATTTCTTGAGCAACCTGCGGAAACACTTGCGGTTTGATTGCCAGCAAAAGCACGTCCGATTCTGCCGCTTGTTGATTTTGATCCGTGACTTGAACGTGATACTGCTGCGCCAAAAATTCTTGCCGAGATCGATTGGGTTCACTGACCACGATCAATCCTGGCTCAAATACCTTCTGTGCAACAAGGCGGGACAAGAGGGCTTCTCCCATCATCCCGCCGCCAATCATGCCAAATTGTTTAGACAATCTATCGTCCTCGAATAAAAGAGACTAAAGGGTTAGAGATCGGCTATCTTTCACCCTCAATCTATTTTCTAGCTTTGTGCTGCTCTTGGTTCTGTGCCCCAAGCGGGTGTGGGAGCTGCTGTACGAGGACGAGCCGGAGCGGGTTGTGGAATTTCGTTCAACACACCTGCTTGAGTACTGACTTGAACACAGCTTGGAGTAAACAAGAAAATGCTTTCGCCGATGCGCTCTTGATGACCATCGATCGCATACGTACCACCTGCCACAAAATCCACCGCGCGTTGAGCTTGATCCGGGTCCATAATCGTCAAGTTCAACACCACCGATTTGCGCTCACGCAATGCCTGAATCACCTGGGGCATTTCTTCAAACGTGCGGGGTTCAACCACCACCACTTCCGAAATTCCGTTTGCTGCGCCCGGCATTCCAATCACATTATTCATAGAGGCTCCTACGCCAGTAGTTTCATTTCCCATTCCAACCGGTCGATCGCGAAATCGAGTTGTGCGACGTGCTCGATTTTCTTCCTCAGTCACAGCTACCGGAGATGGAGCCACAGCACTCTCTTCTTGATAAAGAGACTGATACTCTTGTCCATCCATTTCGTCGTATTCGTATTCGTATTCGACGGATTCGTTCAGTCCGACGAAATCTCGCAATTTGCTGAAAATACTCACTGTTCACGCTCCATCCGAATCTACGAGTTTTCTGGAAAAGTCACGGTCAAATCATTGAGAGTAGCAGAGCCACCGCTGATAGTTTTGATGACTGGAGTTTGACTCTAAGCTGCTTTGCTAATTGAGCAAATTCCATTTTGTGGTTTGACAGCTTGGATGAATTCTTGTACTGCCGCACAACTAACGAATTGAAGAATCAGTATACATCCAGCGATCGAAATTGCATACTTTTTTTGAAGGTTTTTTGGTCTTCGGCTGCAATTGTATCGGGAGTTTAGAAAGTTAGCTCAAAAATCTGAAGATTCCTTTTGAATTTGTTGCAATTCGGTAGGGCAGAGTATTCCAGTCACTCTAAATCATTGTAATCAGTAGATGATCTATGCCATACTAAGCGAATTTTGCAGCCAAGAAAACGTCGCAATTCAACAGAATTCCGGCGTACATTTCCTAAAGTGTGAACTGGGGACAAATGGTGTTAAAAGTCATGTCTATCTCTTTGACATTCCCGAATCTAACGCCGTAACGCATGTAACTTTTCTTACAAAGCAAACCAGGAATTGCGGATCGTGCATCGAGGCTTTCATCGATTGTCCTAACAGGATACATACAGTACCACTAATTTTTGAAACTGTTCCAATTGTCTTTAGGATCTCGCTCCGAACAAAACCCGCCCTGGTCGAATCATCGTTGCCCCTGCCTGAATCGCGATCGCATAATCAGCCGACATTCCCATCGACATTTGATCAAGCCGCAGATTGCTTTGAGTTCGGATCTTCTCCGCCAGTTCTTTCGCTTGGTGAAATAAAGCGAAGGTTCCCTCTGAGTCGAGATTCATCGGCGGAATTACCATTAGCCCTCGAATTTGTAAATGCTCTAATGCTTCAAGCTGCGGAATTGCTGCCCACAGTTCCGACCCTGAGAAGCCCGCTTTGTTTGGGTCGTTCATCAGCTTGACTTGCAGACAAATTTGCGGTTTGAGATTTCCTTCTTGTGCAAGTCGATCGAGCCGCTGTGCCAACTTCAGACTATCTACAGATTGAATCCAATCGAAGATCTCGATCGCGCTTTTTGCCTTGTTACTCTGCAAACGCCCAATAAAGTGCCACGTTACATCGGTTAAATCTGCCAGTTCTGCACGTTTCGTCTGGGCTTCCTGAACTCGATTCTCACCAAAATCACGAATTCCGGCTGCATAAGCGGCTCTCATCGCTTCAGCCGAAACCGTCTTCGTTACAGCAATCACTCGAATGTGCGATGGAACCTTGGCACAAAATTCAGCAATATGGTTTTGTAGCGCGATCATTGGAATGTATTTTTGTGAACCTGCTGAAGTTGATCGTACTCCTTGTACATTCCTGATCGACGTAACATCCTCATTCGGTTTTCCACGAGAACTCTAGCATCGGTGCGCCCGATCGGTTCAAACTCCAAACCGTCAGCACCACTAGACACGACAAAAAACAACCGTTGCGCGTAGAGTGTACTGAATAATTCGCGATGTTCCTCAACCAAGCACACCCGAAAAAGTAACCCAAACGTTGGGTGGTTCAAATAATTCTCAGTATCCATTTACCATCCATCAGGAAGAGAGTGAGCGCAGTTCGGGTAATCATCATCAGCAGGAATTCACAAATTGTAATCATCAATAGCATAAATAGGTTCGCCGTTGCAGCGTAATTGTGCGGCGATCTTTGTATCGGTGACGGTTACAGAATGGATGGAGTCACTTAACTTGCTTTGAAATCAAAACAAGCGGTTTATCATGTCCGAAATCATCTTAATTGCTGCGATCGCGCAAACAAACGGCGTGATCGGTAATCGGGGCAAATTACCTTGGTCAATCCCGGAGGATCTGCAACGCTTTCGGAAACTCACGCTGCATCATACCGTTATTATGGGACGAAAAACGTGGGAATTTGACTTGCAAAAACGTCCTTTACCCCAACGAACTAACGTTATCGTTTCCTCACAATTGCTCAAATCTGACCTGCCAAATGTTGAATTTGTCCGATCGCTTTCCGAGGCACTTGATCGACCTGACGAAAAACAATTCATCATTGGTGGTGCTTCAATTTATCGTCAGGCATTAGAGTTTGTTGATCGCATGGAATTGACGATCGTAGAAGGCAATTACGAAGGCGATGTGTTCTTTCTAGAATGGCGAGACTGTCAGCATGAATTTGAATTGATTCGATCAGAACAGAGAGACGGCTATCGATTTGAAACCTACTGCCGCTAAAAAACCCGATCGCGTTAACTGCGATCGGGCAAGTAATCAGAATGAATTCGATCTTAGCGGATGTACTCTTTCAACACGCTATTGCGATTTGGGTGACGCAATTTCCGCAGCGCCTTCGCTTCGATTTGACGAATCCGTTCGCGAGTCACATTGAAAATCTGACCAATTTCTTCAAGAGTCTTCATTCGACCATCATCCAAGCCGTAGCGCAACCGCAACACGTCCTTTTCACGTGGGCTAAGAGTTGCCAAAACGCCTTCGAGATCTTCACGCAATAAATTCTTAGACACTTGATCTTCTGGCGTTTCACCATCAGACTCGATGAAATCACCCAAACGAGAATCTTCTTCTTTCCCGATCGGGGTTTCCAGCGAAATGGGCAACTGAGCCGATTTTGCGATGAAGCGCAGCTTCTCGATCGTCATTTCCATCCGAGTGGCAATTTCTTCCTCGGTGGGTTTCCGTCCCATTTCTTGAGACAACAGTTTCGTTGTCTTCTTAATGCGCGAAATGGTTTCATACAAGTGAACCGGAAGGCGAATCGTTCTCGATTGATCTGCGATCGCGCGGGTGATTGCCTGACGAATCCACCAGGTTGCATAAGTCGAGAACTTATAGCCCTTTTCGTGGTCGAACTTTTCAGCCGCCCGAATCAACCCTAAGCTGCCTTCTTGAATCAAATCTTGGAATGATAAACCGCGATTCATATACTTCTTCGCGATCGACACCACCAATCTCAGGTTCGACTGCACCATCTTATCTTTGGCGCGCCGACCCAAATGCAGCCGATGACGGAACTGCGGCAGCGGCATTTTGACTTCTTGTGCCCAATCTGCATCTGAAGGTTCGCGATCGAGCTTATCCGCTAACTTAAACCGAATTCGCTCTAGTTCGAGCAAGTCTGCAATTTTCCGCGCGAGTTCGATTTCCTCGTCAGCGCGGAGAAGGCGAATTCGACCAATTTCTTGCAAATACAACCGGATTGAATCCTCGGTGTAGTGCTTTTTCTTGGCTTGAGTCCGGCGACGAGTTGCACGCCCCTTACCGGGTTTCCCCTCTTCGTCATCCTCTCCCGAATCATCGAGATCGTCGAGATCCTCGATATCCAGCTCAACTTCTAGAGCTTCTGAAGGGTCGAATGCTTCTTCTACAACAAGTAAGTCTTTGGCTTGGGTCATGCCGCGTTCCTCGTGCTCCTTAAGTAATGAAGTAAAGTGTCCCAGCACTGAAAACAGATGTTGGTCAGTTCGATGCAGTCTTGCTGACCCAGAGGTGGTATCGGTTGCGAGTCAGACAGACCCGCCTTCGTCAACTGGTGTGCAGTAGAGCGATCGTAAAAATGATCAACCAAAATTAACTACTGCTTAAACTTTCCGGGGAAATACGGTTGGCAGAAGCTGATTTTTTGAGATCATTATTTCTAAATGATTGGAATGTCTCCCCGATTGTAGCCTTTCTCACAAAAGTTGCACCCTTTTTCTGATTTCTTTATGAATCAAATTGGGAAAATCTACTGTATCTAGCATTCACGTTGCCATTGCGCTGAGCGATAGCTCTGCTACACGAGTATGTGACCGCAGTAGTTGCACGCTCTAAAGTTTGTACAGTGATTTAAAGTTCAACAGGGCAATTACTTTCTAGATTCTGGCTTTTGAATCTAACTCAAATTTATCGCAAAATCCTCGCGTGATCCACGCTTGTATTTCTGTGCCACCCCCAAAAGTGATAGATCGTTTTGCTGTTCTGTTGATAACGGTAGCCCAAAATCGTGAGAGTGAGTCAAACAAGTGATTAGCTTCGTTAATAAGATGCTAGTTCGCAATTTAAGCTCAAGACACGATAAATAAAAGGGTTCAACCCCATCTAGTCAGTTGGACTCACGGATAAAGAACAGTTATTTCGACTCAAGACACAGAAAAAGAGACAGCTAGAATCATCAGTTTTTCTAATTGAATTTAGAAACAACTTAAAAGAGTCTGCCGATCGGTAGATGTGAGATACTATGTCAGCATTTCACTACATAGCGCTAGGACTGCTGACAATATTGACGTGCAGAAGCAGAGTGAATGAGCGAAAACAGTACATCTGAGCTAAGAGGTTTGACCAAAAAGCCATCGACATCGGGATGCTGGTCTTGATGAAACCAGCTTGGAGAATCTGTTTCTGTAACGATCACTAAAGTCATACGATCGGCATTCGCGATCGTGCGGAGTTGATGAATGGTTACCTCGGAGCGAAGATGTTCTTGCAAAATCACAAGACAGGGAGGTTTTTGGCTCGCACGAGCAAGAGCTTGATCAGCAGTGTCTACGATCTCTACGTCGAGTGCAACTTGCTGGAGTATTGATTCTAGCCCCTGCAATTCTTCAATTTGTGGTGCTAAGAGTAGGATGTAAGTGGACGAGAAGACCATGACAAAAAGTACCAATCTGAAATTCAATATAGCGACTGTTCGATCGACGTTTTTTGACATGAAATTCGCTGGAAATCCTTTGACACTTAAGTTGTAATAATTAATTCCTGATTTTTATCTTCGGTATTTCTTAGCTTTTAAGATTTTAGAAATACTTCCCGTAAACTTTTTAAGCAGAATCTTCAAGCTTCATTAGAAATTACCGATTAGCCAGATCCTAATTTGAACAAATTTGATGAAGTAATGTAGTAGAAATCCAGCGAGTTACTTCAGCGATCGACTACTGATTTCTTTTAGATTTCATCACGACTTTATTTATGAATGAATGCAGAATTACTTTTAAGTTTTTGTTCAATTTCCTAAAGCAATTCTTAAGCTCATTGATAGAAATCTCGTCCTTGAGGTGTAGCGAATTCTGGGTGTCCAGCTTCAATTAAGGCACGATCGCGAATTCGGCAAGAATCACAAACCCCACAAGGAAGTTCACCGCCTCGATAGCACGACCACGTTTTGTTGATCGGTACTCCCAATGCTAGTGCCCGCTTCACAATATCAGTTTTGGAATCCATCACTAGCGGTGCAACTAATTTCGGTGCTTTGCCTTCTAAGCCTGCCTTAGAAGACAACTGAGCCAGCTTTTGGAACGCTGCAAGATAATCTGGACGACAATCCGGATAGCCCGAATAATCCACTGCGTTGATGCCTAAATAGATTGCCTCTGCGTTTTTCGCTTCAGCTAGAGAAAGCGCGATCGCAATAAACACCGTATTGCGTCCTGGAACATAGGTAATCGGAATCGAATCGGACTGAATTCCTTCAGTCGGAACCTCGATCGCAGTATCAGTTAGCGCCGACCCGCCCCACTGCGCCAGATTGACATCCATCACAAAATGCTGTGACAGATTGAAATGCTGCGAAATCAGTTGAGCGGCTTGGAGTTCTCGTTCGTGCCGTTGACCATATCGGAATGAAAGTGCGATCGGCTCATAACCATCTGCGATCGCTTGTGCTGTTGTCGTTGCGGAATCTAAACCACCGGAGAGTAATACGATCGCTTTCGGCATAATATTCTTCACAACTTGCCGCTTATGATCTTTGCATCATCTCTGACCTAATAGAGCTTTAGTAAAGCAAAAACCTGTATATCACACTCATAAATAGAACCGCTCATAATCATCATGGCTGCCGATCCAAAACCATGTCACTGTATCACCTTCTAAAACTCCAAGCGCATGATAGCTACGGGTGATGCGAACTGACCAGATTTCTTCTTCACTATTGATGCATTTGAAGCGCAGTGATGGATGAAATGGATTTTCGCGCTATAACCGATATGCCTTTTGCGCTGCTTCTCTAACAGGCTTACTCAGTTGCCGATACTCATCTCAGAACGATGGTAGCAATGTACTCACGAAGATGCTCTACAACCCGCTCCTGCAAATCATTTGGTAGAGGTTCGAGCATCTTGACAATTGTTGTAATCGCAGGCGAAGACATGAGTTTCTTAGAAATAAATTGCGTTCTCTTGAGCTAACATCTGCAAGGGTTAACCACAGCGTGAAGCTGTAAAAAAGATTAAAACCTTATCTCTGGGCAAGTTGCGGGGCACGTCCGGTTAAGCCTGACATGAGGCGGAACACGATCGCTCTGATCGGCGGAAGATTTCGCAAGAACCACAGACTGAAGCGACGGAGCAGCACGATCGGGAAAATCTGATTTGAGAAGGTGCGATTCAATAAGTCAGTAATGCTTAAAATGACTAGGTTTTCCCATTGTCGCCAGCGCTCATAGCGTTTCAGCACTCGTAGGCTTGCAATGTTCTCACCACGTTCTTGAGCAGTTTGTAGCACTTGCGCTAAAGCTGCTGCATCGCGAATTCCCATATTGATTCCTTGCCCGCCTAATGGATGACAACTATGAGCTGCATCTCCGATCAGTGCTAACTGTGGGAGAACATATTTGCGGCTGTGCATTAACTGAATTGGGAATAGATAGCGATCGCCTTCGATCTCTGGTGTGCCGAACTTTGAGCCGTACCGCTCTTGGAAGGCGGAGATAAAGCTGCGATCGTCTAACGCTAACAGTGCTTCTGCTTCGGGACGCGAGGCTGTCCAAACAATTCGACAGCGATTATCGGGTAAAGGAAGAATGCCAGAAGGTCCCGTTTTCCAGAACCATTCATAAGCCGTGTTGTTGTGGGGAGCGTCGAGCTTTAAGGTTGCAACGACACACGCCTGCCAATATTGCCAGCCGAAGGTTTTAATTCCGGCTTGCTGGCGGAGGGGAGAGCGAGATCCATCAGCGGCGACTACTAAGCGCGATCGAATCTGCTGCACTTTACCGTTTAGCATTACATCGAGAACGACACTGTCGGATCGGTATTCGGTCTTAACAACTTTTGCTGGACAAAATACCTCAACATTTGAGCAAATGTGCAGAAGATCCTGAAGAGCAGTGATTAAAACTCGATGTTCTGCCACATAGCCCAGCGTTTCAGTTCCAATGTCGCACGGTGCAAATTGAACAGATGTTGGAAAATCTGAATCCGAGAGGCGTACTTTTTTGTAGGTTTCGACTTCGGGGCGAATCTGCTGCCAAACGCCCATTCCCTTAAAGATGCGACTGGATAAGAGTGAAATCGAGTATGCCTGAGCGCGAGAAACCGCTTGTGATTTCAGTTCGGCTTCGATCAAGGCGATTCGGAAGCCAGAATCTTTTAAGGCACAGGCGAACGTGGTTCCAACCACACCGCCACCAACGATCGCAATATCGTATTCAGAAAGACTTGGCTCAGCGAACTGCATACCTGTTAAGCGATACGAAACTTTACATCCATTGTCGCGTAAATTGCGGGTGTGAGCAATCGATCGTCAGAATTCAAACAGGGCGATTGGTTTTGCATTCTTCCACCCTGCTGAAATTCACCCATGTGGGTGAACGTTTTGGATGAAGTGGATCGGGAGAGTTTGACTTTATTCTGGAAATTGAATAGAGCACAGACACCCCGAAGGACGCTGGATGGGGGCATCCAGAGACCCACCGGGGCTTTTTTTATTCGATCGCTGCCATCATCAGTTCTTCGGCAATGTCAAAGTTTGCGGTGGCGTTTTGAACATCGTCAAGTGAGTCGAGTGCGTCCATCAGTTTGAGCAGGGCGCGGGCGTGATCGGGGTCGGTGACTTCGATCGTGTTTTGGGGAATCCAGCGGAGTTCAACTTGAGCAACGGTGTAGCCTTGTTCTTTGAGGGTATGGCTGAGCGACTCAAGATTTTCGACCTCGGTGAAGATTTCTGCGGCTTGTCCGTCTTCAGTTTCGATCAGTTCGTAGGAGTCGGCTCCGCCTTCAAGACAGGCTTCTAGTAGAGCTTCTTCGTTGATCGCGACTTCTTCGATTTTGCGCCCGCGTCCGGTTTTTTGGGGAGCGAAAGAGAGTTCAACAATTCCCTTCTGCTCAAACATCCAGCCGACGCAGCCTGTTTCCCCTAAGTTACCGCCATTTTTGCTGAATGCTTCACGTAGGTCAGCAGCAGTACGATTGCGATTGTCGGTGAGGGCTTCGATTAAAACAGCGACTCCGCCCGCTCCGTAGCCTTCGTACTGAATCGATTCGAGAGCGGCATCTGAACCGAGTTTACCGGAACCTTTGGCGATCGCGCGATCGATGTTTTCGTTGGGGATGCCTGCGGCTTTGGCTTTCTCGATCGCGGTTCTGAGTTGAAAGTTACCTGCCGGATCGGGGACACCATTACGAGCAGCGACGATGATTTCTCGCGAAACTTTGGTGAAGATGTTTGCTCTTTTAGCATCTACTCTCGCTTTTTGGCGTTTGATATTTGCCCACTTGCTATGTCCTGCCATACCTACAACTCGATCGGGAGTGCGATTTATAGGATATCGAAAAAGTTAGGATTTGCCTCCGGTGAAGGTTACGCCTTGAATGAAATAGCGATTGAAGAAGGCATAGATAACAAGCGCTGGAAGCGTAAACACCATTGAGGCTGCCATGATGTAATTCCAGTAAGTAACGTATTGTCCTTTGAAGGCATTTAAGCCGATCGGTAAAGTGAACATTTCAGGATTTGACATAACGACCAATGGCAGTAGAAATTCATTCCATGAACTCATGAAAATAAAAATCGTTTGTGCGGCAAGGGCTGGTTTAGCTAAAGGTAAAACAATTTGAAAAAAGGTTTCAAATCGATTGAGTCCATCAAGTTGTGCGGCTTCTTCTAGCTCTTTTGGAAAGTTGATGAAAAACTGCCGCATCATAAAGATAAAGGTTGCATTCACAACTGTTGGAATAATTAATCCTTGATAAGAATTCAGCCAGCCCAGCGATTTAAGGATTAGGAATTTAGGCAGCAATGTAATTTGAGCCGGAACGACTAACACTGCCAGAATTAAAAAGAAGAATAAACGGTTTCCAGGAAAGCGAATTCTTGCAAGTGCATATCCTGCCATTGAATTGAATAATAAATTAAACAAAGTGACAATAATAGCAACGATCGCGCTATTCAGTAACCATCTTCCGAATAAGGGTTCTTGTAAGAAAATCTCCCGATAATTTCCAAGTGTAAACTCTTTCGGAATGAAGTTTGTTCCGCTCGCTGAGATCTCTGAAAGTGGTTTGAACGATGCAGATAACGCCCATAGAAAGGGGATAAAGGTAACGATCGCATAGAGCACCAATCCACCGTATAATAACCAGATCCACCATCGAAATGTGTTTGTTTTTAACATGATTAATCTAAGCTCTCTTCTCCAAAAAAATAGCGTTGAATTAAAGTCGCCAACATAATTACAAGTGCAAGAATGAGGGTGAGAGCGAGGGCATAACCCATATCTAAGCTGTTGAAGGCGTACTGGTAGATTAAAAGTACGATCGTCAATGTAGCGTTATCGGGTCCACCCGATCCGTTTGAGAAAATGTAGGATTGGTCAAACAATTGAAATGTGCCAATAATGCCGATCGTAATGACAAAAAATGTTACAGGCTTTAGAAATGGTAAGGTAATACACCAAAACTTTTCCCAGGTTGTTGCTCCATCGATCGAAGCTGCTTCATACAAACTTTCTGGAATATCTTGCAGTGCTGCTAAATAAATCACCATAAACAGTGGCGCAGTTGCCCAAATATTCATCAACATGATTCCTTTTAGCGCGACTTCTGGATCGCCAAGCCAGTTGTAAGTCGGTAGACCAATGAAGCTGAGAAAGCTATTTAACAATCCATTTGAGTTGTAGATCCACATAAAAATCAGTGTAAGAACTGCCGATGATGTGACGGTCGGCAGGAAGAATGCAACTCGAAACCAACTTCTACCATGAATTTTGGCATTTAATAATAACGCAAGAACAAGCGCGAGAATCGTTTGGGTTGGAACAACAATCAAGACATATTGAACTGTGTTGCTTAATGCGATCCAAACTCGTTCATCGTCTCGAATCCGAACGAAGTTTCTCAATCCAGCAAAGCGAAAATCGACTTCACCTAGGAGTTGAACACGATAAAAGGCAAGCACGATCGCATAAACGACAGGCAATGCGAGAAAGACACCTAAAATAAGAATCGCTGGTGTCATAAACGCATAGCCCGATAAAGCATCTCTGAATTTCTGTTTTAATATCATTGCGATAAATAGATTTCTCGATTTGCAGTTTCTTGAGCGCGTTTCATTGCATCGAGTAACGGTTGCTGTCCGAGCAGTGCGCTGACAAATTGATTGTTAAAACTGGTCATAATCGTAGGTAAAGTTTCACCCGCTTGCCAAATCGTTCCATATTTCGCACCTGCAACAAAGGGTGAATAAAGGGGATTGCGATCGTACTTCATTCCCGCTAATACCGATCGACGTGAAGGTAATGCAACTCCTTGGTTTGCCCAAGTTTTCATTCCAGATTCATTGGTAAGAAATTGGATCAATTTCCAAGCTGCCTCTTTCTGAGTTGAGCGTTGATTCATTACGTAGGCAACGGTGTAAAGCATTGTGCCTTGACGATCGTTAATTTTTGGAACTTCAGCAGTTTGAAATTTTAGTTTTGGAAAGGTTTCTCTGAGATATGGAATTGCCCAAGCACCATCGAGCGTCATCGCAACTCGTCCTTGTCCAAACGCTTCACTATTTGAGTTTGCGCCAACATCAGATGCCTGTGCCGCAGTACGATCGCGCCGATATTGATCGACCACAAGTTGCAATCCTTCAAGTCCATCTGGATTAGCAAATGCAGCATAATTGTTTTGATCGACAAGCTTGCCACCGAAGGCTTTGATCATAAATGTTTGACGCGGTAACTCTGGAACAACTCCCATACCATACTGATCGATTTTGCCATCTTTGTTTTTATCGATCGTTAATTTCTTTGCGACCTTTCTCAGTTCATCCCATGTTTTAGGAGGTTGAGTAATTCCCGCATTTTTTAATGCAGTTGAGTTGTAAAATAATGCCAGAGTTGAAAAGTCTTTTGGAATTCCGTAGACGTTTCCATTTTGCTTAAACGCGTTGATCAAATTCGGTTCAAAATCATTGAGTTTGAATTCTGGTTTAATATAAGAATTCAATGGCTCCAGTACACCAGACTTAATTAAAGTTGGTGCTTCAAAGGCTTCTAAATAAAAAACATCCGGTGCAACCTCTCCGATTAAACGAGTTCTAATCACGTCCATATATTGACTGTTGATGACTTCTCGTTTTACTTTGATTGTTGGATTCTTTTCTTCAAATTCTCGGATCACTTTATCGAGTAATTTTCCTTCGTTCGGGTTGCTTTGCCAACCGCTTAAGGTAATTTCTACTTGATGGGTTGAATTAGAACTCGATCGACAACCCACTGTGAAGAATAGTAAACCGATCGCGACCGAACGTGAGAGCAACTTTCTCATACACTAATCAAAGAATCGTGATTCTCTCATCCTAATCATGCCGCTTCAGTTTTCGCATTTGCTGAAATTTGTTTTTACGATCGCGCTTTGCTTTACTTTATTCGGTTGTCAGCCTGCTCAATCCTCGGACGTGATTCGTTTAACCCTATGGCAAGGCGTGAATCCACCGCCGAATCGGGATGTTTTGCAGAAATTGGTCGATCGCTTTAATCAGAAAAATCCTAACATTCAAGTCGAATCGCTTTATGTCGGACAAGGCGATCAGCAAATGCCGAAAATTCTCGCGGCAGTGGTCGGAAATGCTGCACCGGATTTGTTGTGGTATGCACCGATGATCACAGGGCAACTGGTAGAACTGGATGGACTGCGATCGCTTGATGATTTCCTCGCTACTTCAACCGTTCAGTCCGAACTCGATCCAGCATTGCTCAATACAATGCAATACGAAGGTAAAACTTGGTCGATTCCCTTTGGCACGAACAATGTTGGAGTTTACTATCGTCCGAGTTTGTTTGCATCAGCAGGCGTGAAAGAACTGCCGAAAACCTGGACAGAATTTCGGCAAGTGGCGAAACAGTTGACTCGCGATACAAACGGCGACGGGAAAGCAGATCAACACGGAATGCTTTTACCATTGGGTAAGGGGGAATGGACTGTCTTTACTTGGTTGCCATTTATGTTCAGTGGTGGCGGAATCTTGGAGCAGCCCGGAACAGTGATTTATGGCAATCAGATTGTCACTGGTAAGGTCATTCCTAAGAGCGGTTCAACAGCAGTAAACATCGTGAATCAGGGCGCGATCGCAGCTTTACAGTTCTGGCGCGATTTGATGCAAGACGGGTCTGCAATTCTATCGCAACCAGAACGTGGCTATGAACTTGATGGATTTCTAGCTGGCAAAGTTGCGATGCAGCTTTCAGGACCTTGGACGCTCGGACAATTGCAAGCAACCAAGGTGGATTTCGGAGTGTTGCCGATTCCGAAAGGGACGCAACCGGGAACTGCGATCGGTGGTGAGAATCTATTCCTGTTCAAATCAAATCCAGAGCGGGAACGTGCAGCATTCAAGTTTGCTGAATTCGTGATGAGCGAGGAATTTCAGACCGAATGGGCGATCGGAACAGGCTATTTACCAACGAATTTGAAATCGCGGGAAAGTCAGGCTTACAAAGAATTTCGAGCGAAACAGCCTGCGGTTGATGTGTTTCTAGGTCAAGCGCAATTTGGGCAATCGCGTCCGATTTTCCCTGGTTATAACCGGATTTCGGATAATTTGGGACGCGCGATCGAGGCGACATTGCTCGATCGCAGTACTCCAGAAGAAGCGCTAGAGGCTTCACAGCGGCGGCTTGATCTGATCTTTAAGTAGAAATACACGCAGGATGTCCGTTCCACAGAGATATTAAGCTAAGTATCAATAGTTAAAGAACGATGTGTTTTCTCACCAAAGTTGAGATGTGTTTTGTAAGATGAAATCCATTAGAAAAGGTATTCCTAGATACCAAAACCGCCAACCAAACTTTTTATACGGTTGGCTTATAAAAACCAAAACCCGGGTCGATATTCGATCTGGGTTTATTATTGCTCAAACAGATTGAGCGGCAAATGTCCAAAGGTTTCATTCACGCCATCATCGTAAGCAGATTGGCATGAAAGCAATACAGCCCGGTGCTCTCCAGTGTAAGGTTCAATGTGCGCTCGACCCGTCATCGGATTGTATTTAATGTAAATCACCCCTGAAAGCGATCGAATGTCTGGTGCAGTTTCGTACTTCAGTGCAGCTAAATATTGAGACAGCGCTTGAATTCCCGCTTCTGCCGTTTCTGCACAGATTCCAAAAATTTGATAATCCGATAGATCTCTTACAATCAAGACCGCTTCTCGAATCGTCGCATCATCTAGTGGTTGAGTGGGTTTGTTACAAATAAACTGGCGCAAAATAGTTTCAGCTTCTGAGCGCGTCATAATTCCGATTTGAGTTCTACGATCGACAAGAATACCGCTTAAAGTAGTAGTACAAGTTTTCTAATAAAATTATGACTGCCGATCCTGTTGTTTCAAACGTTTTAGAACTTCGCGAAAAGCTGCTTCAAACGCTGCAAGGTACACTTCGTCCGGGACAGCGAGAGATTGCAGATTGGCAAGGAGGACGATTAGCAGTGTCAGCGGTTCCGGGAGCGGGTAAATCGACCGGAATGGCAGTCGCAGCCGCCGTGGCGATCGCTCGTTACCAACTTCATAGCCGCCGTCAATTAGTTGTTGTCACCTTTACGCGATCGGCAGCCGCCAACATCAAAGCGAAAATTCGCGAGTATTTGAAAAAATTAAGCTTACCTCAAGGTGGGTTTGTCGTTCATACTTTGCATGGATTAGCTTGGTCGATCGCGCGAAGTGCTCCAGAGCGATCGGGCTTCAATCCTGATTCGATTCTAATTACGCCAACCCAAGGAAATCGTCTAATTCGCACGAGTGTAGAACAATGGTTAGGACTCAATCCAAACTTATATCAACGCTTATTAGAAGGGCAGCAATTCGACGGAGAAGAAACAGAGCGATTGCGAAGACAAGCAGTTTTGCGAACAGAAGTGTTACCTGCACTGGCTGAAACGGTGATTCGCGAAGCAAAAAGTTCAGGATTGCTACCGCAAGATTTACGAAATCAAATTGCATCTGATGAATATTCAATTTTGTCAATTGCTGCGGGACTTTACGAGCAATATCAACTGCAATTACAAAACCGCAATTTTATCGATTACGACGAAATGGTTTTAGGAGCGCTAAGAGTTTTAGAACATCCAGCGATCCGATCGCGTTGGCAATCTCAAGTGTTTGCGGTGTTTGAAGATGAAGCGCAAGATTCTAGCCCACTACAAACGAAATTATTAGAACTGTTGGCAACTGATCCTTCTGGAGCGCAAGACCAGAATTTAGTGCGCGTGGGCGATCCGAATCAGGCAATTAATTCAACGTTTACCCCTGCTGATCCGGTGTTCTTTCGAGAATTTTGTCAAACCTGCTCGATCGAGAATCGCCTTGCTGAAATGAACCAAGCGGGTCGCAGTAGTCGAATCATTCTCGAAGCAGCAAATTTTGTCTTAAATTGGGTGAATCGAACTTACAGCAAAGATGAAGTTGCGCCGTTTCGATCGCAGATGATTCACCCCGTTTCAGCGAACGATCCGCAAGCTGATGCAAATCCCAGTCCAGAAGGATTAGGCTTTGAAATTCACACCCCCGAAGATGTACATCAAAGCGTGGAATGGATTGGAAAAAGAGCGATCGCATTGTTCAACGCCTTTCCAGAGCGATCGGCGGCGGTGTTAGTTCGCACCAATGAGCAAGGGCGATTTGTGGCGCGGGAACTAGCACGCTGGTTTGATGAAAAGCTGGCTGTATTTGAAGTCGGAATGCGCGATCGACAATCCCACATTCCCGCTGAGATGCTATCTTTGCTGCAGTTTCTCGATCGACCTCACTCTCCAGACAATCTCAAAGCTGCGTTGTCAGTCTTCGTCGGTCGTCGCATCATTCCAAATCAAGACCTCAATGCGCTGATTACCTTCCCTGAACAATTCCTCTATCCTGCTCCGCTCGATCCACCTCAAGAACCGCCCGTTCAACAAGCAAGCCGTTTCTGTACCAGTCTACTGAGAGCGAGATTAGAGTTACCGCTCTATCAATTGATTTCATTTTTGGCATACACCTTAAACTATGAGCAAACAGAACTTGCAACCGCAGACAAACTAGCAGAGCGCATCATGCAGCAAACACGCGAGAATACACTAACTGCAATGCTAGAGGTATTAAATGATATTGTCAGTTCAGAGCGATTTGAGCCTGTCGAAGCGGAAGACGACGATCGCTATGTTCGCCCCAGTCAAATCACAGTGATCACAATGCACAAAGCAAAAGGACTGGACTGGGATTATGTATTCATTCCGTTTCTGCACGAAAACGTACTGCCAGGATCGCTTTACATTCCTCCTGCTACACAGTTTCTAGGTGACTTCACTTTACCTGAAGTGGCAAGGGCGCAAATTAGAGCGATCGTGCATCGAGAGCCGATTCCAAACACCGAAGAAGCTTGGGAACGAGCAGGATATCTCAAAACAGCGGAAGAGTTTCGCTTGTTATATGTTGCAATGACGCGAGCCAAACGATTGTTGTGGATGTCTGCTGCAAAACAGGCTCCGTTTAGTTGGAACAAACCGGAGAATTTGGACGATCGTAAACCTTGCCCCGTGATTCCTGCCTTGAAGCAACAGTTCCCACTCTCGGTGATTGGGGAAATGGATGAAGATGACGTAGAGTTTTAGAGAGAACTATTGGAGGTTGTAATGCCCATTGTTAACATGGATTCAAATCGCCCATTCTCATCGATTTTTGGAGAAATGCTTGACTTAGCTGATAACGAATATCAAAAGACGTTACACGAAGTTGTGTTTACCACTTAGAGGCTAGCGGACAACCATCCAAACAATTCCCCAACTGTTAGATGAACCTTGCTTGCAAACGATGGCACAGGTAAAGATTGATCTGGAACATCGAACAATCGGATAGTGCGATCGGAAAAATAAACAAATACAACTTCTTCTTCGGGATCGATCAACCATCCCATTTGAGTTTGATGATCAATACAGTACAGAATATTTTTGATTACTTTGGTTGAGCTTTGATCGGGAGAAAGAATCTCGATCGTCCAATCTGGTGCGAGTTTGAAAGCATCCGCAACTTTACCATTTTCGTCGCGAGGAATTCGAGCCGAAGTGAATACTGTAATATCTGGAACAATTGATCTCTCACCAAACGTACAGCGCAATTCAGGATACGCTCTTGCAATTCGCTCAGGACTCAGAATTCCATCAATTTTATTGGTCAAGTCTCGCTGAACGGTGCTGTGTTTTCCTTGTGGCATCGGTTTTTGGATAATTTGACCATTAACATACTCGCTCGCAGGTTTCGTTTCTGGCAGTTTCAGAAACTCTTCAAGCGTGATCGGTTTTGCAGGAGTCTGAACCATAAGCACCACCCAGGAATCAGAACTTTACACTAGCATTTTGAGCGCATTGCTTCCAGCTAGGCAGACCTCAAGCCCGCCTAGCTAGAGTAGGTTTAGTTCAAAATGCCGTCTTTTTTCGCCATCGTTGTCATGAGATCAACGACGCGATTCGAGTAGCCCCATTCATTGTCATACCAAGACACAATCTTAAAGAAGTTTGAATTCAATTCGATTCCTGCCCCTGCATCGAAAATGCTCGATCGACGATCGCCTTGGAAATCAGTCGAAACCACTTCTTCATCGGTGTAGCCCAAAATGCCCATGAGCGATGTTTCCGAGGCTTCTTTCATTGCCTCACAAATTGCTTTGTAGCTCGTCGGCTTCTCGGTTTTGAACGTCAGATCCACCACCGATACATCCGGAGTCGGCACTCGAAACGCCATTCCGGTCAGCTTTCCTTTGAGTTCTGGCAAAACGAGCGTCACCGCTTTGGCGGCTCCAGTCGCCGCAGGAATGATGTTCTGAGCCGCTCCACGTCCACCGCGCCAGTCTTTCTTGCTTGGACCATCCACAGTCGGCTGAGTTGCGGTCATGGCGTGAACCGTTGTCATTAAACCTTCAGTCAAACCAAAATGATCATTGAGAACTTTCGCAACCGGGGCGAGACAGTTCGTGGTGCAACTTGCGTTTGAGACGATCGTATGTTTTTCAGGATCATACGAATCGTGATTGACACCCATGAGCAGGGTTTTGACGCGATCGGGATCTTTGGTCGGAGCAGAGATAATCACGCGCTTTGCGCCCGCTTTCACATGATTAGAAGCACTTTCAAAATCGGTAAAGAGTCCGGTCGATTCGACAACGTAATCGGCTCCGAGATTGCCCCAGGGCAGATCAGCCGGATTTCGCATCGCAAAACAAGGAATAAATTTATCGTTGATCACAATGCCATCGGGTTTTGCCTCGATCTTGCCGGAATGAGTACCATGCGTCGAGTCGTACTTGAGCAGATACGCTAAATTGTCTGGCGGAACCAAGTCATTGATTCCGACCACTTCGATACTGGAATCGTCGAGCGCTGCGCGGAACACAAGACGACCAATTCGCCCGAAACCATTGATCCCTATTTTCACAGTAGCCATTGGAAGAACTCCAAAGAAAGACGAAGAATAAAGCGTGAGAGGAGAGCCACACTTCAGAATTTTGGTGTTGTATCACGCTATCGCATTTATTTGATCAACTCGATAGACGTAATCTTTTGATCACTGTTGAACCCAAATTGTTAAAGAATGCTCACTTTTTATTTTTATCTCATTGAATGATTAAAAGCACGATCGACCGCTCATCCAAACTGGTGAATGCAATAATGGCACGATCGCGTTTAATAGCTTTAGATCGCTACCTAATCGACAGGCATCAATTCATGAGTTTTACGATCCAAAACGTTTTGATTTCAGAGGGTGAGGGTTACACAACGGTTGATATCCAAATCCAAGACGATCGCATTGTTGCCATTGCACCCAATCTAGAAGTGATTGGAACTGTGATCGATGGTACGAACAAGCTCCTACTTCCTGGATTTGTCAATGCACATACACATTCTTCTGAAATGTGGCAACGCGGAATTATTCCACCTGTGCCGCTTGAACTTTGGATCGCAGAGCTTTACGAATTTACGCCGCTTGCTCCAGAACAAGGTTATTTGAGTGCCGTTGGAACTGCGATCGAAACAGTGCTCACGGGTGGAACTACTGTTGTAGATCATTTAGTGCTGATTCCGGGGAAGGAAATTGAGACCATCGCGGCAGCCGATCGAGCTTATCGAGAGGTGGGAATTCGGGCATTTATCGCACCGCTGATTCAGGATGAAGCTTTGAGCGCGAGCATTCCAACGGGTGGCGATGAAGTGAAGCATGGAGAGTATGTACGATCGACCCAAGCAACACTCGATCTGGTTCAAGAAGCTGTGAATCAGTTTCATCGCCCCGATCAGGGAATTGAGATCATGGTTGCGCCAACTGGAATTCAGCTTTGTTCAGATGCTTTGTTTGAAGGATGTATCGACCTTAGCAATCGATACAATCTCGATCGTCATGCTCATCTACTAGAGACCAAAGCACAGAAGTTACTGGCTGAAGAGAAGTATGGTTGTAGTGCAGTTCAGCATCTCAAAGACATTGGATTTCTCAGTGAGAAAACATCTTTAGCGCATTGCGTTTGGCTTGATCAGCATGACATCAAGATCATGGCGGAAACGCGATCGACGGTCGTTCACAATCCGTTGAGTAACTTACGATTAGGGAGTGGCATTGCTCCGATTTTGAAGTACCGCCAAGCAGGGGTAAATGTTGCATTCGGATGTGATGGTGCTGCGAGTAATGATTCTCAAGATCTACTTGAAGCCATTAAGATTGGGTCAATTCTGCATTCCGTCACAGATTTTGACTATCATTACTGGATTACTCCTCGACAAGCTGTAGAAATGGCATCTTTGGGAGGTGCGACAGGCTTAAATCGTGCAGATCAATTTGGTTCTCTCGCGGTTGGTAAGAAAGCTGATCTCGTCCTGTATGATTTGAAATCACTGTCTTTGCTACCACGAACTGATCCGATCGGTTTATTAGTTCTCGGTCGTCCTGTGAATGTGGTTAGTCATGCTTGGGTAAATGGAAAGCAAGTCGTTTCTGATCATCAAATCTGTAACGTGAATGTGAACGACTTAAAAGAAAAACTGTTTGACCAAAGTGAATGGACTCCGCAACGCAAATCGATATCGATCGCAGAAACAGAAGCGCGATATCGATCAGTCATGGGGCTTCCAGGAGCGACGATCGGTTATGCCTGACCTTCTTGGTTGCGGCGCTCTATTTCGTTCTGGCTCATCAGACAAGATGAGTTAATCTCGGTTAAGATCTTCTGATCCACCCACTGATGCGCTTATAAACCCTAACTCCCTACCCTGGATCATCCTATGGCAACCCCAGCAATTGATCTCGCAAGTCGGCTCGATCGCTATTACGAAGAAGTTCGATCAATTATTCTAAGCCGTCAAAATCCGATTTCTGGACTGCTCCCCGCAAGTACAGCGGTAAATGCACATGGAGACTATACCGATGCCTGGGTGCGGGACAATGTTTATAGCATTCTGGCAGTGTGGGGATTGGCATTAGCATATCGGAAACTCGATGACGATCGCGGACGAACTTATGAGCTAGAACATAGCGTCGTGAAGTTAATGCGTGGATTGTTGTTTTCGATGATGCAGCAAGCGCAAAAAGTTGAGAACTTTAAAGAAAGTCAAAATCCACTCGAAGCACTCCACGCAAAGTACGACACCGCAACCGGATCAACTGTAGTGGGTGACGACGAATGGGGACATTTGCAGTTAGATGCAACTTCACTGTTCCTACTAATGTTGGCGCAGATGATTTCTTCTGGATTGTCGATCGTCTATACCCACGATGAAGTCAACTTTGTTCAGAACCTTGTTTATTACATTGGTCGAACTTATCGCACACCTGATTTTGGAATTTGGGAACGCGGTAACAAAATTAATCATGGCAATCCTGAACTGAATGGTAGCTCGGTCGGGATGGCAAAAGCAGCACTCGAAGCGATGAACGGGTTAAACCTGTTTGGAACGCAAGGCGGACAAAGCTCAGTCATTCATGTGCTGCCCGATGAGATTGCGCGCTGTCGCACCACGTTAGAATCCCTACTGCCCCGCGAATCGAGTTCTAAAGAAGTCGATGCCGCGCTTTTAAGTGCGATCGGGTTTCCAGCCTTTGCCGTCGAAGATATGGAACTCGTCGATCGCACTCGCAATAAAATTATTGATCTGTTGCAAGGTCGCTATGGTTGCAAGCGATTTTTGCGCGATGGACATCAAACGGTGATCGAAGATACGACGCGATTGCACTACGAGCCGTTTGAACTGAAGCAGTTTGAACATATCGAATGTGAATGGCCCTTATTCTTCACGTATCTTGTATTAGATGGCATTTTCAGAGGCGATCGCACTCAAGCACAAAACTATCTCGATCGTTTAGATGCAATTACGGTCGATCGCGATGGCATTAAGCTACTGCCAGAACTGTACATTGTGCCAGAATCCGCGATCGAACTAGAGAAAGCAAAACCTCATAGTCAAACTCGCATCCCAAATGAAAATGTTCCACTCGTTTGGGCACAAAGTTTGTATCTACTTGCGAAAATGCTGCATGAAGGATTTATTTCCGTTGGTGACATCGATCCATGTGGACGTTATTTACGCAGAGGACAACGCCGAAAAGCAACGATTCAGATTGCTTTGTTATCAGAAGATGAAACGCTACAGGTAAAACTAGAAGCAAATAATGTCACCACACAAACGTTGAAACAAGTCGAACCGATCCAAGTGCGTCACGCGCGTGAACTGGCTGCCGCTTACACCCAAGTCGGACGCAACGAGAAACTATCGCTCACCGGACGACCCCAGCGGAGAATGCGAAGTCTCACCACAGCACGGGTGTATCGAATTAAGGGAGATACGATCGTCTTTATTCCTTCTTTTCTCGAACCCGAACGGTTTTACCTCACCTTGGACTATCACTTCTTGGTTTCCAATATCAAGAGCGAACTAGCTTACATTCATCGACATTGGCAGCAGTTAGGTCGCCCGATCGTAACGCTCATGCTAACCAAGGAAATGTATGAACTCGGTCGAGAAGCATTGCTAGATTTGGTGCAAGAACTACAATCGGGGCGATGTGGAGAGATTCCAGTTCAATTAGGACAGCTTAAACAGTTTGTGCGAACAGCCGGAACTGAGCGAATTGATTCGCTGCATGACTTCAAGTTTGAATCTCGATCGATTGCTCAAATCGGTGTTTCTCATTATCATTTAGCGTTTGATCCTGATCAAACCCTTCCCCTCAGTGTTTCACAAGAGTTTAAGCTGGAGTGTGAAACGGATGTTCAAGTGCTACTAGAGAGTTTACGATCGTCGAAAAACCTCTACGAACAAGTGGAACTGTTGGGAACATTGGCACGATTGAAAGGATTGGACTTTGAAACCGGATTAGGTGGGGCAAATTCATCTGTCACCGTTCGAGTTTTGCTGAATGAACTGTATACGAAAGCGAGTAAAGGTGATTCCAGCGGATCGCCCTATTGGAGCTTGTTGCGGCGTTGTGCAGGTTTGCTTGATAAAGTTGATGTTGGCTTATCGGATGCGGTGACAGACATTTTGGTGCGGCAGAAGCAAATTGCGATCGGACGTGCCTACAGCGAGGATTCTCTGATCATGCAGCCGTTGCCCCACACGGAAGTATTAGAAAAAATTCGTGAATTCTGTCGTGAAGATATCCGCGATCGTGTTCTCACTCAGGAGGTGATTATTTATCTTAGCCTATTGATCAAAGCAGAACCGAATCTATTTAAAGGACTGCTAACGCTACGGGTGGGATATTTAATCTTGTTGATTACAACGGATTTGGCGCGTGAGCTAGAACTCACTCAGGATGAAGCTTACGAGAAGTTAATGAGTCTCAGTCCGTTTGAAATTAAAACGCGACTGCGTGAGATTGTCGTCGGATATGCAGATCTGAACAAAGCACTGTTGAAACAAGAATCGCTAAAAGTAAAATTGCCCAATCAAGCGATCGATTGGGTGATTCTGGTTAATAAAGCGGAAGTTGAACCTTCTGCCCAAGACTGGTGGCGCAAACGTCAATTAGATGGCGCACTCAATCGCGTTCCGAAAGACTTTTATCCAAGCGTGTGGAAGTTGCTACATCATTGTAAAGGCTTGGTGATCGGAGACAAATTAGAGCGGCGCAATCGGCTCGACAGCGAATTTCTCACGACTGAGATGACCGCAGGTGAGAAGAACTTTGCACTAAAAATCGAGCATTTACTCAACAAAATGCAAGCTCCGGAATATCGACAGGTCAATGTTGAAGCGTTGATGGAACTATCCGCGATCGCAGAACGAAACCCAGAGTTCAAAGTTGAGGAATACATTGTAATGGATGTGTTAGTCGGTCATGCAGTGCGGTTGGCATGGCTAGAGAAACATCCGGAACATCGCGATCGTTATGATGAATTTAAAGGATCAGCTTGGCGATCGTTCTACGAGACTTCACCTTACGATTGTGCAAGCTATGTGGCGAAGGCGATGCAGTTCTTGACGCAGTTGGGAGATGACCAACCATGACTCAAGCAAAACGGCGGTAGCTCTCAGCTCGACTTTATCCATTTGCCCAAAGCTCCTGCTCAAGCGGCTTCCACGATTGATCGGGGTGATTGCCATAAACCGCGATCGTTCAAATATGCGTTGCACAGATGCGAAGATTCGTGTATTTTATTTCACTAGATACTTAGAGACTTTCATTTCTTAGCCTTTTCTTGCGGAATTCTGGAATTGCTGCTGAAGTAGCGTTTGTAACGGTGAGTAGTGTTTGTAACTATGAATGAGTCGCCCCTAGTCAGCATTTTAATCAACAACTATAACTACGCTAGATTCATTCGTCAGTCGATCGATAGTGCATTAAATCAGACCTACGATCGTGTAGAAGTTGTCGTGGTCGATGATGGCTCTACTAAAGACAATTCGCAAGAAGTAATTGCGAGTTATGGCGATCGAATTGTTTCGGTCTTTAAGCAGAATGGTGGGCAAGGCTCTGCGTTTAATGCAGGATTTAAGGCGAGTCAAGGTGACATCATTTGCTTCTTAGATTCGGATGATTACTGTTCTCCAGACAGAGCCAGTCAAGTGGTTGAGCAATTTCAGAATCATCCCAATGTAGGCTGGTTGTTTCATCGATTGCAGCGAGTCGATGCAGAAGGTCATCCGCTCAAGCTGAATACTGAGTCGGTAGACTCTGAAGCGACTGTGCATGACTTTCGATCGCAGATGCGAGAGGGGCAGCCGATTCGCCCATTCTTGCCAGCGACCAGCGCTTTGTGTTTCAGACGAGAAATCTTGCAGCAAACATTACCGATGCCAGAGCAATTACGCATCTCGGCAGATAACTATTTGCGGCTTTCTGCGATTCATCTTGCGCCAGGAATGCTGTTAGAAAAAGAACTATCAGCGCATCGAATTCATGGCTCCAATTCTTTTGAAGCAAGGAAAGACACGGACTATCTACACGCCGAAACCAACATTCAGACCTCTTATCATTTGAGAAAACGCTTTCCTGAAACGAAAGCCTTCACTGATCAGCTTTTCTCACATTCATTCGGGCAAATGGCTGGACGTTCAGGATTTGGTAAAGCGTCTCAAGTTCCAGAATCGAGTGATTACTTAAAAGACTTCTTCTCAATGCAGTGCTGGCTATCCAACGGTCCTCGAATTTTCTATAACTATGCCAAATCTTTGATGAGTCGTTAGCCGGTTGGTTGAGCATGATTGCATTTCAAAGATTGCAAATTCTGCATTCTCAACCAAATTCTGAACCTTGTGTGTAATCCTGGATCATGCACAAATTGTTTTAGCTTTCTAAGGAACCCATCATGGACGACAAGCTGATGTTAATGATTCCAGGACCGACCCCGGTTCCGGAACAAGTCTTATTGGCAATGGCAAAACATCCGATCGGACATCGCAGCGGTGATTTTGGCAAAATCGTGTCTGAGGTGACACAAAATCTCAAATGGCTCCATCAAACGCAAAATGATCTGCTGATTCTGGCTGCCAGCGGTACCGGCGCAATGGAAGCAGGAATTATCAACTTTCTCAGTCCAGGCGATCGCGTGTTAGTCGGCTCAAACGGCAAGTTTGGAGAGCGTTGGGCAGAAGTGACCGATGCGTATGGCTTACAAACCGAACGAGTCACCGCCGAATGGGGCAAACCGCTTGATCCCGAAGTATTTCGCGAAAAGTTGGAAAGCGATCGAGACAAACAAATCAAAGCGGTGATCATCACGCACAGTGAGACTTCAACCGGTGTGATTAACGATCTTGAAACCATCAATCGTCATGTAAAAGCACATGGCGAAGCGTTGATTATCGTAGACACTGTGACCAGTTTAGGAGCGACCAGCGTTCCTGTAGATGAATGGGGCTTAGATGTCGTAGCATCGGGATCGCAAAAAGGCTACATGATCCCGCCAGGATTGGGCTTTGTTGCAGTCAGTCCGAAAGCTTGGGAAGCTTACAAAACGGCGAGATTGCCTCGCTACTATCTGGATTTGGGCAAGTATCGCAAATCGAGCGCGAAAGATACCACCCCGTTTACGCCTGCAATTAATTTGTTTTATGCCTTGCAAGCAGCACTGAGAATGATGCAGGCTGAAGGGCTGGAAAACATTTTCGCGCGGCATGAGCGGCTTCGGACAGCAGCACGCGCGGCAGTGAAAGGATTGGGAATGCCATTATTTGCAGCGGATGAGTGCAGCAGTCCGGCGATTACTGCGGTGATGCCGAACGGAGTCGATGCGGAACAAATTCGATCAACGATGCGGAAGCGGTTTGATATTGCCCTTGCAGGTGGACAAGACCACGTTAAAGGCAAGATCTTCCGGATTGGGCATTTGGGATTTGTTAGCGATCGAGATTTGTTAACGGCGATCGCAGCACTCGAAGCGACCTTGCAAGAACTCGGCTACGATGGCTTTACTCCCGGAGCCGGAATCGCAGCGGCGGCTAGCGTTCTGGCGAATTCCTAGTCTGATCTAGAAAAGGTTCGATCGAGATGGGGTTCGCTGCTTGTTGAGATTCATACAAACGAGCCGCAGCAGTTAACCCCATAAATCCCCATAACACCATGCCAAACGGAGTCAGCATCACCACGTTTAAGCTAATCTGAGAGACGAGCGCCAAGACGATCGCGCGACAGGCTCCCACAAACGAATCGCTTGAAGCTTGTCGAACTTGCAGTGCATTAATCACTAATAGCGCTAATCCCGCCACATAAGGAATGGTTCCAATCCATCCCAAATTCAGCAGCATCACTAAAATTCCGCTATCATTTCCGCCGATCGTCGCATCTCGAATGACGTATCCGATTCCACGCCCTTCGATTTCGCCCAAAGCATCCATTAACAAATTCGTATAGCCAAGACTACGATCGACAAAACTTCCATCCTGTTGCCCTGCAAATAGAGTCTGAACCCGTGAACCAATCGCCGTTGAGAATGGCTCGATCGTCGTTAATGGAAATACGACCAATGACATGAGCATTAACGTCACAATTAACCGCATTTGCAACCTTGGCTTCAAGGACGGAATATATACAATTAATCCGATAAACCAACTCAACCAAGCCGTTCTTGCCAACGATAAGAGCAATGCTAAATATCCGAATCCTGATGACACAATCTTCAACGGACTCTTAATCGCGAACAGTAACAATACTCCTGCCACCATCGTACTCGCGAACGGCTGCGGAGAATGCATCGTACTGAATACCCGGATCGACAATGGATTCGGTGTTCCGAACGAATAAATCTGCATCACGTTGATCAAATTGTTCAGCCAGTATTGATCCCACGCTGGCGCAATCAAAAACTGAATCACACCATAAACTCCCATCACCAACGTTCCCCACAGAAAAACTTTCTCTGTAACGCGCTTGAGTTCTGGAAACTGTCGCCAATGAGAAAAGAGATGATAACCAAATACGATTGGACACAGCCAGCTTAATAGTGCGACAATCACGGTTTGAAACTGGTAGCTCATCAATCCGAGGAGCGCTCCGTATAATACAGCGGCAGTCGATAAAACAAACAGTAAGCCATTGCCTTTAATCGCTTTTGGCAACTGAATCAGTAATGTCAGCATTGATAAAAATGAAACCAGAAACGGAGCAAGTAAAACGGGGTTAGGATCAAGCCATCCGATCTTCCAATCGATCAATCGCCTCACCAGCGGTGTAAGAAACCAAAGCCACCAGTTAAACCCAATGTAGAACATTGGATATCTAAAAAACAGGAGTGCTCCAACTGCTAAACTTCCGGCAGGAAAAGCAAGTCGCAGAATTGAGGCAGCATTGACAGTCAGACAGAGCGCCGTAAATGCGATGAAGCCACCAATCAGAAGCCAGGGTTCAGAGAGTTGTGGGGATTTAGGTTGAGGTTGGGTGCTGTACATAGGTTAGCGATCGGCTAAAGTTCTCATCTGCCAAGCGGCATCATACAAATTGAGAGTGTCTTGGGCGATGTTTTTCCAACTGTAGCGCTGTGCCGATCGATAAGCATTTTGCCGCAGTCGATTCAGCAGGGTGCGATCAAGAATTAAGGTTTCAATGGCTTGCTCGAAGGCTTCACGATCGCGACAAGGAACAATCAGTCCAGTTTCACCATCGTGCACAATTTCTAACGGTCCTGGCGCAGTGGTGGTTACGGGAGCTAGTCCGCACGCCATCGCCTCAATCAAGGCAACGCCAAATCCTTCAGAAATCGTTGGTAACACTTTGATGTGATGTCCTTTCAACAGTTCTGGGAGTTTATGATTCTCATAATACGGAATCAGGGTGACACGATCGCGCACTGCCGGATCAAAATCAGGATAAACCTGCTCAGCCGGACACTCGGTTCCCAATAAGCTGACTTCAACTTTTGGATAACGTTTAAGCAGTGCATTCAGCGCGGGTGTTCCGTATTGAATTCCTTTGCGAATAATGTAACTACTGATTTGCGCGATTCTGATCGGCTCATGTTCTGGTGGCGTGGGTTCAAACGGCAGATTCAGCATCGTTTCGGGAATGCCATTTGCAATGACGTGAGCACGATCGGGATGAACGCCCAACTTTTCGATCACATAATTGCGATCGCGCTGATTCAGCAACAGTACGAGGTCAGAGTGTTGCATCGAGGTTGCGGCTTCCCACAGGCGAATGCTGCCGCGATACAGCGGATATTTCCACTCCAGTTTGAGATGTCCGCGCTGTGCTTCTTCGAGATACTCTAAGTGTTCGATATGCTCTAGCCCATGACAACGGGCAACCAGGAGCGGACGAGATTTACGAATTTTTTGCAAAATTAACCCCCAAATCCAAGCATCTGCGGTCGAGGCATCAATCACATCAATTGGGGATGCATTCAGCGATCGCATAATTTTCGCTGCCGTGAATTCTGAAAATAGGAGAAATTTTGCCAGCGGCGGTAATTGTTTCGGCAGATTGTCGAGTGAATAAAACTCAGTTTGATGTCCGAGTTTTTCGTATTCTTGTCCTAACCGCCAAGTAACACCAGAAGCGCCAGCGTTTGGATCAGCAGGATAGTGAAATGTGAATAGAGTTTTCATGATCTTCTAAGCGATCGCGAGTTCAATCAAGTTCTTTTCAATACCATCCAACATCTTCTCGTGACTAAAATGATTTAAAACATACTGCCGACATCTTATCCCTAAAGCAGAATCTTTTTCTCTCCAATCGATAACGCGATCGAGGCGTTCAGCCAAATCTTTTTCATCACCAGGCGCGAACAAATAATCAGCGAATTCTTCAGTCAATATCTCAGGATTTCCACCAATTCGACTTGCTACTTTTGGCACGCCACAAGCTAAGGATTCAAATAAGCCTAAACTGCAAGGTTCATTCCAGATACTCGGCAACACATTTACATCACTAGCTTGATAAAGAGAAACCGGATCGGCTAAGTGTCCCACAAATTGAATGTGTTCAGAAACGCCTTGCGCTTCGGCTAATTGCATCAGCGATTGTACATATTTCATGCCTTCATTCTCGCATTCACCCCTTTTGGAAAAGCTGTAGTGTGTCACAGGTTTTCCGGCAATCAAAGTCTTGATTCTTGTTCCTTTCTTGATCAAAATTGCCGTTGCTTTGATCAGGGTTTCGAGTCCTTTTTCTCGGTCAATTCTACCGATGTAAGACACTATTTTTATGTCATCAACAATGCCCCACTGCTGCCGAATTTGTATCAAATCTTCGGCAGGCTTAAATTTGTTTAAATCAACGCCGTTATACACAACTCGAATACGATCGCCGTCAATCCCAAACTTCTCCCAGCTTTGCTTCGTCTGTTCTGAAACAGAAATAAATCGATCGACTCCACGCAATCCAAACTTACGTTGACGGTTCAGATTAATCGGTGGAAGTTGTAAATAGCATACATAGGGCAATCGATGAAAAAAAGATAAGGCATAAGCGAATAATGAAAAATGATAGTCGTTACAGAAAATCAGTGAATCGGGCGCGATCGACACCTGCGGAATTTGGAGCAAACTCGGCAGAAATCGCATCGTACTATTGAAACTACGCCAATCGAAACCGTAAGCGCTGATTTGAATTGTACGATCGCAAAACGATTGATACTGTGTGAGTAAATCTCCAGGTTTGAGATAGAGTAAGGTAATTCGATGTCCACGCTGAGATAAGCCGCGGCAAATTGCAAACAGATTCAATTCTTGCCCGCCGCGCTGACTGGTAACGTGATTTTCAAGCACAATTAAATTCATAGATTTAGGATTAGACCGATCGCGTTTCATGCTGAATCTGGTGATAGTGCCATAGTCGTCCCCGCTGCTCTAACAAGGCTTGATAACTGCCCTGTTCGACAATCCGACCCTGCTCCATCACCACGACCTGATCCGCTTTCAGGATCGTTGAAAGCCGATGTGCGATCGTAATCACCGTTCGACCGTGCGACAACCGCTCCAAAGATTGCTGAATCAACCGCTCTGACTCAGAATCTAGCGCACTCGTCGCTTCATCCAAAATTAGAATCTCTGGATCACGCAACAACGCCCGCGCGATTGCAAGTCGTTGCCGCTGTCCGCCTGATAAACGTACCCCTCGATCGCCCAATACGGTTTCAAATTGCTCTGGTAGCCCCAAGATGAAATCTAAAGCATTGGCTTGCTCTGCAACTTGCCAAACCTGCTGATTCGGAACGTGACTCAATCCATAAGCAATGTTCTCGTACACTGACGCATTGAAAATGAATGTATCTTGACTCACGATCGCCATTTTTTGCCGCAACGTTTGAATTGCGAACGATCTTGCATCCTGCCCATCAAATAAGACTCTGCCAAAAGTTGGATCATAAAATCGTGGAATCAAATCGACCAGCGTTGATTTTCCTGCACCTGAGCTACCCACGATCGCAGTCGTTTTACCTTTCGGAATGTACAACGAAATCTCTTTCAATACAGGCTGATTTGCATCGTAACCAAAATCGACCGCACAGAATTCGATCGACCGCTTTAATCCCGCAAAATGTCGATCGCCATCTTGCAAATATGGCTTGTTATCTCGTCGCAATAGTTCGCCCAAATTCCGAATTGATCCACTGGTAGCGATCAGTTGAACTCGACTGGCGTTCACTTCATGAATCGCAGGGACGAGCCGAAACAAAATAAACAGAAAAGTTAATAAGGATGCGGTCTGAAGCGTTCCATTTTGTACAAAAATCGTGATTGCAAGAATGATCATGACAATTAATACCGTTGTCGCTAATCCTTCTGCTAAAGGACGCACGATCGCAGATTGGCGAATCGCTCTCATTGCCGTTTTCACCACTTGGGAACTGGCATGGTAGAACCGTTGTCGCTCATAATCCTGAGTCGAAAACGCTTGCACGGTGCGAATTCCAGTAATAAGTTCTAAAGCTGTAGTCGTGAAATGTCCGTTTGCTTGTGATACAGCAACACTCTTGGTTCTCACACGATCGTTAATTTGAGAAAGCGCGATCGCAATCAAACCAAATAACGTTAAAGACACGATCGTTAATTGCCACGAGATTGTAAATAGCAATACTGAGTACAAAATCAGTGCTAGCAGTTTTGTGATAATAAATGCAGACAGCGTGAACGCAAGATTTAGCCGACCAATCTCGCTAGTGAGTGTGTTCATGAGTTCGCCAGAAGAAACCCGACCGAAGTAACTCAAGTTCACTGCTTGCAATTGCTCAAAGACTTGCTTGCGTAATCGATCGACTAACATTTGCTGCGTGAGTTCTGTATAAACCTGAGCCAGATAGTTAAACACAGCCCTGATCCAAGCCGACAATAGAATCAAACTCGATACGCGCAATAATCGCTCGGTGGCACCGCGATCAATTCCAAGAATCCAAAAATCAAACCAATTGATCCCAGTTTTGAATGGTTCGAGCGTTGGACTGACCAAACTTTGTAGAAACGCTAACAGAAATCCAAATCCGAATCCTTCAAATGCGGCTGACCCGATCGCAAACAAAATTGCCGCGATCGCCACACGAGGAAAAGATTTAAACTCCCGCAAAATAAAGGCATTTTCCTGCCAAAACCAAGTCGCTCTAAGGACTCGTTTCATCGGCTGCGGCATCCACAGCATTCATCTTTCCTCTAGAAAATTCAGAACGCCCCAAAGCCGGATAAGACTCTTGGAACGGTCTGCAATAAGATTTTAAGGTCGCCGCCTAATGACCAATTTCTCAGGTATTCTAAATCTCGATCGCTCACGGCATTGAGATCTAGCTGTGTCGATCTCGATTCTACCTGCCATGCACCCGTAATTCCCGGTAGCGCGTTCAATCGCGTCTGCATTTCTGGACGAATTCGCACTGCATCATACAACGCCCAAGGTCGCGGACCGACTAAGCTCATTTCACCCCGCAACACATTCACCAACTGCGGCAACTCGTCTAAGCTATACTGGCGTAACCATTTGCCTAACGGTGTAATTCTTGGATCGTCCTCGCGCTTATGCAGACAATCAGCCGATTGATTCGCCATGATGCCGTGATGCGATTCCTCTGCATTCATCACCATCGTGCGGAATTTTAGCACCCGAAATAATTTTCCACGCTGACCAACTCGCCACTGACTGAAAAACACTGATCCCGAAGAAGTAAGCGCGATCGCGGCTGCAATCACAACAAACAACGGACTCAGCAATACCAACAGCAACGCTGCCAAACTCCAATCCAGGATTCGCTTCCAGCCCCACAGAATTTCCCTGCGCTTGCTTGGAAGCTGCGTAGCAGGAGGCAATCTCAAGTAGAGCGCTTTGCCTGCTTGTTCACACACTTCTGCCCATTCCTTCAGGGCAGATTCTCCCAAGCTGAGATCGATTCGTACAAGTTGGATTGGAGATCGCTTTAAGCATTCCAAAAGCCAACTCGGATTTGCCAAGGGCGGAAGTAGGGGTTGCTTTGAGGTGCGATCGCGTTCTTGAGGCGCAAGTTGCAAAACCAGAAGCTGAGAGCGCCGCCAGTACAAAAAACACCGTTGGCTCTCTTGCCCTAACTTTTCCCAAGTAGAGGCTGGAGTTTCCTGCAAAACTAGCGGATCAAAAGTTGTCATGAGCTATTTGGTAAAGTCGCAAAAAACTGTATTCCTTAGAAGCTGCTTCGGAAGATCAATCTGGTATCTAGGTATTCTTAGAAATACTGCAATTTCAGGTCTGACATTCTAGCTAAGCTGCTCAATGGCATTCAACCACCGCCATTGTAGTAGATTTCTTGAGAAATAAATCTGCTAAAGGTAGGAGTATACTAATCTCTGATTTTCAAAGAACTCGGACTAATTTTACTAACATTTGGCTCAATATATTCAGATTTGAATTTAACTAAGCAGTTTCTTCTGCTTAATCCAAGTATTATTTTATACTGTGAAATTTCCAATCTTCAACCTCAATCACCCTTCTTGCCCTTGCATATCGGATTTTTAACTACGATTTACCGTGGATTCAAAAAGAATTAGAGATGTGAGAAAGCGCTACCTATTTATTTAGATCATTCCTTAGTTTCACTGATATATGCTTGTTTATCAAACACAGTACGCTCGCATTTCAATTCCTTATTTCTTGCAGAAACCTAGCATTCGTTATAGTTCGATCGAGCCGTGATAAAAGGCATCATCTGTCTAAATGTAGAGATTATAAAACTTGAAATTTAGCAGCAAAAAAAGCAAACCAAATCAAGTTGACTAACTCTGGTTTGCCCTTTCATCAAGCAAGTTTTTGACTAGGTCTAAGCTGTTGTAGTTGCTGCTCGATAGTAGTAGCTATTTCCGCTCTCCGCACAGTTTGCCACCACGCCGACCAGATTGAGCCGACTCAGCATTCCCACTGCCTGGGTCACCTCATCCTTATCGACGTACCCCATCCGCCCCACTAAGAGCGCTCCATCACAGAACGACGCTGCTAACAGTGCATCCACAATCCCCAATACAGGTGGCGCATCTAAAATCACGAGATCATAATGCTGCTCAAACACCGTCATCAAATCACGCATCCGTTTAGAACTGAGCAACTTCACCGAATCCGTAGGTGACGGTCCCGCTGTCAAAACTGAAATGGGCAGGTCGCTATAAGTGCTGGCAGGTTGAATTGCCGCTTGCGTCAAAGCCCGATCGCTCGTCAACAAGGTCGAAAGTCCATGCTCATTCGATAACTGCAATTGATGATGCAAGCCTGGACGACGCAAATCCGCATCAATCAACAGCACGCGCTGATGCAATCTTGCCGCACTGATCGCTAATCCCAATGCAACGGTTGACTTACCCTCACCTGCTAACGCCGATGTCACCACCAGCGATCGCATCTGATTGCCATCGGTCATCAATTGCAGATTCTTGTAAATCAGATCAAGCGATTCCCGGAATGGTGCCCAGTGCAGCACTTGGAGCATGGTTGTATCTCCAGTTGCTGTCGATCGACCAAATGCAAAATTCGTCGTTGG
>PSLO01000019.1:0-12535 GCA_040289665.1 Leptolyngbya sp. ERB_1_1 | reverse complement strand
ATCAACTCGGACATCGGCAACTCTGGAACCATCCCGATCAGCGGAATTGATGCCTGTTTGGTCAAATCTTCAGAGGTGCGAATGGATTTGTCTGCCGACTCGCGCAAGAATGCTGCGACACAGCCCAGCATTAAGCCTGCCGCACTGCCGATTAGCAGATTTCGCAGCCAACTCGGTCCGGTTTGGCGACCGACCTTCGGCTGCTCTACTGTTTGCCAGTCAAATCCACCCCGCGCAATCTCCAGCCCCAAATCCTGCCGCGCTTTCTGCAATTCATCCAGTGTGTCTCGATTCAGCTTCACCGCAGGCTGTAAACGATTGTATTCCGACAGCAAGCTTGGGAACCGCTGGAGTTGGGCTTGAAGCCGCTGTGCATCCGCTGCCAGTGCCTGATCGCGTGCCCGCGCTGAGAAGAAATCAACCTGAGCCTGGGTCAAATCGCTGGCAAATTTGAGATCATTTTCGCCTAACTGTCCGGTTGAGAACAGCGATTCACCTGATCCCGCGATCGCACCTGCATCCGCGCCCAAAATCCGCTGTGCTTCTTGCTGCAACAGTCCCACCTGTCGCTGTCGCTGTTCCAACAACTGTTGTACAAACGGCGTTTTATCGGTAAAGCGAGTTTGCTGCTGCGCCAAGGCAACTTCGGTTTTCTGAATTTCAGTCAGTAAAGCTTGGTACTGCTTCGATTGGCTCAATCGGGCAGCGATCGTCGCTTGCTGGGGCGATCGGGCTAACTGCTGCTGTAAGGTGAAGAACTTCGCTTGAGCACTTGCCAACTCACCCCGATTCGTTTGCTGGTCTTTCTGCAATTCTTTGAGCGACTCAACCAGCGCCTTCGATTGCACTTCAGGATCAACCAAATTCGCAGACTTGCGGAATCGCTCTAAGTTTGCTTCCGCTTGATCGACTTTGGCTTGTACTTGTGGGATTTGTCGATCGATAAATGACAAGCCTTTTGTGAGACGATTGCGCTGTTGCTCTAAGTTGTAGTCTTGATAAACCCGTTGCAGCGATTTGAGCACTTCGCGGGTTTTAATTCGATCGTGGTCGCTATAGCCTACTTCCACAATGTTTGTGGTGACTCGCTCATTGCCGCGCAGTTCTTGAACTTGTGCAATGCTGAGCCGTTTGCTTAAGCGATCGACATCAATATCGCTGTATCGCGGCTTCAGGTCATCCACTGCACGTTGCAGCAGTTGAGTACTCCGCATCAGATTCACTTGTGTTGCGGTATCGCTTTCGACAGCGGGATCAGCAAATGAAGAGGGACGGTTATCTCCGGGGGCACGACGTTCGCGGTAGTTGGATTCGACGAGCATTTGCATCGTGCTTCGATACGTGGCGGGCATCATTGCGGTCACGGCAGCAGCCAGAGTCAGCGTTCCCGCGAGTGCGCCTAGAAACCAAACTTTCCGCCGCATCAACACGCCCAAAAGCTGTCCATACCCTGGATCGGGTTCTTGCGCTTGTGGGGATGGATTGAAAAGGGTGATATTACCTTGCGCCACGATCGTTACTCCGTTAACTCTAAATTTCAGGAAACTACAGGAATCTGGTGTCTTTGATTAACCGCTACCGCAAACTTCTGCAACCACGCCTTCGACCGATTGAAAAAACGCATCTTCGGAAAAGCGACTGATCGCGTGTTCCCGAATTTTTTGATAGTTCCATTCGATCACTTTTGCTTTCAGCAATGCTCGGTGTAAAGCGTGAGGCGTTTGAGAATTGAAAAAAACGCCTGTGATCTCTGGAATTTGGGTATCGAGAACGCCGCCTTCTCCGTAAGCAATCACTGGAGTTCCGCTGGCATTTGCCTCGATCGGAACCAATCCATAATCTTCTAGCGCCATGACGATCACTGATCGGGATTTTGAGAGCAGTTGTTTTCGTTCTGCATCACTGACGTGTCCTAAGAATTTGACGTTCCGCATTGCTCGCGCTTCTAGCGTATCGCGCTCAGGACCATCTCCAGTGATAAATAAATCCCAACCGAGCCAATTAAATGCCTCGACAACCACATCAAGTCGTTTGTAGCTGAGTAATCGCGCTGAGGCGAGGTAAAAATCTTCTTTCTGATTCGAGAACGCAAACTGTTCACTATCGATCGGGAAGTTGATCACCTGAGCGGGCTTGTTGTAAATCCGCTGAATCCGTTGGGCAACGGTATGAGAGTTGGCAATGTAAATATCTGGCTCTTGTGCATAAGCGAGATCGGCTTTCCGCATTGCTCGGAATACTTGTTCCAACAAAGGCAAGAAGCGTCGATAAGCGGTGTACTCACGCAGATAAGTTTTTGTATCCCACAAGAATCGCGTAATGTTGTGACAAAAACAGATATGCTTAGCATCCGGGCGCTTTCTCACCCCTTTGGCAAAGCTAGTTGTGCTGCTGATGATCAAATCATAATCTCGCAAATCTAGCGATCGAAAAGCTGAATAATATAGCGGTGCTAGAAGCTTGAAGTAGCGCGAAGCCTTGGGGATCTGCTGCAAATAAGTGGTGAAAACTTCTCGATCGCCAAAGTCGATCGAAGCTTCCGGTTCATACAGCGAGGTATAAATATCCGCATCAGGAAAGCGTTTACAGAGCACTTCAAAGACTCGCTCTGCACCACCCTTTTGAGTCAAATAGTCATGGACAAGGGCTACTTTCATGACAAGACCATTAAGAACACCAACAAGCCAAACACCTCGAATGGTAGGAATACACCTTGCTTTGTACGCTCAATCGCACATTGCTCTATCGCAATTTGATCTAAAACAATGCTGAAACCTACTCTTTACTAGAGAGCAACGAAAATCAGGAGGAGTGCAATGACTGGTACGCGGATAGGCAGTACACAATAGCGGAGCAAAGAAGCCAGTACAACTGCCTGGATGAAGAAGCCTAGAAGCAGAACTTCGTCAAGGGTAGCCACTCTATGCTCAGAGTAGAGCGTTACCGAAGCAAATGTAGATTTATTATGAAGAGGTGAACATCTTTCCAGTGGTAGAGATGTCCGTTACAGAAGAAATATGTCGAAAGACACGGAAAAGTTTAATCTTCTTCAAGTTCGTCCGCTCTCAAATCTCCAGGCTCGTTAAGCATTTCAGGTGTGACAGCCGGATTCTCAACGATCTCTCTGGGATCGCCTTGATAGCCACCGCTGTAAACTAAATCGTTGGGATCGACGACTTTCTGTTTTTTGGGCGGAGTGTCATCGGTTGGTTTCGGTAGGCGTTCTGTCGGCTCTGTCATAAATCAAACCAGAATTTTTTAGAATCCTAAAGAGTTCGATCGCTCAACTGCCCCTACCGTAGGAGTGAGTTACTCTTTCAATCGTGAGTTACTCTTTCAATCCTGTCATTTCCAGCCAACCGGGAACATAGTGACTCGACTTCCGAAGTTCTTTGTCGATCGCTTTGTAGTTTGGATCTTTCTCTTCCACCAATCTCCAGAATCGGGCGGAATGGTTTAGGTGAACTGTGTGACACAGTTCATGTACAAAGACATATCGCACCAGTTCGGGTGGAAGAAACAGCAGCTTAAAGTTGAGGCTAATGTTGCACTGCTGAGAGCAGCTTGCCCAAAGGGTCTTCTGTCCGCGAATCGAAGCTTTATGAAACGGCAGGTCTAATTCTTGGCTTACTGACCACAGCCACGGAACAAGACGCTGGTAGGCTTTGTGGGTTAACCACTGTTGCAATAGGGCGCGACACAGTTCCTCATTGTGGGTATTGCCGCGCAAAATTAGACGCGATTTGCCTTTTTCGGTCAACGTGACGCGCGAAAATCCAGTGGGCTGATATTCAACTTCCCAGACTTGGTCGATCGCTCTGAGGGCTAACTGTTCGGGCAGTGCGGCAGAAGACTCGATCGACAATTGTTGACGCTGTTCTTCGAGCTGCCCGATCGTGCGTTCGATCCAATTCTGTTTCGTGCGCAAAATTTCCGGGATGCGGCTCTGGTCAAATCCGCGTGGGATAATGACTTCTAATCCACCCTGGACGCTCATTCTTAAGCTGACGTGTTTCGCTTTAATGCTTTCTCGAACTCGATACTGAGGGAGTTCCACAAGCTGACCCTTAATCAGTCTTGATTCAACCATTGGTACGCATAATGGCAATTCCAAACCCGTTATCTATACTACTGGATTCTGAAGGGATTAGATCAGCAATTTGGCGGTTTGGTTACGAGTCAAAGCGATTGGATGCGGCTAGATTCAAGAATCGTGTAAATTGCGGCTCGAATAAAAGCTTGATGGTTCCGGTGGGTCCGTTGCGATGTTTGGTAATGATGACTTCAGCGATTCCTCGATCGGGCGTGTCTTCGTTGTAATATTCGTCTCTGTACAACATCATTACAAGGTCGGCATCTTGCTCGATCGAACCACTTTCACGTAAATCTGACATCATTGGGCGTTTGTCCGATCGCGATTCCACACTTCGACTTAGTTGGGACAACGCAATCACAGGCACATTCAACTCACGCGCCAATCCTTTTAATGCACGAGTAATTCGCGCAAGTTCTTGCACTCGGTTTTCACTGCCCGTTCCTTCCATTAGTTGCAGATAGTCGATCAAAATCATTCCGAGTGCGCCGCCTTGTTCAGCTTGCAGTTTGCGGGCACGCGATCGCATTTCAACCACACTAATGTTCGGCGTATCGTCGATGAAAATTCTCAGTTCAGACAATCGTCCGATCGCGTGACTCAATGGCTCCCAATCTTGTGAAGCGATGCGTCCCGATCGTAGTCGTCCACTCTCGATCCGCGCCTCACTTGCTAGTAATCGCTGTACGATCTGCTCTTTCGACATTTCTAGGCTAAATACAGCAACCGGAAGCTTATAATGTGCTGCAATATTCTTTGCAACGCCTAAACTCCAAGCGGTCTTTCCCATTGACGGGCGACCCGCCACAATGATCAAATCCGATCGCTGAAATCCCTGTGTCTTACCATCGAGATCATAGAATCCAGAAGCTAAGCCCGGAAGCGCCATTCCTGCCGATCGCTCTTCAATTTCAGAGAACGTTTTGGTCAAAATGTCGGCAGTTGGCACTAACCCTTGATTCGGTCGCACCTGCGTGATGCTAAAAACCTTTTGTTCTGCTTCGTCGAGCGCTTTCTCTAGATCTTTCGCTGTTTCATATCCAAGCTGTGAAACTTGATGTCCAACACTGATCAATTTTCGCCGCAAATACTTATCCACGACCAACTTTGCATATTGGTCGATATTGACCGCGCTGACGGTACGATCGACTAATTGCACCAGCTTCGACTGTCCGCCCAGTTTTTCGAGCATTCCTCGATCGTTTAGCCAAGTCGAAACACTCATCAGATCGGTCGGGGAACCTTGATGATGCAGGGCGATACAGGCTTTGTAGATCTCTTGATGGGCGCTACTGTAAAACGCTTCAGGGCGCAAAACGTCTAGCACCCGTGTAATTGCTTCAGGATCGAGCAAAATCCCGCCTAAAATTGCCTCTTCAGCGTCGAGATTCTGGGGCGGAACGCGATCGTTAATCGGTTGAAAATTAAATTCTTGAACCATGATGCTGAGGGGCAGTATAAGGAAGCGAGAATGTATTGAAGGGGCTGAATCCGATCGAAACCACGGACTCAACCCCTCACTATACCGACATTTCTAATCTTAGCAACTCTTGGTAAATTTGTACTAGCTTGCGATAACCCGAATCACAATGGTCGAAGTGACCTCTGGATGCAGTTTGATCTGAGCGTTGTACTCACCAATCTTGTGAATTTCGGGCAGTGTAATCGTGCGGCGATCGACTTCCTGATTGGTCTTCGCCTTGATGGCATCTGCGACATCTTGGTTCGTTACCGTTCCGAAAATCGCATCATTTTCACCGACCTGCTTCTCGATATCAAATCCGCCTGCGGTTTCGATTTCTGCTGCAATCTGAACCGCTTGCCGTTTCAACTCGGCTAACCGTTGTTCTTCCAATTCTCGCCGCCGCGCCACCTGTTTGAGAATCCCAGGATTCACATTCGTCGCCTTGCCTTGAGGCACAAGGTAGTTTCTTGCATAACCGGGAGCGACTTCTACTAAGTCTCCCATTCGTCCTAATTTGCTTACGTCCTGTGTTAGAACGAGCTGAATCCGCTTCGCCATAATTGTGTTCTCGATTGTTTCCGCACAAATAGTCTATTCTACCGGAGACTGTGAAAACTTGGGTAACGGATTTTTTAGAAAATGCTTGCATTGATCTGCGAGAAAGATGTTATTGTGAGAAAGCACAAAACGTGCGGGCATAGTTTAGTGGTAAAACACCTGCCTTCCAAGCAGGATATCCGGGTTCGATTCCCGGTGCCCGCTTTTACCTCCTCAAGTCAAAGCATTTGAAACCCCAATGGTTAAAACCGCCGTAACAAAGGCAGGTTTTCACAATATTCATGGGATAATTGCGGCACAAACCTTATCAGTAAAGGGTTTCACCCGTGAGGAGTTGAAAATGAAACTAAATCTTTGGCAACAGTCGCTTTCGGCATTAACGATCGCAGCACTTTCCACGCCTGTGATCATGCCCGCAGCGCAGGCTCAATTAGCGGGTCAGACTCGTTGTGCAAAACAATCGACCGCGATTTTTGCTCAGCGATCGGCAACCAGCGCCGTTGTTCGCAGCTTGACCGAAAATCAGCAGGTAACTTTATCTGAAAACACTGCCCAAAACGGCTTCATTGGGGTGAGTGCTCCATCGACAGGCTTTATCCAGACCGTAACGCTGAGACTCTGCCCTAATTCAGGCGGAAATCCTTCTCCAAATCCGAATTCAACTTGTCGGCGTGTGTCTCAAACGCAAGGTCTAATCGTACGTCAAGGTGCGAATGTCTCGTCTCCGGTCGTCGGTGGAGTGGCGTTTAACTCACAAGTTTTTCTCACCACGAATCCAGCGACGGTTAGTACTGATTCGAGCGGTCGGATTTGGGTGAGAATCGCAAAACCTTTGGCAGGCTGGGTGTCAAATGGATTCCAGAGTACTCCTGGGACGAATTTGGTGTACTGCCAGTAGGTAGGCAGTTTCGATTGGCGCGAAAGCTTATCGTGCCCTCACCCCCAACCCCTCTCCCATGCTTGGGAGAGGGGAGCAAGAGATCCGAGACGACTGAATTCATTGTGGATAGAGGCGATCGTTCGGATCACGCCAGATTTGAATGCCGTCGGTTCCGGCGGCAACGATCGCTTGTCCCTGAAGCGCAAATTTCACAAACACACTGCTGTAAGCGCTTGCCGGAAGCGATCCGAGCGATTGTTCGGTCAACAGATGCCAAAAATGCACTGAGCCGCCAGCAGAAGTCGCTAAAGTTTGCCCATCTGGACTCAAAGCGAGATCCGAAGCGCCAGCATCAAATGTTCTTAACAACGCCCCATTTCTCAGATCCCACAGCTTAATCTTGCTGCTCCCGGTGATCAAAGTTTGCCCATCTTGGCAAAACAGTAATCCCGTCACTTCACCCGAATCGAGTGTGCTTAAGCGATCTCCATCTTCCATCTGCCAAAGCTCAGTTTTCACTCGATCCCCTGTCGCCAACAATCTTCCATCTTTACTAAACTCGATCGCTCGAATAGGTTCATCTCCCAAGGTATAAATCTGCTGACGACTGGCAATATCCCAAACCTGAACGCCGATCGGACTAAATGCGCCATCTGCCCAACGTTTGACGCGGCTCGAACTTGCCAGAATGCGGCTATCTGGACTAAAGACCAAATTGGAAGCCCTACCAGAATTTAAAGTCGAAACCAATCGACTGTTAGGTAAATCCCAAAGCTTAATCGTGCCATCTAAACTGCTACTGGCAAGAATCTTCTCATCTTGACTAATCGCGATCGCGCTGATCGATCCCTTATGATCGAGCAAGCTGGGAAGGGGACGGCGGGTTTTGAGATCCCAAACTTTGATCGCGTTCTTATCGCCAGCTGCGAGAATTGTGCCGCTCGAACTCAGTGCGATCGCGCTTGTCTTGTCTGAGCTGAGTTGCTCTGGTTGTCCGTAGCAAAGAACGTCGGCTGCATCGATCGGGATGCAAACCTTTTTCTCGGTGCGAGAAGAGGTTGCAGGCTCAAGTAAAAAAAACATCACCGTCAAGAGCGCGACGATCGCAACGCCCGCTATGCTTATTTTCTGGATTAAGCGACTTTGAGCCACGTCTATTTCCGATCACTTCATCTATACAGGTTATTCTTTCTATGCCACGATCGCATCAGAAAACCGCAATGTTATATTAAGAAGAATTTACTCAATTCTAAAAATTAAGTGAACAAAAATCGGGTACTGACAACGATCGCTCTAATGCTAACAACGTTCTTAGGCGTTGTCCTACTTTATTTAGGAGTCGATAAATTCTATTACGTCTTAGCAGGCGGGCGAAAGTTTGCCACCTTTCCGGATCTTAGAACGCAACTTGCAGTTGGGGGAAGTTACCTGCTGTTGTCGATCGTGTATCTCATCTGGTTAGCCGATCTACTGAGTTCTTCCTGGGTGCATACCACTTGGAGTTTTCGCAGCATTCTTCTCCGAACTTCATTCTTCTGGATGGCGGCATTCATTGCTTATCCGCTTGGCAATGATACCTACCTTTACCTCCACGCCGGACTAATGAACCTCAGTGGAGCCAATCCTTATCTCATTCGTGCAGCTTCTTACGTTACTGAACTATCGCCTTATGTCGATTGGGGGCAAACTTCAACCTACGGTATTGTTTCCCAAGCGCTCTTTACCTTTTCTGCTCTATTTGTCACGATTCATCCAATTGTTGCACTTTATGTATTTAAATTCATCTGTTTAGCATTACATTTATTCAATGGTTATTTAATTTGGCGTTGGCTTCCGATTCCAGAACGTGGCAGAATCACGATCGCTTATCTATTACATCCGCTATTACTCATGGAGCAAGTTAGCTCTGCTCATGTTGATATCTTAGTGTCTACCAGTTTGATTCTCTTTGCGATTTCCTTTGCGAAACAAAAACTTTGGTTCGCATTTGCAGCTTTGTGGGGTGGCTTTCTCGGAAAAACGCTGCCGATTATCTGGGCACCTTGGATCGCTGTAACATTGCTGCGTCAAGGACACTGGAAATGGTTAATTGCCATGACTGCCGCATCCGGTGCGATCGTGGCAGGTCTTTGGTTTACCGTTATGCCAGGACTTCCCGCTTGGCAGAGCATTCTCAACCCTGGGGTTGCAGGACAGTATCAATCGTCGCTCATGGCGATCGCAAAGTTCGCTCTCGATCTCGTCAGGATTTTCACCCCAGAGTCTCTAACGGTTATTCAACAGCGATCGATTCTACTCACATTGGCGAACTTTACACTAATTGGATTTCTTTGCTTCTACGGTTGGCAACTTTGGCGCAGCGACAAACGCTGGAACAATACACCTCAGATGTTGCTAGAAGACATGGGATGGACAACACTTGTTCTCATGCTATTTGCAACATCTTGGTTAATGCCGTGGTACTGCTCGATTTTAATTACCTTTGCTGCACTGATTCCACAGGCTCGACTGTTTGGTTTAACCACGCTGGCATTCGGTTTATCCAGTAGTGCCCAATACTTATTTGGCACGAATAGCAGCTTGAAAAGCTTGATTTCGATCGGCATTCCGCTCTTGACCCTGATCATCAGTGCTTCGATTCTACGATCAAAGTCAGTGCCGCCGCCCGAACCGCCTAGCGCTTTTAAGCGTTTGACTGAGCCAGATGCGACGGCTGAATTAAATTAGGCTACTTCTCGTTATCCTATTTGCGGCGAACTGCGATCGTATAAGACGGACGCTGTTTTGCTTCTCGTTGTGTTTTCACAATCCGAAGTGTTTCATCTACATAAACGTGTTCAAACTTCGGCGTTGCTTGGTAGGTTTTCTCCAACTTCTTCAACGTCGTCTTATCCACATTGTTCAGCTTCAGTTCTTGGGGTAGCCCTGTTTTCTGACTGAATTCATCCCAACGCGACTCCAGCACCTTATGAAACCAAGCTTCGGCTTTTTCAATCGTCAAAGGAATTGCCCGCCATCTAAGCGCTTGTTCGATCGTGACGTTCTGAATGAACCACTCGCCATCGCGAATCTCAAACTTCTGCATCACCATGAAATCATAAGCTGCAAGAACCGAAGAGAATTTCTCAATCAGCTTAGAGCGCGATCCAGGTGCGTAGCGTGCAATGTTAGCGTAGTAACCATTCTCCAGAAAAATCTGATAAGAGCAATCATGTAATCGACCCGGCAGCACATCATGGAACGGAATCGTAGACCAAATAGGTGTCCACACGCCTAGCACGATCGGAATTTGCGCTTCAACTGCTGGATAAGGATTGCGCTGCTGTAACTCCTCGAAGTAGGGAGCTAACTCGTTCTTAGCAAATGCAACTTTTTGATTGAGCGGATCAGTATCTCGATCTTGAACAAGTGACAGCAGTTCGTCTTTCAGTTCTTCGGTAGTAAGTTGGCTGAGGCGGTTGACCTGAATAGCATTAGCGACCATAATGTTGCCTTGATCCATAGAAGTGCTGTGATTCATCTAAAATTTTAGAAAATTTAACAATAGTATGGCTCTGTCAAGAGAGGCGTTCTTGTACGGATTTCACTCTACTAAAAGAGAGGTTTTGCGACCGCGCAGTAAGAAGTGATGGGTGAAGTGGCGCGATCGAGAACTTGTCTGATAGAATGCATGATGCATAGGCTGGTGTAGCTCAGTTGGTAGAGCAGCTGATTTGTAATCAGCCGGTCGCAAGTTCGAGTCTTGTCACCAGCTTTCCTTTTACAGTAAGCAATCCAGCTTCTGGAAAGGGTTCTAAGTCGAGCGTTAGGGGTAAAGATTGGGGTAACGGTTGGATATTTTCGGATATTTTTAGAGATTTTTAGACTCAGTTTGGCGATCATTTGGCGATCCTTTTGGAGAGCAAAAAATGACCAGAGCAGCAAAGGGTACAGTCTCGATCGAGTCAGTCAAAGGCAGGTTACGCCTGTGCTGGCGATATCAGGGGCAAAGGTTCTATTTGACCTTGGGATATCCCGACACGGCCAAGCATCACGCTATTGCCAGGCTCAAGGCGAATCAGATTCAATCTGACTTGCTGTATGAGCGCTTCGATCCGAGTTTGGCAAAGTACAAGCCAAACGCCACCGCACCGAAATCGCTCACCCTGCTCGAAATCTACGATCGCTTCATTGAATACAAGCGCCCCCAGTGCAGCCCCTCCACGATGCGAAGTCAGTATCGACCATGGCGCAAGCGCGTAACGGAGCTGCCGACAGACGACCCACACGAAGCGGGGACAATTCGAGACTGGGTGCTGAGTCACATGGCACTCGACTCAGGCAAGCGGTTTCTGGGGAGTTTGTCTGAATGCTGCAATTGGGCGATCGAATCTGGATTGCTCGATAAAAACAATTTTTCGGGGATGGCATCGAAGATTTGTCTTCCTAAAAAATCCAAAGAAGACGAAGATATCTGTCCTTTTAATAAACGGGAGATAGATCTATTAATTGATTTATTTAAAACAAATAAATATTACAAACACTATTACCCCTTCATTTATTTCTGCTTCCTAACAGGATGTAGACCGTCTGAAGCGTTAGCTCTCCAGTGGAAGCATATCGATAAACGATTTGAGCGCATTACGTTTGAGCAAGCGCTGGTGATGGCTGAAGATGGGCTAAAAGTCAAAGGAGGGCTGAAAACACAGGATAGAAAGGAATTCCGGTGTAATTCAGCCCTTACGGGATTATTAAAAGCAACACATCAGGCAATACAAAAGCCAACACGAGAGGGATTAGTGTTTCCATCGCCACGAGGAAAGCATATCGACTTTCACAACTTCGCGAACCGGGCGTGGAAAACAATTTTATCTGAAGCGGGGATTCCCTACCGTAAGCCCTACCAAACGCGCCACACGTTCATCACTTTAGCGCTTGAAAAGCTTTCAGTGCAAGACGTAGCAGCATTAGTCGGAAACAGTCCTGAAATCATCTATCGCCATTATGCAGGCGTGAGCCGTGACTTGGAACTGCCCTTGGTGTTGTGACGCTCGAATGCTTCGATCGCCGCTAAATGAGCATCTGGATCGTAGCGATGCTCTGCCCAATGCTCAATTAGAGGAGAACGATCGCGCATCGATCGCGCATTAATTCTCTCCCAGTGGATGCCTTCGACAAGTTCTCCGTTGAGGCGATATTTCTTCAGAGTTGCATCGCTGAGTTTGGTGCGCTCTGCTGCTTCTTGTTTGGTGATGAGTGCGTATTCGCTCATTTCCGGCTCGTACTCCACAATCTATATTTCTTTGTAATCGGGCTGTAGCTCGAAACTTGATGCTGCATTGCTCCTTTTGCAAGGACGTGAGCAATGCCCGTGAATTCATAAACTTTGAAGGTCAAGCATTGTAGCCAAATCAGGTTCTCAGGCTCATGCAGTAGAGAGGGTCGATGCCCGTGGTCAACTGCAACCACCGGATAAATGATGCTTATACCAATTCTCTAAATTCCCGCTACAGATAGTGCTTCCAGAATAGATGCTCGTCCTGTGATAGACAAGATCGTC
>PSLO01000018.1:0-58461 GCA_040289665.1 Leptolyngbya sp. ERB_1_1 | reverse complement strand
ACTTTACTGCCGTATCGCTCAAAGCTCATCGAGTCGCACTGGTAGAACCAGTGGCTTACCCCAAAGATTCAGTTAGCGGTTTGTCTGGGCTAAGTCCGAAGCGATCGAAACTGTGGAATAAGTTAATTCCCGCTCTTGTTCCGCCTGTGATGTCGAATTGTGTGGGAGTTTGGTTGATTTTTGTTCCGGTTCCATCATTTGTGGGCGTAATCTGAGCTTGAACCGCTTTTGTTCCCAAACAGTTAAACAAAATCAGGAAAGCCAGCGCAGACTGAGCAGTTCTTCTCGCAAGTTGCATCATTGGGGTATCACAGGCAAAACTAATACCTTTTGGTTTCCCCAAATTAATCTTGTTATTGAGATTAATGTATTCGACTTAAGTCGCGATCTTTTGAGACGCAAGAGAACTCTGACAGTGCCAGAGTTCTCCCGATTCTACTTCTGGTACGATCGCGTCAATAAATCAAGCTGCTCCACTTCTTCTGGCTCCATTGCCCAACCGATCGCGCCCGCATTTTGTTTTGCCTGAGTCGCGTTTTTCGCGCCCGGAATCGGGATCACATTTCCTTGAGCAATCAACCAATTCAGCGCAACTTGGGCAGGAGTGCGATCGTACTTCGCACCGATTTGAGTTAAGCGATCAATCACAGGCTGTAATTTCTCCAATCCCTGACGGCTAAATCGCGGATCAATCTTACGTGCTCCGGTTACAGAGTCGGCATTTTCAGGTTTATATTTTCCTGTCAGTAAACCTTGCGCCAAGGGACTATAAGCGAGAATTGTAACGCCCAGGTCTTTCGCTGTATTGAGAATTCCATTGGCTTCGATCTCGCGGGTAATTAGAGAATATCGAACCTGATTGACCGCTAACGGAACCCCTTTCGCTGCAAGATACCCTTGTGCTTCTCGCATTTGATCAGCGGAATAGTTGCTCACTCCGATCGCACCAATTCTGCCTTGTTTGACTTCTTCAGCCAGTGCTTCCATCAAGGTTTTCTTGCTCATGAAAAAGTCAAACGGCATATGCACCTGATACAGTGCCACAGAGTTGACCCCTAAGCGTTTCAGGCTTTCTGTCACTGCATCATGTACCGCTTGACCCGTAAACCGCCACGGTAACGGCATATATTTAGTCGCAATCTGAATCGGCTGATCGGTTTGTCGGATAAATTGACCTAAAAATTGCTCTGACTTTCCTAAGCCGTAGATCTCAGCCGTATCAAAGAAAGTCACACCCGACGCGATCGCATTATCAAACGCCTGCTTCAGATCAGCTTCGTTATAGTCCTTACCGAAACTCCAGAAAAGCGAGTCGCCCCAAGACCATGTTCCAATACACAGCGGCGGGACAGTGAGATTTGTTCTTCCCAACAACATCGATTCAGTAGACACGAGAATTCACCTTCTAACATTTCTTTAAGTTTAACGACCGCGTTTGATTTTGACCTTCCTCTGTTTGACAGATCAAGCGCGATCGTTGGGGTGGCTTCGTGCTGTTTTGCTATCTTTTCGCTCAAATCAACGAACTGCTGTCTCTTTCGATTTGCGAGTGGGAAGCTTGCGATCGGATTTGCGCTTGAGTCCAATCGTGACTGCTTCTTTGCCATCTGAGCCAAATTGTCCTTTGACGGCTTCTTTCATTGCGAGAACTGCGTTATGAAAGTCTTGTTCTGCCTTGCGTGCGGCTTCTGCGGCTTCGTGGGCGATCACTTGCTGCTCGGTTTCGAGTTGTTGTTTTGCCAGCATTGTCCGATAGCAAGCTGTAAGCCTTCGGGAGTGGCTTCTGTCCGATTAGTGTGGGGTACAGGTGCAAAAGCAGTGGCGACTTGGAGCAATCAGGACGAAGCATTTTTAGCGATCGAAGGCATTCGGAAAGTTGCAGAAGAGATGCAGAGGCGATGAAAGGAATCAGTAGCACAGACAGCCAATCCACAAAACCCAAACAGCTGCAGCTTCGCTTCACAGAGTATTCGCTCTCCCACCACAATCAAAATTTTCCCAACGCCACGAAAGTCAAAATCTTTGAATCAGTAGACATCTACTTCAATTTTCAAGTCTCACGGTAAACTGATAAGACTGATTCTCGCGATCGTCCCTTAGTTATGCCGTCATTTTTACTCGAAGTTGGAACTGAAGAACTGCCCGCAAGCTTTGTCGATGAGGCATTGTCTCAATGGCGATCACGAATTCCCAAGCAGCTAAGCGAACTCAATTTGGCATCAGAGGCGATTCAGTTTTACGGCACACCGAGACGATTAGCGATCGTGATTCAAGGCTTGCCCGCGCAACAACCGGATCAAGAAGAAGAGGTAAAAGGACCGCCCGCACAAGCCGCTTTCAAAGATGGCAAACCGACCAAAGCCGCAGAAGGATTCGCGCAAAAACAAGGCGTATCGATCGACTCGTTTGAAATTCGTCCGACTGAGAAAGGTGAATTCATCTTCGTGAAAAAGATGATCAAAGGTCGAGCGATTTCAGAAATCCTAACGGAACTGATTCCACAATGGATTACGCAATTGGAAGGAAAACGCTTTATGCGTTGGGGCGATGGAGATTTGCGATTTTCGCGCCCGATTCGCTGGCTTGTTACATTACTCGATGATGTTGTTTTACCGATCGAGATTACGAGCAATTCGATCGCGTATCAGAGCGATCGTATTTCTTGGGGTCATCGTGTTCTTCATCCCGATTCAATTTCGATTTCTAATCCAGAATCATATGTTTCAGCGTTAAAGTCTGCATTTGTGGAAGTGAATCCAGACGATCGACAAACTATGATCAAACAGCAAGCTGAAGATGCTGCTAAACAGATTAATGGTGTTGCAATTATCGATTCTGCTCTGTTGCGCGAAGTGACAAACCTAGTAGAGTATCCCTCTGCTGTTGTGGGTAAATTCGATGCAGATTTCCTAGAACTTCCCGCAGAAGTGATCACAACTGAAATGGAAAGCCACCAGCGCTATTTTCCGGTTCGCAAGGTAGAGAGTTCTGATTTGTTGCCTTACTTCATTACCACCTCAAACGGCGATCCCAAAAAAGCAGACATCATTGCATCAGGAAACGAGCGAGTGATCCGAGCGCGATTATCAGACGGGAAATTCTTCTTTGATGCCGATCGCAAAATTCCGCTCGAAGCTTATCTACCTAAACTCGAAACTGTTACATTCCAAGCCGATCTCGGATCAGTGCGATCGAAAGTTGATCGAATCATTGCGATCGCCGCTCAGATTTGTACTCAGTTAGATGTAAAGGATCGAGCTTCAGTCGAACAAGCTGCACTTCTCTGCAAAGCTGATCTCGTCACTCAGATGGTTGGCGAATTTCCAGAGCTTCAAGGCGTGATGGGTCAGAAATATGCGCTCGCCTGCGGTGAATCTGAAACGGTTGCAACTGCGATTTACGAGCATTACCTACCGCGTGGTGCAGGTGACAATTTACCAAAAACTTTAGCAGGGCAGATTGTTGGAATTAGCGATCGCTTAGATACGCTGGTTTGTATCTTTGGTTTAGGATTAATTCCGTCGGGATCGTCTGATCCCTTTGCATTACGACGAGCGGCAACTGCGATCGTCAACATTACTTGGGCAGCAAACCTCAAGATAGATCTCAATCAGCTTCTAGAACAGATTGTTTCTAGCTTTAGTACGAACTATGCTCAAGTTCAGAAGCTCTCAGCACCCGATCTGCTCAAACAGTTGCAAAACTTCTTTCTCCAGCGCGTTGAAACATTGCTGAGAGAGGAGAAGTTGATCGATTACGATCTGGTGAATGCAGTTTTAGGCGAGAACGATCCAGACTACACTGCTCGCGCATTACAGAATTTGTTGGATGTACGCGATCGGGCTGAATTTCTACAAACGATCCGCACTGATCAGCGCCTTGCTGCCATTTATGAAACCGTCAATCGTGCTTCTCGTCTAGCCGTTCAAGGCACTTTGGACAAACGGCAGCTTGATCCTGTTTCAGTCATTCGTCCTGAACTATTTGAGAAAAACTCAGAGAAAGCCTTTTTTGCTGCCCTTCAGCAGTTAAATCAAACGATGCAAGGTCAAGCGGACTACACCAAGTTGGTCGAAGCTCTAAGCCAAATTGCACCAACCGTCAGCACGTTTTTTGATGGTGAGGACAGCGTATTAGTGATGGATTCAAATCCTGAAATTAAGCAGAATCGGTTAAATCTGCTCGGTGTACTGCGAAATCATGCAAGGGTCTTAGCGGATTTTGGTGCGATCGTTAAAAGTTAAAACATCAGTCCTTTATCAATCTGGCTTGACTGATAAAAATCTTGCAAGCGATCCACACCCCTGTTTAGACGCATAAAGGTTGAGGGTATTCCTTTAAACTAAACCATTCAACCCAATATTATGCCCAAATTTTCAAACCCCCCGATCGATCCTTCCCCGATTCAACCGACTAAACCGCCTGCCGCTGTGCAACCTTCCCTCAACGTGATGGAGGTCTTAGTCGCTGAAGAAGTCACACACCAAATCGAAGCGCTACCGCACAAACTTGCTCGTCAGACGAACCCTGCTGATGTCGCCGCTTTTGCCCTCAACCGTCTCCCCGCCTTGTATGCCACAACCAAACGCGGCTGGCAACGTCAATGGAAGCGCGGCAAAGGTGAACTACAGGCGCAGATTTCTACCGCTGTCCGTCAGGGCATCATGGCGGTGCAACGCGACCCACTCCAAGCCGATAGTCTGCTCACGATCGAGAATGCTGCTGAAACTGCACTAGAAGACCTGAAACAGTTACTGCAATGTGAGCAACTGTCGTGGCAAAATCTACCAAGCGTTGTGAGGCTAGCGTTGATGGATACGCTACGGGGAAAGATCACCTGGGCTGCACCAAAAAGCAACGAATTTTTCGATTGGGAGGCACATCCACACCATCAGAAAGGATAGTCATTGCCGCGATCGTTCCTAGCTCACCATGCTCGTAATCAACGGATCGGGAACTGGAAACGATCGCTTTTCCATCAGCGTAAAGCGTCGCTGCTCTGCATTAAACGCAAATACTGTTCCCGTCTCAATTTCATACATCCAAGCATGAAGGCTAAGCTGTTTGCTGTGTAACTTTGAGCGAATCGCTGGATAAGTCTCCAAATTCTCGATTTGCGTCAAGACATTTTGTTCGATCGCAATCTTGAGCAACTTCTCTGCGTCAAGTCCTGGATAATTATCCTGCACGACTCGTCGAGTTGCTTCCCCGTGTCGCTTCAGCCAGTCATACACGGCAGGCATCTGCTCTGCTAACGTTCCAAGTTGCAGCAATCCTTTCATTGCGCCACAGTGCGAATGTCCGCAAACGATAATGTCTTTAATTCCTAGTGCCTGCACCGCATACTCGATTCCCGCTGATTCCGCGCTACTCGCTGCACCATAGGACGGAATAATGTTTCCCACATTCCGCATGACAAACAGTTCACCAGGTTGAGCCTGCGTAATCAAACAGGGGTCAATGCGCGAGTCAGAGCAGGTGATAAACAAAACATCGGGAGACTGACCGCCAGAGAGCCGCTCGAATAATTCGCGGTGATCGTTGAAATAATTGCTGTGAAAGGAGTTTATCCCTTGAACGAGTCCGGTTATCGACATGGTTCTTTACCTGTATGCGGTGAGGTGGGCGATCGGACTTGGCGCAAAGAATAGAGCCGAGTCAGGCTTAACTATCAACATTCTTCTGTTTCTACACGGCTAACGTAACACTTTCCGAATTTTTGTAAAGAAAGTTCTGTCAGCCAAATATCGTATTTTTTCTAATTCAACGGGAGCAAAATCTCGAACACTGTACCCCGCGACTTTCGCTCAATCAGCGAGTAGACGCGAAATTTGCCGCTGTGTTTTCCGGTGATGCTGCGATAACTCATCGCCAGACTCGTTTCTCGCACAAGATCCGTTGAAAAGGCTTGCAATAATTGATTTTGTGTCTCGATCGACATTTCCGCATTATTGTCTGAAATCTGAACTGAAACCCAACGCTTTCCTGATCCATCGATCGAACAGACTTCAGTCGCGATCGTAATTTTGGGAGGTTCCCGCATCGACGATTGCATCTCTTGTCGAGCAGCTTGGTTTAGTAGGGAATCGATTGAGCGATTCAAAATATTCATGAATACCTGACTGAGTTGACTGATAAAGCAAGGAATTGGCGGTAAATGCCCGTAGTTCTTCACCACCTGAATCTCACTCGAAAGGCGACTCTTCAACAGCAGCAACACCGAATCAAGACAATCATGTAGATTTGCGGGACGTGGATAAACCTCATCGATATGACAAAAGTTTTGTAGACTGTTCGCTAATCGAGAAAGGCGTTCTGCTCCTGTTTTAATGCTGTCGAGCGTTCTCGGCAGATCTTCGCGAATGTAATCAAACTCGATCGCTTCCTTTAGATCCGTCACTTTCTGCGGCACTTGAATAACATATTTCTCATACAAACTAATGATTTCGAGCAAACTTCGACTGTATTCCGCAATGTGACTGAGATTTCCCCAGATAAAACTGACAGGATCGAGAATTTCATGAGAAACTCCATCCACCAGTCGTCCTAAGCTCGCCATTTTTTCACTTTGAACCATTTGAAGCTGGAGCCGTTCGACTCTGACCTGCATTTCAATTCCGCGCAACTGCCAGTAAGCAATATTCAGCTCATGCGGATCAAGAATGCAGTACTGATCCGCATCGAGGTGAACCACGATCGGATCACTCAATCGCTCAAACGGACGACGCAACGCTTGATGGGCAGCGCCGAGAATTGAGGTATCGCCGTTAAGAATCAGTGGAGTAGCCCGCTCATAGCTATACAAAACTCGCAACGGCTTATCGAGAAACAGTTCAATTCCATAAGGACGCAGCAAATATTCCAGCAAGCGATGGCGCGGCAACATTCCAAGAAAGTGCCCCTGTTCTGTCAAGATCACTCCTGGAAGTAGCGGGTACTGCTCGAAGATTTGAGCCACCTCCGTTCCCAAAACGTCCAATTCTGCCGCAAAATCATACAGAGGCAAATCCTTTAGGGTCGATTCAAGCTGAATCGATAGGGCGTTTCCGCTGGTCAAAACGGGAATGCTCAGTTGCGATCGAGACTCAGAAGGTGATTTTGTAAACACAAGGGCAGTCGTCCCAGTTACAAACTTGCTGAATCTACACTGCCCAAATTTGCGTCTACTTCATCAGAACTACCTGAACTGCTATGCAATTGATTTCTCTTCTGCTCCGGTCTTCTCGCAAAATGGTCACGATCGCAATTTTAACGGGGTTTCTCAGCGGAGTGAGCAGTGCAGGGTTAATTGCATTAATTAGTCGAGCGATCGGCAAGCCGGATGCGGCGATCGGGCAAATTGCAGGCGCGTTTGTTGGTCTCGCAGTTTTGTCGCTAGTGACGAGTGTGATTTCTCAAGTCGTGCTGATTCGATTAGCGCAAGATGCCGTGTTTAATTTGCGATTGCAGTTGAGCCGACAGATTTTATCGTCTGAGTTGCGGCATTTAGAGCAGCTTGGCAATGCTCGAATGATGGCAACCTTAACCGAAGATGTTCAAGCTGTTGCGAACGCTGTTTCTTCGTTTCCGTTTCTCTGTATTGATCTGGCAACGGTGGTTGGGTGCTTTGCATTCATCGGCTCATTGTCTTGGATTGTGTTTGCAATGGTGATGGGATTGTTTGTGCTGGCGTTTTTAACCTGCCAGTGGATGCTAAATCAAGCACGTCATCGAATGGTTTACGCGCGTGAAGATCAAGATCTTTTGTTTCGGCATTTTCGATCAATTACCGATGGCATCAAGGAAATGAAGCTGCATTACCCACGTCGTCAGGTCTTTCTGAATAAAGAACTAGAAGCAACTTCAGCCTCATTTCGTCGGCATAACATTCATGCGCTGATTCTGTTTGCATCGGCTGGAAGTTGGGGAAAGCTGATCTTCTTTTTTGCGATCGGCTTTGTGTTGTTCGCACTTCCCAAGCTTTTATCAATCCCCTCCGAGACACTATCAAGCTATGTGCTGACCTTCACTTACTTAATGTTACCGCTGGATAAATTGATACTCAAGCTCCCGATTCTGAGCCAAGCGAGTGTTTCACTTGAGAAAATTAAAACATTAGGACTCTCGCTTAGAAGTCGTGCAGAAGCTTCGAGCATTCCAGCTTCGATCGCAAGCAATTGGCAACAGATCGAACTCCGCCAAGTCACTCACCGTTATTATCAATCCGAAGATACGCAATTTACATTGGGCGAAATCAATCTCACATTAAATGCAGGTGAGATCATCTTTATTGTTGGCGGAAATGGTAGCGGAAAATCAACACTTGCAAAGCTTTTAACTGGATTGTATGCACCGGAAGCAGGAACAATCTTGCTAGACGGAGAACCGATTACAGATGCCAATCGAGAATGGTATCGACAGCATTTCTCGACGGTGTTTGCTGACTTTTATTTGTTCGATCGCTTAATTGGTTTAGATGCAACCGATCAAGAGGCTCAGAACTACCTCAGACAGTTGCAGTTAGATCACAAAGTTCATATCACGAATGGACAGTTCTCAACGACTGAGCTATCTCAAGGACAAAGAAAGCGACTTGCATTGTTAACGGCTTACCTTGAAGATCGACCGATCTACTTATTTGATGAGTGGGCATCGGATCAAGATCCAGTCTTCCGGGAATTGTTCTACACCGAGTTTTTGCCGAAATTAAAGCATCGAGGTAAAACGGTTTGGGTGATTAGCCATGATGATCATTACTTTCAATTTAGCGATCGGGTGATCAAACTCGACTATGGGCAAATTGAATACGATCAAAGACATGAAATTGCTTTTCAAGGTGATACCGACTAATCTTCCACCAGTAGCACAGAAATCTCACCGATACTAAGAAGAATGAGCCAATAACGATGGCAATCCATAAAAAGCGGATAAGTTTATCAGGCTTATCCGCTTTCTAATGTTTAGAAGGCTTTCGCTCAAGGTGAGTGGCGATCGCCACTCACCTTGAGATCACACCCTTCAAGGAAACTTTACTTTTACAGCGTCAAAACTTCAGCTTTAGGGAACTCTGAGAGTAGTTTTTCACTGCGCGCGTAGGTTGATTGCGTTTCCCAACCGATGAGCCTGGTATAAGTCCCTCTCACTGAACCTGACGCTGATATGACTTCTCTCTCTCCGCATCTGCCTGATCAACCCCGCCCCGTCACAATGGAATTCGACGATGCCTCCACACGCGATCGTGACCATACGATTACGATCGAAGCTCAACCCGTCGAATCCCGTCTCGCTGTCGCTCCGAGTCACGCTTTAGCAACTAGGGGTAAGTTTTCTTCGTTTCTCGCGCCGTTGACGCAGGAGAAGTTTAAAGAAGTCGTTCACGAAGTCGAACACAAACTAAAAATCGTCAATCAAACCCTATCAATGTTGGATATGCAAGGGTTTGACACGATTTTAGAAGAAATGCTGAATTCGATCACGGCGAAAACCGGAGAGTTGCTCAACGCCGATCGCACAACCATTTATCTACTGGATGAGGAAAAGAACGAACTCTATACGACTGTCACTGAGGGATCAGGCAGAGGCTCGATCGAGATTCGCTTTCCTGCCGACCAAGGAATCGCTGGAGAAGTCGCAACGTTTAAGCGTCCGGTGAACATTTCCTATGATTTTTTCAACGATCCGCGATCGACCCAAGCAAAGATTCAATTCAGCAAAACAGGCTACCGAACCTACACCATGCTGACCATGCCTCTGTTAAATGATCAAGGAGGCTTAGTTGCGGTTGTGCAATTAATTAATAAACTGCAACTCCGGTGCGATCGTACCCTTTCACTGAATCAGCGCATTGCGCTAGAAGGCTTTACTGTCCAAGACGAGGAACTTTTTCGGGAGTTTGCGCCTTCGATTCGGCTGATTTTAGAATCTTCTCGATCGTTCTATCTCGCCACTCAAAAGCAACGGGCTGCAAATGCGCTGATCAAAGCTACCCAATCCCTTAGTCAAAGTAGCTTAGATCTCGATGACACGCTCAAACGAGTCATGGACGAGGCGAAAGCGTTAATGAATGCCGATCGCAGTACGCTCTGGTTAATTGATCGCGATCGCGATGAGATCTGGACGCGCATTCCTACCGCAGAAGGCGCAATGAAAGAATTGCGTTTACCGATCGGAGTCGGATTTGCAGGGCAAGTAGCGGCTTCTGGCGAAGTGATTAACATTCCTTTTGATTTATACGATCGAGAAGGAGCCGAAACCGCAAAGAAAACCGATCAAGCGAACGGTTATCGCACCTGTAGCTTACTGTGTATGCCGATCCATAACGCAGACGGTGAACTGATCGGAGTCACACAGCTAGTCAATAAGACAAAACAAGGAGAATTTCCGCTCTATAATCCCGAAGATTTTCCTCAAGCTCCCGAACGTTGGAGAGCCAGCTTTAACCGCAGCGATCAAGAGTTTATGGAAACGTTCAACATTCAAGCAGGGGTGGCACTCCAAAATGCGCGATTGTTTGAAACCGTGAAACAACAAGAACAAATGCAGCGCGACATCTTGCGATCGCTGACCAATGGTGTGATCTCTACCGATCGAGAAGGCAATATCATCGCCGCAAACGAAAGCGCGAAAAAATTGCTTGGACTCAGCGAAGAAGACACAATCGAAGGACTCCCCATTACTCAACTGCTTCAACTCGAAAAAGGAAGCTTCTACAACTGGTTTAATCAAGCGATCACGGAGCGCAGTCGTGAGCAGTATTACCCAGATCAAACCCTGCAACCAATCAAAGGTGAAGAACAACATAGCATCAACTTATCGATCAATACGATCGCAGATGCAAACGATAGCCGTCGGGTGTCGGGTGCGCTGATTGTGATGGACGATATCAGCGACGAAAAGCGGCTCAAAAGTACGATGTACCGTTACATGACTCAGGAACTTGCAGAACAGCTACTCGAAAATCCTGATGCGGCGAAAATGGGTGGCGATCGCAAGGAAGTGACTGTTCTATTCTCCGACATCCGGAGTTACACAACATTGACCGAATCGATGGAAGCTGAAGAAGTGGTCGAAATGCTCAATCAGTATTTTGAATCGATGGTCGAAGCGGTTTTCATGCATAAAGGCATTCTTGATAAATATATCGGGGATGCAATCATGGCGGTCTTTGGTTCACCCTTGCCCTTAGATGATCACGAGTGGATGGCAGTGCAAACCGCGTTAGAAATGCGGCAACGGTTAGCAGAATTTAATCAAGCAAGAAATGCCCGAAACGAGCAGACCATCTCGATCGGCATTGGGATCAATTCAGACACTGTAATTAGCGGCAATATCGGATGCAGTAAACGCATGGAATTTACCGCGATCGGGGATGGCGTGAATCTCGGTTCTCGGCTTGAAGGAGCAAGCAAGCTCTATGGGACAGACATCGTGATGAGTGAGACGACTTATCGAGCTTGTGCCGATCGGATCTGGACGCGAGAACTCGACTTCATCAAAGTCAAAGGTAAAAATCAACCTGTTGCGGTTTACGAACTGGTAGGACTGCGAGCGGATAAAATTCCCGACCAGAAAAAGCGCGTCGTGGAACACTATCACAATGCCCGTCAGCACTATTTGAATCGAAAGTTTGCCCTCGCTGTTGCCGAATTCGCTACGGTTCTAGAAATCGATCATGCTGATAAAGCCGCTGCTTTGCACATGGAGCGCTGCCAGCACTGGTTAAGAACTCCCCCGCCCGATGCTTGGGACGGCTCTTGGTCGCTCACTGAGAAGTAAACTTTACATTGAAATTAAAATTTCATATACAAGCATCACACGTAGAATGACAATGTTATTCTTAAACAAGGAATCAGCAGGTTGCCCACTCAAGCTACCCATTTAGGGGATGCGATTTTACGATCGTAAAAGCTATGGTGGCAGTATCAAAAGCATGGATTTCATGCAGTCAATGACTTAGCTGAGTTGAGTCGCCGTTGACGGTTTCCCGCATTGATGGCATCACATTTGGCGGTTTCTCATTGACATCTTTGTCGTTATTCACCCCCAGTCTTACCATGTCTTCTTCCCATCAAAACGGTCAAGCTGCTTCAGTCGCTATAACCAGCCAATTGAATCAGCAGTCACCGGATTTTATGAATGACATCGCCAAACTCGAAACGCTGATTCCAAAGAATCTCAGCAGCAATAAGCGTGCAGTGATCGAACGCCTGATTGCGTTGTATCAGAAAAATTCTATTGATCGCTAGTTTATTTTTGCCTTGTAAACTGAGCAGCACGGTCTTGTCAAAAGCAAGGCTGAAAAATATTGGCTATACTACAATGTAATTCCTAACTTCGTGGTTCGTTGTTTCTTACTGGTTTGGGGTTGTCTTTAGATGGACTGAGACAGGCGACCCCTACGAAATCAGCATCGGTTTTCTGGTCTTTGCGAAATGTGCCAGATCCGCTCTGTATTCCTAACTGTGCAACGTCGTGTCCCTACATGGTCTCAGTTAGGCAAGGCAAATATGATGACCAAAGATCAATCTCTTCAACTTCTTTTAAATTTAGTCGAACAAGTTAAAACCGCCGAAACCGATGACTTCTTCGCTCTCTCACAAATTGCAGGACTGAATCCCCTCCGAGACTTCTCTGAAGCCAACTTGAGCGGGATCGACTTGCGATCGAAAAACATGGCGCGGGCAGATCTGATCGAAGCAACGCTTGTAGGAGCCAGCCTAATCAGCACGAATTTTACCGAAGCTCGCCTGATTAGCAGCAACCTGACTCATGCCAACCTGACCGATGCCACACTGACCGGAGCAATGTTAATCAATGCGGATTTGTCTGGCGCAATCTTAGTCAATGCGACTTTAGACAGTGCCAATTTAACAGGCGCGATTTTGACCGATGCGAAGTTGAGCTATGCCGATGTTCGTCGCTCGACGATGACAAGCGCGAATTTGAATGGAACAAAGTTAAGTGAGACAAATTTGAGCTACGCCAATCTGCGACGGGCACATCTGATGAATTCAGACTTGAGCGGGGCAAGCCTCTATGGTGCGGATTTGACTGGGGCAGACCTTCGGGGTGCAATCCTGTCCGATGCGGACTTTATTAGTGCTAAGGTCGAGAGAACTCGGTTTAATGATCCCCGCTGGTTTTCGAGAGAGACAAAGCGAGATTTGATGCAACGCGGCGCAATTTTTGAGGCTTAGAAACCCGTAGAGACGCGGTCGCGTCTCTACGGGCTAATAGGATTTTAAGTTCTCGATCGCTTCAGCAGGTCCTAACAAAGAAACGTAAGGATCTCCAAAATAGTGACAAGCTGTTTCTTGCGCTGCGTTCGCCGTGATACGAGAGATCGCTTCCTGAAATTGTGTGTCAAACTCAACCCCTAACCCCAAAGTTTCGTACCACCCGAAGATCTGCGCGAGTTGCGAATTCGTCTGCTTGCCTAAAGCGTATTGTCCAAGCAGCTTACTCTTAGCAGTTTGGATTTCTTCATCGCTCAGCGGAGCAGCACAAAGACGATCGACTTCTGTTTTCAAGCCCGAAAACGCAGTCTCAGTATTCCCCGGAGCCGTTCCCATATAAGTGACAAAGTACGACGTGTCTAGCCGAGTTGGGTAGAATGCAGAGACTTCATAAGCCAGTCCTCGTTTCTCACGCAGTTCGACAAAAAGCCGACTCGATAAGCCATTTCCTAAATAGGTATTCAGCAACTTTAGTGCGGCATAGTCTTTCATCGTATCGGCTTGAACAGACGGCGCAAGATACCCAAGAATCACGATCGATTGTTGGGTATCTTGTGGAACAGTACTCCAAGTCGGGTTTGGAGTGACGATCGGTAAATCCAAGTCAGCGAATGGTGTGAGTGGCGCTTTCCAATCGCCCAAGATGTTTTCAACTTGCGCTACGGCTTGATCGGGAGTAATTCGACCCGCAATGCTGATGGTTAAGTTATCAGCACGGAAGTACGTTTTGTAGTAGGTCTGCAAGTCCTGTCGAGTCAAGTTTTCAACGGTTTCTGTTGTGCCTAATCCTGAAAGCGCATAAGGATGATCACCGTATATGGCATGACGCAGACGATCAAGTGCCACGGTAAACGGTTGTTCCTGTTGCGATCGGATTGCTTGAAGCGCAAGCCGCCGTTCTAACTCGACTTCTGACTCTGGAAACGTTGCCGATCGCAGAAGCTCTCCTGCCAAGTTCAACATTTCAGGAAAATCAGCGGAAACGGTTTTCAGACTGAGCAAGAAATAGTCTGAAGCGGCATCGGTGCTGAGACTGGCTCCGATCGATTCGACTCGTTCTGCAATTTCTAGAGATGAATGATTTTCTGTTCCTTTGGTCATCACCGCTGCGACGAGGTGAGAGAGACCCGCTTTATCGTGTGGCTCCCAACGACTTCCAGCTTTGAAAAAGAGACGCGCTGCAATAATATCGGCAGATGGATTTTCGGTTACAAGCACTGTGATGCCATTGCTTAACACAGTATGATGAATCGTTCGGTTTTGGGTCAAAGCGATGGTTGAGGTCACGATCGTTCTAAAAATTACATTTGTTGATTCTAGCAATCCGGTTACATTCAATCCGATTACATGGGCTTCACCACGATCGCGGCGTAGTGATACGGCGAAAGATACTGACTTGCTAGATCGCGCAGATCTTCGGCTGTAAACGATTGAACCCAGTGAGGATAAGCGATCGCAGCTTCGATTTGCGCCAGAGAATGATAATAGCCGTAAAGTCCTGCAAGCTGTCCGGGAGTCTCAGTTGAAAAGGCGTAATCGTTACAGAGCAATCGTTTAGAGCGATCAAGTTCGGCTTGAGAAATCGGGGTCGTCATCAGATGCGATAAACGATCGCAAATCAAAGCTTCGACTCGTTCTAAATCTTTGGGATCAAGCCAAGCGGCAATGGTAAACAAACTAGAATCGCGTTGCAGTGAAAAACTACAGTCGATCGCTTGCACGAGTTGGCGTTCCTCACGAAATTCCTGAATCAAGCGCGAGGTGCGCCCGGATGCTAAAACGGCTGAAATGATATCGAGTCCAAACGCGGCTTTTAGCGGATCTTGCTGATTCGATCGAGCAAATCGCTTCCAAGGTAGCGGCTCATCCGTTTCGTTCTGCCACGTGAGCGGTTCAACACCCGGAGCAATCCAAGCCATAAGCAGTCGAGATTGCTCTAATCTCGGCAGATGCAATTCTTCTCGTCGGATGCTGGTAATCGGCGGTTCTGCTTCAGGCTGATGACGACAACAGGACATCGGATCGGGGAAGGCGTGAAATGCTTTTTCGACCTGAAGTTTTGCTTGATCGAGATCCACATCGCCCGTTAGTACAACGGTCATATTTTCCGGTCGGTAATGGGTACGATGAAACGATCGCATTTCCTCCGCCGATCGCGGCATTAAACTTTCTTCTGTTCCTAAGATTGGTCGCCCGTAGGGATGGCGTTGATAAACCAGTTCTGAAAGCACTTGAAACGCGATTGCATCAGGATCATCGTAAGCTTGCGAAATTTCTTCAAGAACAACTTCTCTTTCGCGCCCAAATTCATCATCTGGGATTGCGGCATTCAACAACAGTTCACTCAAATAAGGTAATGTTTCCGCAAAATCCTGCGATGCGGTCGTCATATAAAAATGAGCGTAATCGTAGCTAGTTGCGGCGTTCGTCATACCGCCCCGCTTCTCGATCGCACTGTCAAACTCTCCAGGAGCAATCTGGCTCGTTCCCTTGAAGATCATGTGCTCAAGAAAATGCGCCATCCCTATCCATTCATCCGGTTCAACGATCGAGCCTGCATTCACCCAGACATCGATCGCGGTAACACCTGTTGCAGGAAGATGATGGTGAATCAGCGTTAATCCGTTGTCAAGTCGATGCATAGTGACAGGCAAAGAAAGAAGAGTTTGGGGCGATCGATGAATATTCAAGGTATTCGCTTAACAATGAAGTGAGGGGATAATTCTTGCTGAATGTCATCCTGTTGACTGACATAGCTAGGCTATGCATGACAGGATTGAAGAATCTATTGTTGTAAAGATCTGTCTTGAATTTCTTATGCCAAAATGCAGAAATTCAAATTGTTCGATCGATAGATTTTTCACCATCCTAATGAGATCATTGTTCGCACAGGATTTGATTAGAAACCTACTCTCACAATGATTCTTAGTCAATCTTAATCTTCTGTAGAGCCATTTTTCTGCAATAAAAATTCCCTCACTAAACTAGCAAGGGATCAAAAAGTAGGATACCGCAGCGCCGTCTTACCTCAGTTTTTGACCTGGTGTGAAACCAGGTGGGTGTCGAAGTGGCGGATTTAAAGTTTCCGAGTACAAGCTCGGTCTACTGCCATCAGCCTTGTTAGACTCCCAGATTCAAAAAACATAGATCATAAAACATTGTTGGCAGTCACCAACGCCGCAGCAAATCCTTCACTTATTGTAGCGGGTCAATTTGGAGATGGGAAGTTTTTGGAAGTGGAGAGGATGAGCGTTTATCACTTCGCACTACAACCGTCGCGCACCACAGTATTTACGGTTTTGATCCGATTGTGGTTCTTGCCAAGAGTAGGCAAAGTGGCTGATCGACGACACCCGGGGCGAGAGCGATCGCAATGCTTCCATTTGCACCTCCAACGGCGGACGGTTGCTAATTGATTCTTGCCAAATTCCTGCCAGAACTGGCTTTACCTCGGTTCCCGCAGATGCCTGCGCTAATACCCGCTGTACCTGCCTCACGACACAATCAGCTCTCCCACAAGTCGCATAAGACATCGGATGCCATGAAATATTTCGAGGAAAGCGATCCCAAGGCTGCAACCGCGAGTCAAATCCTTGTCCGATCGTTTGATTTCCCTCTGGGAAAAACACTGCTCCCGCTGGCAATCCGGCTCGTTGCACTGGATAAATTGCCAGATTGAGAAAGTCCACAACGCCTTGCATTGCATGAGCAACACTTAAGCGCCACAGTTCTGTTTGTAAGACCCCAGCTCGTTGCGCCACTGAGCCACGCATATCGATCGCACTCAGAATTCGCCCCTGCCACATCGGAATCTTTTCTCGCGGAAACAGCTTATCGACGGCTGCCACATCGCCCGCATCAATAAAGCCACGATTGATATATCGTTTAATCAATTCGCGCCCTTTGTTGTTGAGTCCGCGATCGTACAGTGCTCGTCTCGAGGCTTCACTAAAAACCCAAAGATCTTGGACTTGAGTCGCGATCGATTCTTTGCCTCGATTGCGTGGGTAGCGAATGTAATCGAACAACACACCATCCGGTCTGCGTTTCAGAACTTCTTGCACCATCCGGTAATAGTCTTGTTTTGCAGGCAAACTGTACGGATCAACAAAGGCTTCATCGGGATTCAATGTGCCTAAATCTGTACTCAGTCCTGCAACTGTATTGGCACTAAAGCTCGTTTGTCCGCGACCATTGCGTAATAATGAAACTTGCTTTTCGGGCTTGAGTGCATAGGTGTATCCGAAGTTCATGCTAAACATCCAGGCATAGACTTTTAGCCCACGATCGCGCCCTTTTTGAATCACTTGTGCTAACAAATCCACATTTGTTGGGACTTGTACCACTGATTGCCATGCAGTCGGATTCGTTGCAGCAGGCAGCAGAACCTGTCCGTTAAAAAACGTTTCAACATAAACTTCGTTGTAGCCGCGATCGACAATTCGATCTAAGACTTCTTCGATCGCTCCCGGTCGCGCGTCACAGGGATACAATCGCAGCCAAATTGCTTGAGTTTTTAGCCAGTTCTGGCTGCGACATTGGCGCAGTTGATCCGCTTGTTGTCGAAGCAAGGTTTGATAATTTTGTTGCGCTTCAGCGGTACCATTGAGGGCGGCAAGACGGGCAGTGTCTTTTTGCCGAATGGTTTCTGAGGTTTGCTGACAATAAGGGAGATCTGCCTTGGCAAAGCTCTGCCAAGCTCCTTGAACAATCAAACTAGTCGTGACGATCGCAAAAACGAAACGATTCTGAAGACGACGAAAAGAGACCACTCGCATAGATTCATATCGATGAACTGGACAGGTTCAAAGCCATTTCAGAGTTTACCTCCTTATGCTTAAAAAGCTGAACGAGCGCGATCGCAACTTTAGCGCTCCCAGCGAAACTTTCGCTCTGATTCCTGAATTGGCAGATCATTAATACTTGCCTCGCGTCGGCGCATCAGTCCATTTTCTGCAAATTCCCACTGCTCATTTCCGTAAGAGCGGTACCAGTGTCCAGAGTCGTCGTGCCATTCGTATTCAAACTTGACCGAGATTCGATTTTCGGTAAAACTCCAAAGCTCTTTTCTCAACCGATAATCTAATTCTTTGTCCCATTTGCGTTTGAGAAAGGCTCGAATCTCTTCGCGTCCATTAAGAAATTCCGCACGATTGCGCCATTGAGAATCTTCGGTATATGCCAGCGTAACCCGATTGGGATCGCGCGTATTCCAAGCATCTTCAGCCGCTTGGATTTTAACTTTCGCCGTTTCCAGGGTGAACGGCGGTAAAGGTGGTTTCGTTTCCATCAGATCGAACAGAGAGATCGATCGAAATTTTACGCGCTTGATTTGATCGAGCAATGGACGAAATGATTAAGTTTCCACGCAACAAAGCGCATCAGCTAGAAAAAGCAGGTGCGCTTTGGAATTTCAGAGATCAAGATTAGCCTGCGATATCGCCTGGATTTTGCCCGGTTGAAATTCCGAGTTGCTTGTGGCTTTTCTTCAGTTGCTTCCACAGCGATCGAATTTCTTGAAACGATTCTTCAGGGGTGAGCTTACCACCTGTTTCTAAACAGCAGATATACGATACTCGCTGAGAAAATTCCTGCAAATTCGCATTAAACACCAAGTTCTCTGGTTTGACTTGCCCCCGGTAGCGGCTACGCGGATATAAGAAGTTGTATTGATCTGCCATTTTGATCTCCTTTGTAAAAAAAGTTTTGGTGTTTGCGCTTCAGTAGTACTCCACTGAGTTGCACGATACAATTTGCTCCTGTATGCAAGAGAATCTGACTGGATTCTTACTTTAAGCTGTCTTAACCAAATGTTAATCTAACTTTCGGTAGATGTTGTAGTAGAAAATACGGCTCTGTCCAATTTCAACAAAACCACGATCGCAGTATTTTCCATAACTACTCACTCTAAAATTACAATTTCGGTTTAGCCGATCGCCAAATCAACCCCTTCTAGCGCGGAATTTCTCGAACTGCGGCTTGAGCCTCTTTCCGTAAGCCGTCCGAGATCCGAAAGAGTTCCCGCCCATTACGAAGATGATGATCGTCGTAGTTATGCGTGAAGTAATTTAACTCGTCGATACCGTCGCTTAATTGATTCAGACAGTAGTATAGGTTCGCTGCTGCGCCTGCTGCACTTGGGGGATTCGGTATCGATCGAAAAGACTGTTGTGCTTTCGCCAGTAATTCCTGACACTCTTCGAGATAAGCCTGAAAATTCTCCATCAATTCGTCATCAAACGGATCAGCCGCAAGTTCATTGAGCTGCGATTTCAGCGGACGAATGATTTGATTCAAAATGCGATTGACTGAAGTAAACAGTTTCAACCAAAGTTTAAGCTGGTGATCTGCGTTCTGTTCTGCTTCTCGCTGCTTGCGGTATTGAGCTTGTGCCGCTTCGGTGCGTCGGGAGCGCGATCGTACACTCGCTTCAGAAAATCCAGCAGCTTCGAGTTGGTCAGAATATCGAAGCTGCTGATCATACGATCGACGACTCTGCGGATCGCCCAGAATTTCGTAAGCCGCGTTGATGCGAGAAATCTTGTCGTGACTCGCAGTGACACGATTGCTATCGGGGTGAAATTGCTTCGCTAATCGTCGATAGGCTTGCTTGATCTGCGACTGCGTGGCGGTCGGATCAAGGTCGAGAACTTGGTAGTGGGTAAGAGTATCTGTTGCCATTCAATCATTCTAAAAGGCAACAGGGATTGGGGGCTAGGAACTAGAGAAACGGTTTTTTGTCAACCGATTTCTACCTTTCTGCGGTTTTCCTAGTCCCCCAATCCTTAACCATTTAGCATCGCAGGCATCGTTGATTCGGGGTCTTGGAAGAGCGCCGTACTGAGATAGCGTTCACCAAAGCTCGGTTGAATCATCACAATCAGTTTGCCTGCGTTTTCGGGACGTTTACCCACTTCGATTGCAGCTTTCAACGCCGCTCCGCTAGAAATCCCAGAAAGCAAGCCTTCTTCTCGTGCCATCCGCCGACTGTAAGCGATCGCATCCTCATCCGAAACCGAAATCACTTCATCAATTAAATTGACATTGAGAACGGGAGGAACAAATCCGGCTCCAATGCCTTGAATTTTGTGCGGTCCTGGTCGCCCACCCGACAGCACCGGACTATTTGAAGGCTCAACTGCGATCGCTTTAAAGCTCGGTTTGCGTTGCTTGATCGCTTCTGCGACACCCGTGATCGTTCCGCCTGTCCCAATTCCCGCCACGATGAAATCAACCTCTCCCTCAGTATCTTCCCAAATTTCCGCAGCGGTCGTTTCTCGATGAATCTGAGGATTGGCAGGATTGCGAAACTGTTGCAGCATATAGGCGTGAGGAGTCGTGTCAACGATGTGCTGCGCCCGCTGAATACAACCAGACATCCCTTCGATACCGGGTGTGAGTTCGAGTTCCGCTCCGTAGGCTCTCAGCATTGATCGACGTTCCGAACTCATCGTTTCTGGCATCGTTAAAATCAGCCGATAGCCTTTCGCCGCTGCTGCCATCGCCAACGCGATCCCAGTATTACCGGAAGTCGGCTCAACTAAAACCGTCTTTCCAGGTGAAATCAAGCCTTCACGCTCTGCCGCTAAGATCATGCTGATCCCGATTCGGTCTTTCACCGAAGCAGAGGGATTCATTCCTTCCAGTTTTGCCACAATTCGAGCAACGCATCCTTCCGCTTGAGGAATGCGGTTGAGTTGAACGAGTGGCGTGTGTCCGATCAAAGCTGTGACATTCTGAGCAATACGCATAAGACGAATAAGAGTAAAACAGCAGGAGGTAGAAGACGAGATCGATCAAGTCAGAAGATCAAATGTAATACATAAAGTCGAGTTGGCGGCGGGCATCGCGCCGCTCACGCAAATCTTTCAGCGTATATTTCTGAAACACTGCGTTTGCAGCATCGTTCGCCTCTTGCCAAATCTCACACACGATAGACCCTTCTAGGGTTTTACCAGATTTAAGCGCAGTTTCTTGGTTGATCGGTTGGCTGTCAAATCCTTCTAAACATACCAACACGTCAAATAGAGTAATTTTCCAAGGTTCACGCGCCAGTAGATAACCGCCTTTTGCGCCGCGCTGCGATCGTACAATTCCTCCTCTTCGGAGTGTCGCTAAAAGCTGTTCTAGATAGCGATCGGGAATATTTTGTTGAGCAGAAATTTGCCGAATTTGCAGGGGGTCGCCACTCTCGTAGGCAACCGCTAGCTCGATTAGCGCAAGTAAGGCATACTCACTTTTACAGGAAATCTCCACGGGTACACTCTGGAATCAGGTTAACAGGCTTCTTCCAGTATACTCCGGTTTCTCACTAGGGTTTTGTATGTTTTCCCAAATGTAATAAAAAAGCCCCGAAATTTGCGGGGCGATGCTATTGGCACACGAAACGTGCCCGATCCAACTGAAATCGAATTAGAACGAGAACGTTGTCCGAATCGTACCGACGTAAACGGTATCGTTGGCGTTGTTGTGTTCAGGATTGAAAATCACAATAATGCCTGGAGTAACCGAGATTTTTTCGCCGAACCGGAAACGATATAGTCCTTCCAAGTGGTAAGCTGTGCCACCGTTATCATCACGCGCTCCGCTAAACGTATTTCGGGTAACTTTCGGTGGGACTCCAAAGATCACACCCGCCAGATTGCCTTTTCCGCCGAGATCCGGGAAAGCAAGAGAGACTGCCCAGTTCCAGATGTCAGCGCGTCCGCCGCCAGCCGCTTCTCTGAATGCTTCGGTGTATCCACCCCAAGCTGACAAGGTGAATTTTGGCGTAATGCGGAAGGCTGCTTGAATCCCATAGTTATTGGCAGCAGTTGCAGTCGTTCCACCGAACGGATTGTTTGCAAAACCGCTTCCAGTTCCGGCTGTGATGCCTTGAGAAGCGTTGGCTGAGCCAACATCTCCAGCAAGGAAATTGGTATAGGTGCGGGCGTAGGTGAAGCCGAGATCAATGCTGTTTGTGGGTTTAAACGCTAACTGAGCGATCGCAGCATTCGACCCATTGAACAAGCCAAACCGACTAGCTGGGGTATTGGCGTTGCTGGCAAGATAGCCCAAAGAAAGGGTGAACGCATTACCCAACGGATAGTTTAACGTGACACCCGAACCGCCTTGAGCGTTCCGGTAGATCGGGCTGAACCGACCGAAGCGAGAGATCGAACCTTGACCATCACTTGCAAACAAGGGGTTAAAGTTCGGCATGTTGTTGTAGAATTCGCCACCGAAGGCATCTACGGTGATTTGTCCACCTCGCCCGATCGGGAAGCGGTAGAACAACTTATCAACTGCGAGCTGGTTGCCACCGACTCCGCCGCCTTCATAAGATAAGCGCGTCATGTTGGTTCCAGTGACAGCGCCAGAGAATCCGGTAATGTTTCGAGCTTGCAGACGGGTTAACAAGGTGTCTTTTCCGGTGAAGCTCGTCAACAAGCTCAGACGAACCCGATCGCTAAAGGTGGTGTTCTTCGAGACTGGAGTTGTGGAAGCTGCTGCGCCGACTGGAACAGCGATATCATCACCCTGAGCACCAGAAATCGAGAAGATTGCTTCCCCTTGCAGCTTGGTGGTAGTGGAGAATTGTTGCTTCTCCAACGTCGTGGTACGGGCTTCAAGCGCGTCCACTCGACCGCGCAGCGTTGCCAATTCTGCTGCAAATTGTTCTTGCAGCTTTTGTAGCGTTGCCAAGTCTTCCTTCTTTACCAAATCAGCGGTCGAAGCGGCGATCAGTTCGTTGACGCGATCGAGACACGCATTCAGACCTGCGGCGAATTCATACCGAGTCATCGCGCGGTTGCCGCGATAGGTACGATCAGGATAACCCGCGATACAGCCATAGCGCTCGACGAGGGATTGGAGTGCTTGGAATGCCCAATCGGTTGGTCTGACATCAGTGAGCTGAGAGACCGAGGTGATCCCCGTGCCAGAAGTGCCTTGAGCAAGAGAATCGTTTGTTCCTTCGTTGCTGTAAGCGTTTAATTGATCGAGAGAGGTAACATTTTGAGTTTGAGTTGGCGTATCAGCTTTGGCTTCGGATGCACTCGCCATGCCAGTTGCACCAATCATAGCAGAGACAGTCAGCGTAGCGCCGAGAAGCACTGGATTGACCAGTAGCGATTTCCACAGGTTATTAGACATGATCACTTCCGTATTCACACCATCAAGTCAAAGTCATTGAGCATCTGTTCGCATGAGCAGAGGGCAATGTTCTCAACAGTATACCCTAGTACAATCTTCATTCTTAACGGATTGAGAATTCAAATCATAGATAAATTCAACGGTTCAAGCTGTTTACAAGAATTGTTGTGCTCCCATATACAAAGAAATCTTTATGGAATCTTCATGAAATTACGCTGAATCCTGTAGACAAGATCTTTCTGAAGGAGATGGCAGCATCAGCGTTGATCGTTAGGATAATTTTGGTTCATTACAGGATGGTTAGCCGCCATGATGAGATTCGTTTCAGAGCCGTCAACGCCACTCAAAATTCAGAAAATGCAAGAGCGGGTAAGATGGCGCACACCAACTGTAATCGATCGAGGAATTGATCAAACTCGATTGGTGATCGACGATGCCCAAGAGCAAAACGTATTCTCATTTTTGGTCGTTGGCGATAGTGGGACTGGTAGGCATCCAGGACATTCTCCTCAACGCAGAATTGCAGAACAAATGTTAGCGCATCGAGATGAATGCCGTTTCATTTTGCATACCGGAGACGTTGTTTATTTAGTTGGTTCTAGCGAGTTTTATCAACAAAATTTTATTGATCCGTATCGAGAGTTTTTGGTTGGCGGAGAAAGACCAAAGCAAATTGCATTTGATCAAATGGTATTCAATTTACCGTTTCTGCCTGTGTTAGGAAATCATGACTATTATGATCTCCGTGTATTCTATGGAATACTTGCACAGGTTTCCTATCCTTTGCGCCGACTGTTGCAACGTCGCATCGATTTTGATATTCGTTTACATGGCTCTTTTCAAGGGAAAGCGTTCGCGCAAGCATTCATGGATATGTTGTGCAATGCGGATCAGCAAGGCAAATTAGCGGCACATCTCGATCGACATTACACCGCTAAAACTTCGACTGGGCGCTGTTTGAAATACGAGCCGGGATCATTCACTCGACTGCCCAATCGCTATTACACATTTCGCTATGGTGGGATCGATTTCTTTGCGCTCGATTCTAATACGTTGAATGAACCGATCCCGCTTTCAACCGGACAGCAAGGACAGGAAGATCGGCAAAAATTGATTGAGCGACGGAATGCGATCGAACAAGAAATGCAGCAGTTACTGATAGATGTGGCTCGGCTCAATGTGAACCAGCCCGAACAATCGGATCAGGCGGATGATATTCGAGTCAAACTTCAACAGCTTGAAGAAATTCAACTCGATATCGACAAGCAGTTAAATGCTGAAACGACCGATATCGAGGACTACGAGCAGTTAAACTGGCTGCGCGATCGCTTAATTCAATCTTGGCAATCGCCCGAAGTGCGGGGACGGGTGATTTATTTTCATCATCCGCCCTATGTGACAGAAGCAACGAAATGGTATCAAGCACAAACCTTTGCAGTCCGGTATCGATTGCGGCAGGTGTTGGATGATGTGGCGAAACAGGTTGCTCCGAAAGGACGAGCGATCGTCGATTTAGTTCTGAACGGTCACGCCCATTGTTTTGAGTATTTGCGGACTGTGGACACGGGACACGCAGACTCAAATATGAATTGGGTCGTGTGTGGGGGAAGTGGTTACAGTTTGCGACGACAGCGAGAGGAAGGAGCAGAAATTACAGAGGAGATAGATGGAGAGGAACGCATTGTGGCAAAGTCTCAGTTGTTTGTAGGACGAACCGGACAGGGAAGCTACAAACAGCGTCCTTACTCATTTCTCAGAATCGATGTCACCGCAGATGATCCGGTGAAGTTTGTTTTGCGCCCTTATGTTTCAGAATGGTCGAGACGACAATGGCACGATCGCGCACTTGATCCGATTGTGATTGGATGATGCTGACACAGCAGACATTGATTGAATTTCTCGATCGCTTTTTTCAAGTGGAGCAGTATCCAGAAGAAGAGCGAGGCGGAATTTATCAAGTAAGCCATCGTCCAATTCGCCGCTTAGGACTCGCGTTAGAACCGTTTCCGAACTTCGATCGCTGGGTGACAAAATTACAAACCGTTCTCATTTGAATGTTGCAGCGGAAGTTGAACCGTGAATGTGGCACCTTGTCCTTCTCCTTTGCTCTCTGCAAAAACAGTTCCCCCGTGCAGCTCAGCAAGCTGACGGACGATCGCAAGTCCCAATCCCAGTCCTCCAAATTGGCGCGTGGTCGAACTGTCCTGCTGGCGAAAATGCTCGAAGACGTGAGGCAGAAAGTCCGGCGAAATCCCTTTTCCGCTATCGCTAACCTGAATTTGTGCCATTTCTCCAACTGGCATCAAAGACAGTTCAATCCGCCCTCCTTCCGGCGTGAACTTTACTGCATTAGAAAGCAAATTCCACACAATCTGCTGTAATCGACTTGGATCTCCAGAGACGATCGCTTCATTCAGATTCGTCTCGATCGTAATATTCTTCGCCTCGGCGGTCAGTCTCACCGTCTCAACGGCTGCCAACGCAGGTAGAGCGAGATCCACCGTCATTGGATTCAACGTTAGCTTACCGCGTAGAATCTTCGACACATCGAGCAAGTCTTCGATCAGTTGCGCTTGGAGTTGAGCATTGCGCTCGATCGTCGCAAGGACTTCCTTCGTTTTCTCAGAATTGAGCCGACCTGCACGCAGTAGTTTGAGCCAACCTAAGATGGGATTCAGCGGCGTTCGGAGTTCATGAGAAAGCACCATCAGAAACTCGTCTTTAATGCGGTTCGCAGTTTCGGCAGCTTCGCGGGCAGCTTGCTCCTGTTGAAGAATGCGATCGCGCTCTTGTTCGAGCCGCACTCGATTAGAGATATCCATCGCCATGCCTGTAACTTTGACCGCAGTTCCGGCAGCACCCATGTAAACATTGCCCCGATCTTCGATCCAGAGCGTTTCTCCGGTATCCGGTCGCATCCACCGAAATGCCGCGACATAACTTTGACCGCTTGCCATTGCTGAAACTACGGCTTGTCGATACTGGGGAAGATCATCGGGGTGAATCGCTGCTAATGCCTGTTCGCTTGTGCGGATCTCTGTATCATGCTTCAATCCAAAAACATCGATCGCGGTTTGAGAATAGAATACTTGATTCGTGTTGGCGCTCCATTCCCAAGCCACCATTCGTGCTGCATCCAGAGCACGATTGAGCCGTTCTTCGGTATTGCGAAGGGCAATTTCGGCGGCTTCGCGATCGTTTTCGACTCGTTTGCGATCGCTAATGTCGATCGCGAATCCCAAAATTTGCCGCGCTCGTCCGTCAGCAGTTCGATTAAACACAACCGCACGATCGAGCAGCCAGCACCACTCGCCGTTGGCATGACGGATACGATATTCAAGTTCTGTGGCTTCCCCTGGTGGTGGGGTGTGGATATTTTCTTGAGTGGCGATGAGGCGGGAAAAGTCGTCGGGATGAACTAAGGTCGCCATCAGGTTCGTGCCCATTGCCTGAATTTGCTCTGGTGTATAGCCGAGTAACTCCGCCGATTCGCGATTCACGTAAACATTGCGATGTTCGGTAAGGTCGTAGACATAGAGCAAACCGGGCAACATCTCTGCAACCTGTTGAATAAACTGCTGGCTGCGTTGCAACTCGGTTTCGATCTGTTTGAGCCGAGTGATATCGGTGTTTGAGCCAACCCACTCAACGGTCTGCCCTGCTTCGTTCAAAATTGGCAAGGCACGACAGAGATACCAGCGCTCAGTACCATCAGTAGAGCGCCAGCGAAATTCTGTTTCGTAGAGAGATCGCGTTTCCCGCGCAATCTGCCATTGCTGTTGTACCGTTTCCCAATCATCCGGGTGGACTTGATTCCATCCGTTTGCCATCGCTTCAGCAAACGGAACACCGTAATAGTTCAACCATTGTTGATTGTTAAAAAAATTTTGCTCAGAGTCAATCACCCAAACTGCATGAGGAATGGCGTTTAAGGTCGATTCTAGACGCTGTTGACTCTGGGCAAGGTCGGTTTGCGTCTGCTGTTGGGTGCTGATGTCGCGTATTGTGACGATCGCGAGTGTTAAATTTCCCTGCGAATCATAGACCGGAGCACCACAGTAACTACCGATAAACGTTTTTCCAGTGTCGCGGCGGTGAATTTTCAATTCATATCCAGAGTAGCTTTCGCCACGCAACACTCGCGAAACTGCCCATTGTTCGATCGATACAACATTCCCATCCGTATCTCGCATCTCGAATCGATCGGCAAATTCTGCAAAGTGACGCTGCGCTTGCTCTAGATTTTCAAATCCGTGAATCGCAAGCGCTGTAGAATTGAATTCCAAGAGGTTGCCTTGTGGATTAGCAATGATCAGTCCTTCACTGATCGTATCGACGACGGCTCTAAGCTGATTGAAGTTGGCTTCGATGTGTTGCAAAAGCTGTTCGCGTTCTTGATCGACTGTTCGCTGGCTTTCATCCTCTTGATGATTTTCATCCTCAAGCCTACGAGCATAGTGCTCAATCAGTTCCGACTTTGATAAGCCTTGTTTACGAGCATATTTATCCAAACTATCCCAAGCGGTTGCAGTCAGTGAGAGACTAACTTTTTGTTTTGCTTCTTCATCCCAACTGTGGACAGGGTGACCCATCTGATTGCGCTTCATGCCCGTATATGTACATGGATCTGGTCCATTTAACTCAATCGTTTGGACTGCGGGAATCTACCTAGCGAGTGAAGTGAGGGTGTGATGTGACCCTGTTCAGTTTTACAGCGCGTCATTTGAATCCAAATTTGGCTTGTCCTAGAGTTGGAGAAAAGTTGACTTACTCGGTAGGATTCAGGCGCTTGATGATCCAACTGCTTGCCCCACTAATCAGCGCACCCGCCATCAAGATGCCCAAGGCAGGTTGCATTACAGGTGTCCATAATGAGAGCCAGAGGTCTAATCCAAGCGGCACTTTTGTAGCACGACCAATTAGCGCGATCGCAAACCAGCCAAAACACAACAGCACAAAAAACAGGTTCCACATCAATGCCGTGTTAAGCCACTTGAAAAACGTTTCTTTCATAAAATCCGTCGAATCTCGGCTTTATTAACTTAACAAAAATTGGGCTGCAACTGACAGCAGTGCAACCCTAATGATGAGTGATTAAAATTCAAATGCCATCAAAAGCAAATTGATTTAAAGCTCGTGAACGGATGGAAAGTCTTTTTCGCGCGAAACTTGCAGATTTTCAGGATCGACGTAATAACAAACTGCATCATTCAAACAAATTACTGCCCAGCCCGATTGGTGCATTTCAACTAATTGATAGCCGGATGCGTGTTGCACAAAGTAGCCTTTGTGGTTCCGTGTTCCAGGTTTGACTCCAACGCGATCGATAGACATAATAATCTGCTCCTTAAGCTACAAAATTTGTCGATCGACACTGTTTCAAAGCAACACAAAGCAGCGATGAAATACTAGAATTTAGCTTGTTAAATAACAAACTAAATCGCGTGCAAAGATGGATTTCACAAAGCTGATTTTTTGCTCTTTAAAGTGACGAAAAGACTGTTAAAAGTGAGGAATATCTCCTAGTTATCAAATACTATCATCGTCTTTCTAAGAATATGATTAAATTATTTGATTTTGTATTGCATTATATAAATCGATTTAATTGATCCGGGTTGTTAATTGCAACGTTTTTGTAGTCTAAATTGCCGATCGCGTAACATAATCTTCATACTCCGAACTTCTAAACACCAAAGAGCCAGATAGCATCTCTGACTCTTTGAAGATGTAAACAAAAATGAAGGAATTCTTAGGACTCAAACAGCCAGGTTTTTACCCGCTGTAGACTTTTCCAATCGGGTTTTCTTGCCAGTCCATCTTCGATGTTTTGCTGCACTTCTTCCCGCAATTCTTCAACCGCAAACGTTAACTGTTGTGCCATTTCAATATGCGGTCTGACTCCTGGTTTAGACGCATCCAACATTGCAAGCACGAGATTAATTCGAGCTTGCGGATCTTGGGGAACCAGCTTCACCGCTTTTTGCGCTGCTGGAAGTGCCAGAGCAGGCTTATCTGCCAACAAATAGAGCCACGCTAAGCAAGTCCAAGCCGATCCCGTCTTGCGAGAACGATCGCAGATTTCTTTAAACACCGGAATTAAAGTTTCTGGCGCTTCTCCAGCTTTGTAGCGCTCCAGTCCCTCTTCAAAAAGGGTTTCAACCGTTTGAGTCATGTCATTTACACAATGCGAACAGCTTCTTATTCTATCGAATGATGTTGTAGCGAATCACTTGCTTGACTTGAGATTGAGACAAACCGAGAACTTGAGCGATCGAGCGTTCGATTTGTTCTGGCTCTGTGGTTGCAAACCGAAACTCTAGTTTCCTCAAGGGCTGATTCAGCGTGAATACAGTAACGATCGCGAATTGCTCAGGCTGGATCGCCACCTCGATCGATTGCACCAGAATAGCAGGAGAGTCTGAGCTAGAATCGAGAATAAAGGTTTTGTCAGAAAGACTCGATCGCGTCAAAATCCAATCGGTTGCCCAACCGCTAACTACCCAAGCCAAGCCCCCTAAGAGCGGCAACAACAGCCAAAAGCTTAAACCGAGTGATTGGATGAATTTCAGCAATCGGTGTTGCATAACATATTGCATAACATAGGCGACTGTGCAACTTTTACACTTGAGTCTTTTTATCTCAATGATAAAGTGCTGATGTTCAACGACGAGTCTTTTTGTCTCGCTCACGAGTCTCTGAATCTCAACGACGAGTCTTTTTGTCTCGCTCACGAGTCTTTTTATCTCGCTCACGAGTCTTTCTTGTCTCGCTCACGAGTCTCTGAACCTCAACGATGAGTCTTTTTGTCTCAACCAGGAAGCGCTGAACCTCAACACCTTAAAGTTGCACATCCCCTTAACATTGAAGAATCAAGAGAAACTGAATGCCTGATGCTGATCCTACTTGCAGAAGATGATCCAGCACAATCTGAGCCGCTCCAAACCGCATTAACTAAAGCGGGTCATGTTGTTGATCTCGTCGAAGATGGTGAAACCGCCCAATGGCTCACAACCACGAAAGCGTATGATTTGCTCATTCTTGATTGGATGTTGCCCAAGCTTAGTGGAGTTGCCGTCTGTCAGCGATATCGTCAGGCTGGAAAAACGGCTCCGGTGTTGATCCTGACGGCAAAAGATACCACGATCGATAAAGTCACCGGACTGGATGCTGGCGCAGATGATTATTTGGTTAAACCGATCGATGTTGTGGAACTGTTAGCGCGGGTGCGGGCATTAGGACGACGCTCTCCCTTGTGGCAAGGTGAAACGCTGAACTTGGGCAGTCTACAGCTTCATTTGACGAATTTAACGATCGAGCGCAATCAAGTCACGGTTCAACTTTCAGGACGAGAATTTCAACTGATGGAATTTCTCATGCGCCATCCGCGTCAAGTGCTCTCTCATGATCAAATCGAACAAGCGTTGTGGGGCTGGGGCAGTGAACCGGAAAGCAATGCAGTGACAACTTTAGTGCGACGATTGCGGCAACGATTAGAAGCGGTGAATGCAAAAGACTGGCTTGAAACGGTGTATGGAATCGGTTATCGCTTGAATGCAGTGGAGTCTTAACGGTGTTCGATCGTAGTCGTCGAAACTTAGCTTATTGGTTCGCGGCTTCGATGGGCGGTATTTTGCTCGTCTTTGCTGGCGTCGGTTACGGCTTTTTGGTGCAAGCCCAACTGCGAAACTTTGATGAGTCGCTGTACAAACGCAGTCGAATCGTCAGTGGCATTCAGCCTTCGATTCCGGGAGTTGTGCAGCCTTTTCCGGCCGATTTGGCGTATGCAAGATGGTATCGCGCCGATCAACAACGGATTAAATACATTGGTTCACCTGGTTCAGCTTATCTTGCTGGAATCGTTGGATTCGAGACCATTGGAAGTCTGAGGCAGTTAACGTTGCCGATTCAAAGACAAAATCAGACGATCGGATATTTGCAAGTTGCCGCACCGATCACCCCATTGCAGCAGAACTTGGATCAGGTGCGATTTTTTCTCTCGATCGGCGTTCCAGCCACGATCGCGCTCATTGGAATTACAGGCTGGATTCTCGGTGGAGTCGCGATGCAACCTTCGCGACGGGCATATGCTCAACTGCAACGCTTTACTGCCGATGCTTCTCATGAATTACGAGCGCCGATCGCAGCCGTGTTAAGTAATGCTCAAGTCGGATTAATGCCGCCCGAAGATGCTCAAGAACAGCACGATCGCTTAGAGCGGATTGTTGAGATTGCGAAATTAATGAGTGGGTTAGTCACTAATTTGTTGTGGTTAGCACGACACGAAGGGCGACTAGATCAGACGAAATTCAAAACGATCGATTTAGCGGAATTAATTCGATCGCTTGACTCTCCAGACGATCGCAACTTTACGCTATCTCTACCGGATCGTCCCGTTTTGATCGAAGCCGATCCAGAATTGATGCGGCAAGCGATCGCGAATTTGCTCAGCAATGCGTTTAAGTACACTCCAACCGACGGAACCGTTCGAGTTGAGCTTATCGCCAAGCAAAGTGCGATCGTGCAAGTGATTGATACCGGAATTGGAATTCCCGCAGAAGATCTGCCACATATCTTTGAGCGATTTTATCGCGTGGATACGGCTCGATCGAGACAAACAGGCGGATTCGGACTCGGACTCGCGATCGCTCAACAGATCGTTCAAGCGCATCAAGGACAGCTTACCGTCGCCAGTCAGCTTGGCTCAGGTTCAACCTTTCAGATCGAATTACCGCTGAAAGCGACACGCAGTAAGGCATGACATTTTCTTGTCATAATCTTCTTTCACACTAGGAGTAGGTAAAGAGAAACAATTCCTCACACTCTCTTGGAACTCTACAAATGGCTTCTAATCGCTTCTTAAAAACCTCTCTCGCTTCTTTATCATTAGTCTCGATCGGTGCGGTTAGTGCATTAGTCGGCACTCAAATTCCATCGACCCGACTTCAAACTCAACCCGCGACCGCACAAGTTTCTAATGCAACCGATGACAATTTCGTGTCCAATGCAGTCGAGCGTACTGGCGGATCGGTTGTGCGAATTGATTCAACCCGTGAGCGGAGCACCGTACGAGGCGAACAAATTCAGCGCGGCACAGGATCAGGATTCATTCTGCGATCAGATGGTTTAATTGTGACGAATGCTCACGTCGTTTCTGGTGCGGATCAGGTGACGGTGACGCTCAAAAACGGGCAAGAATACACCGGACGAGTATTAGGTGCAGATCGGCAAAGTGATGTCGCGGTCGTGAAGATCAATGCAAATAATCTTCCAGCGGTCGCAGTGGGCAACTCGGATCAACTCAGACCCGGAGAATGGGCGATCGCAATTGGCAATCCGCTCGGACTCGATAACACCGTGACGGTTGGAATTATTAGCGGCACAGAGCGATCGGCAAGCGCATTCGGGTTACGCAGTTCACAGCCCTTTATTCAAACCGATGCCGCGATCAATCCTGGCAACTCTGGCGGACCGTTGCTGAATCAGAGCGGACAAGTAATCGGCATCAATACTGCAATTATTCAGGGCGCACAAGGAATCGGATTTGCGATTCCCATCAATCGAGCGCAGCAAATTGCAAATCAACTCACTGCCCAAGCTGGGATCTAACTTGACGTGAATTTGGGGCTTTAGGCGCTTGAACATTCGATTCAGCGAAGCGCTGGCGCGTTAAAATATGAGCGTTCTTTACAAGGATTCACTGTGGCAGAGCGACCCATTAAAAAGTCTGAGCGCCAAGCAAATAGCGCAGCAGACCCGACTTCAGCAGCAGCACAAAACCAGCCCTCGAATCCGGATCAAGTCGAGGGTTCCGCCGCTCTTCCAGACGGAATCAAGCCTTCCTCAAGCCCCCGTCCTGTGAAGAAAGGAGATGCCCCCAAATCCGAAGAAAAGCGCGGAAGCGGAAAAAGAAACGATCGAGGTAAGAAATCAGACAAGACGGATGCACCGCCCGTCAATCCTGCATTGATGCGAGGTCCGAGACCGCCGAAGCCTTCTGCGGCAAAGCCTGAACCTGAAATCGAGACCGCCTCGGAGGCAGAATCAGAATCGGCAGAATCAGAATCTTCTGAAGCTGAGGTCGAGTCTTAAAGCGGCTCTTGAGTGGGAATGCCGATCGCTCTTGGAAATTCTGGCGGCGTAAGTGCTGTTTTACGCAAGTATAAACAATGCCGAACGCCATGCGTTAAGGGAGTTTCAAAGCGATCGCATTCCTCCACCACTCCCCCTAATTTTTTCACCACTTGATCAAGCCCGATCGCTTCCGCTTCTGTCCATTGCCCTCGATACAAGACGGCTAATCCGCCGACTTTAAGCAGCGGTAACGCATACTCAGCGCAAACCGAAGCAGCAGCAACCGCGCGAATCGTAGCCAGATCGTAAGATTCCCGATGTCCAGAAGTTTGTCCGATTTGTTCAACGCGATCGACGAGCGATCTGACATTGCTCAATCCCAGCGCTTTCGTACTGTCTTGCAGAAAGGTAACTTTCTTACGGGTAGAATCGAGCAGCGTCACTTTCCAATCTGAACGCGCGATCGCCATTGGAATACCTGGAAATCCGGCTCCGGTTCCAATATCGATCGCGCTCAAACTTGCTGCGGTTACTTTCGGAAATACGCCCCGCAGCGAATCCCATAAATGCTTCTCCCAAAAATCATTCGGCTCAGTAATGCGAGTCAGATTCTGTTGCTGATTGCCCTGCAAAACTAATTCGTAAAACTGCTGAAACTGCGATCGCTGTTCTTCTGTCGGAAACCAATCAGTCGTCGATCGCCAAAGATCATTCATCTCCGGTAACGTTGCTATCATCCAACGCGCTCCAGACGATCAGCGACCAGTTCTTCAGGAGTGACTTCTTTGAGTTGTCCGTGACGCAATGACCAACAGCGATCGGCAATTTCCAACATATCGCCTGCATCGTGCGACACAACCAGCAAACTCCAATGCGTTTTCAGCTTGGCAAGCAATCGCACTAACTGCCGTCGAATCGACCAATCTAATCCGGCAGTCGGTTCATCTAACAAGAGAATACTCGGCTGGCGAATCAACTGAACCGCTAACGCCAATCGTCGCTGTTGCCCACCGCTCAACGCATGAGGAGCCATCGAAAGCGGTAAATGATCTAAACCGACTTCTCGCAGCGCTTCGTGAATGCGATCGGAACTCAGTTCCGGATGCCCTAAGCGCAACTCTTCTAAAATCGTGCCGCCACAAAAATGCCGCTCTGGAAACTGAAACACCAGCCCACATAATTGCTGCATATTGAGGAAATTCAGTTCTTGTTCGCGCCAGAAAATTTCTCCGCTCGTATGTTCTGCCAGTCCCGCCAAAATCTCCAGGAGCGTACTTTTTCCAGAACCACTCGGACCGACGATCAAACTTAATTGCTGCGGTGCAACCTCAAGATTGATTGATTTTAGGATCGGCTCTGGAGTCGCAGTCGGGTGATAAGACAAGTCGCGCAGATAAAGCATGAATTCAAACGTGAGGGGCTAGGGCAATCCTCAGTGTAACCTGCGTTCATCCGGACAGGCAGATTTTCACAAGGTAAGACATGAGTGCGTGGAACTTGCGATCGCGTAAGATCGTCTCTCAAACTCGATGCGTCAAAACAATTCAAAGTTATGGTGAAGTGGCTCTCTGGCAAGCTGGCTCAGCAAGTGAGTACAGTGGCGTTAATGGTGGGAATGCTGGCGAGTCCTTCGCTGGCGAAAGATCCGTTTAGAACAAGCAATGTGCGTCCGATCAGCGATCGTACCGAAGCGGCGTTTCGCGCAATTTTCGAGCAAGGTGATTATCCTCGCGCTCAGTCATTATTAAATCAAGGTGATCCAAATGAGCCGCTATCATTCGCCCTCAAGGGTTTGATTACCTATATCAATTGGCAAGGCGAATCTGATCCTCAACGCAAGCAAGCACTCCTAAACGATTTCAAAACCTACGCCACTCAAACCCGCGCTGTTGGAGCGCAACTTTCTAAATCTGATCCGCTCCGTGGCAATGTCTATCAAGCTGCAGGCACGATCTTAGAAGGTGGATACATTGCCGCAACACAAGGGACAGTTCGCGGAATTCCTCAGATCTTAGGCAATCTTCAGCAAGCGTTTAACTATTTGGATGCCGCAGAACGCATCGATCCAAAAGATCCGGAACTCAACTTGATCAAAGGCTTGATCGATCTGACGCTTTCAACCAATTTGAATCTGCCGTTATCGAATCCCACCGATGCGATCGCTCGACTCGAACAAACCGCCCAACCGCGCTATGTTGCCGATCGTGGTTTAGCCGTTGGATATCGAGATCTCAAGCAGTTTGATAAAGCATTGCAAGCGGTCGATCGGGCATTGAGCAAAGCACCCAATAATCCTGAACTGAGTTATCTCAAGGCGCAAATTCTGGTGCGGAGTCAACGCGATCGAGATAGCATTCCGCTGTTTCAAAAAGCTCTTAGCAAGCAAAACCAGCTTCCTGTCGCAACGGTGCAACAGATTCAACGAGAATTACGGGGCGCACAACAACGGACGAACGGACGATAAAATGGAATTCAGGCAACCTTTACACCCTGCCTGAATTCCAAATATCTTTATGCACATTCAGTTTCGCGAGTTTGATCCGTTTAACGTTTGGATCTGGATTGAGTTTAATACTGTGCCTTCTGAAATGGAGAAACAGTATGTCGAAGAAGTATTTAGCTCCTGGTTTTTCTTAGGTAAACTGGGAGGCTTTAATGCTGAGAATTTGCAAGTGCAGGATATGGGGCTGGAAATTAGCTATATGCCATATGACGAGAGCATTGCGGATGACAGCATGATGGCGGTAATGCACAATATGAGCGACTTTGAGTATGAGGGGAACTGGGGTCGCTGCTGGTTTGATTTGGGAACGTGTGATGCGATCGCGCTGGATGTCTTGGTGAATTCGCTGCGGCAGTTGAGTAAGGATTTTGTGACGATTGACAGTGTGATCATCGGCGGTGAGAACGAGGATTGGCGAGTTCCGGGCAGCAGTGAACCCGGTTTTGTGATGGACAATCAGCGGAATTAATTCACTGCACCTGCTTGAAAGACGCGCCCGATCACTTCCTCGATCGGAGGCTCCGTCACCGCCAAATCCACCACTTGCAATTCGGCTAAGATTTTCGCGATCGCTTGGGTCAATTCTTCCTGCTCGACCAACAATCTCACCGATTGCTTATCGATTTCCTGAACATAACCGTAGGCAGATAGCTCTGCTTCGGTATAAGTTCGATTGAATTCGACTTTGACTTCGCGACAGGGAGAAAACCGATCCACCAATCCATCAAGGCTACCATCATAGATGAGTTGCCCGTGGTGGATCATCAGAACCCGCTCACACAAAGCCGTAATATCTGCCATGTAGTGACTGGTGAGCAAGACGGTTGCACGATAGCGATCGTTATATTCTTTCAAAAATTCTCGCACTGCCACCTGAGCGTTTACATCAAGTCCCAAAGTTGGTTCATCCAAAAACAAAACTTCTGGCTGATGTAGCAATGCAGCGAGTAGCTCAGCTTTCATCCGCTCCCCTAATGAGAGCTTACGGACAGGCTGATTTAACTTGCCTTCGAGCGAGAGCATTTCAGAAAGTTCACCGATTCGGGCTTGCAGAGTGCGATCGCTAATTCCATACACCGCAGCGTTAATCTTGAGCGAATCGGCAGCAGGCAAATCCCAAATCAACTGCTGCTTTTGTCCCATCACTAAGGTAATTTTTTTCAAAAACGTTGATCGACGCTCGAATGGAATTTGTCCGGCAACTGTGATCTTCCCAGAGGAGGGATGGATCAATCCGGTGAGCATTTTGAGTGTCGTTGTCTTCCCGGCTCCATTTGCGCCCAAAAATCCCACAACTTCGCCAGGTTCGATCTGAAACGACACATCTTGCACCGCTTTGACTTGTCGGTAAGTGCGCTTGAAAAAATGGGTCACTGTACCTTTGAAGCCTGCTTCTTTAACGGCAACAGGATAGATTTTGGTGAGACGATCGACGGTAATGGTAGACATGAGGATGAATGATAATCCAGACGGTTTAATTCTAATTAACAGTAGACGCGCGATCGTGCTTCCACATCCATCTGAAGAAATTTTGCATTGCACTGCGGTTTATGAGGTATAAGATCCCACAGTGTTTACGTAAATCGTTCTAAGCGATGTCTAAATCAGTTCCGGGCTGGGCTTATCTGTCAGTTGTGACTAATGTAGTGCTAGGTACAACTTTAGGATTGTGGTTTTTGGGCGATCGCTATTTCACCGAAACGCTGCTCAATCCACCGACACAAACTTCAATGGCTGCCAAAGCAGTAGAAAAACCTGAAATTGTCGCACAAGCCGCATCGATGTCAGTACGTCGATCGCTGACGTACCAAGATTGGGTAGATTTGCTCGGTAAAGAAGCTCAAGCCATGATCAAGAAAAAGCCCGATCGCTTAATCGTGCTGGCAGGAGATTCACTCACGCTCTGGTTTCCTCAAGATCTTTTACCGACGGACTACACCTGGCTAAATCAGGGGATTTCGGGTGAGACATCGGCTGGACTTGCGAAACGCTTAAAGCTATTTGATCAAGCAAAACCGCAGGCTATTTTTGTCATGGTTGGAATCAATGATCTACTTAGAGGTGAATCAGATCAAGAAGTTCTGGATGCTCAGGAAGATACGATTAAACAGTTAAAAAAATCACATCCTAAATCCACGATCGTGATGCAATCGGTTCTACCCCGTGCAAAAGAACCGATTACAACCGCGAATGCTACCAAGGTCGAAGCACTGTCTAACGATCGGATTTATCAGTTCAATCGTCGCCTTGCTGCCTTAGCGAATGAAACGAGAGTCGAATTTCTCGATTTGCAGCCGCTGTTTGCTGACAAAGAAGGCTTTTTGCGCTCAGACCTGACCACTGATGGACTGCATCTCAGTACACAAGGCTATCTCGTTTGGCGATCGGCAATTCAGACCTTTAATCAATTCGCTCGCCGCTCTAGTTTATGATCAAAACGTAGGCGCGAGGAAGGCGGACATGGATACCAAGGCGTTTAAACGATCGCTCAATAGTTCTGAAAATTATCACCGTAAAGGGTTCGGACACGATGCCGAAGTCGCAGACACGATGCAGTCTGAATATCAAAGTGATCTGATTCAAGACATTCGCGATCGCGCTTACACCTTGAAACGCGGAGAAGTGACCATTCGACTGGCACAGGCGTTTGGTTTTTGTTGGGGAGTTGAACGTGCGGTTGCAATGGCATACGAAACGCGCCAGCATTTTCCGACTCAACGAATTTGGATTACGAATGAAATCATCCACAATCCTTCGGTAAATCAGCGATTGCGGGAGATGAATGTCTTATTTATCTCGGTGATCGATGGGCAGAAAGATTTTTCAGGAGTGACAGAAGGCGATGTAGTGATTTTGCCTGCCTTTGGTGCAAGTGTTCAGGAGATGCAACTGTTAAACGATCGCGGTTGTACGATCGTGGATACAACTTGCCCTTGGGTATCTAAGGTTTGGAACACCGTTGAGAAACACAAAAAAGGCGATTACACCTCAATTATTCACGGCAAATACAATCACGAAGAAACGCTTGCAACCAGTTCATTTGCAGGCAAGTATTTGATTGTTCTGAACCTTGAGCAAGCACAATACGTATCAAATTACATTCTGAATGGCGGCGATCGCGAAGAATTCTTAGCAAAGTTCAGTAAAGCGTGTTCGGATGGATTTGATCCTGATCGTGATTTAGTTCAAATCGGAATCGCGAATCAAACTACGATGCTCAAAGGTGAAACCGAGCAAATCGGTAAATTGTTTGAACATACAATGCTGAAAAAATATCCGCCGAATGAATTGAATCAGCATTTTCTCAGCTTCAATACAATCTGTGATGCGACTCAAGAGCGTCAAGATGCGATGTTCGATTTGGTGAAAGAAAAGCTTGATTTGATGATTGTGATCGGTGGCTACAATTCTTCAAACACAACGCATTTGCAAGAAATTGCGATCGATTACAACATTCCCTCCTATCACATCGATAGCGTTGAACGGATTAAGTCTCGTACTACGATCGAACATAAACCGCTACATCAAGACCTGACGATCGCAGAAAACTGGCTTCCTGATGGTGAAATCGTAGTCGGGATCACTTCTGGCGCATCAACCCCCGATAAAGTCGTAGCAGACATTATTGAGCGAATCTTTGAACTCAAAGCCGCTGTGCCTGCATGAAAAGGTTGCTCTGGGTTTTCGTTTGGATTCTAAGTTTTTGGTGTGCGAGTCCGGTTTGGGCGGGTACCTTGTCCGATCGCGTTTCCACATTTCCCGATTGGCACAATAAGCCGCTGGTCGATCGTGCTACAGGAGATTTAATCTATCCAAGCTGGCTTGCTGGAACTTGGCGCGTCAAAAGCACCTTGATCGATCTCGTTGCGCCTTTAGCCCCGCAGATTGTAACGCCCGGATTCGAGAGTAATCGCGTTTATGTGAATCAGCCGATCGAATTCAATGTCCGATTTGCAGAACAGCAGAAACAAGGAGTCATCGCCGATCGCGCCTTCAACGGCTTAAACATCGCGCGGGCATATTTGGGCGATCGTGCAGTTCTCTCAGTTAAAGTCGATCCCAACTCTCCCAACAAACAAATCACAATTCTAAAAGGCGATCGCAGTTTGACTTCCACGATTACGGGAAGAGCGATCGAAAACCCTGCACCGAATCGATTCATTACGAGCGAAATCTTTCAACAAATCTTTCGCGGAACAGCGCAACCTTATCTCAATCAAGTGGAAACAACAACAGCGTACAAATACTTAGGCGATCAAACTGCTGCGATCGTGGCTGATCAAATCACTGCAATCTATCTTTCGCCCCAAGATCCAAACTATTTCAAGGCGGGAACTACTCCTGTCGCTTTGTATCGCTACCGTTTAGAATTCTCACCTTGGGTTGAATCGCTGCAAGATGATGAATGATTAAATTTATTTGTTGTCGTGAATATTACAGATAATTGCTGCTTTCTGTCAAAGTAAACTTTGATTTCTTAAGCTAGAAAGACATGAGTGACTTTGCTATTCTCGCAATAGAGCAATGGATGGGCTATCAACCCGTGCATCGATCGAAATCTTTCTGACCCTTTTTACGAAAAACTGTTGTTCGATATTGTGAGTGCTATTGAGCTAATTGCGGCTCCCTCACTAGTTTTTGGAAACGCTTAAAGTTGTTGGTTATCAAGCATCAGCAGCTTCTTTTTTACCTTTAATTTTTTGAAACCCACTTGATTGACTAAGTATGAATCACTATTGCGAACAATGGATTGCGGATTGGTGTCAAACAAACGGCTGGACGGATTGGTTTCAAGAACGATCGGGCTATTGGGCATTTCCTCCAAATTCGGTGATGCCTGTGCCGATTCCCACTTCTGTTTTACACTCAATCAAAGCTGAAAAAGGATTGAGCAATCATGAGCGGTTGTGGAGTTTAGGCGCGATCGTTGGAACGGGATTTGCTGCTGTTTTCGGATATTTTACGGCATCTCCAATGCCCTTGATGATGGCGTTTGTAGCTTGTGCGATCGTCTTTGCTCGATTGGATTCTGAAGAGATTTAAGACTTTACTTAATTAGATGAAAAAAGATGGAGGCGATGAGCTTCCATCTTCTTTTTGATGCAGAATTGATAATGCAGATAACCCTGCACAAAATTGAGTTGGCACATCAGATTGTGTTCGATCCGGAAACAGAATAAATTAAGAAACGTAAAGTATTCCGCGATCGCTAACCCATGTCAACCCCCGGCAAACCTCGCCCGCTCTGGAAGGTGATTCTCTTCTCAGGACTAACCGGACTCCTATACTACGGCTATTACAAATGGATCATCCAAGAAGAGTTACGAAACTATAACGGAAAAGGATGGTCAGGCGCACTTTGTTTATTGCCGTTTGTAATCGGTGTCGCATTGCCGCAAGCACTGGCATTTTTTGATCCTGATGTTCCTAATGGGTTCGGATGGTTCTCGCTATTGGGGATTGCTTGGATTTATATCGTGCAGTTTCGGCTGTATCGCACCGTGAATGAGTTGTACGATCGAGCCGGACAAAAACCGCCCTTAACCGTGTGGTGGCTCTTCGTTCCCGGATTAAATCTCATCGTTGGACTGCGGCAGATTCACTTTCTTAGTCAGTACTGGGCAAACCTTCAAGGCGAGACGCTCAGCGACCCGTACACGTTCGCGTGAGCCGAAGGCAACGCTGATCCAATTCCCTTTCTGTCGAGCAACGCATAAGCACGATCGTCACACATCCTGCTACTTTTAATGAAGACCCCTTTTCTGCTCGGAAAAGTGGAAATTTAACCCTTTCAATCTCTATACCTCATGAGTCATCTTGACGGCATCGCACCCCACGGCGGGCAACTAGTCAATCGTATTGTGACAGGCACTCAGCGCGAAGAACTGCTTTCTAAAGCCGATTTTCTTCCGCGCGTTCAACTCGACGAACGAGCCGTTTCTGATTTGCAACTGATCTCGATCGGCGGATTTAGCCCCTTGACCGGATTTATGGGCAAAGCAGACTACGATCGCGTCGTTGAAGAAATGCACCTCGCGAATGGGTTACCGTGGTCGATTCCGGTCACGCTGTCTGTGAGTGAAGCTGTCGCCGCACCGCTGCAAGAAGGCAATTTGGTGCGTTTGGATGATATGGCTGGACGGTGTATTGGCGTGTTGCAGTTGAGTGAGAAATACACTTACGACAAGGCACGAGAAGCGGTAAAGGTCTATCGGACTGATGACGAGAAGCATCCCGGCGTAGCAGTCGTTTACCGTCAGGGCAATGTGAATTTGGCGGGCGATATCTGGTTGCTAGAGCGTGATCCGCATCCATTATTTCCGACTTATCAGATTGATCCAGCTCGATCGCGGGCTGCATTTCAGGAAAAAGGTTGGAAAACCGTCGTCGGCTTCCAAACTCGCAATCCCATTCACCGCGCTCATGAGTACATCATCAAATGTGCTTTAGAAACGGTTGATGGATTGTTTCTGCATCCTCTAGTCGGTGCGACAAAAGAGGATGATATTTCGGCAGACATTCGGATGCGCTGCTATGAAATTATGTTGGAGCACTACTTCCCCAACGATCGCGTCATTCTGGCAATTAATCCGGCTGCAATGCGGTATGCCGGACCGCGTGAAGCGATCTTCCATGCGCTCATTCGGAAGAACTACGGCTGTACTCACTTCATTGTGGGACGAGATCATGCGGGAGTGGGTGATTACTATGGAACCTACGATGCTCAATACATTTTTGATGAATTTGATCCGGCTACGTTAGGCATTCAGCCACTGAAATTTGAGCACGCATTCTACTGTAAGCGCACCCAGGGAATGGCAACCACGAAAACGAGTCCGAGCTTACCAGAAGAGCGGGTTCATCTTTCGGGAACCAAGGTGAGAGAAATGTTGCGTCGTGGGGAATTACCGCCGCCTGAATTCTCGCGCCCCGAGGTTGCAGCAGAATTGGCGAAAGCGATGAAAGTGTAGATTAATCTCACAATCCGCGTAAAGCGGTGATGGAAGTTGAATAATAAATTGGGCAATTGTGGCTTGGAGAATTTTTGAATTCGACGGCTGCCTGATTGCCCTTTTTATTTCGGAGATTTTTGTCATTGCACCTGTGTAGTATTCAGAAGAGAAATGAAAATGAGGCGATTCGCGGTTTCGGTCTTAATCCTAGGGAGTTTAGCGCTAGGAGGATGTAGCGTTGAAAAAGCGCGATCGCTACAAGGAGCCGCGATGCAGTTTCGCAATGAGTCACTCAGCGCGATCGATGCGATCGACGCGATGCGAAAACGTGAACTCGAAGCGCCAACCAAATCCAGTACAGAGATCCGACAAGCCTTTATCAATCGAATTTTGACATCACGGGCTGAAGTTAGTGGAGATGTAATTGATTTAGCGATTGACCCTTATCAGCCGCCGAAAGTTCAAGAATGGGATACGTTTATTAGCGATTTGAGAAATCAGTATGAAGGCTTTTCAGAGATTTTTGAGAAGCTAGACGGTAGAAGTGTGGTGAGTCGAGATGAGATCAAAAAATCGGCAGAACACGCCAAAACGCTAACGGTGCAGATGGCGCTACTTGCAAAAGCGATCAGTGAGAATCCACCGATATTGGTTCAGTATCGAACAACAACGATCGTGAAACTACAAGCGATTAAACGAGAATATCAATCGATTCAAGCTCGACTGAAATCAGGAGAATCACAGCCTGCTTTGACTCAACGTAAAGCAGAGTTAGAGAATCAAACCGGAGCAATGCTAGAAGAATGGCAGCAAATTAAACAATCAGAACAACGGCTACTCGAAACCACAGTTGCACAATGTATGAAAGCGGCAGCCGTTGGCAAAGATGTGATTGAGACAGCAAATCACTACGATGAGTTAGATCTCAATCAATTAAATGCTTTAGTTCCGAGAGTATTGACGACAGCATCATTGTTTACAGGTCAAAACTATTCCAGCCTTAGAGCAAAAGCAACTCGAATTGTTTCAGACATTCAAACTGATCCATTGTGGAGCAATGTCGCGCAGAAATTTCTCGATCGAGTGAATACAGCGGCTCAAAGTCGCTTACCGAGTCGATCTTTAGAAGTTGGCAGTTTAGAAAAAGCGAGGAATCGGTGATGTCAGATAACAATCAGCTTTTCTTCAAGCAAGCTTCTGATCTGTTGAGTAAAATTGAGATTCGCTATATGCAGGCAGACTTTGATGAGCAGATCGAACTCAAAGAAGAACGCGATCGAGCCATGACCGTGTTTTCTCAAGCCCGATTAGCAATTTTGAAAGAAAACATTATCTGCACCGATGCAGATGTGCAGATAATGAAACAACTTCGACAACAGATTGATAGTTCACCCGATATTGTTCAAGTGGTTGCGACGGTTGCGAGTTTTGCATCGTTTGTGCGATCGCGTTTCTTAAGTTGATGCTCGTCTCGCACCGATCTCCAATCCGGGCGGGAGCAAACGGAGTGAAAAGTCTTGTCGAACCCACGGGGCGTTATCAGTTGAGGAGTTATTTCAACAATTGAGTCAATCACTCAATTGTTAAGCTGTGTTTCAAGTTGCGGTCGGGCATAACAGATCGGTAAAACCCGCGTGATAGGATTGCTTTCGTATCTTTTAAGAAATTGGGAGAAAACCTTTGACACTCCGGGTTGCTGTTGTAGGCGGTGGTCCTGCTGGTTCTTCTGCGGCAGAGACACTCGCAAAAGCGGGTATTGAAACCTATCTAATTGAACGCAAGTTAGACAACATTAAACCCTGTGGCGGGGCGATTCCCCTCTGTATGGTGGCTGAATTTGACTTGCCGGAAAAGATCATCGATCGCAAAGTGCGAAAGATGAAAATGATTTCTCCTTCCAATGTTGAAGTCAGCATTGGAAGCACCTTAAAAGATGATGAATATATTGGCATGTGCCGCCGCGAAGTCTTGGATGGATTTTTGCGCGATCGTGCGGTTGCGCGTGGTGCAAAGCTGATTAACGGCACAATGCACAAACTGGAATTGCCGACGACCGCAAATGGTTCGTATACCTTGCATTATGCGGATCATTCGGAGGGCAATTTTGAAGGAAAGGCGGCAACGCTCGAAGTCGATTTAGTCGTCGGGGCAGATGGGGCAAACTCGCGGGTGGCAAAGGCGATCGATGCGGGTGACTATAACTATGCGATCGCATTCCAAGAGCGCATTCGTTTGCCGGATGACAAGATGGCGTACTACGAAGATCTGGCTGAGATGTACGTGGGCGATGATGTCTCGACCGATTTCTATGCGTGGGTGTTTCCGAAATACGACCACGTTGCCGTGGGAACCGGAACGATGGCTCCGAACAAAGCGGACATCAAAAAGTTACAGGCTGGAATTCGGGCAAGAGCGGAGAAACGGCTCAGAGGCGGGAAGATCATCCGCGTTGAGGCACATCCGATTCCGGAGCATCCGAGACCGCGTCGAGTGGTTGGGCGCGTAGCGCTGGTGGGAGATGCAGCCGGAACGGTGACGAAATCTTCGGGTGAAGGAATCTACTTTGCAGCGAAGTCAGCCCGGATGTGTGCAGAAACGATCGTCGAATTTTCAGAAAACGGTCGTCGGGTTCCGACAGAAGCGGATCTGAAAGTGTATCTGAAGCGCTGGGATAAGATGTACGGTCTGACTTATAAAGTGCTGGATATTCTGCAAACCGTGTTCTATCGCACCGATGCAACGCGCGAGGCGTTTGTTGAGATGTGTTCGGATATTGATGTGCAAAAACTCACGTTCGATAGCTATCTCTACAAAACTGTTGTGCCTGCAAATCCATTGATTCAATTGAAGATTACGGCGAAAACGATCGCGAGTTTGATTCGCGGGAATGCATTAGCGCCTTAAGTTGAAATTGTCTTGGATAAAGAGCGATCGTGCAGAGATGTGCGATCGTTTTTTATGCTTGCGAAGTCAATCTTCTTCTGCAAAAGCACAACATTTCTGTAGAAAATGGCATTGCTGCGGGTTGAAATGCGATCGATATCCGGTGATACGTTAATGCCCTAAGTAATATTGCTTTCGATGAGGTGCGATCGTGCAGTGATGTACGATCTATTTTTGATTGCTATCCATAACAAACTCACAATCTCATGATCACGCACCCCCCCCGAATAAAGCTGCTTACCATGTTTCAACTCGGTCTGTATCAGATGGGGTTGGGCATGATGTCGGTCTTGACGCTTGGTGTGTTAAGCCGAGTGATGATTAAAGAACTGGCGATTCCAGCGACGATCGCGGCAGGTACGATCGCGGTGCATCAGTTTATGGCTCCCGCGCGATTGTGGTTTGGGCAAATGTCGGATGCCAAACCGATCGCGGGCTATCACCGCACTAGCTATGTTTGGATTGCTTCGGTGCTATTTTCGCTGGCGGCGTTTCTGGCAGTCCAAGTCATGTGGCAAGTGAGCACAAGTGTGCAGACGGTGGGATGGGGGATACAAACACAGCTTTGGATTGGAGCCTTGGGACTGGTGTTTGCGCTGTATGGATTGACATTAAGCGCAGGCTCGACTCCGTATGCAGCACTGCTGGTCGATGTATCAGAAGAAGAAGAACGATCAAAGCTCGTCGGCATTGTTTGGTCGATGCTGATGATCGGCATTGTGATTGGCGCAATTTTGAGTGCGAAATTGTTGCCTGTACAAGGAGCAACCAGTTTAACTACTTTGCGTCCAGCAGTCGATCGAGTATTCATCATCATTCCCAGTCTTGTTTGTGGGTTGTGTGTATTGGCAACGGTTGGAATTGAGAAAAAGTATTCGCGGTTTAAAACGCGATCGTCGATCAACAGAGAAGACCAAATTACCTTGAGCCGTGCCATTCGAGTTTTAACTGCATCTCCACAGACCGGATTGTTTTTCACCTTCTTGCTCTTGATGACGATTAGCTTATTTATGCAAGATGCGGTGATGGAATCTTACGGAGGACAAGTATTCGGGATGTCAGTGGCAGAGGCGACGCGGTTGAATGCGTTTTGGGGGATAGGAACGCTGATCGGCATTAGTACAGCAGGATTTGCGATCGTGCCTCGACTTGGTAAAACCAGAACCGCAAAACTCGGTTGCCTATTCGTTGCAGCTTGTATGATCTTTATCATTCTTGCAGGCTTTACCGCAAATCCTAAACTACTACAGAGCGGTCTGTTTCTATTCGGATTCGCGTCAGGTATCACAACCACAGGCGCAATTAGCTTAATGCTCGATCTCACTGCGGTTGAAACGGCTGGTACTTTTATCGGTGCGTGGGGATTGGCACAATCGTTAGCAAGAGCGTTGGCAATTGTGTTTGGTGGTGGTGCTTTGGATGTGGGTAAAAGTATTTTCTCAAATTTGGCGTTAGCGTATGCGGTTGTATTTGGATTGCAAGCAATCGGTATGATCATCGCAGTTAGTTTTCTGAGCCGAGTGGATGTCAAAGCATTTCGCAATAACACAAAAGCAGCAATTTCAACTATTTTGGAAGGCGAGCTAGATTGATGAATTTTCTGGAGATTAAAGCCTTTTCAGAATCGCTGACGCGTCAAGTTGGGGCACAACTGCTACAAGATTTTGGACAAGTGCAAGCGGCTGAAAAGGCAGACGGTAGTTTAGTCACGAAGTCCGATCGATGGGCAGATGAACAAATTCGCAAGGCGATCGCTCAAACATTCCCAGATCACGGTGTCTTGAGCGAAGAAGCAGAACATCAATTTCCCGATCGAGAATGGTGCTGGATTATTGATCCGCTCGATGGCACAACGAATTTTGCTCGTGGATTGCCGTTGTGGGGTATTTCGATCGCGCTGTTATATCAAGGAACGCCCGTTTTTGGTTATGTGCATCTCCCGCCGTTAAATCAATCGTTTCATGGCTTCTGGCAGGGGGAATCGGATTTAGATTTGCCGTCTGGTGCATTTCTCAACGACAAACCGATTCACGCCAGTCAAGAAGCACTCACCCGCAATCACTTTTTTAATCTCTGTGCCCGCAGTATCTCAGTGCTAAAAAATCCCTTTCCTGTAAAGATTCGGATGTTGGGAGTGGCGACGTATAACTTACTCACGATAGCGGCGGGTGCATCGTTGGGAGGTGTGGAGGCAACTCCGAAAATCTGGGATATTGCGGCAGTTTGGGCGATCGTGCAGGCAGCGGGCGCGGTTTGGTATCCGCTGCAATCGGAGCCGATTTTTCCGCTAGAAATCGGTAAGGATTACAGTACGCGATCGTTTCCAACCTTAGTGGTGAGTCGCGCTGATCTTGTGCCTGTGTTTGAACCGTTGGTCAGCGCGATCGGGCAGAAATCTAAATAACGACGATCGCTTTACCGACGTTCAAATTCAAATCGTTCCGAGCATCACCGCAATTCATCGCCAATTCGATCCATCCATGACTGCCAATTAATCCAACAATTTCACCAATTGCGGCATCTGTATAAGTTGTCTTTCCGGGGTAAACGGTTCCGTCAATGCGAATTGACCAAGCTCGATCGCGCACCTTTTCCCCTGGAATGTTCGTGATCAAATTTCCAAAACGATCGATCGCTTGAATCACGCCTTGCAATCCGGTTTCAGTTTCAATTACATCGGGAATCGGCAATCGAACGATCGACGCTAAATCGATTTCAGTCCCGAATTCTTGCAGCGGAACTCCACTCGCTAGATGTGCTCCAACAGGTGCAAAAATGTCGCGACCGTGAAACGTAGCACTCGGATTTTGCGATCGCCAATACTTCGGATTGTTTAATTCAACGGCTGCGATAGCTTCGCTACACGGATACGTGCCCGCTTCACTCATTACGCCGCTGATTAACCCATTATCGGGTGCAACGACATATCCTGCCTTAAGTTGAACGGCAATCGATCGACGTTGACCCCCCACTCCCGGATCAACGACAGCAATATGAACCGTTCCATCTGGAAAGTAAGGATAGGCATTCATTAACTGAAAGCGGGCAGCGGCAATATCTTGCGGTGGAACTTGATGAGTGAGGTCGATCGTTTGAATTTGCGGATTGATTTGAGCGATCGTCCCCTTCATCACACCTACATAGACATCACCTAATCCAAAATCAGTGAGCAACGTGATCAACATTTATCTTTCAAAAGTATGAATTTTAGTAGCGATTGTTACCGAATTAGAATAGCCGATGTTAAAATCAAATCATGGTGATAAGAAGAGCTAACCTCTAGGAAAATTGAAATATGAACAGAAATCGTCCCCATTCAGCGGAAGTCTCAAGGGTACACCGCGAAAATCTACAACGGAATCTGCAACGCCGCATGGATGCAGCCAAAGCGCGTGGCGATCAAGCATTGCTCCGGATGCTTGAAGCAGAAGCAAACTATTTGAGATAGTCTTTATTTTGTTCTCACTCTCTCTATTTTCACTCTACTTTGTTCTCATTGTAGGATCTCAACCTGAGCGCGGCATGAGTCGCGCTTTTTTGCTGCCCTACGTGGTTTGTTCTAGCAAATAGTCACCAGATTTACCTCCGGTTTTACTCAGTAGATAGATTTGCTCGATCGTGATCGATTTCTCGATCGCTTTTGCCATGTCGTACAGCGTTAAAGCTGCAATTGACACTGCCGTGAGCGCTTCCATTTCGACTCCAGTTTCTGCCTTAATTTTCACCGTTGCTTGAATCTCAAATCCTGGTAGCTCTGGCAATGCCGTAATATTGACCTCGACTTTCTGAATCGGCAACGGATGACACAGCGGAATCAAGTTTGCCGTTTGCTTCGCTGCCATAATTCCAGCAATTCGAGCCGTTCCGAGTACATCTCCTTTCGGCGTATCACCGGATTCGATCGCGATCATCGTTTCGCGCTGCATTCGGACACGAGCGATCGCCGTTGCCTGTCGCACTGTTGCCGACTTACCAGAGACATCTACCATCTGCGCTTGTCCGGTCGCATCAAGATGAGAGAGTTCGATGGAGTTTTCAGATTTTTGTGTCATTTGGGTCAGATCGTTGTATATTGAATAAGTGCTAACAAGGGCTTGTAGCTCAGTGGACTAGAGCACGTGGCTACGGACCACGGTGTCGGGGGTTCGAATCCCTCCTAGCCCGTTTACCATTTTAGGGGTGTTCAAGTAACATCCCTTCTGTTTTTTAAATATGAAAAACCCCTCAACTGAAGCGAGGGGTCAAGCGATCGTTCAAGCTCGATCGTTATGGAGCAACACCGCGATTGGTCGGCTCAACATACGCTGTACGAGGACTGCGAGTTCCCACTGCTGCACCACCCAACGATGCTGCCAAACCTAACAGCGAACCAATCACAAACGACCAACCAGCCTTTGCCGTGTTGCCTGCAATGTTTTTAGCATCTTGAGCAGAGATGTTCGGGGTTGCAGTTCTCAGATCAACATTCGGTACACCCGTTTGAGGAATGGCTGCACCACCCGCCGCATTTGCCGCGCTCGATACCGCTAAACCAAACGCACCGGAAACACCACTTGCCAATAAATAAGCGCTCAGTGCCAATGTGGTTGCCCAGAGAATCGCGCCATTGAGTAATGCTGTGCTACGGTTCATCGGACCGCAAGCACGCGCCATCACCCAGCTACCAATGAACAGCGAAATCAACAAGCTGATCGTTGCCCAAATTCCAACTGCGGTTCCCACACCGCCTGCATCCGATCGAGGTGAACCCGAATTTGCGATCGAAGTCGCTCCAATTGCTGCACCCAACGCGCTCAGAATCAACTGAGATACCAGCGCAACTGCCAAACCTGCGATAATCGGACCCCAGCGAACGCGATCATGATAGTCGCCCGCAACTGGAATAACAGCAGCTTCAGGGACAGGACGATTAGTATATGCCATTGTGAATTCTCTCCCCTAACAGGATAGTCATTTGCAAAGAAATTACTCTTGGCAATATTGTAAGGTTTGTGGCAGCGAAATCACTCTACCGAGAGTGAGACGATTCTGTAAATATTGTTGCGATTAGTGAATTTTCACAGCAGTTCCGACCGCAGTGATTAATAAAAGAACGCCAGATTGATCCATATTGATTGTGCCAGTATTAATTCCGATACCAACGATCGCATCTGCGCCCAGATTTTGTGCTCGTTTTTGAAGTTCAGCGAGGGCATTTTGTTGAGCTTGTTGAAATACGCGCTCATAGCCTGCGGTGCGCCCACCGATCAAATCCCGAATGCTTGCAAAGAAGTCTTTCAGCGCATTCGTTCCATAAACCACTTCAGCGGTAACAACGCCAAGGTATGATTCAATCACAGCGTTTTGGATGACATCGGTTGTTGTCATTAGCATGAGTCTTCTCTCGCTCAAATCGGCGTTCACGATGTTAACACTGTAAAGCTTCTCGTAATTGTTGATTAATCTCAGTATGGGTACAATGTCTCGTATTCGTCGATCGCTCCTTTCTGCCGGAATTTTGCTCTGGGTGGGATTCATTCCCCACCCAGTTCGCGCCCAATCCGATGAGTTGGATAACTTGCTCGAACAAGGGCGAGAGTATGTGGAGTCACGCAATTGGACAAGCGCTTTAGAGACATTTCAGCGGGCAGCTTCGATCGATAATCGAAACGCCAGAATTTTCTCAGGTATAGGATATATCTACGCCCAACAAGGTCGATTCCAAGAAGCTGCTGATGCTTACCGACAGGCGGTTTCGCTAGAGCCAGCAAACGCCGATTTTGTTTATGCTTTGGGCTTTAGTTTGGCAAATTTGGGTAACGATGGTGCAGCCGAAACTGCTTACCGCCGAGCCACGGAATTGGACAAACGCAATGTAAATGCGTTTTTAGGATTAGGAACGGTTCTGGCGCGTCAAGGGCAAGTTTCTCAAGCAATGGCAGCTTATCAACAAGCTGTGAGACTCGATCGACGAAATGCCGAAGCGCACGAAGCGATCGGGTTGATGCTGATCCAGCAAGGAAGAATTCGCCAAGGGATTACCTCGCTGCGAACTGCTGCAACGCTTGATCCAAGACGAGCAAGCTCACAGATTGGATTGGGGATTGCACTGCTAAATCAGGGTGATTCCCAAGCAGCATTAGCAGCCTTCAATCGAGCCGTACGACTTGAGCCGAACAATCCTAAGCTGCATCTCCAAATCGGCAAGATTCTACGCGAGGCAGGCAATACTGCTGCGGCTTTAAGTTCGTTTCAGCGATCGGTAAATCTTGATGCAACTTCGATCGAAGCTCAATTCGCTCTTGCAGAAACAGCATTAGAGCAAAAAGAAGTCATGCGATCGCTGATGGCATTTCGCGAAGTGATCAAGCTCGATCCAAATAATGCAAACGCGTATTATCAAATGGGCGTTGCCTTGAAAGCGCGTGATTTTTCGCGAGACGCGATCGAGGCGTTTCAAACGGCGAAGAAGCTATTTGAAGAGCAAGGCAAAACCGACGAAGTGAAAAAGGCAGAAAAAGCGATCGCAGAAATTAAGCGCTAACCAGTGATTTCAAGGTTACTTCGGGCGATCGTGGATTCCAACCGAGTTCTTGTCTGGCTTTGGTGGCATCGACACGGACGCAGCGATCATAGACATAATGCACTCGTTCGTTATCGATCGGAGGTTGCCAGCCTGAGAGTCTTCCGATGGGATCGAGAACATTCGCAACGAGGCGAACTAAGGGTTCTGGAGCTTCACGAGGCGCAGAAATTCCAGTCTCGCGGCTGAAGATCTCGAACATTTCTCTCGTGGTGAGATCGCCTGCGGAAATGATGTAGTAGTCGCCAGATTTCCCGCGATCGACCGCGAGAATCATCGCTTCAGCCAAATCATCGACGTGAACAATTCCAGTGACTCGTGAGCCGCCTGCCCAAACCTTCAACCGACCTTTGCGGAAGGCGTTCAGTACTGGCATGAAATGGGGATCATCGTTGCCAAAAATTCCAGAGGGCAAGAGAGATACGATCGATAATCCCTCAGCTTGATCAATTAATTGCTGAGCTTGATATTTTGTGCGATCGTAAGCCGAGGAAAAATCTTTCTGGGTGCGCTGGAAAGTTTCGTCGATTACTTTGCCTTGAGTGTCGCCAAAAATCCCGATCGTGCTGCAATAAATCAGCTTAGGAAGACTTACAGCTTTTGCAGCTTCTAGAACGGTGCGGGTTCCTTCAACATTAACACGCTCCATTTCTGCCGCGTTGACAATGCCTAATTCAACATAAGCGGCAGTATGAAAGACAACATCGACATCGCGCATTGCTTCAGTAAGAGAAATGCGATCGGTAATGTCACCGTAAGCATAATCGATGCTGTAGTCGGATAAACGAGAGGTATTGCTTGATCTACGAACAAAACCAATAACGGAATCACCTCGCTTTAATAGTGCTTTGACTAAATGTGATCCAGTGAATCCATTGGCTCCGGTAACGAGTGCTTTCATGTGATCGTAGGGCTGCGAATAATTGATGCGTTACAGGGTGCAAATATCTCACCCCGGTAAACATCATCGCTTATTGAACCAAGATAAAAAAGGTGATGCCCTCTAGAGAGACATCACCCATTTTGCCAAGTGTTACAAGCTTGCTGATTGTTACGCCCTTGCTAATCGACCTTACAATCCGGTCAGAAAGCCGATGATGCCGTGCCCAGTGAATACTTCTAATGCTAAGAGCGAGATAAAGCCGATCATTGCAAGACGACCATTTAACCGCTCTGCGTTGGCGTTGAAACCGAACTGAGGCTGCTCAGTCACGTACATTTGAGGCTCGATCGCAAAGTTGTTTAATTTGCCTTGATCATCAATAATGGAGCCGCTTCTCATCGTTTTTTCTCGCTTTCATTCTTAACTTCTTCACAAAGCTTAACAAACATATTGAGTTTTGTAAAGGAGTTAAGAGATTAAACATGGGCGATCGTTGAAGATGCGATCGCGATTTCGGGAGGTTCTAACCGAATTTGTGCCGCTTTGACTGAATCTGCAATACTCTCCGGCTTGCTTGCACCGGGGATTGGGACGATGCAAGGGGATTTCGAGAGCATCCATGCCAGGATCAAACTGTAAATCGATAAGCCTTTTTCAGTCGCTAGCTCCGAAATGCCGGTGAGTTGCTGTAACTGTTTAACGCGACTACTGCCACCGAGCGGACTCCAAGGTAAAAAGGTAATGCCTTCCGCTTCGCAGTACTCTAGTACGCCATCATATTCTGGATTGCGATGCCAGGGATTGTATTGGTTCTGCACTGAAACAATTTCGACGACATCACGCGCTTGTTTGATTTGCTCGACGCTGAAGTTTGATACACCAACATATCGAACTAATCCTTCACTTTGCGCTTCTTTTGCCGGAGTCAGAGCGTCTTTGATCGAGTAATTCGGATCGGGCGAGTGATATTGCCAAATATCGATCGGCTTTTCTCCACCTAATGCTTCAAAACTCTCGCGAATGGTCTGACGCAAGTGATCAGGATTGCCGTTCTGTGTCCAAGCCCCATTCGGACGCATTAATCCGCCTTTTGTGGCAACCATAACCTGACTTTTATCACCGGAATAGTGTTGAATGGCTTTGTGAATGAGTTTTTCATTGTGATGCTTGTCGGATTCGTCACGGCAGTAAGCATCGGCGGTATCAATCAAGGTGACACCGAGTTCCAAGGCTTTGTGAATGGTTGCGATCGATTGGTCTTCTGAGGGACGATCGCGCAGTGACATTGGCATTCCACCAAGCCCGATCGGGAAGACCATTTCCCGCGTAATTCCGATTTCTCTTAAATGCGATTGTGACATCACTTTATCCTGAGTTTCCATAACAACACCTCCAAACTGATTTTCAGTTAAGCGGTATCGCTATAATCCTACGTCTTGCTCAGGAAAGAGTTCAGAAATAGAAAGTTTGCAAAGCTAAAGTAGCAATTCAAACTCAGCTTTAAGTGAATTGATATTCGCAACACGGCTGACGAGAAGACTGTCTTTTCCAGCATCTTGCAGCCGATCTTTCCAGTGATGAATCGCCTCTGAGTTGTGCAGCCAGAAGTTGATAACGGTTGCTACCACTTCATCTAAATGCCACTGATGTTGGGGGGTCACGGTTTCGACTGAGCGAATCACAGCATCAAGCGTACATTCAAAGCTTGGAATGTATTCCACTCCAGTTGATAAATCTTTTTGAATGATTTCTTGTTGTTGATAGAAGAAAGACAAAATTGGAGAGACTCCAACAATATCGAAGGTATACATTAATACCATTTCTCCTCAAAGCTTCGTTAAATTTGAACGTTATTGTAAGAAGAATGAATTCGACTTGAATCGATCTGTTGAATAAATTTAATAATCAATTACAACATATGGATCTGTCTTTAGGGATTGATTTTGGGACTTCTGGGGCGAGAGCGATCGCAATTGATCCCAATGGCGATATCGTTGCTCAAGTTAGCGTTACTGCTTCTCTAGATTGGGAGCGAATGCTATGGCAGTTACTTCGCGCCTTACCGATCGAGGTTCGATCGCGCTTAAGTCGAATTGCAATCAATGGCACATCTTCAACCGTTTTACTGTGCGATCATGCTGGAATTCCAGTGACTACACCGTTGTTGTACAACGACGATCGTGGAGGAAGTGTGTTAGAGCAAATTCGAGCGATCGCGCCTGCTCAACATACTGTGATGAGTGCCACATCTAGTCTTGCAAAGTTGCTTTGGTGGCAAGCGAACCATAAAAGTTTTTCTGATGCAAGATACCTTTTACATCAAGCGGATTGGTTAGCATTTCAGCTACATGGACAGCTAGGAATCAGCGACTATCACAATAGTTTGAAGCTTGGTTACGATGTGGAGCGATTGAAATATCCAGAGTGGTTGCCGCTTCAGGAATTACTGCCGATCGTCGTAGAGCCTGGAAGTGCGATCGGATTGATTCAACCTACGATTGCTAAACGATTCCAGATTCCAGCAATTTGTGAGATTTGCGCGGGAACAACAGATAGCATTGCGGCTTTTATTGCTAGTCAAGCAAATGAGAGTGGAGATGCAGTCACTTCGCTGGGATCAACATTGGTTCTAAAGCTATTAAGTGATACTCGAATCGATCAAGCAGACTTTGGGATTTATAGTCATCGATTTGGAGATCGATGGCTAGTTGGGGGTGCTTCTAATACGGGAGGTGCGGTTTTGCAGCAGTTTTTTACATCGGATGAACTGAGGGAATTGAGCGATCGCATTCCGAATCAAGAAAGCCAACTCGATTACTATCCTTTGTTGCAACCGGGCGAGCGTTTTCCAATGAATGATCCGACCCTCGCGCCTCGACTGCAACCCAGACCTAGCGATCGAGTGGAATTTCTTCACGGATTGCTTGAGAGTATGGCAAGAATTGAAGCGCAAGGATATCGACTGCTGGAATCTTTGGGCGCAATATCGTTGAAGCGAGTTTTGACCGCTGGAGGAGGAGCAAAAAACGCAGCTTGGACAGCGATAAGACAACGACATCTTGGTGTTTCGGTGATGAGTGCGGCTCAAACTGAAGCAGCGTATGGGACGGCTCTATTGGCGATGCGAGGATGTTTGGAAAGTCGAGTCAGACGGCTAGAGCCAGAAAATTAGATTTGAGACAATCAATCTGCTCAAGACGGCTCAAATAGAATAATGCGATTGCCATCGGGATCGTAAGCGTATGCCTCACGTCCATGAGAAACCGATCGAATCTCACCAACATAGGCATCGGCTGGATTGAGATGTTCGATCGCGGTTTCCAAATTCTCAATTTGCAGACACAAACTCACTGCCGGAAATAATGTGATCGGCGATCGCTCTGGAGATTCTTCCAAAGTTGGGCGGTAAATTCCCAGTCGAATGCCGAACGCCTCAAACTCTGCATATTTTTCGGGTGTGAGAATTTGCGGTTCTTGTTGGAACAAATGGCGGTAAAACTGCACGGAACGATCGAACTCGATCGCTGCGATCGTCACCCAAGCTTTCTCAATTCGCATAAAAATACTCTTACAGACATAAGCCATTTTGAGCCAAAACGTTAAAGTGAATGGGAACAGTATTGAGGAAACTGCGATGACCGCTACACTCTCTGCGCCTCAGTCCGTGACATCGTGGTTGGGCGATGAAGGCGAAGATTTGTTGACCCACAAAGCGAAAGTTTCTAAGGACTTACTTCATTTACCGGGACCGGATTTTCTCGATCGGATTTTTGTGCAAAGCGATCGCTCTCCCCAAGTGCTTCGGAGTCTACGCCAATTGTATTCGTTCGGACGCTTGGCAAATACCGGATACATCTCAATCTTGCCTGTGGATCAAGGGATCGAACATTCGGCGGGCGCTTCGTTTGCACCGAATCCGATGTATTTTGATAGCGAGAACATTATCAAATTGGCGATCGAAGGTGGTTGTAATGCGGTTGCAACGACGTTAGGCGTATTAGGCAGTGTTTCTCGCAAATACGCTCACAAGATCCCATTTATCGTTAAGCTCAATCACAATGAGCTTCTTACCTTTCCGAATCAATACGATCAAGTGATGTTTGCATCAGTTGAGCAAGCTTGGAATCTCGGAGCGGTTGCAGTTGGTGCAACGATTTATTTTGGATCAGAAAATTCAACGCGCCAAATTCAGGAAGTGAGTCAGGCGTTTGCGCTGGCACATGAGTACGGGATGGCAACGATTCTTTGGTGCTATTTGCGAAACTCTGCGTTTAAGCAAGACAAAGACTATCATCTTGCAGCAGACTTGACCGGACAAGCGAATCATTTGGGCGTGACAATCGAAGCTGACATCATCAAACAGAAACTTCCTGAAGTGAATAACGGTTATGGTGCAGTGGCAAAAGCGACCGGAGAAAGCTACGGCAAAACCGATCCGAAAGTGTATAGCGAATTAACGACAGATCATCCGATCGATCTCACCCGCTATCAGTTGCTCAATTGTTATGCAGGACGCGCTGGATTAATTAATTCTGGCGGCGCATCGGGTAAAAACGATTTTGCTGAAGCAATTCGGACAGCCGTGATCAACAAGCGTGCTGGCGGAACGGGATTAATTTCTGGACGGAAAACATTTCAGCGTCCCTTTGAGGAGGGGGTTAAGTTGTTTCATGCGATTCAGGATGTTTATTTATCCCCAGAGATCACGATCGCATAAATTTTAAAATTCTGATCTGCTCACTGAGACTTTGTAAAAAAGTCTCAGTTTTTATTTGCGGCATCATCAGATTAATTGTTTCTTGATCGAGAAACTGTATAGAAGCAAATTTTCTCAATCAAGAACATCTTTATGGTGATATTGCCACATGAGAAGCGAATACATACCATGTGGTCTTACCGTCGATTTGAGGTTCACACTTTATCTTGCGGTGTTTGTTTTTCTCGTCGATCGCACCGAATTCAGCGATCTGTACTCTCACACCTTTCAGCATTGCAACCACGCCTGCGGGTAAGCTTCCTGTGGTTGAGTCTACGTTTGTAGTCGGATTCTGTTTCAAATAGCTGTCTTGTAGAGATACAATCTTCAGCTTAGTCGTAGTGGTTGTACCGTCTATAGTGACATCGCTATCAAATATAGCGATCCTAAATCAGTTATGAGAAGCAGCCATAGGTAAATAGCTTTGAAAAATTAAAGGTCA